>NZ_JAPPTN010000001.1:0-813212 GCF_027587095.1 Vibrio sp. NFR
CTAACCTAATACGACGCGATACAAAAGCCAGGTTCATCCCTGGCTTTTTGCATATTCGAATCACGCATTAGGGACACCGAATAGGATAGGTGACAAGGAGTTCGTATCGATTAGATGGTCTCTTTAAATACCAATGTCACTGCGATGATGACGCAGCGACATCTCAGTCATGCGGCTGAGCAAAACATAGAGTCTCAGCGAAACCTCACCTCGGGTTATCGGATTAATTCCGCCAGTGATGATGCTGCAGGTCTGCAAATCTCCAATACTCTTAATGTCCAAACGAGAGGGCTTGATGTCGCCTTGAGAAATGCGCACGATGCGTATTCGGTGGCACAAACCGCAGAAGGCGCTTTGCATGAGAGCAGTGATATATTGCAACGCTTGCGCTCTCTGGGGCTTCAAGCGGCAAACGGCAGTAATGACTCAAGTGATCGGCAAAGTATTCAATACGAGGTCGTAGCGCTGCAAGATGAGCTTGATCGTGTCGCGATCACGACGACATTTGCAGATAAAAACCTGTTTGATGGTTCTTACGGCTCGCAAAGCTTCCATATTGGAGCGAATGCCAACTCTATCTCTCTGACACTGCGGAATATGCGCAGTCACATCCCGGAGATGGGAGGGCAGCATTATGTTGGTGATGCGGTCGATAAAGATTGGCGAGTCACTAAAGATAATCAAACCCTTAAATTTGAATACCAAGACAGTAAAGGGCAAACCCAAACAGAATCTATTGGGCTCAAACTAGGAGATCGCATTGAACAGGTTGCTACTTATATCAATGCGCAGCAATCGATAGTGAGTGCCTCAGTGACTGAAAACAATGAACTGCAATTCTTTGCCTCGACGCTGAATGCACCTGAAGGTGTAACGTTAGAGGGCAGTTTAACGGATGAGCTTGATGTTAGTGCTGGTGGTTTAGTCACAATGGACGACATCGATATGTCGACTGTTGGCGGGGCGCAGCTTTCAGTTGGGGTAATTGATGCAGCAATTAAGTATGTTGACTCGCATCGAAGTGAAATAGGTGGCTTCCAAAACCGGGTTAGCGGCACGATGGATAACCTTAACACGGTGAACCGGAGTGTGACCGAATCAAAAGGGCGGATACGAGATACGGATTTTGCTCGTGAGTCGACGGAGATGGTACGGTCACAAGTGCTGCAAGATGCGACTACCGCATTATTAGCCCAAGCGAAGCAGAGACCGAGCTCGGCACTTGGCTTGCTCAGTTGAGCGGGTTGCAGCGATGAATATCGCTCAGGAACAAAAGTTTCAGGTAATAAAAAACGCTGCCAATGGCAGCGTTTTTTTCGTGTTCAGCTAAGTAAAAATTACTTAGTTACACGTAGAACTGGAGTTTCACCAACAGTAACAGAACCAGAAAGCTTGTTTAGCTCTTTGATTTCGTCCATGTTAGAGATAACAACTGGAGTTAGCGTTGATTTCGCTTTCTCTTCTAGAAGAGCTAGGTCGAATTCAATTACAGTGTCGCCAGCTTTAACAGTTTGACCTTCTTCAGCGATACGCTTGAAGCCTTCGCCTTTAAGTTCAACAGTATCGATACCAAAGTGAACGAAAAGCTCAACACCGTCGTCAGACTCGATAGAGAACGCGTGGTTCGTTTCGAAGATCTTACCGATAGTACCGTTTACAGGAGCTACCATTTTGTTACCAGCAGGTTTGATAGCAATACCATCACCAACGATTTTCTCAGCGAAAACAACATCTGGCACATCTTCAATGTTCACGATCTCACCAGAAAGTGGTGCGATGATTTCGATTGCACCTGCGTCAGCGCTGTCGTCAGATACTAGCTTCTTAAGTTTGTCAAACAGACCCATTGTGTCATGCTCCTAACGTTTTATTTAATTCTGTCGAATTATAGTATACCAATCTTTCGAGATAGACGACTTTTTTTAACCGCCTATCTCATTGGAATTAGTTGATTATTGAGTTTTCTCTGCAATGAACTTTTCTACAACTGCTTCGATTTCCGCTGCTGTTGGTAGAGAAAGTGCTTCTTCAGCCATTGCTTTCACTTCTGCGAAGTTAGAGTTACGGATAACTTTCTTCACTTTAGGGATAGAGATGCCGCTCATTGAGAACTCGTCTAGACCCATACCTAGAAGTAGAAGTGTTGCACGCTCATCACCTGCTAGCTCACCACACATACCAGTCCACTTACCTTCAGCGTGAGAAGCGTCGATAACTTGCTTAATCACAGTAAGTACAGCTGGTGATAGTGGGTTGTATAGGTGAGAAATCATCTCGTTACCACGGTCAACCGCTAGTGTGTACTGAGTTAGGTCGTTTGTACCGATAGAGAAGAAAGCAACTTCCTTCGCTAGGTGGTGTGCGATAGCTGCTGCAGCTGGAGTCTCAACCATTACACCGATTTCGATGTTTTCGTCGAATGCATGACCTTCAGCGCGTAGTTCTGCTTTGTACTCTTCGATCGCTTTCTTAAGCTCACGGATTTCTTCAACAGAGATGATCATTGGGAACATGATACGCAGTTTACCGTGTGCAGATGCACGTAGGATACCACGTAGTTGGTCACGTAGGATTTCACGACGATCCAAGCTGATACGTACTGCACGCCAGCCTAGGAAAGGGTTCATCTCTTTTGGAAGATCCATGTATGGAAGATCTTTGTCGCCGCCGATATCCATAGTACGGATGATCACAGCGTGACCGTTCATTGCTTCAGCAACTTCTTTGTAAGCTTGGTATTGCTCTTCTTCAGTTGGAAGTGCGTCACGGTCCATGAATAGGAATTCAGTACGGTACAGACCAACACCTTCACCACCGTTACGGATGATACCGTCACAGTCTTTAACAGTACCGATGTTACCGCAAACTTCTACGCGGTGACCGTCAGTTGTTTCTGCGTGTAGGTCTTTTAGCTTAGCTAGCTCTTCTTTTTCAGCAAGGAATGCAGCTTTAACTGCTTTTGCTTCTTCTAGCTCAGCGTCAGATGGGTTGATAACGATCTTGTTGTTCATCGCATCAAGAATCAGCATGTCGCCGTTCTTAACTTGCTTAGTGATGTCGTTAGTACCAACGATAGCTGGAAGCTCAAGAGAGCGAGCCATGATTGAAGTGTGAGAAGTGCGACCGCCGATGTCACAAGCAAAACCAAGAACGTAGTCTAGGTTGATCTGTGCAGTTTCAGATGGCGTTAGGTCGTAAGCTACTAGGATAACTTCTTGATCAATATCGCTTAGAGAAACGATGTTGATACCTAGAGCGTTCTTAACGAAACGAGAACCGATATCGCGGATGTCAGTTGCACGTTCTTTCAGGTATTCGTCGTCTAGAGACTCAAGAGCCGTTGCTTGCTCTTCGATCACAGAGTGGATCGCGTGGTCAGCAGACATTTTGTCGTTTTTGATAAGTGCTAGGATTTCCTCTTCTAGCTCTTCGTCTTCAAGAAGCATGATGTGACCTTCAAAGATCGCTTCTTTTTCTTCGCCAAACGTTTCAAGCGCTTTTTGCTTGATAGTTTCTAGTTGAGCAGAAGATTTGTTACGAGCGTCAAAGAAACGTGCAACTTCTGCTTCTACTTGATCATCAGAAATAGTGTTTGTGTTTAGGACAATTTCATCTTCTTGAAGTAGTAGTGCTTTACCGATTGCAATACCAGGAGATGCTAGGATGCCTGAAATCATAGCCTTACCTTAAGTTGGTCAACTTTATAAAACGGGAGAATAATGGGTGCGCTAACGAATAGTTTTAGCTTAGTTTTGAGTCTATTTCCAACGAAGCCATTTTGCTTTCACAAAATGGCTTCTGAAATAGGAGACCGAATTAGTGTAGTTGGTCCATTAGAGCAACTAGGTGGTCAACTGCTTGCTGAGCTTGTGGGCCTTCAGCTGAGATAGTTACTAGAGTACCTTTTACTAGGCCTAGTGTTTGTAGCTTGAATAGGCTCTTAGCGCTAGCGCTTTTACCGTTAGAAGTCACAGTGATGTCCGCGTCGAATGCTTTAGCTTCTTTAACGAACTGTGCAGCTGGACGAGTGTGAAGACCGTTTTCTGCTGTGATTTCTACTTGCTTCTCGTACATGTGATATACCCCAATAAATGTATTTTTTTGTTAGTTTGTGACTAAGTTTTAGCTTAACTGCTTTACACCTTGTGCGCTAGCACGGGAGAGTTCAAAGCGTGTCAGAACTGATACTAGTCAAAAGTTTGGTAATTACGCAACTGTTTGCGTGCGTAATTACACTGAAACCTTTTTGGTTTAGATTCTTTATTTTGAACCTAAAAATAAAACACCCTGATATTACCAAAGGTGGGGCAGGGATCAACAAAAAAGCCCCTGAACGGGGCTTTTTTAAACGAAAAATTGATTTGACCACATATTACTGTTGGTTCTCTTTCTCGGTAAAGATACCAGCAAATAGTGCTGTACTTAGGTAACGTTCACCAGAGCTTGGTAGAACTGTTACGATTGTTTTTCCTTCAAATTCAGGAAGTTCCGCGAGGCGGTTTGCTGCAACGACTGCTGCACCTGATGAGATGCCAGCTAGGATGCCTTCTTCTTCCATTAGGCGACGAGCCATCTCGATCGCTTCTTCAGAAGTCACTTGCTCAACACGGTCTAGAAGTTCTAAATCTAAGTTACCAGGGATGAAACCTGCACCAATACCTTGGATTTTGTGAGGCGCAGGTTGGATTTCTTCACCTGCTAGCGCTTGCGCAATTACTGGTGATTCTGCTGGCTCTACTGCAACAGATGTGATGGCTTTGCCTTTCTCACCTTTGATGTAGCGGCTTGTGCCTGTGATGGTACCGCCTGTACCTACACCTGCTACGAATACATCGATTTCACCGTCTGTTGCTTCCCAGATTTCTGGACCAGTTGTCTTCTCGTGAATCTCTGGGTTGGCTGGGTTGTTGAACTGCTGTAGAAGAAGGTATTTGTCTGGATTGCTTGCAACGATTTCTTCCGCTTTAGCGATCGCGCCTTTCATACCTTTTGCTGCTTCTGTTAGTTCTAGATTTGCACCTAGCGCTTTAAGAAGCTTACGACGCTCAAGGCTCATTGATTCTGGCATTGTCAGAGTGAGCTTGTAACCGCGAGCGGCTGCTACGAATGCAAGTGCAACACCTGTGTTACCACTGGTTGGCTCAACTAGTTCAACGCCCGGCTTAAGAGTACCTGCCTTTTCTGCTTCCCAAATCATGTTCGCACCAATACGGCACTTAACACTGAAGCTTGGGTTACGCGCTTCGATTTTCGCCAAAACTTTACCTTTGCTCACTTTATTCAAGCGAACAAGAGGTGTGTTACCGATAGTAAGAGAGTTGTCTTCGTAGATCTTGCTCATAGTGATGTTCCTTCATTACACGATATTGTGAATATGAGTAGAAGAATATGCGGTCTCAAAAAAAGGGAAAAGGATTAAAAAGTTATATCTTATGAGGTTGGTCGAGAATTGAGCAAAATGAAAGGGGAGGCGTCTAAAACCTCCCCGTATCGAATGAAAGTGTGAGTTATTGTTGATGCTTAAATTCGTTCACCCACATTGCAGTTGCACCGCAGACAGCAACAGGCATAACAATTAGGTTAAGAATTGGAATCGTGGTAAACACCGAAACCAACACTCCAAAGCCATAGGCTTTCCCTTGCTTTTGTTTCAATTTGTAACGCATCTCGTTGAAAGACACTTTATGGTTATCAAACGGATAGTCACAGTACTGGATAGCAAGCATCCAAGCGGTGAAGATGAACCACAAGAAAGGTCCAACCGTTTGCCCGAGTGCAGGGATCAACAGAAGAAGAAACAAGCCAATCGCTTTTGGTAGGACATAAAGCAATTTTCGCCATTCTCGTGCTAGCACGCGAGGGACATCTTTTATCACCGCAGCCATGCCATCATCATTCACTTTTTGACCCGTTAAGGACTCTTCGACTTTTTCAGCGAGTAAACCATTGAATGGTGCGGCGATGAAGTTAGCTAATGTACTAAAGAAATAAGAGAATGTGGCGAGAATAGTTAACACCAATATTGGCCATAATATGTAGGTAAGCCAAGAGAGAAAATCTGGTAACTGACCAATCCAGTTCTGGATCCAAACATCGAGATGGGAGAATAGATAGAAAATCGCGCCACCCACGAGTAATACGTTGGCAAGTAATGGCAAAACCACAAAGCGACGGATCTCCGGAGAGAGTGCTATTTGAATCCCATATAGGAAGTAACCGAATCCGGTTCTAGGCTGATTATTCAACTTCATATCTATTTTGTTTCGTGTAAGTGAAAACTCATTGTACCTGTGGATGGTTTTCTTTCAATGCCCTAACATTTTGGGTCTTGTAAAGTGGAATCGTGGCAAGAATCACAACAAAAAACCGAACTTCTTGCATTAAGTTGTTCTAAACCTACATATAGTTTTGGTAAAGTAAAAGCATCATTCGGATTTATTGCACTTGGGTTACTGCTCAAGGATGTGCGAGTAGTAGAACAAGTAGATTGAGAGTAAATAATGCAGGAATTGCGATTCGTACTCATTGTTGTTGGCGCATTAGCCATCGCCGCATTGCTATTTCATGGTCTGTGGACAAGCAAAAAAGAAGGCAAAGCAAAATTTGGTAACAAGCCGCTTGGTAAGTTGGATGTTGACCAAGAGGATAAAGAGTCTCCAGAACAAGAGCGTGATTTTGCTCCTGCTCCAGAAGACGACTTCGAAATCATCCGTAAAGATCGCAAAGAGCCAGACTTTGGGATGGAGAATTCATTTGATAATAAATTCGCTTCTGATCCTCTGATCGATGATGTTCTTGATGTAAAAGAAGAGAAAGAGCATAAAGAAGAGCAAGAAATCCCAGCTTTTGTTGCGACAAAAACAGAAGAAGACGTGGTAGAGCCTGTTTTACAAGAGTCAGTAGACACTTTTGCTGGAAACGAAACTATCGCGGAAAAAGAAGAAATTATCGAACCGGTATTTGAAACAACGGTGGTACCAGAATCGGCAGAAGTAGAGATTGCGCCTGTAATGACAGAGGTAGCGGTTGAAGAGCCGAAGCCAGAGCCAGAAATGCAAGTGATTGTGTTAAATGTGCACTGTGCAGGCGAAGAGCCATTTATTGGTACTAAGCTATTCGATAGCCTTCAGCAAAACGGTTTGATTTACGGTGAAATGAATATCTTCCATCGTCATGTGGACTTGTCTGGCAATGGTAAAGTGTTATTCAGTGTTGCAAACATGATGCAGCCGGGTACGTTAGAGCACGGTGACCCAGCAGAGTTTTCAACGAAAGGTATTTCCTTCTTTATGACTCTCCCTTGCTATGGTGAAGCAGACCAAAACTTCAACCTTATGCTGCGTATTGCACAGCAAGTCGCGGACGATATGGGGGGGAACGTACTGGATGATCAACGTAACCTGATGACACCTGATCGATTAGCATCATATCGACGTCAAATAGTTGAGTTTAATGCTGCTAACGCATAACCTTAACACCAAATAATGATAGGGCTCCGTTAGGAGCCCTTTTTCTTAGATTCCCAACCTCATTAATGAATATACACGGGGCTTTAATATGTCTGAATCAGTACATCAGCGACTAGAAGAGCTAAAAGAGTCGTTGCATTACCACGCGGTTCGTTACTACGTGGAAGATAACCCAGAGATTCCAGATGCAGAATACGATCGTATGATGCGTGAATTATTGGATATTGAAGCCGAACACCCAGAACTGGTTACCGTCGACTCTCCAAGTCAACGCGTAGGAGGTCAGCCACTGTCTGAGTTCAGCCAAGTTACTCATGAAGTGCCGATGCTATCGTTGGATAACGCTTTTGATGATACGGAACTGGATGGTTTTCATAAACGCGCTCAAGATCGCGTTGTCGGTCATACCATCAAACAGTACTGCTGTGAGCCTAAGCTTGACGGTTTGGCTGTAAGTCTATTGTACGAAGATGGTGTCTTGGTCCAGGCTGCGACACGTGGTGATGGTACTACTGGTGAAAACATCACGGAAAATGTGCGTACCATCAGCGCAATTCCATTAAAGCTGCAGGGTAAAGACTGGCCGACACGTCTAGAAGTTCGTGGTGAAGTCTTTATGCCAAAAGCGGGTTTTGACAAACTTAACGAGATCGCTCGTCAAAAAGGCGAGAAAGTTTTTGTCAACCCACGTAACGCGGCGGCGGGCAGTCTGCGTCAACTAGATTCACGTATTACCGCTTCGCGTCCATTGAGCTTTTATGCTTACAGCGTTGGCGTTGTTGAAGGTGCTACGTTAGCAAACAGCCACTACGAGCGATTCTTACAAATCAAATCTTGGGGCTTACCAATGTGCCCTGAAACCAAGCGAGTCGATAACTTGGAAGAGGTAAAAGCCTACTACCAAGACATTCTTAACCGTCGTGAAGCTTTGGCGTATGAAATTGATGGCGTCGTCATTAAAGTTGATGATATTGCAATTCAAGAGCGTTTGGGTTTTGTTGCTCGTGCTCCTCGTTGGGCAATCGCGTATAAATTCCCTGCGCAAGAAGAAATTACCACGCTAAATGATGTGGAGTTCCAAGTTGGTCGTACCGGTGCCATTACGCCAGTAGCTAAGCTTGAGCCAGTATTTGTTGGTGGTGTCACGGTAAGTAATGCAACTCTTCACAACGCAGACGAGATTGAACGTTTACAAGTGATGGTAGGTGATCAAGTAGTGATTCGTCGTGCTGGTGATGTGATTCCGCAAGTTGTCTCTGTTATCAAAGAACGTCGCCCAGAAACGGCGCGCGAGATCCTATTCCCCAATGCTTGTCCGGTATGTGGCTCTCATGTTGAACGTATCGAAGGTGAAGCCGTTACACGTTGTACTGGTGGTTTAGTATGTCAGGCTCAACGTAAAGAAGCGTTAAAACATTTTGTGTCTCGTAAGGCGCTAGATGTAGACGGATTGGGTGAGAAGGTCATTGAACAATTGGTTGATCGTGAGATGGTCGAAACGCCAGCTGACCTGTTCAAGCTTTCTGCAGGCGTACTGACGGTCTTGGAACGAATGGGACCGAAATCGGCAACCAACGTTGTGAATGCTCTTGAGAAATCAAAACTAACAACATTGCCACGTTTCTTGTACTCACTTGGTATCCGAGAAGTCGGTGAAGCTACAGCTGCAAACCTTGCACAACATTTCAAGAACCTTGAAACCATTGAGCAAGCAACAGAAGAGCAGTTGGTTGAGGTTCAAGATATTGGTGTGATCGTAGCAAAACACATTACCACTTTCTTCAGCGAAGAGAAAAACCAAGCGGTCGTACAAGACCTACTGGCGCAGGGCATTCACTGGCCAGAAATCGCCACACCACAGGAAGGGGTCGAATTACCTTTGGAAGGTAAAACCGTGGTGTTAACCGGTACGCTTTCTCAGTTAGGTCGTTCAGAGGCGAAAGAAGCACTACAGAATTTAGGCGCAAAAGTAACTGGTAGTGTTTCGAAGAAAACAGATATTTTGTTTGCTGGAGAGAATGCCGGTTCTAAGCTAGCGAAAGCTCAAGAACTTGGAATTGAGATTCAAACTGAGCAAGACTTACTCAATTTGATGAAATAACTCTCCTAAAAAAAGATAAAAAATACCTAAAAGCCCCAAGTGTCAGTCGCTTGGGGCTTTTTCTTGGCAATTAAAAAGTCACTCAATAACCGTTCAAATACCACTTTTCCTGATTTCAGTGATCAGGATCTCTCCTTACGTTATTCTTCTTTTATAACTAAAACTCTGCGATCGACTTCAAAATAGAATGGATGAGTTTTCATTATGTGTTTGATATTTAAAGTCTTTTCTTTGGTTTGTGTCTTTGGTGTTAAAAATAAGATCTGGATCAACAACTTATATGGAACTTTGGCGTTGGTCATATTTTTTTAGAAAAAAAATAAGTTCCATTTGGATGTTTTTAGATGCGAAGTTAGTCTTAGAAGCGTGGATACACGGTGTGTATGCAGGAACTAAAAAGAACCAATTTAGAAATATTGAGGTTCACTCAGGAATTTACTTCTCTCCTTCGGCGGCCAACTTAAGGCGAGATAGAAAAATACAGCTATATCCATTTTTAGGAGTTTTTTCCATGGACAAATTTTTCAAGGTTTCAGCGTTAACAGCTGCGATGTTTGGTGCGGTTGCAGTAGCTCCGGCTACAGCATCTACTGAAAGTGCAGCTGGTGGTGAGTATGTAGAAAAAGTTAACGAATTTATGCAAGACTCAAGTCTTAATGCAATGTTCGTTGTTGATACTCGTTCTCGTACTCGTACAACAGGTAAACCTGGTGGTGAGAATGGCGACCGCTGGAGCCGTCTAAACTACTCATCTTACAATGCGATCATTGACTTCACTTCTGGCTACCATGATGGTTGGTTAGGTGCAGACGTAGCAGCTTACTACTCTGGCGACCTATACAACGATAGCTTGAAAGGCGCAGACGGTTACCTATGTAACGAGATCTCTACTTGTACTAACCTAGACTGGGGTGCAGGTGACGGTGATCAACTTAAAGTTTACAAAGCTGCTCTGAAGTTTAAGACTGGCGAAAACTTTAACGCTCGCTTCGGTATGTTGCAAGCTGGTGGTAATGGCACAATCGGTAACGTTTGGAGCTTCGTACCAGGTACTTACCGTGGTTTCGAACTAAACGCGAAGCTGGGTGATTTCAACCTAAGCTACTTTGGTGCAGACCAATTTACAGCACCATGGTTGCTACACGAAGATGACTACGCGCCAGCACTATGGTCAGACACTTCTTGGAGCTACCTACACTCTCTAGGCTTGAACGGTAACATTACTGACGCTCTATTCTTCCAAGTTGGTCTTGGTCAAGCGACAGGCGTTAAATACGCTAACGGTATCGACTGGGGTGCAGGTCAAGTAACTAGCTACCATGACGAAACTGATAACACGTCATACAAAGCTTACTTGAAGTACACAGTAAGTGACCGTACTACTCTTGCATTTGACTTCTACGGTGTTGATGACGATGTGAAATACGATGGTCTAGGTTTCCATACTGGTCTATCTCTAAACCAATCGTTCGGTAAACTGTCTTGGATGTCTGAACTACGTTACACAGACACAGACAACCGTTCAGATTTCGTTCCTCGTACAATCCATACTTACGGTATGAATAACGGTACTTGGTCACAATGGTGGGATGCTCTATCTGACTGGAACAAAGCTGGCGAGCTAGCTTGGTACAACCGTCTATCTTACAACCAAGGTAACGGCTGGAACTACTACCTAGGCTTCGGCTACGGTTCTGGTGCAGACTCTGCAGCAAGTGGCGCATCTGGTGACTGGGATTACGAGAGCGAGTACGCAGTTAACGCAACAGTTTCTTACTCTCTACAAAGCGGTTCTCTTAAAGGTACAACCGTGCGTCTACACGGTACTATCCTAGAGCGTGACGAGTTTGCTGGTGCAGCAGACGCGGATGAGACAGACCTACGTCTACAAGTTCTTATCCCATACAGCTTCCACTAATATTTAGAAGTTAAGAAAAGGAGCCAATCGGCTCCTTTTTTATTTTACTTCTTTTCCGTCATACATTTTGCAATATAGGGGAGGAAGCATGTGTACGTTGCCGTTGGGCAATTCACACTTTATTTCCGGTGCTAATGTTCTACCACCAGAAGCGCCATTTGCTAGCGAAGTCAATGGCATTAATGCAGCGATAGCGACTAATAATCCAGTTACCAGTTTCATATTATTTACCTTGTAATCTAGAATGTATTTTCTTTTTAATTTCACTTAATTACTTGAGTTCGTTGTTTAGGTGGGAAATATTAAAGCGTAGCGTTCTTCTCCTTAATCTAACCTACGATTTAGTTGTCCCATGAACCACCTTGAAAGCGGCACATCTCACTAGGTAGATGGGCAACATCGCCACTTGGTAAAACACATTCAACGATAGGTCCTAGATTGGTGGTGCCTCCATTCCCGTTGTTATAGGCGAATGAAGAAAACGCAAACGCGCTGCACGCTAAAAACAAAAAACACTTCTTCATAGTACATCCTCTTACTTACCTTAAAAAAATATAAGCATTTAATTGCCATGCTTATGCGTTAAGTATGTATAGAGACCTAGAAAGATCAAAAATTAATTCAACAGTGTTTTATTTTTTAAAATGAATTTAGATTTTAAATTTTGGGATATATTTATCTATGTGCTTGAAATTTTAATTTAGTAGGAGGATCTGTTTTGATAAAGGAGAGAATATTAATAATATTTCTATTACTTAATTTTTGTGGTTAATTTAAATAAGTAGATGAAATAAAAGCATTAGTCACGGAAAGGAAATAAAAGGATGCTGAGCACCCTTTTATTTTGACACAAATCAGCGAGAAACCGGTTTAATCTTCAAAATTATGCCGTCTACGGCGATAATTTCGACCCGAGTTCCCGTCGGCAATTCGTGTTCGCATTCAGCTGACCACGTTGTATCTGCCACTCTAAGACGATTCATTCCAATGTGAAAATCTTCTTCGAGCGTGACAATATTACCTATCAGCTGTTTGTGTTTTTGATTGAGATCTCTGGCTTGATCACTTTTGCGATCCTTGGACCATTGCTTTCTCCACCATAGCCAAGTGGTAACCAAACTGAAAGCCACAAAGGCAAGCCACTGCATCTGCCAACTCATTGGTAAGAAAGATAGGATAGCGCCAACGATCAGGGCGGAAATGCCTAGCCAAAGAAAATAGCCTGCTGTGCCCAATAGCTCTACAGCGAGCAAGGCTAAACCAAGCGCAATCCAATGCCAGAATGACACGCTTTCTAATAGGCTAAATAAATCCATAGGCAATCCTTAGTCCTTACTTTGTTTGAACATTTCAGCAATACCCGCGACTGAGCCCATTAGACCTGTCGCTTCGATCGGCATCATGATGATCTTACCATTTTCCGCTTGACCGATACTCTTCAGTGCATCGGTATAACCTTGGGCAATAAAGTAGTTAACCGCCTGAACATCACCTTTAGCGATTGCTTCAGATACCATGTAAGTCGCTTTTGCTTCTGCTTGAGCTGCACGCTCACGCGCTTCCGCATGTAAGATCGCCGATTGCTTTTCACCTTCCGCTTTCAGAATTTCCGATTGTTTTTGACCTTCTGCTCGTAAGATTTCTGCTTGACGTATCCCTTCAGCTTCTAGGATTTCAGCACGCTTATTACGTTCTGCTTTCATCTGAGCGTTCATTGCTGCTGTTAGATCTGCTGGTGGTTGAACGTCTTTGATCTCGATACGAGTTACTTTTACGCCCCAAGGGTTGGTTGCTTGGTCAACGATAGAGAGCAATTTGGTGTTGATCATGTCACGCTGGCTAAGCATCTCATCCAATTCCATTGAGCCGAGCACGGTACGAATGTTCGTTAGTGTTAGGTTACGGATAGCGTGTTCTAGATCGTTGACTTCATACGCCGCTTTGGCTGCGTCGATGACTTGGACAAAGCCGACTGCATCGATAACAACATTCGCATTGTCTTTTGAGATGACTTCTTGTGCCGGGATGTCCAGTACACGTTCCATCATGTTGACTTTTTGACCTACGCGATCAACGAAAGGAATGATTAGGTTTAGACCTGGCTTTAAGGTGTGGGTATAACGTCCGAAGCGTTCGACGGTCCAGTTGTTCCCTTGTGGTACGGTTTTGATCCCAGAAGCGAGGACAATAATGGCTAGTACAACTAAGATCCCGATGGTGATCAATGAGTCGATTGGCATGTTCTATTCCCTTAAGTGCATAATGTTTGTTTCATTTTTACTCATTTAGGCTTATGACACAATCGTAGAAATGAGAGCCTCGATAAATTATAGACAGAATAAAGGTCGGATTAATCCGACCTTTTTATATTTTTAATTCAGCAGGTTAGTACTTTAATTAGTAGAGAATAGAGTACAACTGACGACGGAATTTACTTGCTAATGCATTGCCTTGACCCAATGCACTTAAGATATCCATAAAAGTTTTCTTCACTTCACCGTCTTGTGCGCCGAGGTTGGTTTTTAAAATATTCCAAAGTAGCTCCAACGCTTCTTCATCGCGACCAACTTGGTTGTATTGAACTGCAAGCTCACATGCCAATTCGAAGTTATCTGGGTTTGCGGCTAGCTCTTGTTCAAGGCGTTGAAGCTCTGGGCTATCTGCTGCTTGGAGGTGCAGATCTAACTTGGCAATCAGTCCCTTATAGTAGTTATCTTGATATTCCAGTGGGATTGCACTTAATAGCGTTTGTGCCAATTCAAATTGTTTGGTTTCTAGTAAACAATCTGCCATCGCTAGTTTTACATCACCGCGGTTTTGCAGATCTTCTGAAAGGGTTTGCAAAATAGCTAGAGCTTGAGCATGTTCGCCTTGTTGGAGCAACTCGCTTGCTTGCTTTAACTGCATTTCGTCTTGGCTTGGGAGATGTTTTTGCAGCATGGCTGAAATGGCATCAATCGGCTGAGGACCACCTATACCATCTACCGCTTGACCGTTCATAAACAACGCGATAGTTGGTAAGACTTGTACGCCAAACTGTGATGCTAAAGCTGGTTGCTGCTCACAGTTCAATAGAGCAAGGGTGAATGCACCATTGTATTGCTGAGTTAGCATTTGTAGCTCAGGGATCACTTGCGCACTTTCTGGTTGAGCATTCGCCCAGAAGTGGATCAACACTGGCGTGTTCATTGACCCTTCAAGAGTCTCGCGGAAATTTTGTTCTGTTAACTCAACGATAAATGGGGATTGCATCAGAGTGTCCTTGCTTTTTGTTTCTTGTCGTTGATTGTAGATATGGAGTTGATATTTAGGAAATTCAAGCGATAGAAAGGAAAAACGCTGCCGAAGCGGCGTAATCCTGATAGCAAGCGAAAGTGCTATAAAACTTTGGCTATTCCAGCACGAATTAGGGAGTCTTGTTAGACGTTATCTTTGTGTGCTGGGTGAGGTATCAAAATAGGATGAACACAGTCAACACTACACCCACACTAAGCCAGTTGAGCTGATTTAATGTCATTATTGTCTCGCGTAAATACAAAACAGAAAGGGTGGCGATACCAAATCTAAAGTGAGTATCAACATCGTGTTCAGGCTCGATAGATGAAGATACTAACTTAGAAATTGATTCGAACATTGAGGCTTTCTTAACCTACATGCTCATAATGACATCACATTGTTACGGTAAAATTACATTGTGATAAAAAGTTTTTATGCTGCTTGTCGCAGAATCTTATCAAGAATACGCGTTGGTAATAGGCGCTTTAACACGGCAAATACTTTAGTTGGCGTTGTAATGCGGTAGCGGATTTTTGGTTTATCGCTTGTGAGGGCATGAAGCACTGGCTCGATGCAAGATTCTGCAGGAAGCACAAATCTATTGTTCGACTTGTCGTTATCTAGACGCTGCTTCTGACCTTCGTAAGCGGCTTTGTGTGGGCTGTTCTCGACATCAATCCATTGCTCGAAGGCTTTTAATGCATTATGTCTAAATTGGGTTTCAATAGGTCCCGGCTCTATCAGTGCGGTTTTGATGTTGGTGTCCATCAATTCCAAACGTAGTGTGTCGGTCCAGCCTTCGAGTGCGAACTTAGAGGCATTGTAGGCACCACGATATTTCATGGCTGCAAACCCAAGCACAGAGCTATTTTGGATGATTCTTCCTTCACCCTGTTTGCGCATATGTGGCAGTACTTCTCTGACTAACTGATGCCAGCCAAAAAAGTTGGTTTGAAACTGAGCTTGGAGCGCCTCTGTCGGCAAGTCTTCTAGCGCGCCAGGCTGACCATATGCCCCGTTATTGAATACGGCATATAACTTTCCGTCGGCTAGTGTTAATGCTTGCTTGACTCCCGAAGATATGCTTTCAGAATCGTTAAGATCCAATTGAATACAGGTTAGTCCTTCGCTTGTTAAGCGTTCGACATCTTGTTCGTGCCGGCAGGAGGCAATCACGTGGAAGCCCTCTTTTTTCAAAGCATGGGCACAAACGTAGCCGATGCCAGTGGAGCATCCGGTGATAAGAATGGATTTTTTCATATTAGAGGGCTCACGAAAGTATAGTGAGCCTTATGATTCAATAACTTCGATCTTGAAGCAAGTTCTTGAGTGCAGGTTCGACGCGAGAGTAGCTGAATTGAAAACCCAATTCGGTCAGCTTTTTCGGTTTGGCGCGAATGCTATCAAACAGTAAGCAAGAGGATTCTCCCATCGCCATATTCATCACCCATTTAGGGGTGAAGAGAATATGTGGACGTTTTAGCGTTTTCGCCAGTGTGCCACTAAAGATTCGATTGCTAACAGGGTGGGGAGCACATAAGTTGAATTCACCATGAGCGTGTGGCGTTTCAAGCAAGTACATAATGGCACGAACCATATCCAAAATATGGATCCATGGCATGTATTGTTTACCGCTACCCAATGGTCCCCCTAAACCTAGTTTGTAAGGCAAAATCATTTTGGCAAGTGCGCCACCATTTGGACCAAGGACAACGCCAGTACGCAACAAGCATACCCGGGTTTGTTCGGATTCTGCACGTTTTGCTATCTGCTCCCAACGAGCACAAACGGAGTGAGCGAACGCCTCGCTATTGACGTGCAAGCACTCATCAAAAGGATGGTCTTGCTGGTCGCCGTAATAACCAACGGCAGATCCACTGATGAACACCGATGGTGGCTCTGTACTTGCGTGGATCAGTGCGACAATACGCTCGGTAACCTTCCAACGGCTGTTACAAATGATCTCTTTCTGCTCCTTGCTCCAGCGCTTGTCTGCGATCGGTTCACCTGCGAGGTTAATCACGGCATCAACATCATTAAGATCTTCAAGTGAATCAAGGGAGTCGAGATATTCAATATTACCGACATCGGCATGATTAAGTCTTTGTTTTGCTTGCTCTGGGTTACGCGTAAGCAAAATGACTTGGTGAGTGGTCAGTAACTTAAGTAGCTCTGAGCCAATAAAGCCTGTGCCGCCGGTCAGTAGTATCTTCATGTCATCCCTTTGATGGTAAAACTATTCAAACATTATAGTCGTTATACGCCTAGCGTGATCATATCAATGACTTGCAGTGTCGATTTTATTATTAGTTCCTAAGGAGTTAGAAGCATTTTGTTGGGAAGCGATGCGAAGTTCACAATTTGAAAGAATGTAACAAAATGTTATCAAGCCTTTAGCAAAGCTCACACTTAGCTTAGGGAAACTGTGTCATGCTGAACTTAAAGGAGAATAACAGTCAGTAGATAGGAGGGAGTATGGAGGCATTTGTTGCTCTATTTAGAGCGTTGCTCAGTAGTGCTCGTGACTTGCTACCTATTGTTATTGTCATCACCTTTTTTCAGTTGGTCGTGCTTCAGGAACCGCTGCCTAATCTCGTCTCTATTCTATTTGGTCTTCTTCTGGTTATTCTCGGTTTAACCTTCTTTATCTTTGGATTAGAGCTTGGTTTGTTTCCCATTGGGGAAAATATGGCACAAGCGTTCGCTAATAAAGGCAGCGTTTTCTGGTTACTGATCTTTGCGTTCTGCTTGGGTTTTGGTACCACCATTGCAGAACCAGCCTTGACCGCTGTTGCAGAGGAAGCATCAGAAGTTGCGGCTGAAGGGGGCATGATTGCCAATACAGAACAATCTATGGAAGAGTACGCAGATGGATTACGCCTAACGGTTGCTTTGTCGGTAGGTGTAGCGATTGTGCTCGGCGTGTTGCGAATTCTCAAGGGCTGGCCGATTCAGTACATGATCATAGGTGGTTATATTGGCGTTGTGATACTAACGGGATTTGCGCCTGAATCAATCATTGGGGTGGCTTATGATTCTGGAGGAGTGACGACATCCACCATCACGGTTCCTTTGGTCACAGCGCTTGGCGTTGGGCTCGCTTCCGCGATCAAAGGGCGAAACCCTATGATTGATGGGTTTGGTTTGATCGCCTTTGCCTCATTGCTACCAATGATGTTTGTGATGGTATACGGGATGGTGGTGGCATGATTTCGTTTGAGCACTTCTTCGATACCTTTGTTTCTACTATCAGTGACGTGATCCCGATAGCGACCATTATTTTTGGCTTCCAGCTTGCAGTATTACGACGTCCCATCTCTAACTTGCCTAAAGTCCTGCTTGGATTTGCCTACGTTATCCTCGGTTTGTCGCTGTTTTTGCTTGGGTTAGAAATGGCGCTGTTTCCGTTGGGTGAAACCATGGCAACGCAGCTTACTGCCCCTGCATTTCTACGCGAGTTTAAAGTATCCATCGGTCAAGCCTTAAGTTGGGTAGACTACTACTGGGTGTATATCTTTGCTTTCTTTATCGGTTTCAGCACGACAATCGCAGAGCCTTCTCTTATTGCAGTGGCGATAAAGGCAAATCAGGTTTCTGGTGGCAGTATTAGTGTGAATGGATTGCGCGTTGCCGTTGCTTTGGGGGTGGCAGTTGGTATTGCTCTAGGCAGCTATCGGATTGTCGTTGGTGATCCTATTCACTACTACATTATCACCGGTTACATCGTAGTGGTGATTCAAACCTTCTATGCGCCAAAGTTGATTGTACCTTTGGCTTACGATTCAGGCGGTGTTACTACCTCGACGGTGACCGTACCTTTAGTGACCGCGCTTGGGTTGGGGTTAGCTTCAACCGTACCAGGACGAAACCCAATGATAGATGGCTTTGGCTTGATAGCGTTTGCCAGCCTGTTTCCAATGATTTCTGTGATGGGCTATGCCCAGATTACCCAGTGGTTGAATAAAGGAACCGCGGAGGAAAAAGAAAATGCGCTTTAAATTGATTTTGGCCTTTGTTGAAGACAGCAAAACCGACAAGGTGCTCGATGCAGCAAGAGATGCAGGAGCTACGGGGGCTACGGTGATCAACAATGCCCGAGGACAAGGTTTAAACCAGAAACGAACTTTCTTTGGATTAACCTTGGAGGTGCAAAAAGATGTGCTGTTATTTGTTGTAGAGGAGCATTTGTCGAGACACATTTTAGAAACCATCAGTGACGTTGGAGAGTTCGATCAGGAATCCGGTCAAGGGATTGCCGTGCAGATTGATGTCGAGGATGCTGTCGGTGTCGCACACCAAGTCGAGAAGCTAACTAAAGTGGTAGAGGATGAGTTATGAGTAGTCATGAGCTGATTAGAGTCAGAGACGTAATGGCGGCAACATACATCATTGTCGATGGGTTGATTACGGTTCACGAAGGGATCACGCTAGCGAGGAAGAGTGAAGTGAAAGCGCTGGTGGTGAAAAAGCGTGATGACGATGATGAATATGGCATCGTCTTAATGAACGACATAGCGAAAAAAGTGTTGGCAAAAAACCGTTCACCACAACGCACCAACATCTATGAAATCATGACCAAACCTGCGTTAACCGTCGACCCCAATATGAATGTGAAATATTGTGCGCGTTTGTTTGAGCGTTTTGGTATCAGCCGCGCGCCAGTCATTGAAAATGGAGAGGTCATTGGCATGGTGAGTTATAACAATATTGTTATCAATGGTATGGCTCGGGAAGAAGTATAGCGACGGTTTTGAGTGTGGTTCGCGCGCTGCTGGTAAAGATAATTTCTCAGGTCAGCGACATTTTGCCTAGCTAAGAAGATTAGCGTATTAGTGCCATTGCATATCCTCGATCTGAGGCTTATCCTTTGAGAATTAAAGAAATAATTGAGGATGTCATGTCATGCCGCTAGTTGCTTGTCCTGTGTGCGAGAAACAAATTTCAAAACGAGCTCATACTTGTCCTGGCTGCGGAGAGCCAGATCCACTTAACCATCTTGCTAAGTCAAAGTTCTTGTCCCTCATTTTCTGGATGATTGTCTTAGTGGGCGTTGGTTATGTCGCGTGGTTCTACCTGGTTCCGATGCTGGTGGAAATGTTGCGTGGTCATTAGAGGCTTCACTGTGGTTGAGCTTCTATAGGAATGCCGTAGAATACCCTCATACATTTTGAGGAGACGATGTCGTGAAACTATTTTTTGCCTCAGACTTGCACGGTTCTTTGCCAGCCACAGAAGAAACCATCAAGCTTTATTTAGCCTCTGGTGCAGAGCACCTAATCTTATTGGGCGATACGCTTAATCACGGACCAAGAAATCCAATACCAGAAGGCTATAACCCACCACAAGTGGCAGAATTGCTGAATCAATACAGTGAGCGCATTATCTCTGTGCGCGGTAACTGCGACAGTGAAGTGGATCAGATGCTGTTAAATTTCCCAATGATGACGGAGTATGCGTGGCTTCTGTTAGAGTCTGGCAAGCGTATGTTCTTGACTCATGGTCACCTATACAACACCACAAAGCGACCGCCGTTGCGTGAGGGCGACATCATTGCCCATGGTCATACTCATGTTCCTGTGGCGGAGATGCAAGATGGTGTCATCATTTTCAATCCGGGCTCAATGACGTTCCCGAGAAATGGCTTACCACGCAGTTATGGTGTACTCGAAGGTAATACGCTAACAGTTCAAACTCCAGAAGGCGAAGTACTAGCACAAACTACGATTTAATAGCCTTGCGAGTAAAGAAAAGATAAAGGGAGCGAATGGCTCCCTATTTTGTGTCTGAATGTCCTAGATCGCGTTCTGGGTCGATGATGTCTCTAACACGTTGTTTGAGGACTTTCGCCTCAGGAAAGCCACCATCTTTCTTACGTTCCCAAATCTGGGTGCCATTACAAAAGATTTCGAACCGACCGCCCGTATCTGGGTGCAAGCTCATCGTTTTTATTTCTTCACTAAAGGTATGTAATAGCTCTTGTGAGAGCCAGGTTGAACGTAGCATCCAATTGCACTGGCGACAGTAATAAATGTCAATGATGGCTTTATCCATTTCCGAATTCCTTAATTTCAAATTTTTTAAAACGTCAGAGGAGCAATTTGATTCCAACGGCGAAGGTGAGCACTTCAAAGGCAACTTTGATGACGCGATTGCTGTATCGAGTTGCTGCCCATGCGCCTAAGCTGCCACCTAGAAATGAGCTGAATAATAAAACAGGTAACCAAGCCCAATGAATAGGAGCACCAGCTTGCACAACGGCAATACCTCCAATGCCATTCCAAAACAGACCGACACAAATCATGGTGTAAGCTACTGCTTGCTTGTAATCGTAACCAAACCAGCGGACAAGAAAGAGTGTCACAAGCAACCCAGAACCTGCTGTGAGTGAGCCGTTTACAATCCCAATCAGCAGTAAACCCAGTCCACCAATAAGCCAACCGGCACTGTCACGATGCGTTTTAGTTTCCGTTTGACCGAGCTCTTTCTTAAATCGAGAGTAAATACCAAGAGCTAAGATCATCGCGCCAAGCATTTTTTCAGCAATGCCATCTGGGATTTGTACAATGAGATTAGCGCCAATCACCACGCCAATACTGCCGGTGAGTATGAGATAGAGGGCGACTTTTGGTTTAATCGTACCGGCTTTAAGGTGTGTGCTTGCTGCGCCTAAACCGAGTGCGACTGAAGCGACTTTATGCGTACCTAGTGCGACAGAAAAGGGAAGACCAAGAAAGATAAGAAGTGGAAACTGCAGTAATCCCGCACCACCGCCAGAGAGTGAAGCAAGCGTATTTGCGACAAGGGAACCGAAGAAGAGGGTGAGGGTGTCTAGCCAATCCATATGCAAAATAAAGGGGGCATCTTGCCCCCTTCTTATCGAATCAAAATCAGTTTCTAAACAGTACCGTAGAACCGTGATTCAGGCTAGTCAGTAGTAGAGTTTTTTCGTTAACGACGTCAATACGACGACTCTGTTCAGCATCTAGCTTAAAGATTTGAGTGATAAGACGAAGTTGAGACTCCGAAAAATCTTTAGATTGTGATGCGGAGATGTCTTTGAACTCAGAAGGAGAGACCAGCAAATAGTTATCACTGACTTCCCAACGACCTTTTTCAGAGATATTGATCGTAGACTCGACGTTTGAGCCCTGTGCAAATAGCTTGATGTTTGCCACGCGAATATAGTCACCATTAGGTAGGTACTTCACATTCGACTCAACGTTGACTTTGCGTAGCGGACCTACGGTATCATCTGGCAAGTTATCAGTAATAAGTGTCACCATGGTTGATTGCCACTCATTTGACGTAAGGACTTGCTCAACTTTAAGGTCACTACCCCAGTACAACCAACCACTAAAAAGGATGGATACGGCTAAAACCGCAGATGCTATTCTTATCTTCATTTCAGCCTCCCTTAATTGCAGATGTCAGTTGGGTCGTTACGACCAGCAAAAATACGCAGTGTTACATTCTCATATGAGTGATCACTGTCGTGAATGTAGTTCAGAATCAATTGATTGTTTTGACCACCTGTTGCAATGACTTCGACTGGTGAAGACTCAGCAGCATGGTGTTCAACATAGCGTTGAATGCATTGCTCAATGGACGGCAGCCAATTGTTTAATTGAGGGTGGTTGATCGGTGTCATCACTGGTACGTTGTGATATTCACCAATTTGACGAAATTGTGATTCTGCAGGGTTGGTTAGCATTAACACGCCAACAGGAAGTAGCAGGGCAACTAACACGATGATTCTGAATAACCAGTTTGTGTTCTTTTGTGCAGGTGCAGATTTTAATGGTTGAGCTGTCGGTGCTTGTTCGACGGCTGTTTCTGCTTTTGTCTCAGCAGTGGGCTCTGCGAATTGCTCTAGGTCAACGACTGGAGCTTCATTTTCTTCCTCTTGAGCATCAACATCGGTGAGTGCTGCTTCAGAAGATAGTGGGCTTAAACGTTCAACTGAACAAATCAGTTGGTAACCGCGCTTTGGCACCGTTTTTACAAATTCAGGCGACTTCGTAGAGTCTTTCAACATTTTACGTAGAGTGGAAATCGCTTGAGTAAGGCTTGAGTCATCCACCTCAAAACCCTGCTCCCGCCATACGAACTCGTGAAGCTCGTTACGCGTTAACACTTCATTGGGTCTCTCTGCCAACATGAGTAGAATACGGCTTTCGTTGCTTCCTAATCGTACAACTTCGTTGCCATTTTGTTGGTCAGCGAGCGAATTACTATTTGGGTCAAAGACAAATCTTTGAGCAAGCAGAAATTTGGTGCCGATGTTAGTCATTTAGTTCTTCTTAGATGGATGATTCTGTAATTATAAGTGATTTGCGTCACATAATAAGGCGTACGCAAAAAGACATGTGCTACGTTTTAGATGCTTTTAGGGACGTAGGATAATTAAAATTTTCTAAAAAAACACCGTTTTTAGCAATATTGACCTTGAATTTACATTTGTCAGCCACATGTTAAATGACATCTTAGTAATGCTGCTTTTTTAAGGTGGCGGTTAGGACTTTGTCATTAAAAGTCTTTTTAGTTTAGATGTTATGGAGCAAACATGAGCGAAACCGTATCACAAAACAAAGAAACTCGTGGCTTTCAATCAGAAGTAAAACAACTACTTCATCTGATGATTCACTCTCTTTACTCAAACAAAGAGATTTTCCTACGCGAGCTGATTTCAAACGCGTCTGACGCATCAGATAAGCTTCGTTTCCAAGCGCTATCTAACCCAGATTTATATGAGGGTAACGCTGATCTGGGTGTTAAGCTGGCGTTTGACGAAAGTGCTAATACACTAACAATCTCTGATAACGGCATCGGTATGAGCCGTGATGATGTGATTGAACATTTAGGTACCATTGCAAAATCAGGTACAGCAGAGTTTTTCTCTAAATTATCCGATGAGCAGAGCAAAGACTCTCAGCTTATTGGTCAGTTTGGTGTGGGTTTCTATTCTGCATTCATTGTTGCTGATGCTGTGACGGTACGCACTCGTGCCGCAGGTATTTCTGCAGATGAAGCGGTTCAATGGCATTCTGCGGGCGAAGGCGAATACACTATTGAGACGATCACGAAAGAATCTCGTGGTACTGATATCGTGCTTCACATGCGTGAAGAAGGGAAAGAGTTCTTAAATGAATGGCGTCTACGTGACGTGATCAGCAAATACTCCGACCATATCGGTATTCCAGTTTCTATCCAAACTGCTGTTCGCGATGAGGAAGGCAACGAAACAAGTGAGAAGAAGTGGGAGCAAATCAACAAAGCTCAAGCACTTTGGACTCGCAACAAATCAGACGTCTCTGAAGCAGAATACCAAGAGTTCTACAAACACGTTTCTCACGACTTTGCAGATCCTCTAACTTGGAGTCATAACCGCGTAGAAGGCAAGAACGATTACACAAGCTTGCTTTACATTCCAGCGAAGGCACCTTGGGACATGATGAACCGCGATCACAAGTCGGGTCTGAAATTATACGTACAACGTGTATTCATCATGGATGACGCAGAGCAGTTTATGCCGTCTTACTTGCGTTTCGTCCGCGGCTTAATTGATTCGAACGATCTGCCACTGAACGTTTCTCGTGAAATTCTTCAAGACAACAAAGTGACTCAGTCATTGCGTAACGCTTGTACTAAGCGTGTACTGACAATGCTGGAGCGCATGGCGAAGAATGACGAAGAGAAATACCAATCATTCTGGAAAGAGTTTGGTCAGGTGATGAAGGAAGGTCCTGCTGAAGACATGGCAAACAAAGAGAAAGTTGCCGGTCTATTGCGCTTCGCATCTACTGAAGTGGACTCAGCTGAGCAATCTATTGGTTTGGCTGCTTATGTTGAACGCATGAAGGAAGGTCAAGATAAGATTTACTTCTTAACAGCAGACAGCTACGCAGCGGCGAAGAACAGTCCGCACCTAGAGCAATTTAAGGCGAAAGGCATTGAAGTTATTTTGATGTTCGATCGAATTGATGAGTGGTTGATGAACTACCTGACAGAGTTTGACGGCAAGCAGTTCCAATCGATCACCAAAGCGGGTCTGGATCTGAGCAAGTTCGAAGACGAAGCAGAAAAAGAAAAGCAGAAAGAAACAGAAGAAGAGTTTAAGTCTGTTGTTGAGCGCACTCAGTCTTACCTAGGTGACCGCGTAAAAGAAGTTCGTACAACCTTCAAGCTTGCAACAACACCTGCTGTTGTGGTGACGGACGATTTCGAAATGGGGACGCAAATGGCGAAGCTTCTTGAAGCTGCAGGTCAAGCGGTACCAGAAGTGAAGTACATCTTCGAAATCAACCCTGAACATGAGCTCGTGAAGCGAATGGCGGATGAAGCAGACGAAGAAGCGTTTGGGCGCTGGGTAGAAGTGTTACTGGGTCAGGCAATGTTAGCCGAGCGTGGCTCGATGGAAGATCCTTCTCAATTCTTAGGTGCCATCAATAAGCTTTTGACTAAGGTTTAATAACTAAATACCACTAAAAAGCTCGCGAAATGCGAGCTTTTTGTTTGTAAACGCATAGATTCACACTTTAAGTGTTGAGTTAGTAGTCAATAAGACAGGAAAGCTGGCATCGCTAACATTCTTTAGTCTTAATCTGCTCATTACACAGTGAACCTATGTTAGAATCTCAACACTTGAATGTGAGTAATAAGGCGTGTATTTTGGCTCGCCTAAACGTTATACCGAAACTTATCGTTGCCAGTGCTTCGAGGGTGATTCCTAGAAGTCCAGCTATTGTGAGCTTCGGTATAAATCTTAAATATTAAAGAGGATAAATCATGCGCATCATTCTTCTAGGTGCTCCAGGTGCAGGTAAAGGCACACAAGCAAACTTCATCATGGATAAATACGGTATTCCACAAATCTCTACTGGTGATATGCTTCGTGCTGCTATCAAAGCAGGTACAGAGCTTGGTAAACAAGCTAAAGCTGTTATCGACGCTGGTCAGCTAGTTTCTGATGAAATCATCCTTGGTCTAATCAAAGAGCGTATTGCTCAAGACGATTGCGAAAAAGGTTTCCTACTAGATGGTTTCCCTCGCACTATCCCTCAAGCTGATGGCCTAAAAGAAATGGGCGTTGACGTAGATTACGTGATTGAATTTGACGTAGCTGATGATGTGATTGTTGAGCGTATGGCTGGTCGTCGTGCTCACCTTCCTTCTGGTCGTACTTACCACGTTGTTTACAACCCGCCAAAAGTGGAAGGTAAAGATGACGTAACTGGTGAAGATCTTGTTGTTCGTGATGACGACAAAGAAGAAACAGTACGCGCACGTCTAGGCGTTTACCACGAGCAAACTGCACCACTGATCAACTACTACGGCAAAGAAGCAGAAGCTGGCAACACTAAGTACCTTAAATTCGATGGCACTAAGCAAGTTGCAGAAGTAAGCGCAGATATTGAGAAAGCGCTAGCATAATTTGCTAACGGCAAAATTTAATATTTTGATATATTTAAAAGCGACCTTTGGGTCGCTTTTTTTATTCTGCCTGTTAGTACGATGAACTTTTCTCTTAGATATGCCGTACAAATCAAGCCGTTTACCATGAATAGGATGTTATGAAAAACAACAATAAGAAGCAGGGCGTGTTATTGGTCAACCTTGGGACGCCTGATGAGCCAACTCCGCCAGCCGTTAAACGCTTTCTAAGTCAGTTCCTTCATGATCACCGTGTTGTTGATATGACACGGTGGCTCTGGTGCCCGATTTTGCATGGCATCATTCTTCCAGTTCGTTCTCCAAAAGTTGCCAAGCTGTATGAGTCGGTGTGGATGGAAGAGGGATCACCTCTCATGGTGTATTCAAAACGCCAGGCAAAGAAGCTGAGCACAGCTTTAGACATGCCAGTAGAGCTAGGAATGACATATGGCAATCCTAGCTTGCAAACCGGTTTTGAGGCGCTATTAGCCCAAGGCGTTGAACAAGTGATCGTTTTGCCGCTTTACCCTCAATACTCAGGAACAACGACAGCTGCAGTTTCTGACGGGATGACAAAGGCATTTAAGAATATGCCTGTGATGCCAGAGTTTAGTTTTATTCGCGATTACCACAATCACCCTAAATACATTGAAGCTTTAGCTCAGTCGGTACGCGAGCATTGGGAAGCAAATGGTAAGGGTGATTACTTGCTATGTTCTTACCATGGTATTCCGAAGCGATACGCGGACAATGGTGATATTTATCCTCAACATTGTGCCGAGACAACTCGCTTGCTTGGTGAGGCCCTTGGTTTGAATGAGGATCAAATTGGTATGACCTACCAGTCTCGATTTGGTCGCGAAGAATGGTTACAACCATACACGGACAAGACATTAGAAGTCCTACCCAGCCAAGGTAAAAAAAAGCTGAATATCGTAACGCCAGCTTTTTCTGCTGACTGCTTAGAGACACTGGAAGAGATCTCAGAAGAGTGCCGTGAAATTTACTTAGAAGCTGGTGGTGAGAGCTTTAGCTACATTCCGTGTTTAAATGACAACGAGTTACACATCGAGATGATGGTGGATTTGGTTCGCTCAAAGTTGTAAAGCGTCTGTGTCCTACATTCTTTCACTTAGAGCTTTGAATACAAAAAGGGTCGCAATTGCGACCCTTTGTTTTTATTTGCACTTTATATATTAAGCTACTTGAGTTTGCTGCTCTTCAATTTGTTCTGCTGTGCTATGTGTGTTTTCAGCACCGTGCATCCAACGAACAAGCGTGTTAGAGAACAACAGAAGAATGACACCAGAAACCATCGCTGTTACTGCAATACCGCTGAAGATAGCCAGTGCACCTAGCTCACCAACGTGAGAGCCCACATAACCAGCAACGTAGTTTGCAATTGCATTACAGCCAAACCATGCACCCATCATGAGTGAAGCAAGACGCAGCGGAGCCAGTTTAGTAACAAGAGACAGACCAATCGGAGATAGACACAATTCGCCCAGAGTATGGAAGAAGAATGCACCAACAAGCCACAACATGGATGTCTTAACTGTAGTGTCACCGCCTTGCTCAATAACCGCACCAACCATACATAGGAAACCAAGCGCTAGGAAGAACATCGCTAAAGCAAATTTCACTGGTGAGTTTGGCTCACGTTTACCTAGTTTCACCCATAGTACGGCTAGTACAGGTGCTAGCGTGATGATGAAGAATGGGTTTAGTGATTGGAACCACGCAGCAGGCACTTCAAAGCCACCGATCATTCGATCTGTGTATTGCTGAGTGTAGATGTTCATTAGACCGCCAGCTTGTTCAAAGCCTGCCCAGAATACGATAGTGAATAGGCTCATCACTAGGATTACTTTGATGCGATCCGTTTCTTCTTTTGTTAACGGTTCTTTTTGAGAAGATTTTTTAATCGCTAGATCACGTTTTGCAGCTGGAACACGACCAATATCACCAAGCCATGCTTGAGCAAACGTCATCTGCATGACTAGACTGATAAGCATACCGATACCAGCAGCCACGAAACCCGCTTTCCAACCGAATTCAGTTGTTACAGAGCCAGAAACAACACCAGCGATTAATGCACCAAGGTTAATACCCATGTAGAAGATAGTGAAAGCACCATCACGACGGTTGTCACCTTCTTGATATAAGTCACCAACCATTGTAGAGATGTTTGGCTTAAATAGACCGTTACCACAGATAAGTAGAGCAAGGCCTAAATAGAATGTGTGTAGAGCACCAAGACCTAGAGCGTCAGCAGGCATTGCTAGTGTAAATTGACCGATTGCCATCAACGCGCCACCAATCAAGATAGAACGGCGTTGACCTAAGTAGTTATCCGCAAGGTAACCACCGATGAGAGGAGTAATGTAGACAAGTCCAGTATAGATGCCGTATAGGTCTAGGGCATCTTTAGTCGACCAGCCAAGGCCACCGTTCATTGTTGTGTCAGTTAAATACAGTACTAGAATGGCGCGCATTGCGTAGTAAGAAAAGCGTTCCCAAAGTTCAGTACCGAACAATAAGAACAAGCCACGTGGGTGACCAAAGTATTGATGTTGGTTTGACATAAGCTCTTCTAATAGTAGTTATTACATTTTTTAAAGAAATCTACGTATACATGTCATTTTGATGACTTACAAACAATAAAATTTTATGTGACGATTCATTTGCCTTATTAAATGATGGCTCCGCGTTGATTTTGTGGGGTTTTAATCGGCGAATCGTTCGTGTTACAAACTTACTTTCCATTTTTGCCTATAGACTTATTTTCTTAATGCTTCGAAAAAGTGTAAGTTATGCATGTTATGTTTAAGAGGCTTACTGATAGGTTTCTTGAATACCCATGACTCGTTCTAGGCTTAATGCTAGGATGAAATAAAAATATAATTGGCTAGTAATAAAATGAAACGTTGGTATTTATTGTATTGTAAACGAGGAGAGCAAGTTAGGGCGAAGCAACACCTTGAAAACCAAGGAGTAGAGTGTTTTTACCCAACTGTGGAGGTCGAAAAGATCTTACGCGGCAAGCGACAAAAGGTCGAAGAACCATTATTCCCTTGCTATGTTTTTTCTCGATTTGATTATGAACAAGGACCGAATTTTACATCGGTACGTTCCACTCGAGGTGTCGTTGACTTCGTACGCTTCGGAGCACAACCAAAAGAGATTCAAGGTGATCTTGTTTATGAACTAAAGCAGATTGAAAAGTGTGCTGAGGAGCCGACAAGCCCAGAATGTATGCCGAAACCAGGCGATCATGTTCGTGTTATGAACGGACAGTTTGCTGGTATTGATGCGATTTATCACGAACAAGATGGTGAAAAGCGTTCGATTATGTTGGTTCAAATGCTCTCTAAGCGAGTGCCTGTCAGCATTGACAATAATGATTTGGAATTTATGTAAACCAACTCATTGAAAGATCAAAAAGAGGTGCGTAATGCACCTCTTTTTGATCGTGTTAACTTACCAGTGTTCAAGGGCTGGTGACTCAGCCCTATTTAACACGTGATACGATTAGTATGCATCGTTGTGTACGGTTTGAACGGCACGACCTGATGGGTCAACACAGTTTTGGAATGACTCATCCCATTCAATCGCTTTCGCTGAAGAACACGCGACTGATGGGCCACCAGGAACACATTCCGCAGCTGATGGTAGAGGGAACAACTCTTCAAAGATCTCGCGGTATACATAACCTTCTTTAGTTGTAGGTGTGTTGTAAGGGAAGCGGAATTGAGCCGTCTCCATTTGCTGATCTGTTACTTTTTGCTCTGCGACTTCTTTTAGCGTATCAATCCAGCTGTAACCAACACCATCAGAGAACTGTTCCTTCTGACGCCATGCAATCGACTCCGGTAGGTAGTGTTCGAAGCACTCACGTAAAATGTGCTTCTCCATCTTACCGTTGCCACACATCTTATCGGCAGGGTTCAAACGCATTGCTACGTCAATGAACTCCTTATCTAGGAATGGTACACGACCTTCAACACCCCATGCCGCTAGCGATTTGTTTGCACGTGCACAGTCAAACATGTTCAGAGCTAGAAGCTTACGTACGGTCTCTTCGTGGAACTCTTGCGCGTTTGGCGCTTTATGGAAGTATAAGTAGCCACCGAAGATTTCATCAGCGCCTTCACCAGAAAGTACCATTTTGATTCCCATTGCTTTGATCTTACGACCCATTAGGAACATAGGTGTTGAAGCGCGGATAGTCGTTACGTCATATGTTTCAATGTGGTAAATCACATCACGAATCGCGTCCAAGCCTTCTTGGATGGTGTACGTCATTTCATGGTGAACCGTACCAATTTGTTCTGCAACTTCGCGAGCGGCTTTCAGATCTGGTGCTCCTTCTAGACCTACAGCGAAAGAGTGCAGCTGTGGCCACCAAGCTTCAGACTTTTCGTCGTCTTCAATACGCATTGCTGCAAATCGTTTTGCTACAGCAGATGTAATCGATGAATCCAGACCACCAGAAAGAAGTACGCCATATGGCACGTCAGTCATTAGTTGGCGTTTTACCGCAGCTTCTAAAGCTTCTGTAAGTTCTTCTTTGCTTGTGCTGTTGCCTTGAACTGCTGCGTACTCATTCCAGTCACGAATATAGTAACGTTGAGGTTCTGCATCTGCACTGCCGTAGTGACAACCCGGAGGGAACTCGCTCACGGTCTTGCATACTGGTACCAGTGCTTTCATTTCTGATGCTACGTAGTAGTTACCATGTTCATCATAACCTTGGTAAAGAGGAATGATACCAATGTGGTCACGACCTACTAAGTACTCGTCTTTTTCTTCATCGTAAAGTACGAATGCAAAAATACCGTTTAGTTCTTCAAGAAGGTCTGCACCCATGTCTTGGTATAGCGCTAGGATAACTTCACAGTCTGAGTCAGTTTGGAATTCGTATTTACCTTCGTAGCGAGCACGAATTTCTTTGTGGTTGTAGATTTCACCGTTTACAGCAAGGATGAGTTTTTTATCAGGGCTGTATAGTGGTTGAGCACCACTATTTAGACCAACGATCGCCAAACGTTCATGCGCAAGAATCGCGCGCTCTGATGAGTAAATACCAGACCAGTCTGGACCGCGGTGACGAAGCTTTTTCGACATCTCAAGTGCGGTAGGGCGCAATGCTGCTGCATCGCTCTTAATGTCTAAAATGCCAAATACTGAACACATACAACATCCTTTTTAAACTAAACAATTTTTAATCGGTATAGGTTCAATTTGCCATTCTGAGTAAAAAAAGCAACGTTTGATGATGAAAAAAATGATAAAAAGGCTTGATGATTAGATATTGTTTAAAAATAACCTTAATCTGATGAATGAGATCAAGGTTTGGTTTAAAAAATGCACAAAAAAGCCCTCTTATTAGAAGAGGGCTCAATAAGGATAGTTACGTTTGATGCTTATTTCATCGGTGTAAATTGAGGTTGAAGTTGCTCGCAAACATGTCGTGCGAAACCACTACCAGCTTCGCTATAGATGTTGAATGCGGCATCGACCCCAGTCTCTAGTAAGCCTTCAAGTTGATCTGGGTATTCGGCAATTGCTGCTATTTGCCCTTTATAGTTTCGGCTTTGAAGCTGTTCAAGCGCGGTTTGGTTACCTTGGTGGTGTGGCATCGCCAATAGGACCAACTTTACGTTTGCTGTATCTAAAATGCGTTCCCAAAAGTCAGGGTCTGTTGCATCGCCTGAAATAACGTTGCGACCTTCAGAGCGGTGTTTATGCGCAGCTTCTTCTCTTACTTCAACACCAAGAGAAACTTTGCCATAGCGAGATCGTAATTCGTCGTAAGCACCGGTGCCAATTCGACCCATACCTAGGATCAATACTTGGGCATGCCCTGGATTGATTAATTGATCTCGTTGGTTCAATTTCTCTGCCGCCGTTTCTTGTAACCATTTGCCCGAGTGTTGGTAGATTTGGTGACCAAGACGATTTAACGGTGCTGAGATGATAAATGAAATCGAAACAGCCACAGCGATAGCCGCTAGCATGTCACTAGGCATCCAGCCCATCTTGTAAGCCAGTCCACCGACAATCAAACCAAATTCACTGTAGTTGAAAAGAGAAAGAGACGTCAGTAATGAAGTCCGAACACGGAACTTAAAGTGGTTGATAGTAAGGAAATACAGCAGACCTTTGATTGGCAGCAACAAAATGAATAGCAGCGCAAGACCCACACCAGTGAAGCTCAATGATGCTGACAAACCAATATTGAGGAAGAAGCACACGAGGAAGAGCTCTTTCATATTAAAGAGCGATTTTGATAACTCTGATGCTTTACGATGCCCGGCTAGTAACATGCCTAAAATCAGCGCGCCTAAATCTGGCTTCATACCGACGAGTTCAAACAAACCAGCCCCGACGACGAGCGCAAAGAAGATACCAAATAGAACCAGCATCTCGCCGTGACCTACTTTATCTAGGAGTTTGTAGAACAATGGGCGGATAAGAGGGAGAGCAAACAAACCTATCGCATACCACTCCGGAATTTTACCTGTTGAAGCGGTAAGGAAGACCACAGCAAAAATATCCTGCATGACCAGAATACCAATTGCTAGGGTGCCGTAAGTCGCATTCATCTCACCTTTTTCTTGCAGGGTTTTTACCGCGAAGACAGTACTAGAAAAAGACAGAGCGAAAGCCAACAACAGAATCTGGCTGTGTTCCATAGTGGCCAGTGATGACAAACCGAGCAGTTTTAGACCAACGAGAACCAGCGCAAAGAAAAGGGTAGAAAGAATATTGTGCGCGGTTGCGCCACCCCAAATCTCTTTGGAAAGTAGCGTTTTTACGTCCAACTTTAGACCAATAGTGAAAAGCAGCAAGGTCACACCAAGATCAGCAAGCGTGACAATGACGTCATTACTTTGGTAGCCAAACGCGTGAAGACCGAAGCCTGCGAGTAGGAAACCAACCAAGGGCGGAAGGTTACATTTTAGAGCGATGAAGCCGGCGAGAAACGCCGTTGTAATTAGAATAATTTCCATACTATTGAGCTATATTCCTGATATACAAAAACGGGCTGTGAAACCACAGCCCGAGATTGTAACTCAATTGGTTGTATAAACTTAGTCTTCTAGTAACTTTTGTAACAAAACTCCGTTCAACATGGCGCGCTTTATCATTGCGAATGCGCCCATTGTTGGTTGCTTATCAATATGAGAAGCAACAATCGGAAGTTCGTTATGGAAAGTCTTCAAAGATTGGTTTTCAACATTGCGCTGGATTGCTGGGAAAACAATTTCTTCAGCCGCCGTAATGTCACCGGCAATGACGATTTTTTGTGGGTTAAACAAGTTAATCGTAATTGCGATAGCTTTACCAAGTTGGTTGCCTACGCGCACTAAGCTTTGCTTAGCAAGTTCATCGCCGTTCATCGCATGAGTACAAACGTCATCGATTGTGATGTGCTCTAGTTGAGTAAGGCTTGATTCATAGCCCTGTGCAATAAGCTTTTTAACGCGTTGTACGATTGCTGGGTTTGCTGCAACCGTTTCTAGACAGCCAAAGTTGCCACATTGGCATTGCTCGCCAAGTGGGTCGATTTGGATGTGACCAATTTCACCGACGTTACGGTTGAAGCCAAGGAATACTTGACCATTGACAATGATGCCGGCACCAGTACCACGGTGAACACTGACAAGAATTGAGTCTTGGCAATCTTGGCTTGCACCAAAGTAATGTTCAGCCAATGCCATACCACGAACATCGTTACCGACAAAACAAGCGGTATTGAACTTTTCACGGATGATTTCACCCAGTGCAAGGTTATCGATGTCTGTATTCGGCATGTATTCCACTACGCCTGTGGTTGGGTTCACCAAACCAGGCAGTGTAATACCGATAGCAATCAGTTGGTCAATTTTATCTTGGCAGCGACTCACGAAGTCCTTTAGCAAGTCAATCAAACCTGCGATAAGGTCTGCTTGATTGGTATAGTGAAGTTCGTGCTGGTCTTCTGCAAGTGCCGTTCCGCCTAGGTCGTACAAACAGAATTGCACATAGTCACGACCTAATCGTACAGCGATAGAGTGAAAAGGTTTTACTTCAGTGGTCAACGAGATGGCTCGACGACCACCGGTAGAAGCTTGTTGCGCGACTTCTTTGATCAAGCCGCGCTCTAATAGTTGGCGGGTTATTTTGGTAACACTCGCTGGGGCGAGCTGACTAACATCCGCGACTTGAATACGGGAGATTGGACCTTGTTGGTCAATCAGCCTGTATACCGCAGCACTGTTAAGCTGTTTTACTAAATCTACATTACCAATCTGTCCGCCATTCATGCTTAATTTTGCTCGTATTGTCCGTTAACAACCGTCGCTTTTACATTGAAGTCACGATCGAAAATGGTCAGGTTAGCTACCATTCCTTTTCGAACTCGGCCAAGACGCTCCTCAACACCGATTGCGGTTGCTGGGTAAAGCGTAGCCATTCGTAGAGCTTCTTCTAAAGCGATGCCTGCGTGCTCAACTGAATTCTGAACTGCTTCAATCATAGTCAGAGCTGAGCCGCCTAGTGTGCCATTTTCATCAACACACTTACCATCTCGGTAATATACTTTCTTACCGACAAAAATAAAGTGATCAATGTTAGCACCTGCTGGAGCTGTGGCATCCGTCACCAAAACAAGCTTTTCGCCTTTGATTTTATGAGCGATTCGGATGTTTGCGTAATCAACGTGGAAACCATCAGCGATGATACCAGCGTAGACTTCAGGGGTGTCATAAATCGCACCAACTACACCTGGTTCACGGCCAACCATCGGTGTCATCGCGTTGAATAGGTGAGTGGCGAATGTGATGCCTGCATCGAAACCTTGGCGAGCTTCTGCATAAGTTGCATTCGTGTGGCCGATAGAAACAACAATGCCAGCTGCTTTCAAGCGTGCAATGTGCTCAGGATCATTTTGTTCTGGTGCAAGCGTTACTTTCGCGATGATGTCTGCGTTAGCACAGATTAGATCGATCATACCGTCATCAGAAGGGCGGATGAAGTCAACGCTATGAATACCTTTTTTCGCTACGTTAAGGTACGGACCTTCAAGATGCAGACCTAGCGATTGGTTTTGGTATTTGTTGTGGTACTCGCGAGCAGCAGTGATAGCAGCACGCATATCTTCGTCTGAAGATGTGATTAGGGTAGGTAGGAAGCTTGTACAACCCGACTTTAGGTTAGCTTCATGCATGATCTGCATTGTTTCTGGTGTGATTTCGTCGTTAAGCATCACACCACCACAGCCATTTAGCTGTAGGTCGATAAAACCAGGGCTTAGATTAGCACCGTCCAGGTCTTTTACTTCAATACCTTCTGGTAGTTGAGTCACTGGTACAACTGATTGAATCTGGTCATTGTCGATGATGACAGCATGATCGGTAAGAACATCACTACCGGTATAGATTTTACAGTTACTTAGCGCGTACATAGTCAGCTAGTCCTTATAGATGAGAATTCATTTTCTGTCCCGTTATCTAACTGGTGACTCTATGAGTCAGGCTGGTACTTAGTTTGTATCACTGAATTAGATAACGAGTCACATACAGCAAGTCGCGTTTTATCGATGTCATTATCAGAGTAACTAACTGAAAAATAATAAATGAATTAGTTTTTATGATTGTTTTCCAGAGCGAAGTTACTGCGAATCATCTGTAGAGATACCAAAATAACACTGATTCTGTCTTGCATAAAGTACGAGAATCTTATCTCTAAAACGCCATTTTTTCGTATAATAAAATAAGTTTTATGATCTCGCTAGCAAAAACCTTCTGAATGACCAATTTCTGGTGATTATGATCACAAACAATGAGGTTTTAATTTGCGGAGCAAAATTAATATCATAAACTGATAGCGACTAAATTGAACGACTGAAATAAGTCATTCAACAAAACATAAAATCCTATAGGGGGAACTTAAGGTGAATATTCTTGGATACGCGCAGAAGTTAGGTAAAGCTCTTATGCTTCCTATCGCAACGCTTCCAGTTGCAGCGCTTTTACTACGTTTGGGTCAGCCTGACCTTTTAGATATTGCGTTTATGGCATCTGCTGGTAATGCAATCTTTAGTCAACTTCCACTACTATTCGGTCTAGGTATCGCGATTGGTCTTTCTAAAGACGGTCAAGGTGCTGCAGGTCTAGCTGGTGCAGTTGCTTACTTCGTTCTTACTGCGACAGCAGCAACGATCGATGCAAGCGTTAACATGTCATTCTTCGGCGGTATCATTGCAGGTATCATCGCTGGTCACTCTTACAACGCTTTCCACGCTACTCGTCTACCTGAGTGGTTGGCATTCTTCTCTGGCAAACGTCTAGTACCAATCATGGCGGGTCTATTCTCGCTAGTTGCTGGTGCAATTGCTGGTGTTGTATGGCCAACAATCCAAGGCGGTCTTGACGCGTTAGCGCACGCAGTTTCTACTTCTGGTGCTATCGGTCAATTCGTATACGGTACGCTTAACCGTGCACTAATCCCTGTAGGTCTACACCACGTACTAAACTCGTACTTCTGGTTCGGTATGGGTACGTGTCAAGAAGTTCTAGTATCTGGCGCAACAGCGGCGGGTCAAGCGCTTCCTGCTCTACAACAGCTTTGTGTTGACCCAGCTCTAGCTAAGACTCTTGTTGCTGGTCAAACTCACACATTCGAATTCGCTAACTCTGTAACTCCAGAAATCACAGCAACAGTTAAAGAAGTAACTGAAACTCTGAAATCTGGTGACCTACACCGCTTCTTCGGCGGCGATAAGAGCGCTGGTGTATTCATGAACGGTTTCTTCCCTGTAATGATGTTCGGTCTACCTGGTGCAGCACTTGCTATGTACCTAGCAGCTCCGGTTGAGAAGCGTAGCCAAGTTGGTGGTGCACTATTCTCAGTAGCATTCTGTTCATTCCTAACAGGTATCACTGAACCTCTAGAGTTCATGTTCGTGTTCCTAGCTCCTGCTCTATACGCTATCCACGCTGTATTTACAGGTCTATCTCTAGTACTTGCAAACATGCTTGGCACGCTACACGGCTTTGGTTTCTCTGCAGGTCTAATCGACTTCGTACTAAACTACGGTCTAGCAACTAAGCCTCTAGTACTACTTGCTCTAGGTTTGGCTTTCGGTGCTCTATACTTCTTCACATTCAGCTTCGCAATCCGCGCTTTCAACCTGAAATCGCCAGGTCGTGAAGATGACGAAGATGAAACATCTGCAGCTCCTGCTGGTGATGCAGCAAAAGGTGACCTAGCTCGTCAATACCTAAAAGCGCTAGGTGGTCACGACAACCTAACTTCAATCGACGCGTGTATCACTCGTCTACGTCTAACACTTAAGGATCGCTCTGTTGCAGACGAAGCAGTACTTAAGAAATTAGGCGCGAAAGGTGTTGTTAAGCTAGGCGAAAACAACCTTCAAGTTATCCTTGGTCCTCTTGCAGAAATCGTTGCTGGTGAAATGAAAGCAATCGGTGCAGGTGAAGACCTATCAGATGTAAAACTTCCTTAATTACATCTTAATGACTCTCTATAAAGACCTCCTTCGGGAGGTCTTTTTTTTGTTTATACGGATTTAATATGCTGCGCTTTCAAGCGAAGAACAGAAATATTCCCGTTTTAACGACGGTTCTTGTTGTCTAATCGCTAAGAATTGTGGATCATTAGGAACAATGCACTCTGTAAACCGAGTAAGGCTACGGAGTACTGTTTTCTCTGACAATACTAATATTTTTGAGGTGCTATAGATGAGTGAAGCTGATGCTCGTCCATCAAACTTTATTCGCCAGATCATTGATAAAGATCTAGCGGATGGTAAACACACTAGCGTGCATACTCGATTCCCGCCGGAGCCAAATGGCTACCTGCATATCGGTCATGCTAAGTCTATCTGTTTGAACTTCGGTATTGCTCAGGACTACCAGGGTCAATGTAACTTACGTTTCGACGATACAAACCCTGAAAAAGAAGACATCGAATACGTTGAGTCTATCAAGAAAGATGTAAACTGGTTGGGCTTCGAGTGGGATGGTGAAGTATGTTACTCATCAAACTACTTCGACAAGCTTTACGAATATGCAATTGAATTGATTAATAAAGGCTTAGCGTACGTTGATGAGCTAAGTCCTGAGCAGATTCGTGAATACCGCGGTACGCTAACGGCTCCGGGTAAACCAAGCCCATACCGTGATCGTCCAATCGAAGAAAACCTAGCGCTATTTGAAAAAATGCGCGCAGGTGAGTTCGAAGAAGGTAAAGCGTGTTTACGTGCGAAGATCGACATGGGTTCTTCATTCATGGTAATGCGTGACCCAGTTATTTACCGTGTACGTTTCGCGACTCACCACCAGACTGGTGATAAGTGGTGCATTTACCCAATGTACGACTTCACGCACTGTATCTCTGATGCGCTAGAGGGCATTACGCACTCTATCTGTACTCTAGAGTTCATGGACAACCGTCGTCTGTACGACTGGGTTCTAGACAACATCACGATTGATTGTCGTCCACACCAGTACGAATTCAGCCGCCTAAATCTTGAATACACAGTGATGTCTAAGCGTAAGCTAAACCAACTAGTGACTGAGAAATTGGTTGATGGTTGGGACGACCCACGTATGCCTACAGTGTCTGGTCTGCGTCGTCGTGGCTTCACATCAGCATCTATTCGTGAATTCTGTAAGCGCATTGGCGTAACGAAGCAAGAGAACATGATTGAGTTCGGTTCACTAGAATCTTGTATTCGTGACGATCTAAACGAAAACGCACCACGTGCGATGGCTGTTCTAGATCCAGTTAAGATCGTTATCGAGAACTTCGAAGCAGGCGCGGTAGAGACGCTGACTGTTGCTAACCATCCAAACAAACCTGAGATGGGTGAGCGTGAAGTGCCATTCACTCGTGAAGTTTGGATCGAGCGCGAAGACTTCCGTGAAGAAGCAAACAAGAAATACAAGCGTCTTGTTCTAGGTAAAGAAGTTCGTCTACGTGGCGCATACGTGATCAAGGCTGAACGCATCGAGAAAGACGCGGAAGGCAACATCACAACAATCTTCTGTACTTACGATGCTGAAACGCTAGGTAAGAACCCTGCAGATGGCCGTAAAGTGAAAGGCGTAATTCACTGGGTATCAGCAGACAAAGCATTGCCTGCAGAAATCCGCATGTACGATCGTTTGTTCACAGTACCAAACCCAGCGGCTGCGGATGACTTTGCTGCGACAATCAACCCAGAATCACTAGTGGTTCTAAACGGTTTTGTTGAGCCAAGCCTAGTAAACGCAGAAGCGGAAACAGGTTATCAGTTTGAGCGTATGGGTTACTTCTGTGCAGATTCAAAAGACTCTTCAGCAGAGAACCTAGTATTCAACCGTACGGTTGGTCTACGTGATACTTGGGCGAAAATCGAGAACCAATAATCTCAATCCTTCGCTAATAAAAATGCCAGCATCATTGCTGGCATTTTTGTTTGTTATTTCAATCTAGTTGGTTTTGATGTCGTGACGCTGCCTGTTTTTGAGTCATACCATATGACGAAGCTAGAGTTATCAGGATTGCGATCGTAACCTTGTTTAGTAAAGGTATAATAACAAACAGATTGGTGGGATTCTTTGTCTTGGACTCGTCGGGTAATAAAATCAAACCTATCGTTCGCGTTACGATTATTTGATAGAGAGTATTCGTTGCCGAGTAAAGCTTGCCACACGGCAATACAACCAGCATTCCCTTGTCCTATGTTATACGGGTTGCCAATCACGCCATTTCTGTTGCCCTTGTTAGTGCCAAGCGGAAAGCCAAACTCATTTACATCCAGTTCGCCACCACCATATCCATCGATATCTGTTTGAGCTTCCTGTGTTCCACCATTGACTAACCATTGGCTTTGGGTAAATCGCACGCCTGTTTCGAATTGGTCAGCGATGGATTCCATTTTTGCTTGATACGCATCGTCTTGGAGGTTTAAAAAACGGGGAGCTGCAACAACAGCTAGGATGCCGAGAATGACGATCGCAATGATAAGTTCTAGTAGGGTAAAGCCTTGAGGATTCCTTCTCTTCATTGCTCTTCTCCATAAAAAAACGTCAGCCTTAGCTGACGTTTTACTATGTTTATCAATAAAAAGAAATACTTCTTATTTTACTGGTTTGTGTGCGTCTGGATTATCTTTGCAAGAACCGTCGCTGCATTTGCCGTATAGGTATAAGCTGTGGTTAGTCAACGTCACGTTGTACTTAGCGGCGATTTCTTTTTGACGTTGCTCAATAACATCGTCAGAAAATTCAATAACTTCACCACAATCCAGACAAACAAGGTGGTCGTGGTGGTGTTGCGTTGATAATTCAAAAACTGATTTGCCGCCCTCAAAGTGGTGACGAGTTACAATACCAGCATCATCGAATTGGTTGAGTACACGATAAACGGTTGCAAGACCAATCTCTTCACCGAGATCAATCAGCTTTTTGTACAAATCTTCAGCACTGATGTGCTGGCAGTCTGGCTGCTGAAGTACTTCTAGAATTTTTAGCCTCGGAAGGGTTACTTTTAAGCCCGCATCCTTCAGCGCCTGATTATTGTCTGACATATACTTTCCCGTTGGATCATCTGCAGCGATTTAACAGAATTCAATATTCCTACCATTATAGGCGAAGCGTTCGAAACATTAAACCACGAACTTCAAAGGGTTAATAGATTCTTTTTGTAAATTAGAAACAGGTCGATTATATTACAGATCAGACCAGTTACAAATTGATAACATCAGAATCGCAAAGACATGGAAAGTTATGAATAAGCGACTTGCTAAGATATATAAACCGGGAATTGTGAAATTTGCGCTCAATATTTGGCCGCCATTTTGGGGGGCGGGTATTAAAATCTTACATATTTCTGAAGACTTTCGAGCGGTTAAAGTACGTTTGAAGTTGAGATGGTGGAATAAAAACGCCAATCGCACTCAATATGGAGGGAGCATTTTTTCCCTGACGGATCCTATCTACTCGCTGATGCTCATGGGTATTCTACGTGAAGAATATTATGTATGGGACAAAGAGGCGAGCATCAACTTTATCAAGCCAGGACAAAGTGATTTGTTTGCTGAATTTGAGGTGACGGAAGGAATGCTGGACGACATCTATCAGATGACGCGCAATGGAGAAAAATGTTTCCCTGAGTTTATTACCCACGTCAAAGATAAGGAAGGCAATGTGGTCTCTGAAGTTCAGCGCAAATTGTATGTACGCAAGAAACCACAATTCCGCGAAGAAGAAATTGCTACTGAGGTATCTTGATTACCACATACAAAAAGACCTCCAGAGTGGAGGTCTTTTTAATGAATGCTTTTAATTAGCCTTCAAGCTCAGCTAGGCACATCTCTTCGTAGATTTGCTTAACCCAGTTTTCAACACGTTCATCAGTAAGTTCTGGTTGACGGTCTTCATCGATACATAGACCTACAAACTGGCTATCATCACCTTCTACAAGTGCTTTAGATGCTTCGAACTCGTAACCTTCAGTTGAAGTGTGACCCAGAATAGTACCACCTTTCGCTTCAACGATATCACGTACTGTACCCATTGCATCACAGAAGTACTCTGCGTAATCTTCTTGGTCACCACAACCGAAGATAGCAACTAGCTTTGTCGAGAAGTCGATTTGCTCAAGTTCAGGGAAGAAGTCATCCCAGTCACATTGTGCTTCGCCATAGTACCAAGTCGGGATACCTAGAAGCAGAAGATCAAAGTTATCAATGTCTTCTTTGCTGCTTTTTGCGATGTCTTGAACGTGAACTAGTTGTTTACCTAGTTGCTTTTGAATCATCTTTGCAACGGCTTCAGTATTACCTGTGTCGCTACCGAAGAAGATACCTACACTTGCCATAGAGTCTATACCTTTACATTGTTTGTTACTGGCTATGGGATAGAGAGCTTAACCGAGCCCTGTGCCTTCCCAACTGAGCTGAATCAGACCTTTCGCAATGAAGCCAGCGCAGCCAAGGAAAAGAACCAACCACACAATACGACGACCGAAAACAGGTACGTTACCTTGTTTTAGTACATCTTTTATTGCCATCCCGATGAAAAAGAAGATAGCAGCAAAAAGAAGATCGAGCCCGATCGACTCGAGCATGTCCATATAGTCGTATAGCATTGTCGTCCTTCATGCCAAAAATTCTTGGGCGCACTATACCACTGTTAAACCGTAAAGTTAATGCACAACAAGAAGGGTTATTTCAATAATCTGGCGTTGTTTTCCGAATTTGTTAACTGGAAATATATTTCCTAATCACCCGCATAACTTCTGCTGGTTTTTCTGCATGTAACCAGTGTCCTGTGTTAGCAATAATGTGCGCTTTTGCATTGTTAAACTGACGCTTAACTGCAGGCTGGTGCTCTGGCATCAAGTAGTCGGAATCGCCGCCTTTAACAAATAGAGTTGGAATATCGGTGGGTGCGATGTCGTTCCAACCGATGATGTTGTCGTAGTTGTTCAGTAAGCCCGTGACGTTAAAACGCCAATCCATTTTGTTCCCGTTTTTATATAGGGACTTTGACAAGAATTGTCTGACTCCATCCATCTCGATGTGTTGAGCGAGAATATCCATAGTTTGTTGTCGATTGGCTGGTTGTTCCTCGATTACTGCTCGCAAGCCATTAAATACATTGTCATGACGGTTGGTTTGATAAGCCACAGGAGCCATGTCTAATACAATCAGCTGTTTGACGAATTCAGGTGAGACATCTGCGAGTTTCATCGCTACTTTGCCACCCATTGAGTGACCAATAACTAACGCTGGCTCGATGTTTAAATGGTGAAGTAAATCAGCAACATCTTGTGCCATCACTTCGTAATTGTGTGTATCTGAATGGAAAGAAAGACCATGATTTCGGAGATCAATGCTGATCACTGAGTGATCTTGAACGAGATCGCGAGCCAGTAAACCTAGATTACTGAAACTGCCAAATAATCCATGAATCAAAACAACCGTTTGGCCTTGCCCTTCCTGCTTATAGTTGAGTAATGCTGACATTTTATCTTATTCGTGATGGGTTTAACGTGGAGTATCCGCGAGGATCTCGTTATAATCCCCCAGAGTTTAAACATTGAGAATGTGAAAAGCGAATGAAAACAATTGAGGTTGATGAGGATCTATACCGTTACATTGCAGGTCAAACCAAGCATATCGGTGAAAGTGCCTCGGATATTTTACGACGCCTTTTGAACCTTGATGGTCAGTTGCAGGAAGCAGTCGTTGCACCTGTAGTAGAAAAGCCACAAGGGATTGTAGTAAGTAAAGATGCAGGTAAAGTAGAATCAGTAGATACCGTAAAAGAGATGCGTTCTCTACTTATCTCTGATGAGTTTGCTGGTCTTAAGAAAGCGATTGATCGCTTCATGTTGGTACTATCAACCTTACACAAACTAAATCCAGAGAGTTTCTCCCAAGCGACAAAAGTGAAGGGACGCAAACGTGTTTACTTTGCTGATAACGAAGAGACTCTACTAGCAAATGGTAACACTACCAAGCCTAAAGCAATTCCTGGTACGCCATTTTGGGTAATCACTAACAACAACACCAGTCGTAAACGACAAATGGTGGAGCAGGTGATGACGCACATGGAATTCCAGCCTGACTTAATAGAGAAAGTAACAGGTTCAATCTAAGAAACCTGATAGAAGCCTCATAATGTGTAGCGTGTAGCGGATATTATGAGGCTTTTTTGATTTTATTTGTATTTAAAGAAAGGATGTCAAACATGGCTATGCACCCTCGTGCTGGGCAAAAAGCGCAGCAGGAAGATCTTCACAATATCCCAGCACTCGTTGCTAATTACTTCTTACTTCAGCCAGATGCAACTAATGCAGAACATAAAGTTCAATTTGGTACTTCTGGTCATCGCGGTACTGCAGACAAACACACTTTTAACGAAAACCACATCTTAGCGATTGCTCAAGCGGTAGCGGAAGTTCGTGCAGAACAAGGCACAACGGGTCCATTGTTTGTGGGTAAAGACACTCACGCGCTTTCTGAGCCTGCTTTTTCAAGTGTGGTTGAAGTATTGATTGCAAACGGTGTACAAGTGATTGTGCAGCAAGACAACGGCTACACACCAACGCCGGGTATTTCTCATGCGATCCTGACTTACAACATCAAGCACGATGATAAGGCAGATGGCATCGTGATCACACCATCTCACAACCCACCACAAGACGGCGGTATCAAATACAATCCGACTCACGGTGGTCCTGCAGAAGCTGAACTGACTCAAGCGATCGAAGATCGTGCAAATGCGCTAATTGCCGAAGGTCTACAAGGTGTTAAACGCTTACCTCTAGCAGAAGCAAAAGCATCGGATCTGTTTGTAGAGATGGACTTGGTGAAACCGTACATCGATGACCTAGTTAATGTTATCGATATGGAAGCAATCCAAAAAGCAAACTTGAAAATTGGTGTTGATCCATTGGGTGGTAGCGGTATTGATTACTGGCGTCAAATTGGTCAGGTGTACAACCTAGATCTAACGCTAGTAAGTGAAGCGATTGATCCTTCTTTCCAATTCATGTCTCTCGATAAAGATGGCGTTGTACGTATGGATTGTTCTTCTCCTTACGCAATGGCTGGTCTATTGGCATTGAAAGATGAATATGATTTAGCTTTTGGTAATGACCCTGACTACGACCGTCACGGTATCGTTACGCCAAAAGGTTTGATGAACCCGAACCACTTCTTAGCGGTTTGTATTGACTACCTATACCGTCATCGCGATGTGTGGGGCAAAGATGTTGCTGTTGGTAAAACGCTAGTATCAAGTGCTCTTATTGACCGTGTTGTGGCTGATTTAGGTCGTGAACTGTGCGAAGTACCAGTCGGTTTCAAATGGTTTGTTGATGGTCTATACACTGGTAAGTTCGGCTTCGGCGGTGAAGAAAGTGCTGGTGCGTCTTTCCTTCGTAAAGATGGTACGCCTTGGTCAACAGACAAAGATGGCATCTTGTTATGTCTTCTAGCGGCAGAGATCACTGCGGTAACGGGTAAGAACCCGCAAGATTACTATGAGGAGCTAGCTGCGAAGCATGGTGAGTCTAAGTACAACCGTATTCAAGCTGTAGCGAATGGTCCGCAAAAAGACGTACTGAAGAAGCTTTCACCTGAAATGGTAGCGGCTGAAACACTAGCAGGCGATGCAATCACTGCTCGTCTAACGCACGCTCCTGGTAACGGTGCTGCAATTGGTGGTCTTAAAGTCACGACCGCTAATGGTTGGTTCGCAGCTCGTCCATCAGGCACTGAAGACATCTACAAAATTTACTGTGAAAGCTTCAAAGGTGAAGAGCACCTAAAACAAATCGAAGCTGAAGCACAAGAAATCGTTAATCAAGTATTTGCAGCCGCTGGTTTGTAACTTAAGCGATTATTGTTTGAAAGGGTCGACTTTGTGTCGACCCTTTTTTGTTTGTGAAGAGGTAATGCTTCGCTTCAAGATTCGAAGGAGCCTCGCTTGGAGAGGCGAGCAAAAAGAAAGGGAGCCCAACTCGTTCGTTTCTCCCTTGTGAAGGTGATGAACTGGATATACTGGACCTCGGCAGCGTCATTTCCGAAAGCGGTGAAAGGTTGTGGTCGAGAATCTTTCTTATAACCGGAAATGTGGAGATTAGCTCGTTGAAAGAACTTGTCCCTAAAAAGACAAAATAAAATGTCTTTCGTTTTTAATTGGGCCACGTATCCGGTACAACAAACCAAAACTGGCCGTCCTTTGTCTGCGCGTGAACAAACCTATCAGATGGTTTGTCGATTGGATCCAAGAATTCCTCATTACCAGTTGCCCAGAGCGGTTTAGGAAGTGCGTAAAGTGGCTGTTTAATTTGTTCCCATTGGCTTTGATAACACCAGAAACCAGATATTTGTGTAAGGTCTAATTCATAACCTAAACAGGTTGTAGGGATAGGCTCTTTTGAAAAAGGGTTTACGTACAGACGTCCCTGCATTAGTAAATGTTCACTCGGTTCACTGTTTAGCGGTAGTTGCTGACGAAACTCTTCCCTTTGGCTCATTTTTAGCTGGTGGTTGAGCATACGTTCGAGCTTTTTGTGCAGTTGGTCGTGAGCATTCGGTCCATACCAAACGCCTTGATGAAGTAAGTAGAATTTAATTGCGACTTCCCAATGCTCATGTTGATTACTTTCTACATTTTTTAAGATCAGATCGACAGCACCAATGGTTCGCCCAGTGGCGTCATTTAATTGAATCTCTTCAGCAACCAGTTCATAACGAGGCGAACAGGTTAGCAACTTGGTGCAAAGGTACTGATACAGAAAACCAAGGCGAGGGTTTCCATCATATTCTTCATTGTCTGGCAGAGCCTGCGTCTGAATATCTTTGACAGTGACAAAAGGGGGCTTAAGTTTGAAAAGCGGAGGGGTGTTAGCAATCCATTGTTGGAAACGTTGTAGTGAATTCATCCATTATCCTTGTTGTCACGGGTAAAGCCTTTCTATTGTATCTAAATTTGTTTGAGTTGGGGATGTCACAACTGGCATCTGGATTGCGGTTCGATATACACTTTGCTCAAGCCACAAGTATTGGAAGTAATAATGAATAATTTACAGTTGGAAAAGATCCTCAACGAGAAATTGTCGCCGCAACTTATCAAAGACTACGCGCCAAATGGAATGCAAGTAGAAGGTAAATCAGAAATCAAACGTATCGTAACTGGTGTCACTGCTTCACAAGCCTTGATCAATAAAGCCATCGAGTTGGAAGCTGATGCTCTGCTTGTGCATCATGGGTACTTTTGGAAAGGTGAACCAGAGCCTATTCGTGGTATGAAAGGTAAGCGCATTCGTAGTTTGATTAAAAACGACATCAACCTTTACGGCTACCACTTACCGTTAGATATTCACCCAGAACTCGGCAATAACGCTGAGCTTGCTCGTTTGTTGAATATCTCGGTTGAAGGTGGGTTAGAAGGTCACCCTCAGTCCGTGGCGATGTTTGGTCGTTTAAAACAAGCGATGACAGGTGCTGAGTTTGCGAACAAGATTAATCAAGTCCTAAACCGTGAACCTTTGCATATCGCACCTGAAAATGCAGACAAAATGATTGAGACCGTCGGTTGGTGTACTGGCGGTGGTCAAGATTTTATTGAGCTTGCCGCTCAGCACGGATTAGATGCGTTTATTTCGGGTGAGATCTCAGAACGAACAACTTACACCGCTCGTGAGTTAGACATTCATTATTTCTCTGCGGGTCACCATGCTACAGAACGTTACGGTATTAAGGCGTTGGGTGAATGGTTGGCGCAAGAGCACGGGTTAGATGTCACGTTTATCGATATTGATAATCCAGTATAGACGGGACGGACTTCATCCTTCGTGATACGGGGACGCTCTGCTTTCTAAACAGAGAGAAAGAGCAGATCCCCAACTCACTTGTGCCTCGCTCATAAAGAAGACGAAAACTCTGAAGTCTTCACGACGTCATCTCCGATTGTGAGGTAGGAGCAACGTCAGGAATTTCTTGTGTAATAGCTGTAAGAGCGTAGAGAAATAATCTCTCGATGCGACGCATTTCATAGAACGCTGCGTGTTCTCATCTCTTCAAATAAAGAAAGGGTTGACGCTTTCACGTCAACCCCAACTCTTGTCCGATTATCGATTCTAACGGTTATTCACGCTCGTGCAGTGGAGAGAACTCACGCTGAGTTTCACCTGTGTATAGCTGACGAGGACGACCGATTCGGTTTAGTGGGTCGCTGTGCATTTCGTTCCAGTGAGCGATCCAACCGATAGTACGAGAAATCGCGAAGATTACCGTAAACATCGATACAGGAATGCCGATCGCTTTTAGAATGATACCTGAGTAGAAGTCTACGTTCGGGTAAAGCTTCTTAGACACGAAGTATTCGTCAGAAAGTGCAATACGCTCAAGCTCCATTGCTACGTCTAGTAGTGGATCTTTAATGTTTAGCTCTTTTAGAACTTCGTGACATGTTTCGCGCATAACTGTAGCACGTGGATCGTAGTTTTTGTAAACGCGGTGACCAAAGCCCATTAGACGGAACGGGTCATCTTTGTCTTTTGCACGCTCAACGTACTCAGGAATGTTCTCTACACTGCCGATCTCTTCAAGCATCTTCAGACATGCTTCGTTTGCACCACCGTGTGCAGGACCCCATAGAGAAGCAATACCTGCGGCAATACATGCGAATGGGTTCGCACCAGAAGAACCAGATAGACGAACGGTTGATGTTGATGCGTTTTGTTCGTGATCTGCGTGAAGCGTAAAGATTTTATCCATCGCACGAGCAACAACAGGGTTTACTTCGTATTCTTCACATGGGTTTGCGTACATCATGTGTAAGAAGTTTTCTGCGTAGCTTAGGTCGTTACGAGGGTAGATAAATGGCTGACCGATTGAGTACTTGTAACACATCGCCGCCAATGTTGGCATTTTCGATAGCAGACGGTACGCCGCAATTTCACGGTGTTCGTCGTTGTTGATATCTAGTGAATCGTGGTAGAAGGCCGCTAGTGCACCAACTACACCACACATTACTGCCATTGGGTGAGCGTCGCGACGGAAGCCATGGAAGAAGCTTGCGATTTGCTCGTGCACCATTGTATGGCGAGTAACCGTTGTTTTGAATTGCTCGTATTGCTCACGGGTAGGGGCTTCGCCATAAAGCAGGATGTAACATACTTCCAAGTAATCTGCGTTATTGGCTAATTGGTCAATTGGGTAACCGCGGTGCAAAAGAATACCTTTGCCGCCGTCGATGTACGTGATTGACGATTCACAAGATGCAGTGGCAAGAAAACCTGGGTCAAAAGTAAAGTAACCATTGGCTCCCAGTTTACGAACATCAATCACAGGTGTACCTAGCGTACCGTCCATAATTGGCAGTTCGATCGGCGCATGACCTTCAACATGAAGGGTAGCTTTCTTATCCGCCATAACAATCTCCTTTGTTTATTATTTAATCCGTCCAGGATGTTTATGTGCCATTTTTGTACTGTTGTTAAAGCTTAAAGTCAATTTTTCTCCATTTTTGTGTGCACTTGTTATGATTTTTCTCATGAAAATCGTTAAAAATCTGTTCTATGTAGCATAATTTGTTACATCAATTGTATTAGAATGTTGCTAGCCGTATATTGGCACAGAAAATTTTAGTTAAATCCTTATAAATTCGGGGCTAGAAACAAAAGTGAGGTTTGTTTGTGGACTCCGGTTGTTAACAAAGTGTTTACAATTATCTCCGAGCTTATTGCGAGTATTTGTTAATCAAATGTTAACTTTTGTACGTTTGGAAGCTGAAATTGGTTATAACAATAAATGCTCAATGGAGCTGAGTGAGCAAGCCCGTGAAAGAAAGAAAGTCAAGACCTGTTAATTTAGATTTACAGACCATCCGCTTTCCCATCACAGCAATCGCGTCAATCCTACACCGTGTATCTGGTGTGATTACGTTTGTTGCGGTGGGTATATTACTTTGGTTACTGTCCATTTCTCTGTCGTCCCCGATGGGTTTTATGGAAGCCGCTGACATTGTCGATAGCTTCTTCGTGAAATTCATTCTATGGGGCATTCTAACTGCACTTGCCTACCACATTGCTGGTGGTGTTCGTCACTTATTGATGGACCTAGGTCATTTCGAAGAACTCGATTCAGGCGCGATGAGCGCTAAAGTCGCATTTGGTGCAACTGCAGTGTTATCACTACTGGCGGGGATCTTGGTATGGTAAAACACGTTTCTTCATTTGGTCGTAATGGTGTTCACGATTTCTTATTGATTCGTGCTTCAGCCATCATTATGACGCTATACACGATTTATCTAGTGAGCTTCTGTGCTTTCTCAGATATCTCTTACGCATCTTGGACCCAATTCTTTGGTGGTACTTTCACCAAAGTTTTCACCATGTTGGCACTTGTTTCTATTCTGATTCACGCGTGGATTGGTTTATGGCAAGTCTTAACCGATTACATTAAGTGCTCGAAACTTCGCGGTGCACTTCAACTTGGTGTTATTGCCGTTTTGTTCGGCTATGTCTTCTCTGGTCTATTTATTCTGTGGGGTGCGTAAGTGTCTATTCCAGTTCGTGAGTTTGATGCCGTAGTAATCGGCGCTGGTGGTGCGGGCATGCGCGCTGCACTACAAATTTCGGAGCAAGGCTTATCATGTGCTTTGCTATCTAAAGTTTTCCCAACTCGTTCTCATACTGTATCCGCGCAGGGTGGTATTACAGTTGCGCTTGGTAACTCGCACAAGGACGATTGGCAATGGCATATGTACGATACGGTAAAAGGTTCTGATTACATCGGTGACCAAAATGCGATTGAGTACATGTGTAAAAATGGTCCTGAGTCAGTTATCGAACTAGAAAAAATGGGTCTTCCATTCTCTCGCTTTGATAACGGAACAATCTACCAACGTCCATTTGGTGGTCAGTCAAAAGAGTTTGGTGGTGAGCAAGCGGCTCGTACAGCAGCAGCGGCAGACCGTACTGGTCACGCACTTCTTCACACGCTCTACCAACAAAACGTAAAACACAAAACAACCATTTTCTCTGAATGGTACGCTCTAGATTTGGTGAAAAACCAAGACGGCGCGATCATGGGTTGTACGGCTATCTGTATGGAAACGGGTGAGATTTGTTACTTCAAATCGAAAGCAACCATCCTAGCAACAGGTGGTGCTGGTCGTATCTACGCGTCGACTACCAACGCGCACATCAATACTGGTGATGGTGTTGGTATGGCACTTCGCGCAGGCGTTCCAATGCAAGACATGGAAATGTGGCAGTTCCACCCAACGGGTATTGCTGGTGCAGGTGTTCTTGTTACAGAAGGTTGTCGTGGTGAAGGTGGTTACCTTCTAAATAAAGATGGCGAGCGCTTCATGGAGCGTTATGCGCCAAACGCGAAAGACCTTGCTGGTCGTGACGTAGTAGCTCGTTCTATGATGATTGAAATCCGTGAAGGTCGTGGTTGTGACGGTCCTTGGGGCCCACACATCAAGCTGAAATTGGATCACCTAGGTAAAGATGTTCTTGAGTCTCGTCTGCCTGGTATCTGTGAGCTTTCGCGTACATTCGCGCACGTTGATCCAGTTAAAGAGCCAATTCCAGTAATCCCAACTTGTCACTACATGATGGGTGGTGTTCCAACGCAAGTTTCAGGTCAAGCAATCAAACAGACTGCTGACGGTAATGATGTCGAAGTCCAAGGTCTATACGCTTGTGGTGAAATTGCTTCTGTATCGGTACACGGTGCAAACCGTCTGGGCGGCAACTCACTGCTTGATTTGGTGGTATTCGGTCGCGCAACAGGTCTACACCTCGGCGAAACACTGGCTGCACAAGCTGAAGCTCGTCCAGCAACAGAGTCTGACATCGAAGCTTCACTAGCGCGTACTATGCGTTGGGAGAACAGCACTGGTGGTGAAGATCCAGTTCAAATCCGTAAAGATCTACAATCTTGCATGCAAAACAGCTTCTCGGTATTCCGTGAAGGTGATGCAATGGCAACAGGTCTGGAAGAGTTGAAAGTGATTCGTGAGCGCCTAAAAGATGCACACCTAGCTGACAAGTCTTCTGAATTCAACACGCAACGTATTGAGTGTTTAGAGCTAGACAACTTGATGGAAACTGCATTCTCTACAGCAGTAGCGGCAAACTACCGTACTGAAAGCCGTGGCGCACATGCTCGCTTCGACTTCCCTGAGCGTGATGATGAAAATTGGCTATGCCACTCAATCTACAACCCGGAAACTGAAGCAATGACTAAGCGTGATGTGAATATGACGCCAACTCATCGTGAAGCTTTCCCTCCGAAAGTACGTACTTACTAAAGGGAGGATATGACTATGAAACTGAACTTCTCTTTATACCGTTACAACCCGGATGTAGACACAAAACCTTACATGAAAGACTACGTTCTTGAAGTGGAAGAAGGCTCAGACATGATGGTTCTGGACGCGCTGATTTTACTAAAAGAGCAAGATCCGAGCATTGCATTCCGTCGTTCATGTCGTGAAGGGGTATGTGGATCTGATGGTCTGAATATGAATGGTAAAAACGGTCTAGCGTGCATTACTCCGCTATCTGCGCTTCAAGGTGACAAGATTGTCATCCGACCGTTACCTGGCCTACCAGTAGTACGTGATCTTATCGTTGACATGACACAGTTCTACGATAACTATGCGAAAGTTAAGCCTTTCTTGATTGATGACGGTGCTCTACCACCATCGCGAGAGAACTTACAATCGCCAGATGAACGTGCGCATTTAGATGGATTGTATGAATGTATCATGTGTGCATGTTGTACAACTTCTTGTCCATCATTCTGGTGGAACCCAGATAAATTTATCGGCCCTGCTGGTCTCTTAGCGGCTTACCGTTGGCTAATTGATAGCCGAGATACAGCAACTGATGAACGTTTGTCCGATCTTGATGATGCATTTAGCGTTTTTCGTTGCCATGGCATCATGAATTGTGTAAGTGTTTGTCCTAAGGGGCTAAATCCTACGAAAGCCATCGGTCACATCAAGTCGATGCTGGTGAATCGTTCGATTTAATTAACAACAAAAATTGCCGACCCAAATGGGTCGGCTCTTAATAGCTCGGCGCAGACCGAAGCAAACGTGAAAACTACTGGTTAAGGGAAAATATGCACAACGGCGTGATGAAGGCATGGCTCGAGTCTTCACACTTGGCTGGCGCCAATGCAACGTATGTAGAGGACCTCTACGAACTGTATCTAAGTGATCCCGATCTGGTAAGTGAGGAGTGGAAACGCGTATTTGATGAGTTGCCTAAAAACTCAGAAGAAGTGGCAGAACAGCCGCATTCGCGTGTCCGTGACTACTTCCGACGACTCGCTCAAGAAACAAAGCATTACAGTGTCCAAGTTAGTGATCCAGATGTCGACGCTAAGCAAGTAAAAGTTCTACAGCTTATCAACGCATACCGCTTCCGCGGTCATGAAGCTGCTGAGCTTGATCCTCTAGGTCTATGGCAACGTCCACCTGTGGCGGAGCTAGACCCTGCATTCCACAATCTCACCGAAGATGACTTCGAAGAAACTTTCAACGTAGGTTCTTTTGCTATTGGGCAAGAAACCATGCAGTTGAAAGACATCTACTCAGCTCTGAAGAAAACGTACTGTGGTTCTATTGGTGCTGAATACATGCACATGACAGACACAGAACAGAAGCGTTGGATTCAGCAACGTTTAGAGTCTGTGGTTGGTCAGCCATCTTTCGATAAAACTGAAAAACGTACATTCCTTGAGGAGCTAACTGCTGCTGAAGGTCTTGAGCGTTACTTGGGTGCTAAGTTCCCAGGCGCTAAACGTTTCTCTCTAGAAGGTGGTGATGCACTAATTCCGATGACAAAAGAGCTGATTCGTCATGCTGGTAAGAGCGGCATGCGTGAAGTGGTTATCGGTATGGCTCACCGTGGACGTTTGAACATGCTAGTCAACGTTCTAGGTAAGAAGCCACAAGATTTGTTTGATGAGTTTGCAGGCAAACATGACGAAACATGGGGTACGGGTGACGTTAAGTACCACCAAGGTTTCTCTGCAGACTTTGCAACGCCAGGTGGCGATGTCCACTTAGCGCTAGCATTTAACCCATCTCACCTTGAGATTGTAAACCCAGTAGTTATCGGTTCGGTTCGTGCGCGTCAAGATCGCCTTGGTGACTTTGATGGTAGCCGCGTACTGCCAATCACTATTCACGGTGACTCAGCAATTGCAGGTCAGGGCGTGGTAGCAGAGACGTTTAACATGTCTCTAGCGCGTGGCTTCTGTGTCGGCGGTACGGTACGTATCGTCGTAAACAACCAAGTTGGTTTTACAACATCGAACCCTCGTGATACTCGCTCGACGATGTACTGTACTGATATTGCGAAGATGGTACAGGCTCCGATTTTCCACGTTAACGCTGACGACCCAGAAGCAGTTGCTTTTGTCACTCGTATTGCTCTGGATTACCGCAACGAGTTTAAGCGTGATGTTGTGATTGATTTGGTTTGTTACCGTCGTCATGGTCACAACGAAGCGGATGAGCCGAATGCGACTCAACCGTTGATGTACCAGAAAATCAAAAAGCACCCAACACCACGTAAGCTATACGCTGATGTATTGATCGATAAAAATGAATCAGACATTGAAGTTGCAACTCAGCTTGTGAATGAGTACCGCGACGCGCTTGATAAAGGTGAAGTTGTGGTGAAAGAGTGGCGTCCAATGGCTCTTCACTCTGTTGACTGGTCTCCGTATCTAGGTCACGACTGGGATGTTGAGTGGGATAACAAATTTGATTCAACTCGCTTGAAAGAGCTTGGTCAACGCCTAATTCAATACCCGGATAGCCATAAGCTACAAAGCCGTGTAAACAAGCTTTACAACGATCGTGCTGCAATGATCAGTGGTGAGAAGCCATTAGATTGGGGTATGGCAGAGACACTTGCGTACGCTACCTTAGTTGACGATGGCAAGCGTATTCGTATCTCTGGTCAGGACTCAGGTCGTGGTACTTTCTTCCATCGCCACTCTGTTTTGCATAACCAAAACGATGCGAGCACTTACATCCCGCTAGCGAATATTCATGACAAACAAGGTCCATTCCAAGTCTTTGACTCTGTATTGTCGGAAGAAGCGGTTCTGGCGTTTGAGTACGGTTACGCAACGGCAGAGCCAAGCGGTTTGACCATTTGGGAAGCACAATTTGGTGATTTCGCAAACGGTGCGCAAGTGGTGATCGACCAGTTCATTTCGTCGGGTGAGCAAAAATGGGCTCGTCTATGTGGTCTGACGATGCTGTTGCCACACGGTTATGAAGGTCAAGGTCCTGAGCACTCGTCAGCGCGTTTAGAACGTTACCTACAATTGTGTGCTGAACAAAACATGCAGGTTGTAGTGCCATCTACACCAGCACAGGTTTACCACATGATCCGTCGTCAGGTGGTGCGTCCAATGCGTCGTCCACTGATTGTTATGTCACCTAAGTCGCTACTGCGTCATCCACTTTGTACATCGTCTTTGGAAGATCTTTCTGAAGGTACATTCCAGCCAGCGATTCCAGAAATCGATAATCTGGAACCAAGCAAAGTGAAACGTGTTGTGTTCTGTTCGGGTAAGGTTTATTTCGACCTTCTAGAACAGCGTCGCAATAACGAACAAGATGATGTTGCTATTGTGCGTATTGAGCAGCTATACCCATTCCCGATGGAAGAAGTTCAAGCCGCTATTGAGCAATACACGAATGTTGAAGACTTTGTATGGTGTCAGGAAGAGCCTCAAAACCAGGGTGCTTGGTACTGTAGCCAACACAACTTCCGTGCAGCTATTCCAGCAGGCGCAGATCTTAAATACGCAGGTCGCCCAGCTTCTGCTTCGCCAGCAGTAGGCTACATGTCGGTGCACTTGAAACAACAAAAAGCGTTGGTTGAAGACGCTCTGAACGTGAACTCAAAAACTTCGAATTAAGAACTAGAAGTTAAAGGAAGAAACAGATATGACAATTGAAATTCTGGTTCCAGATTTACCTGAATCAGTTGCTGACGCAACCGTAGCGACATGGCACAAACAACCAGGCGACGTAGTCGAGCGTGATGAAGTTCTGGTTGATATCGAAACTGATAAAGTCGTGCTTGAAGTACCTGCTCCGGAAGCGGGCGTTTTAGAAGCCATTATCGAAGAAGAAGGTGCGACAGTACTTTCTAAGCAGTTGATTGCAAAACTTAAGCCAGGTGCCGTAGCAGGCGAACCAACGACAGATTCAACAGAAGACAAAGAAGCATCTCCTGACAAGCGTCATAAAGCAACGCTGACAGAAGAGAGCAACGATGCGTTAAGCCCTGCGGTTCGTCGTCTTCTTGCTGAACACGGTCTAGAAGCAAGCCAAGTGAAAGGCTCTGGTGTTGGCGGTCGCATTACTCGCGAAGATATCGAAGCGCACCTTGCAAACGCAAAAGCAGCTCCGAAAGCAGAAGCTCCAGCAGCCGTTGAAGCGCCTGCGGCAGCTCGCAGCCAAAAACGTGTTCCAATGACGCGTCTACGTAAGACAGTGGCAAATCGTCTTCTAGAAGCGAAAAACAACACGGCAATGCTAACTACGTTTAACGAAGTGAACATGAAGCCAATCATGGACCTTCGTAAGCAGTACAAAGACCAGTTTGAAGAGCGTCACGGCACTCGTCTTGGCTTCATGTCTTTCTACGTGAAAGCAGTAACTGAAGCACTAAAACGTTACCCAGAAGTGAATGCATCTATTGATGGTGATGACATCGTTTACCACAACTACTTTGATATCAGTATGGCGGTTTCTACGCCACGCGGTCTAGTGACGCCAGTTCTAAAAGACTGTGACACGCTAGGTTTTGCTGACATCGAAAAAGGCATCAAAGAGCTAGCAATCAAAGGTCGTGACGGCAAGCTAACGGTTGATGAGTTGATGGGCGGTAACTTCACTATCACTAACGGCGGTGTATTTGGTTCATTGATGTCTACGCCAATCATTAACCCACCACAATCAGCAATCTTGGGTATGCACAAGATCCAAGAGCGTCCAATGGCGGTTGATGGCAAAGTAGAAATCTTGCCAATGATGTACCTAGCACTATCTTACGATCACCGTTTGATTGATGGTCGTGAGTCAGTGGGTTTCCTAGTAACAATTAAAGAGCTACTAGAAGATCCAGCGCGTCTGTTATTAGACGTTTAATATCGCTAAAACGTCGAGTTGTCCCTGATAGCTCGACGCCTACAGCATCCAAGGCTAGACTGGCTCAGCGTCTGGCCTTCACTTGAACTGCCCCCGATATAATCTATAAGCAGTTGATTTGAGAAGACCCTACAGACGCACCGCATGAAGTGGTGTTATGGAAATAATAAATCCCTTAAGGGATAAACAAACGGAATATCAAAATGAATTTGCACGAATACCAAGCCAAACAGCTGTTTGCAGAATTCGGTTTGCCTGTACCGGAAGGCTACGCATGTGATACGCCACAAGAAGCTTTTGAAGCAGCGGGTCGCATCACTACTGAAAAGAAAGTTGTAAAGTGTCAGGTTCACGCTGGCGGTCGCGGTAAAGCGGGCGGCGTAGAGCTACACGATACAAAAGATGGTGTAAAAGAATTCGCACAAAAATGGCTAGGTAAGAACTTGGTTACTTACCAAACAGACGCAAATGGTCAGCCTGTTACTAAAATCCTTGTAGAAGAAGCATCTAACATTGCTAACGAACTTTACCTTGGTGCGGTTGTAGACCGTGCAAGCCGTAAGATCGTATTCATGGCTTCAACTGAAGGTGGTGTGGAAATCGAAAAAGTTGCGGAAGAAACACCGGAGCTAATCCACAAAGCAGCAATCGATCCACTAGTAGGTCCTCAGGCTTACCAAGGTCGTGAGCTCGCGTTCAAACTTGGTCTTGAAGGTGACCAAATCAAACAATTCGTTAAGATCTTCATGGGTCTTGGCACTATGTTCTCTCAGTACGACCTAGCGCTACTAGAGATCAACCCACTGGTTATTACTGGCGAAGGCAACCTGCTGTGTCTTGACGGTAAGATCAACATCGACTCAAACGCGTTATACCGTCAGCCTAAGCTTCGTGAAATGCACGATCCTTCACAAGAAGATGAGCGTGAAGCGCACGCAGCTCAGTGGGAACTGAACTACGTAGCACTAGACGGCAACGTTGGCTGTATGGTTAATGGTGCAGGTCTGGCGATGGGTACAATGGACATCGTAAACCTACACGGTGGCAAGCCGGCTAACTTCCTAGACGTAGGTGGCGGTGCAACAAAAGAGCGTGTAGCGGAAGCGTTCAAGATCATCCTATCTGATGACAACGTGAAAGCAGTTCTAGTCAACATCTTCGGCGGTATCGTTCGTTGTGACATGATCGCAGAAGGCATCATTGGTGCAGTGAAAGAAGTTGGTGTAACGGTACCTGTTGTTGTTCGTCTTGAAGGTACTAACGCTGACCTAGGTCGCGAAGTTCTTGCTAATTCTGATGTTGATATCATTGCTGCTGAGTCGCTAACAGATGCTGCTCAGAAAGTTGTTGCTGCTGCGGAGGCTAAATAATGTCTGTACTAATTAACAAAGACACTAAAGTAATCTGTCAGGGCTTCACGGGTGGTCAAGGTACTTTCCACTCAGAGCAGGCAATTGCTTACGGTACACAAATGGTTGGTGGTGTATCTCCAGGTAAAGGTGGTCAAACTCACCTTGGTCTTCCTGTATTCAACACTGTACGTGAAGCAGTCGAAGTGACTGGCGCAACAGCAACAGTAATCTACGTGCCAGCGCCATTCTGTAAAGATGCAATCCTAGAAGCGATTGATGCGGGTATTGAGCTTATCGTGACCATCACGGAAGGCATCCCAACAACAGATATGATCGATGTTAAAGTGAAGCTAGAAGAAACTGGCGTTCGCATGATCGGTCCAAACTGTCCGGGTGTTATCACACCTGATGAATGTAAGATCGGTATCATGCCTGGTCATATTCACAAGAAAGGTAAAGTAGGTATCGTTTCTCGTTCAGGTACTCTAACGTACGAAGCGGTTAAGCAAACAACGGATGAAGGCTTCGGTCAATCAACGTGTGTTGGTATCGGTGGTGACCCAATTCCTGGTTCAAACTTTATCGATATCCTTAAACTTTTCCAAGAAGACCCAGAAACTGAAGCAATCGTAATGATTGGTGAAATTGGTGGTACTGCGGAAGAAGAAGCTGCTGCTTACATCAAAGAAAACGTAACGAAGCCTGTGGTTTCTTACATTGCTGGTGTAACGGCTCCTCCTGGTAAACGTATGGGTCACGCTGGTGCGATTATCTCTGGTGGCAAAGGTACTGCTGAAGACAAATTCGCAGCACTAGAAGCGGCTGGCGTTAAGACTGTGAAATCTCTAGCAGAGATTGGCAAAGGTCTACGTGAAGTGACAGGTTGGTAATCAACCAAACCATTACAAAAGCATCAAAAAAGCCTGCGATTTCGCAGGCTTTTCTTTTTCTATCAGTACATTAGGCTTTACGTCTAATCAATTGGCTAAGCATAAACAGGAATGTTGCACTAATGACAACAGAAGGACCTGCTGGCGTATCGAAGTGCCAAGATAGGCTTAACCCCATTAACACTGCAATCGAACCGATAATCGAGGCAAACAATGCCATTTGCTCTGGTGATGAGGAAACTTTACGCGCAGTGGCTGCAGGGATAATCAGTAGAGAAGTCATGATCAATGCGCCAACAAACTTCATACCTACTGCTATGACCACACCCACCATCAGCATTAATACCAAACGCACTAGATCGGTATTCACGCCCTCCACGGCGGCAAGCTCTTCGCCGACTGTGCTGGAGAGCAGTGGGCGCCAAAAGATGTACAAACACGCACTTACAGCAACAACACCAGCGTAGATGAACATCAGATCTTGTGGCGAGACCGCAAGCAAGTCACCGAATAGGTAGCTCATAAGATCTACGCGAACGTTGTCTAAGAAACTGACGGACACTAAACCAATGGACAGTGCACTGTGCGCCAAAATACCAAGCAAGGTATCTGTCGCCACAAGCTGTTGTTTTTGCAGAGTCACAAGCAGGACCGCTAACGCTAAACAGCAAACTAGTAGCGCAAGATATAGGTTCACATTGAGTAAAAAGCCCAGCGCTAACCCCATTAACGAGGCGTGAGCAAGGGTATCGCCAAAGTAAGCCATTTTTCGCCAAACCACGAATGAGCCAAGTGGACCTGCGATGAGCGCAATACCAATACCAGCCAGAATTGAAGGCAATAAAAACTCAATCATGATGATGATGTCCGTGAGAATGGTTTGAACAAGATGTAGCATCGCCAGTGACTGGTGAACCCGCTAAATCGTGGTGGTGATGCTCATGATCATGATGGTAAAAAGCCAGAGATTCTCGAGTCGCATTACCAAACAGCGCAATGTAAGAAGGGTGCTGGGTGATGGTTGCCGGTGAGCCAGAGCAGCACACATGATGATGCAAGCAAATCACATCGTCAGTTTTAGCCATCACTAAGTGCAAGTCATGAGACACCATGAACACACCGCAGTCAAATCGGTGGCGGATGCTCTCAATTAAGTCATAGAGATCGATCTGACCTTGAACATCGACTCCTTGAGCGGGTTCATCTAATACCAACAATTCTGGACGTTGTAGTAGGGCGCGTGCGAGCAATACTCGTTGGTTCTCTCCGCCAGATAGACGGTGCATGTTACTTGCGATGAGATGCTCAGCTCCAACAAGGCGTAGCGCATCGAGACATTCCTGCTTGCTATACTTGCCAGCAAGGTTCAAAAAGCGAATGACATTGAGTGGCAGTGAATCGTTGAGTTTCAGTTTCTGAGGAACATAACCAATTTTCAGTTTACGTTGCTTCGTTAACTTACCGCTGGTCGGTTTTTGGAGACCTAGAATGACTTTAACTAATGTCGATTTTCCCGCTCCGTTGGGACCAATTAGGGTGGTGATCTTGCCCTTTTCTAATTCCATAGTGATATTGTCGAGAACTCTGCGTTCGTCAAACTCGACGCACAGTTGCTCAAGACGGACTAGTGAAGACATGAATGAAACTCATTTGCAAAATAATAATGTTATAATGTAACATTATCTCACTTTCCACGCCATACCCCAAGTAAAACTATGAAAAGAGCTATTATTCTTGCTGTCTCAGCAATATTAACGTTACCTGCTCACGCGGTAACTGTGTTAACCAGTATCAAACCAATTCAAATGATCACGACCGAGCTTACTGAAGGCGTAACAGCTCCGGACGTATTGCTACAAAACAATGCATCTCCGCATGATTACGCGTTGCGCCCTTCTGATGTCCAGAAAGTAGCTGCTGCGGATTTGGTGATTTGGTATGGGCACGACCTCGAACCATTCCTTGAAAAAGTGGTGACAGATAGAGGGAACACACTGACACTAAGCCAAATTCCAGGTTTGTCGCTGCGAGAGTTTGGTAGCGAGCATTCTCATGATCACGATGGTCATGACCATGGTACACATGACCCTCATTTTTGGTTGGGTGTTGAAACAGTACAACAGGTCGCTAATGCAATTGCACACAAGTTAGCGGAAGTTGATCCAGTACATGCCGATACGTACGCCAACAACCTGAAGAAATTTGAAGTAAAGTTGAACGCGACTGATTCTGAGATTAAACAGCAGCTTGCTCCAGTCAAAGATAAAGGTTACTTCGTATTCCATGATGCTTATGGGTATTTTGAAGAGCGTTATGGTTTGAATCAAATGGGTCACTTCACCGTTTCACCAGACCGTAAACCTGGTGCAAAAACACTGATTCGTATCCGTAAAACGTTGGGAACCGGTGATGTAGCGTGCGTGTTCTCTGAGCCTCAGTTTACTCCGGCGGTTATTGAGAGTGTGATGCGCGGCAGTAACGTTCGTTCAGGTGTTCTTGATCCGCTAGGTAGTGAGGTTGAGGTGAAATCTGGAAGTTACTTCGAATTTCTTAAAGGAATGTCCAACAGCTTTAGTCAATGTTTGAGCGAAAAGTAACAATTGTGTTGTGCTTCTCTACACGGAATACGTTTTTAACGTGATCTGGCAGTAAGAATTACAAACCTTAAGCGCAGTGAGTCTTTTCTATCAAAGGATTTGAGATATCATTATCAATAATTAGCGGCTCAAAATAACCATATAGACACTTAGCTATGGAAGGCATGAGTGAACCATGAGTCGCACGTATTGATACATGTAAGGATTTTATCTTGCTGCGCCAATTAGCCCTCTTTTTCTGGGCTTTTATCCTCTCATTTCAAGCGTTTGCTTCAAGTGAAGCGAATGCGATCTTTTACCCTTTGCCAAATCAGGTTAAGGGGACTTTTATTGCGGCAAAAAAATTGTTCCCGGGTGAGCATGGTGGGCTTTGGATTCACGATGTCCACGGACGGGTGCTGTTTTATGATGGGCAAACCACTTTGCCAAAATCAGGCAGTTTTCTACGAGCGAAAGTAGAACAACTGGCATACCACAAAGGCTCATTCTGGACGTTTATCGAAAACGAGGTATATCAGACTTACCCTAACCAAGAACGTCGCTTGGTCTTTAGTCTCAATCCTGGTTCTCAAATTCGTAAGATTGGCTCATCTGGCAATTTTATCTGGGTTAGTGACGGCGCGCATTTCTATACCTACAATATTGAAACCAGTGAACTTAACTCCTTCTCTTTACTGCAACTCTATCAGCATAGTAACAACAGTTACGTCTATATTAATGACGCCATTTTCGTCGAAACGAAGTGGGCGTTAGCGACGACATCAGGTGTATATCTATCAGAGGGGAGCAAGTTCAACCATGTTGTTTCGTCGGGTAAACACTACATAGAAAAAGTGTATTACTCACATACTCGTCGAGAGATTCTGGTCGGAACGCTAAAAGGCGCGCTGATTTTTAATATCTCCGAACCAGATAAACCTGTCATTCGAATTGGTACATCTCACGTTCTTACATTTGCAGAAACCAACCAAGAGTATTGGGTCGGAACGGAGCAAGGGCTTTATTTGTATTCGTTCTTAAGCGGAGATGTAACTCAAGTCACCCCGGCAAGCTTCCTTGAGCTGGAATTAGCGACCACTAAGATCTACTCGTTATTGAACGACAACATGGGCGGTATGTGGCTTGCTACCAACCAAGGTATTCGTTATTACTCATTATTTAGTAAAAAATTCGAGCGAACAACGTTCAGTAGTTACGATCAATTGACACTTTCTGGGCGAATCCGCCAAACGTTGACGGGACCTGATGGTGCGCTTTGGTTTGCTGATGATCATAAGCTTTATCGCTCAGGACCTAAGGCAATTAGTGAGGTTTTAGATTTATCTTCTCAGATTAATGAGTTCGCTTTTCAAGGTGATAAGTTATGGATAGCGACAGCAAATGGCCTTGAGATATTCGATCTTGAGAACTTAACCCCAATGACCTTCCCGTATTTGCAAGTCATTGCAGGACGAGCCGTTGATCATATTGTGGCTGACGGGGCGAGCCGATTGTGGGTATCAAGTGGTTATCAACTGTTTAATATCGACGCTGAAAAGCAAGAAATGCGTAACTTTGGCAGTGACTGGTTAGTGAGTCAGTATCTACCTGCCAAAATTACTCGTTTGTATGACAAAGAAGAGTTGCTGCTGATTGGTACCGATCACGGTGTCTATGAGTATGATGGAGAGCGGATTCGTTTTAACCGTTTCTCTGAAAAGTACGGAGAGTCGCTTGATATCATTACTGCTAATGATGGCTCCCAGTGGTTTGCATCTGCTTACGGTGTTTTTCGAACCATCCCGGGTCGTAACGAAAAGCAGGTGATGGAAATGAGTGTTTCAAACTCTCGGCCCACTTGTTTACTGAGTGATTCTGAAGGGGTTTGGCTCGCTTCATCGGTAGGGTTAAGCTATTACCATCTCTCCGGTCAGTTGATGAAGCACTATTCCTCTTCTTCAGGTTTAATTAATAATGAATTTCTTCCAGGCGTTTGTAATCTGATTCGACGTTCAGAGGATAGTGACCGCCAACTTATCTTTGGATCTCAATACGGTTTAGTGAAAGCTGATTCATCAAAACTGCTAGTGTCTAATACGCCAGAGTCCAAACTTATTGTTAGCCAAGTCATGTTGGAAAATGATGTTGTTCAAGTAGGAAGCTCTGACTTAGAAGATATGAAGTTGCCTTATGGGTCTTCATTGAGTTTCTTGTTTGGTGTGATGCCAAAACCAGATAACCAAAACCTCTACTATCGCTTGAATGAGAGTGAACAATGGCAATCTCTGGAAGGTGGCCAGTTAACACTAGAGCACTTAAATTCCGGAGATTATCACCTTCAAGTAAGTAATGACTCACAGCTCGCCTCTGGTTTGATTGGACTTGAATCTAAGTTTACGGTACTCAAGCCTTGGTATTTGTCAAAGTTGGCAATATCTGGATTTACGTTAATTACGATCGCAACGTTAGCACTCCTGATGTACTGGCGTTCGCGATTTGTATTGCAAGCGAACCGTGATCTAGCGGCGCAGGTGACATTAAAAACCAATCAGTTACGTCATCAAAGTCGAGTTCTATTGACGAGCAATCAACAGCTTAGAAAGCAAATTCAAGTGAGAAACTTGCTGGTGGACCATGTTGCACAATCAATTAAATCTAGTGTGGATTCGATTGCCCATAAGCTTCCACTGGATTTAGATTCAGTAACTCAAGATCACCTTTCTAAAACCTATTGGCAATTGAACGAGCTTAAGAGCTCACCAGAAGATACCAGCAATGGTAGTCAAAACTATAACTTAAGCCAGATTACCCAGTCCGTCGTTGATGTGTGGCGAGAGGACTTCACTAAAGCTGGCATTAGTGTTGAGTTAGAAGATGACAACAAAGCGAGCCGTATTTCACTCGAAAGCTTTAATCTTGATGTCATTTTTAACAGCATCTTCGCCAATATTATTAAACGCTCTTTTAGAGGGCAGTCGGTTAAGTTGGTATTGGAGGAGGGGAATGACATTGTCTCGTTAAGTTTTATCGATCATGGTACCCAGTTACCGAGTAAGGCTTCGACGATGCGACCATCAAACAGCAGCAATGTTGATTTAAGTATGGATAATTTGCCTCAATTGGTGGCGGTCAGCGGTGGTCATTTATCTATGTTTGCGTCGGATGCTCAAAATAAAATTGAAATCACGTGGCCATGTGCTCAAGAACCGAGTCATGTCGAAGAGGTCTTGCCGGAGTTTGCAGAAGTAGAGAAACCACAGCAAGATACATCGCCGGAACAAGAATGGTTGATGAAAGTGTATCAACTTGTCGCAGAACATTATCACGACCCAGAATTTGGTACAGCGTCTGCAGCGAAGATGCTCTATATGTCAGAAAGAAGCCTACAACGACGATTTAAATCTGCTTCTTCACGAACATTGAAAGACTACTTAACGGAAGTTAGGTTGGAAACCGCCTGTGAACAATTGCTCGCTGGCGAGAAGATCAGTGAAGTTGCCTTTAACTGCGGCTTTAATGACCCGTCGTACTTTAGCCAGAAGTTTAAGCTACATTTCGGGCTGCCACCTTCTAAGTTCGCAATGACTCAAGAGAGCCAAACAAGCCTCTAGCTCTTAATTCGACATTACCGAGCCCAGCCTTAGCGTTGGGCTTTTTTACGTCTGTAAGGTGAACGGTATCGTAAAGAGCTCAATATAGATTCTGGACACAAGGGAATGACATTTAGTCTGGCGTGATGCGTGATAAAGGGCTCGAGCTATATAACGCAGAGTACGTGCAGCACAATGGCGATATAGTGTTGTGATAGATAATGAGAATAACAGGGATTTGTTCGAGTAAAACGTTTAGGAATTATTGGGACTTAATTGAGAAGCGAATGAAGAAAGAGAAGAAAAAAAATATCGTGGTATAGCCGGGGGGACTATACCACGGGTGTCAATGACACCTTCGCTTGCTGCCGGAGTGACATGTTGCCATGCCACCTCTGGAATTCTTTTGAGAGGCTGTTGTCTCTCGATGGGTTAACTATACGAGACCTTACTTATTTTTCTTATAAAAATAACGACAGCTTTATGTGAGAAAAGCGACAAGTTGCCTTTTTCTATTTAAGGTGCTGAATTTATTGATTTTTTAATTTTTCGAAACCGCAAATGTTGCGCTTGTGTTAATTTGCATTTGTCTGAAAATATTCAATTTTGACGAAAATGACGTGAAATTAATTAACGGAGTTGACGTTAGATTTCGCCAAAAGCATTAATGAAATCTTTGATTTCACACAATGAATGAGAGGGTATAGAAGAGTAACATTAGCGACCTATACTATTAATAATAATATTTATCATTTGCACTACTCTTAAGGGCCACTATGAAGCTATCAGAAATCAAACCTGGCGAAACAGTGACAATTCGGTTGTTAGAAGGACTTACGTCGGACGTCAGAAAAAAGCTAATGGTAATGGGACTACTTCCTAATACTGAGGTTAAAGTTATTCGACGCGCACCAATGGGAGACCCACTGCAAGTTGAAGTTCGTGGTGTTTCTGTTGCATTACGAGAGACTATTGCGCAAAACATCGAAGTGGAGCGAGCATAATGCAATACCAAATTCTTACTGTTGGTAACCCAAACAGCGGTAAAACCACACTTTTTAATGGCCTGACTGGTGCAAAACAACAAGTTGGTAACTGGGCTGGTGTAACGGTTGAAAAGAAAACTGGTCAGTTCAAACATGCTGGTGATGAATTTCTTCTGACGGACCTTCCGGGTATCTACTCTCTCGACAGTGGCAATGATAGCAATAGTATCGACGAATCTATCGCATCGCGTGCGGTTTTGACGCACCCTGCTGATCTGATTATCAACGTAGTAGACGCAACGAGTCTTGAGCGCAGCTTATACATGACGCTACAACTGCGTGAACTTGGTCGTCCTATGATTGTTGTATTAAACAAAATGGACGCACTTAAGCGTGAACGCCAAGTCATCAATGTTGCAGAACTAGAAAAAACCTTGGGTTGTCCAGTCGTTAGCCTATCAGCGACAAATAAAGCACAAGTTGCAGAATTTAAAGAGAAGTTGCACAAGTCAGTGGTTCAAGGTGTTGCACTAAAAGACATCGCTTTGAATTACGGCGAACAAATGGAAGCGGCGATCAACAACGTTTCGGCTCTTTTCAATGATCAAACCGTTTCTAACCGTGCTCTAGCAATTCGTGCACTGGAAAAAGATGCACTGGTTCTTAACAGCATGTCGGATGCTGATCGCAATAGCGTTGAAAACACAATTGCAGAACTTGAGCTTGATGTTGACTTACATGTTGCAGATACAAAATACACACACCTTCATGAAGAGTGTAAGAAAGTACGTCGCAGTGAGGGCAAGCTAAGTCGCAGTGTGACTGAAAAGCTAGACCAATTTATCTTGAACAAGTGGGTGGGCATTCCATTCTTCTTCATTGTTATGTACCTAATGTTCATGTTCTCTATCAACATTGGTAGTGCGTTCATCGACTTCTTTGATATCGGTGTCGGTGCTCTGTTGGTTGATGGTGGACACCACTTGTTAGACGGTCATTTGCCTGTGTGGTTAGTGACGGTGCTTGCTGATGGTATTGGTGGTGGTATCCAAACGGTTGCAACCTTTATTCCAGTTATCGCGTGTTTGTACTTGTTCTTAGCGGTACTAGAAAGCTCAGGCTACATGGCTCGTGCCGCATTCGTACTAGATAAAGTGATGCAGAAGATTGGTTTACCAGGCAAAGCATTCGTACCGCTTGTTCTTGGTTTTGGCTGTAACGTACCGTCAATCATGGCAACCCGTACTCTAGATCAAGAGCGTGAGCGTAAACTAGCTGCATCTATGGCGCCATTTATGTCATGTGGTGCTCGTCTACCAGTATACGCACTATTCGCTGCGGCATTCTTCCCAGGTTCTGGTCAGAACATTGTATTCGCACTTTACCTACTTGGTATTGTGGCAGCGATCTTCACGGGGCTTTTCCTTAAGCACACGCTTTACCCAGGTAGCAGTGACAGCCTAGTAATGGAAATGCCTGACTATGAGCTTCCAACGTTACAAAACGTGGTGATCAAAACTTGGCAAAAGCTAAAGCGCTTCGTTCTTGGTGCAGGTAAAACCATCGTTATCGTTGTTGCTATTCTGAGTTTCTTCAACTCATTGGGTACTGATGGCAGCTTTGGTAACGAAGACAGCGAAAACTCTGTGCTTTCTAAAGCAGCGCAAGTTGTGACTCCAGTATTCGCGCCAATCGGTGTTCAAGAAGACAACTGGCCGGCGACGGTAGGTATCATTACCGGTATCTTCGCAAAAGAGGCGGTAGTTGGTACGCTTAACAGCCTATACACTACACCAAGCGATGGTGAAGACGCAGAATTTGACCTAATGGGCAGCCTAGAAGAGGCAGTAATGAGTATCCCTGAAAACCTAGCCGGTTTGAGCTACTCAGATCCACTAGGCATTGAAGTGGGTGACTTAACTGACTCAAATGCAGTTGCAGAAGAACAAGAAGTCGATGCTTCTATCTTCGGTAACATCAAATCGCAGTTTGCTTCTGGCAATGCCGCATTTGCTTACCTAATCTTTATCCTACTGTACACACCTTGTGTGGCGGCGATGGGTGCTTACGTACGTGAGTTTGGTCATAAGTTCGCACGCTTTATCGCGGTTTGGACAATGGGCTTAGCTTACCTATGTGCGACGTTCTACAACCAATTGACGCATTTCGCAGATAGCCCAGTGACAAGTGGTATTTGGATGGCTGTGATCGTTGCTATCTTCTTTGGTACCTACCGCGTGTTCAAACAAGTTGGTAAGAAACAAAACGGTGCATTAGAGGCGCAAGTAGCATGATTTTAAAAGAGCTTTATCAATACATTGCAGACAAAGGAACCGTCTCCCAGTCAGATCTGGCTAAACAGTTTGGGATGAGTGAAGATGGCGCCGACGCGATGTTAAACGTGTGGATTAAGAAGGGCAAAATTAGCCGCCTAGTCGACACTAATAAAGCTCATGACGTGACTCGTGTTCGCTACTCAGTGACTAAACAAGATGGTTTGTCTTTGACAGTCACCATGTAGCGATTGTCAAAATTAGTCACCTAAAAAGTTATTACGTAAAAACGACAAAGCCGCATCAGCAATGATGCGGCTTTTCTTTTGCTGGTTATTGTTTGTGAATACAGCGAAATGAATGCTCTTCAGAGTGTTTAGTCGCGCCTAACCCTAGGAACTTCAAACCAAGACTTAAAACTAAAATCGAAATAGGTAATGTTAAGATCGTCCAATCTAAGCTGTCGAAGTTAATCAGCACGAGCTCTAAGAACTTCACAAACAAGATCACGATGATGACTTCAGCCAAAATGTTTTTTAGGTGGCCGATGTTTGGGGTTCTGATCCAATGCAAAACCGACGGTTCTTGTGTTTTCGCTTTAGCTTTGTTGGAAATAAACAGTGTGTAGATGCCGTGAGCAAAGATGAACAAAACTAGTGCGACAAGAAACGTATCCAGTGATTTGATCAAATATGCGATCGCGATGTCTGCTTTATCTAAATGTGCGAGTGCTTCTGGAGGTGTTTGATTAAGAATGAAGACCGCAAATGCCGAATAGGTTTTTGCTGCGCCCATAACAAAAAGCAAGAATGAAGCAGCCATAGAACAGATGATGGCGATCCAGCTGACGTATCGGAATGTGTTGAAGACTTGTTTCATGATGACCCTCTCTAACTGAGTTGGCAGTCTAAACAAGTTTTATTTTAGTGATAATCCTAGAAAAATGAGAAAGATTGTTACAAATGCGTATTAATCTTTCTCTGTCTGTTTCAGCCGTATTCAAAGGCGAATTATTTTCGCTGGCAGCGGCTATGCTTTTTGGAAAATAGAGCTCAGTGATAGCACGTTTTTAATACGGCCAAGCAATTCGTTTTGCTCTTCTTCTGTACGGAATTCACCTTTGGTGTTGCCCCAAACTGGTCCCGGCCATGCTACGTCATCTTTGAAGCGAGCAATATGGTGAATGTGTAGCTGAGGTACCATGTTACCTAGTGCGCCTAGGTTTAACTTGTCTGGACGGAATGTTGCTTCTAGTGCTTGGCTTACTGCCTGAGACTCTAGCAAAAACTGTTGCTGTTCTTTCATTGGCAAGTGGTGAAGCTCTTTTAGGTTTGCACGTTTTGGTACCAAGATAACCCATGGCACGGCATTGTCTTTATGTAGAAGCGCCACACACAGTGGGAAGTGACCGATAACGGTAGTGTCTTTTGCCAATTGAGGGTGCAGTTCAAAACTCATTATATTATCCGATTTGAATTGAATGACATCAGTATACGCCAGATAAAACAAAAGGTTGACGCTTTCACGCCAACCTTTCGAAATCATCTCGATTCTCGATTCTCGATTCTCGATTCTCGAATCGTTTACATACGCTCTAGAGTATCGATACCTAGTAGCGACAGACCTTGCTTGATGGTCTTCGCTGTTAGTGCTGCCAGTTTCAGGCGGCTTTGTTTCACTGCTTCGTCTTCAGCAACTAGGATAGGGCACGCTTCGTAGAAGCTAGAGAACTGACCTGCTAGTTCGAATAGGTAGCTACACATGATGTGTGGTTGACCTTCGCGAGCAACAGATTGAACTGCTTCTTCGAACTGCATAAGTTTTGCGATAAGCGCTTTTTCTTTCTCGTCAGTGATCTTAATTTCACCTTGTAGATCATCCATAGAAACGCCAGCTTTAGCGAATACAGATGCTACGCGAGTGTAAGCGTATTGCATGTACGGTGCAGTGTTACCTTCGAACGCTAGCATGTTGTCCCAATCGAACACGTAGTCCGTGGTACGGTGCTTAGAAAGGTCTGCGTATTTAACTGCTGCCATTGCAACTGTGTTTGCGATCGCTTTCTTCTCGTCTTCTGCTAGTTCTGGGTTCTTAGATTCGATCAGCTGTGCTGCACGAACTTCTGCTTCGTCAAGAAGATCAGCAAGACGAACCGTACCACCTGCACGAGTCTTGAATGGCTTACCATCTTTACCTAGCATCATACCGAACGCGTGATGTTCAAGAGATACTGACTCTGGCACGTAACCCGCTTTACGAACGATAGTCCAAGCTTGCATTAGGTGTTGGTGTTGACGAGAGTCGATGAAGTAAAGTACGCGGTCTGCGCCTAGTTCTTCGTAACGGTATTTCGCACATGCGATGTCCGTCGTTGTGTATAGGAAGCCGCCGTCGCGTTTCTGAACGATAACGCCCATCGCTTCGCCGTCTTTGTTCTTGAATTCTTCAAGGAACACAACTTGCGCGCCGTCATCTTCAACCGCAAGACCTTGTGCTTTAAGGTCTGCTACGATCTTAGGTAGCATGTCGTTGTACATGCTCTCGCCCATTACGTCATCACGAGATAGAGATACGTTTAGACGATCGTAGTTACGCTGGTTTTGGATCATAGTTACGTCAACCAGCTTCTTCCACATTTCTGCGCAGAACTCGTCGCCGCTTTGCAGTTTCACAACGTAGTTACGTGCTTTCACTGCGAATTCTTCGTCTTCGTCGTACAGTTTCTTAGACTCACGGTAGAAGCCTTCAAGGTCAGCCAGCTCCATAGAAACTTCGCCAGACTCTTGTTGTACACGCTCAAGGTTTGCGATAAGCATACCGAACTGAGTACCCCAGTCACCGATGTGGTTCGCACGGATCACTTTGTGACCTAGGAACTCAAGAGTACGTACTACTGCATCACCGATGATGGTTGAACGTAGGTGACCAACGTGCATTTCTTTAGCAACGTTTGGTGCAGAGTAGTCAGCAACGATAGTTTGAGCTTCGTCTGCTGCAACGCCAAGACGTGAGTCAGCCAATGCTGCTTCCGCTTGTTTTGCTAGGAACTCTTCGCTTAGGAAAATGTTGATGAAACCAGGACCTGCGATTTCTGTCTTGCTCGCAATACCGTCTAGGTCTAGAACATCCAGTACTTTCTGTGCAAATTCTCGTGGGTTAGTACCCAGTTTTTTAGCAACGCCCATTACGCCGTTTGCTTGGTAGTCACCAAATTGTGGCTTTGCTGATTGGCGTACTGCCGCAGGACTGCCTGCAGGTGCGCCAGCGGCTTCTAGAGCCTGAGATACTTTGTCATTAATAAGTGCTTGGATATTCACACGCGTTTCCTTCAATTCAAGGACGAAGAACTCGACGAAGTAAGTGCCGAGTTCTGTTGGAGTTCACAAAAATGGGGCTAATGATAACAACTTTATTGCTTTTCATACAGAGAGGAATTGGGGAAATTTATACTTTTTCGATTGAATGGAAATGTGGCTTGGTTTGCGTTTACTATTGCGCTCAGAGTAATGAGATAAATCGCCCCATAAGAGAGCCACAATGACGACTCAACTAGTTGAAAAACGCCTAGCGCCTGAATTGATGATCCAAGATCTGGATGCATTTATGGCGAAGATTGAAGAGCTTGCATCCCTGTTAAAACTGGATCTGAGCTTTGCTCAAGCTGACCATATTGCGCTGCGTATTAATGATACTGAAACAGCGAAAGCTGCGCATGAAGCATGGAATCAATACGGTAAGGTGATTTCACAAGCGAAAATCAACGGTCGCCCGATTATTGTTATTGAATTCGACAAAGCGTTAGAAAGCCGTGGCTGGAAGATAGAGTGTCTGGAGTTGCCTTACCCTGCGGAAGGCAAAATCTACCCAACTGAAAGCTGGGAACATGTGGAGTTTGTGATTCCATCTCATGCCGAAACTGCCGATGAGTTTCTTGCTGATTTGAAACACACTTACCCAGCGTTTGGCGTGCGTTTTGACGAGCTAGAAGAGCTAGGTGTGAAGATCAAACTGTCGAGCCCGAAAGGGGAAGGCGAACGCTTGAACAACCCAACCGTGGCGTTTAAGTATCAAGGCATTTGTATCAAACTGCACCCACATTCACTAAAGCGTATTGTGGAGTCTGAGCAGGCTGAATAAGTTGGCTCTGAATAACTATAAAGAAGAAAGGGTTGCCAAATGAGCAACCCTTTCTTTTTTCAAATACGACGAATTTACAGAATAACCGTCTTATTACCGTAGACAAAAACGTGGTCATTGATCACTTTATTCAAAGCCTTGCTCAATACGTTCTTCTCTACATCGCGACCTGCTTGTGCCATATCTTGTGCGCTGAACGTGTGATCCACTGGAATAACGTCCTGCTTGATGATTGGACCTTCATCCAAGTCATTTGTCACGAAGTGCGCCGTAGCACCGATGATCTTCACACCGCGGTCGTAAGCCTGCTGGTATGGCTTTGCACCGATGAAAGCGGGTAAGAAACTGTGGTGGATGTTGATGATCTTGTGACGGTATTTCTCTACGAAAGTCGGAGTTAGAACACGCATGTACTTCGCAAGTACAAGGTAATCGGCATCGTACTGATCAATCACTTCAAGCATCTTCTGTTCGTGCTCTTCACGGCTAAGATCTTCGTGAGTAACGTGATGGTAAGGAATATCAAAACGCTCAGTGAGTGTTTGAAGTTTGTCGTAGTTACCAACAACCGCAGCAATTTCAACATCTAAGCTGCCATCGTAAGTCTTCATCAGAATATCACCTAAACAGTGCGCTTCTTTGGTTACTAGGATGACGATGCGTTTACGGCGAGAGCTAATGAGTTTGCGTTTTGCACCTTGTGGCAGCGCTTGGTCTAAATCGGCGAGTAGCGTTTGATCGTTGAAGTAACCCTCCAACTCGGTTCTCATGAAAAAGTGCCCACTGGTGTTATCAACAAACTCGTTATTATGAACGATATTCAGCTGATGTTTATAACAGATATTGGTGATTTTTGAGATCAAACCCGGTGCGTCAGAACAATGGGTTAACAGTGTTTTCTTTTCCATAAATCAGATACTTCCATGCATTATTTTTCTAGCGTACGAATAAAAGGGTCACGTCAGAAGTGTGAATCGTACTGCAATCTGACTTCATAAATAATCTATTCTCGGCGCGGTTTCAACAAATTATCCGCGCGATGCTAAAACCTAGTGCTTTTGTTGGCTGATGTTTACGCTCAACTCCTGATATACTCTCGACAATTTTTCCAACCAGATGTCAGGCATGATCGCAAAAACATTCTCCTCTGAGGGCGCGTTAGGCAAAGCCATTCCGGGCTTTCAAGCTCGCCAGCCACAAATTGATATGGCAGAAGCTGTCAGCAGTGCGATCAAAGACCAAACTCAGCTGGTGGTTGAAGCAGGAACGGGAACGGGTAAAACCTTCGCTTACCTTGTGCCTGCGCTATTAAGCGGTAAAAAAGTCATCATCAGTACGGGGTCGAAGAACCTGCAAGAGCAGTTGTATCACCGTGACTTGCCGTTGATGGTCAGTGCTTTAGGCTTTTATGGACAAGTGGCGTTACTAAAAGGTCGTTCCAACTACCTATGTTTGGATCGTCTTAGCCGCCAAATGGTCGAGAGTCATACTAATGAAGCCGATCCAACATTGTTGACCCAATTGGTAAAGGTTCGCACTTGGTCGTCTGAAACCAAAACGGGCGATTTAGGGGATTGTGAGGACCTGCCAGAAGACAGCATGATCATCCCAACCATTACCTCAACCAACGACAACTGTTTGGGTAAAGAGTGTCCGAGCTACACCGATTGTTTCGTCTTAAAAGCACGCAAACGCGCGATGGATTCAGACATTGTTGTCGTTAACCACCACTTGTTCCTTGCAGACCTTGCGATCAAAGAAACCGGCTTTGGTGAATTGATTCCAGAAGCTGACGTGTTTATCTTCGACGAAGCCCACCAGCTTCCAGACATTGCCAGTGAATACTTCGGACAATCGATCTCTAGCCGTCAGATCCAAGAGCTCGCCAAAGACATTGAGATTGCCTACCGCACAGAAGCAAAAGACATGCGCCAACTGCAAAAAGTCGGCGATAAGCTGATGCAAAGTGCGATGGATATGCGCATCGTGCTCGGTGAACCGGGCTTTCGCGGTAACTGGCGTGAAGCGCTGCAGTCGGAATCGATCAAACGTGAATTGGTGCGCTTAACCGATAGCTTAGACTTGGCGATTGACGTATTGAAACTGGCTCTAGGTCGAAGCCAATTGCTGGATACCGCCTTTGAGCGTGCCAACCTGATCAAAGGACGAATTGATCGCGTTTGCGATGTCGATATTACTGGTTATTCATACTGGTACGACACATCTCCCCGCCATTTTGCTCTGCACATTACGCCGCTATCGGTGGCGGATAAATTCCATGAGCAAATTGAAATCAAACAAGGCGCGTGGATTTTTACCTCAGCAACCCTAGCGGTCTCGGGCGACTTTAAACACTTTACTGACCGTCTTGGCTTGAAGCCGAAGCAGCAGTTTTCGTTGCCATCTCCGTTCGATTACGAGAAGCAAGCACGCTTGTGTGTACCTCGTTATCTACCAGAGCCAAATAGCCCAGGCTTAGCCGACAAACTGGTGCGAATGCTTGCGCCTGTGATTGAAGAGAACGACGGGCGTTGTTTCTTTCTTTGTACTTCGCACAGCATGATGCGTGAGCTTGGTGAACGTTTCCGTGAAGTACTGGATCTGCCTGTGCTGATGCAAGGTGAGATGAGCAAACAAAAGACCCTTGCCGAGTTTATGGAGCTAGGTAATGCATTGCTGGTGGCGACGGGTGCATTCTGGGAGGGGATCGATGTTAGAGGTGATGCGCTGAGCTGTGTTATCATCGACAAATTACCGTTTACTGCCCCTGATGACCCGCTACTCAAAGCCCGAATCGAAGATTGTCGATTACGTGGTGGTGAGCCGTTTGCAGAAGTGCAAATCCCAGATGCGGTTATCACGTTAAAGCAGGGCGTAGGACGTTTGATTCGAGACCAAAAAGACCATGGAGCTTTGATCATTTGCGACAACCGTTTGGTGACGCGTGATTATGGTGGCATCTTCCTTGGCAGTTTACCGCCCATCCCAAGAACACGGGATTTGGAACGAATCAAAACATTCCTAAAAACAGAACAACCTGCCGCAGACTAATGCGCTGTGGCATCAATAAATTAAAGAAGAATTGTAGAGAGTTACATGAGCGCAAAAATTCTTGCTATCGATACGGCAACTGAGAACTGTTCAGTTGCGCTACTGGTTAATGACCGAGTGATTTCACGTAGTGAAGTGGCTCCTCGTGACCACACTAAGAAAGTACTGCCTATGGTAGACGAAGTACTGAAAGAAGCCGGTCTAACTCTACAAGATTTAGACGCATTGGCGTTTGGTCGTGGTCCGGGCAGCTTTACTGGTGTTCGTATCGGTATTGGTATCGCGCAAGGTTTGGCGTTTGGTGCTGACTTACCAATGATTGGCGTTTCAACGTTGGCTGCGATGGCACAAGCAAGCTACCGCCTGCACGGTGCAACGGATGTTGCGGTTGCGATTGATGCGCGCATGGGTGAAGTTTACTGGGCACGTTACACTCGCCAAGAAAACGGTGAGTGGGCAGGTGTGGATGCAGAATGCGTTATTCCACCAGCGCGTCTAGCGGAAGAAGCACAAGCAGACGACAAAACGTGGACTAAAGCAGGTACTGGTTGGGATGCTTACCAAGAAGATCTTGGCAAACTGCCACTCAACTTAACGAGCGGTGATGTGCTTTACCCTGATTCACAAGACATTGTGATTCTTGCTGAGCAGGAGCTTAAGAAAGGCAACACAGTTCCAGTAGAAGAATCGAGCCCGGTTTATCTGCGTGATAATGTGACGTGGAAGAAACTTCCGGGTCGCGAATAATCGGTCTTTCAATGATTTGACAAAGTGCAGGGCATTCGCCCTGTATTTTTATGGAGCGTTATGGCGTCTATCAATGGTTTACCTCCTGCGTTAATACCGGGTGCAAATCGCACCAATAAAGTCGGTAAAAAAGGGCAGGTAAAGAAAGCTCAAGATAAGCAGCCTGTTGGTCAACCTTCTAAGGTGGCGAACGCTGTCGCGCATTCCATTAAGCAAGTGGATGAGTCTCAGATTCATCGCGCTCAAGTGCAATATGATTTGCCCGAGGGTCATGCTCGCAAAGCAATGGAACAGTATATGGACGTCATGAATCGAGCGAAGAAAGAGGAACTTGCTCAGTTACTTGGTGTCGATATCTATGTGTAAAACAACGAATTTATAGTGGGGGTTTATGAAACTTTCTGGACGTATTTTTCTGGTTATTATCGCGGCATTCGGGCTTTCTGCCTGTAGTTCTCTTCCTGAAGAGCTGAATGCAAGCACCGAGCAGGTTTTGACGGATTACAAAGCCTTTGCTGAAGACCAAGGACAGGCTGCTAACGATGTCCGTCTTGGTGGTGTTATCGCGAAAGTGGATAACTTGAAAGACCAAACGCGTCTGGAGATCGTAAACCTACCAATCAGCAAATCAGGCAAGCCGGACATCGACCAAGAACCAACGGGTCGCTTCGCGGTTTATTTTGATGGTTACCTAGAGCCGGTTGCTTTCAGCAAAGGTCGAATCATTACCGTGGTGGGTAAAGGTGCGGGCGAAGAAGAAGGTAAAATTGGCGAGCATCAATACATCTTCCCAGTCATCAAAGGCGATGGTTACCGCTTATGGAAGATTGAAGAGCGAGTACGTATGTACGACACGCCAACCTATTACTACCCTTGTTACTCCATAAACTGCCGTATGATGCGTTCGGATTTCCCGCAAGACGGTAAGGTGATCAAGAAGGTTAAATAATCTGTGATGAATGAGCGCCGTTTCGAACTCCCAAATGGGAGCATGGCAGCCTTAGAGATCGGAAATGAAAAAACGACTGCTTGTTCAGTCGTTTTTCTTCATGGGTGGATGGATAACGCAGGCAGCTTCAAAACCTTGATGGAAGCTATCCATCACTGCAACCCTGATCTTCATTTACTAGCAATTGACCTATTTGGTCATGGCTTATCCAGTCATAAATCCTCAGACAATTACTACCCCTTCCACGACTACATTGCTGATTTACACCAATTATTGGATGAATTATCGCCAAACAGACTGGTGTTAGTAGGTCATTCACTAGGCGCTTTAATCGCAAGTTGCTATAGTGCTGCCTTTCCTGAACAGGTCGAAGCGTTAGTGCAAATTGAAGGAGCGGGTCCACTCGCAGAACAACCTTCCAATAGCGTAAAACGACTGCGTGATGGTGTCCTTAGCCGGCAACGTCAACGCAACAAACCGGAGCGAGCTATCGCTTCTTTCGATCTGGCGTTAAAGCTACGCATGCAAGCGAATCACCTGACCGCCGAGCAGTTGATGCCAATCGTAGAGCGCGGAACTGAATGTCGCGAGAACCAATGGTTTTGGCGACACGATGCCAAATTAAAGTGCGATTCTCTTTATCGCATGGCACAGGACCACGCGAACTCGATCACCAGCCAAATACGCTGTCCGCACCTAATCATATTGGGTGACAAAGGATTTCAGCATTTACAGTCTAACCAAGTCGATTGGGGCGAAAATCCACCGAATGTGGTTTCTGTCGCGGGTGGGCATCATTGCCATTTAGAGCAAACACTCGAGGTCGCAAAGCGAATTCTTGGTGTAGTTAACAAAATTTAAACAAGTGTTTGAGAGTTACGTGCTCAAGCACGTTTGCTGTGCTGTAATAGTGCTCAAAATAAAAAGGACGCTATTTTTTAGCCAGTTATAAACGAGGAGTAACATCGTGGATAAACCATGGCTTTCACGTTATCCAAGTGACGTACCTGAAACCATTAATCCAGAGCAATATGAGTCTTTGGTAGAAATGTTCGAGCAGTCTGTTCAAAAATACGCAGACCAGCCGGCATTCATGAACATGGGCTCGGTCATGACCTTCCGCAAATTGGAAGAGCGTAGCCGCGCATTCGCCGCATACCTACAAAACGAACTTAAGCTGAAGAAGGGCGACCGAGTTGCTCTTATGATGCCAAACCTGCTTCAATACCCTGTCGCGCTATTTGGTATTTTGCGTGCAGGCTGTATCGCTGTGAACGTGAACCCACTTTACACTCCTCGTGAGCTTGAGCACCAGCTAAACGATGCTGGCGCAACAGCGATCGTTATCGTTTCTAATTTCGCGAACACACTAGAGCAAATCGTAGAAAACACGCCAGTGAAACACGTGGTCCTAACCAGCCTTGGTCAAATGTTGCCACGTGCAAAAGGTACGCTTGTCGACTTCGTGGTTAAGTACGTGAAGGGCATGGTGCCTAAGTACGATCTACCGGGTGCAATCTCAATGCGTAAAGCGCTGCACAAAGGTCGTCGTCTTCAGTACGTGAAACCATTTATGTCTGGCGATGATATCGCATTCCTACAGTACACTGGTGGTACAACGGGCGTAGCGAAAGGCGCAATCCTGACGCACCGCAACATGATCGCTAACGTAATGCAGGCGAAAGGTGCTTATGGTCCTGTATTGTCTCCGGGTCGCGAGCTTGTTGTTACGGCGCTGCCGCTTTACCACGTATTCGCGCTGACGGTGAACTGTCTACTGTTCGTTGAGATGGGTGGTAACAACCTGCTTATCACTAACCCGCGTGATATTCCGGGCTTTGTGAAAGAGCTGCAAAAATACCAGTTCACTGCGATTACTGGCGTAAACACGCTGTTTAATGCACTAGTGAACAACGAAGACTTCCATGAGCTAGATTTCAGAAACCTTCGCCTAGCAGTAGGTGGTGGTATGGCAGTGCAACGTGCCGTCGCTGAAAAATGGCAAAAGACCACAGGCTGTTACCTACTAGAAGGTTACGGTCTAACAGAATGTTCTCCATTGGTGGCGGCTTACCCGCACGACCTAGTGGAATACAACGGTTCTATCGGTCTGCCTGTGCCATCAACTGAAGTGCGTATTGTTGATGAAGAAGGCAGCCCACTAGCAAATACTGAGACAGGTGAGCTTCAAGTTCGTGGTCCTCAAGTGATGCAAGGTTACTGGCAGCGCCCTGAAGCGACTAAAGAAGTGATCAATGAAGACGGTTGGCTATCGACGGGTGACATCGTTAAGTTTGATGATGAAGGCTTCCTGCATATTGTTGACCGTAAGAAAGACATGATTCTTGTGTCTGGCTTTAACGTTTACCCGAACGAAATCGAAGACGTAGTTGCACTGCACGGTAAAGTGTTAGAAGTCGCGGCAATCGGTCAGCCTCACGAAGTGTCTGGTGAGTTGGTGAAGATCTACGTTGTAAAACGCGATCCGAGCCTAACCAAAGATGAAGTGATTGCACACTGTCGCCAACACCTAACTGGCTACAAAGTGCCGAAGTTGGTTGAGTTCCGTGAAGACTTACCTAAGACCAACGTAGGTAAGATCCTTCGTCGCGTACTGCGTGAAGAGAACGACGCAGAGCTAGCCAAGAAGAGCGCATAAGCGGATTTCTTTGTGCAACAATCATTTATTGCCAAATAGTGTTAGAATGCCAGCGTTTTGCTGGCATTTTTTTATAGCGAGAAGCATGTGAACTATCAGATCATTACGAAAAACAAAGACCTAGAAGAAGTCTGCGCTCTAGCAAGAGAAGCCGACGTAGTTATGCTGGATACCGAGTTCGTGCGAATCAGGACTTACTATCCGCAACTAGGTTTGATTCAGCTTTTCGATGGCAAACAACTTTCCCTTATCGACCCGACCGAACTGACTGACATGACGTCGTTCGTCGAGTTGCTAAAAGACACCTCAGTGCTAAAAGTACTGCACGCGTGTGGTGAAGATTTAGAAGTCTTCCAAAATGCCTTTGGCTGCACACCATTCCCAATGGTGGATACTCAGTTGATGGCAGCATTTTTGGGTCACGGTCTGTCGACGGGCTTTGCTACGCTGGTGGAAGAATACCTAGGCGTGGAGCTAGACAAGAGCGAATCTCGCACTGATTGGATGGCGCGCCCACTTACTCAAAAGCAGCTTGATTACGCCGCGGCCGACGTACACTACCTAATGCCTCTTTACGAGAAGCTATTAGATAAAGTCAACGAAGCTGGCTGGTGGGAAGCGGTTCAGCAAGAGAGTGACCTACTGGTATCAAAGCGTATTCGTAACTTAAATGAAGAAACCGTCTACCTAGATATCAAAGGTGCATGGCAACTAAGACCGGCTGAACTTGCGATTCTTAAGCCTTTGGCGACTTGGCGCTACCGCGAAGCGATCAAGCGCGACCTTGCGTTGAACTTCATTTTCAAAGAAGGTGACTTGCTGACGGTGGCTCGCCTTGGACTGACAAACTTTAAGAAGATGGAAGCGGAAGGCATCGACATTCGTGCGATTAACCGCCACGGCGCACGAATTGCGGCTATCGTGAAAAGTGCAAAGCAAACACCTGCCGATGATTACCCAGCTAAAATCGAGCGTTTGATGGATTACCCAGGCTACAAGCAAATCTTCAAGAACATGAAAGATGTGGTGAAGGTAGCATCGCAAAAATCAGGCTTGGCGACCGAGTTCTTGGCGTCTAAAAAGCAGATCAACCAAATCATCAGTTGGGTATGGAAGAAAGACCGCGATCCAGCGCGTCTACCGGATGTGATGCAAGGCTGGCGTCTTGAATTACTCGGCGAGAAGATGAATAAGGTGCTGAAGTAAGTACCAAATAAAAAAGGTTGGCATTATCGCCAACCTTTTTTGTAACACGCATATGTAACTGGCTTTGAAGCCAAAACCTATTTTCAACAACCCGAGTACGCTAGTCATAGATTCTGAATCACGCTCGTGCCTCGCTGTTCAGAATGACGAAGGGGTCTTGAGTCATTCCAGCGAAGCTGGGTGAAAGCCAAAAGCTTAAGTGAGACTAGGAATCTACTGACAGCCCGCTTTAAAGCCAAAACCTTCTTTCACCAAGCCGAGTACTCTGGTAATAGATTCTGAATCGCGCTCGTACCTCGCTGTCCAGAATGACGAAGAGGAAGACTCTCAAGCAAAGTCGAAAAGTAATTACTTCTCGTCTTCTGGCAACTTCACGTTTAGCTCAAGAACCGAAATATCATCGTCCTTGTGCTCAAACGTCAAATCCACCATGTTTGGATCAATCGCAACGTATTTGCTGATCACCTTCAAGATGTCCTCTTTCAATTGAGGCAAGTAAGAAGGCGCAGGATCGTTCTGGCTACGACGCTCAGCAACGATGATCTGCAAACGCTCTTTGGCTAGATTCGCTGAAGTTTTCTTTTGCGGGCGGAAAAATTCTAATAGTGACATTTCTAGCCTCCGAATAGTCGTTTAAAGATTCCTTTCTTCTCCTCGGTAAGGAAACGAAATTCAACCTGGTTGCCCAGTAGGCGGTCTACCGTATCAGAGTAAGCCATGCCTGCGTCTGTGTTCTCGTCAAAGATCACTGGCACACCTTTGTTTGATGCGTTTAGAACGGCTTGGCTTTCTGGAATCACGCCCAGTAGAGAAATGTGTAGGATCTCTTCTACGTCTTCAACGCTCAGCATCTCACCTTGTGTTACGCGAGATGGGTTGTAACGCGTCAGCAATAGGTGCTGCTTAACAGGCTCAAGACCTTGCTCAGCACGTAGAGACTTAGAATCCAAAATACCTAGGATGCGGTCAGAGTCACGTACCGAAGACACTTCTGGGTTCGTCGTTACAATCGCTTCATCTGCGTAGTACAGTGCCATCAGAGCACCTTGCTCGATACCTGCTGGAGAATCACAGATGATGAAGTCGAAGCCCATTTCATCCAACTCAGTGAACACACGTTGCACGCCATCTTTGGTTAGCGCGTCTTTATCACGTGTTTGAGAAGCTGGAAGAATGAATAGGTTATCTGTGCGCTTGTCTTTAATCATCGCTTGGTTAAGCGTTGCTTCACCGTTGATGACGTTAACAAAGTCATACACCACGCGGCGTTCACAGCCCATGATAAGGTCGAGGTTACGCAAGCCGATATCAAAATCGATCACCGCAGTCTTTTTGCCCTTAAGAGCCAGACCAGAGGCGATGGCTGCGCTTGAAGTGGTTTTACCAACGCCACCTTTACCAGACGTTACTACAATAATGCGTGCCATTTTATTTCCTTTTTAGACTAAATCGTGAGTGTTTCTAGATGTAATGATTCTTCGGCTTTACTGATCATTACTTTCTTTTGCCAATACTCACTCTCAATTTGATCGCTCAACCAGTAATCTCCTGCAATGGAAACCAGTTCAGCTTGTAAATCGTGACAAATAATTCGTGCTTCTTGTTGACCACTCGCCCCTGCAATGGCGCGTCCGCGTAGAGTGCCATGAATGTGGATAGAGCCATCAGCAATCACTTCTGCACCAGCGCTTACGTGTGCTAGTACAACCAAGTCACCGTCTTTGGCGTAAATCTGCTGACCAGAACGCACAGGCGTACGAACGATTTTGGTCGGCGCCATTTTCGCTGGTGCTTGAGTTGGAGATTTGCTCGCAGACATGATGGCGAAGCCCGCTTCTGAGGCAAGGTTTTGAACGCGCTTATCTTTACAGCCAGTCACACCAACCGGAATAAACCCTGCATCGGCGATGCCTTGTTTAAGTGTGGTGAAATCAATGTCGCCTTCTACTTTTGCTATATTGATAACCAGAGGTGCGGATGCGAAGAAAGAGGGTGCTTGAGAAACCTTTTCTTGCAAAAATTCGACAGTCTTAGCGATCTCGTTGTCAGAAAGGTGTAAAACTGACAATGTAAAACTGCTACCTTTAAGGTCAGGTGAATGGGTCATCGTGGACTTCTTGCCTTTATTGAAAGAGCGTTGCCTTAAACTAGGTCTGTCATGTTATATTTCATCCTTTAGCGCAGCAAGTTCTCAAGCGGGCAAATAAGTGAATTAATCTCAAATTTGCTATCAAGTTTGCGAGAATTTTACGTTTTCAACAAAATCCGCACTCAAAGCGGGTAAATCAGCACAAAAGGCTCGTCATGCTTTGTTCTATTTATAAAAGCTCCAGAAAAGAAGGCACTTATCTCTATATTCCGAAAAAGGATGATTTCTCACAGGTTCCTGACACGTTAATGCAGATGTTCGGTAAGCCTATGCCGGTGATGACAATCAAACTTGATGGTCGTACTTTGGCACAAGTTGATGTCGAGAAAGTGAAAACGTCACTAATCAATGATGGTTTCTTCCTACAGGTTCCGCCTCCGCCGGAAAACCTACTAGAAAAATACAAAGAACAAAAAGCCCAGCAGAAAGGCGAATAACGTCACCGCTTTTCATCTGGGAATTCTGCCTCGCTCAAGGAGGGCGATATGAAAAAGATACTGGCAGTAATGCTCAGCGTTGGTATGTGCACTTCAGCCTTTGCAAGCAGCGATGGCTTTGATGAATACCTAAATAAATTGCGTGCAGAAGCGCGTGATAAAGGCATTTCCGAACAGGTGATCAGTGCCGCTTTTGCTGATGTGGAATACAAACCACGAGCAGTCAAAGCCGACCGTAACCAACCTGAGAAGAAACTGACGTTAGATGAATACATTCCGCGCGCGGTACCTGAGTGGAAGGTAAAACAAGCGAAGCAACTGTATAAAGAACACTACGCTGAGCTAAAACGCATTGGTGATGAGTTTGGCGTGCAGCCGCGCTTTATCGTTGCACTTTGGGGCGTGGAAAGTAACTTCGGTAAGTTCACTGGTAACTTCCGCGTGATCGACGCGTTGTCGACCATGGCGTTTGAGGGTCGCCGTGAAGAGTTCTTCCGTAAAGAAACCATGGCGGCACTACAAATCCTAGATGAAGGTCATATCGAGCTAGAGAACTTCAAAGGTTCTTGGGCTGGTGCGATGGGTCAATGTCAGTTTATGCCAAGCTCATTCCTACGCTTTGCCGCGGATGGTAACGGCGACGGCAAGAAGGATATCTGGCAATCAGAAGCTGACGTGTTTGCTTCTACTGCGAACTACCTAAGCAAATCTGGCTGGGATGATAAGTTCACTTGGGGTCGTCAGGTTAAAGTGCCACACGGCATTGACCACAACCTGCAAGGTCGCGAAGCGGAAAAAGGTAAGTATCTGCAAGAGTGGAGCAAGCTTGGCATCACCAAATACGATGGCAGCCCACTTCCTAAGCTGGACGAAGACATCAAAGCATGGTTGATCATGCCAGACGATGAGAACGGTCGTACTTACCTGGTGTACAACAACTACAATGTGTTGATGAAGTGGAACCGCTCTTACTACTTCGCACTGGCGGTAAGTCATTTAGCTGACCGCATCACATTCTAGATTGAATATATAAACGAATAAAAAGGGGCTCTTCGGAGCCCTTTGTTTTCTCTATTTGAAACGAGGTTTGCGTGTTATCTGAACGTGCTGCACAAATGGTGATCTTCTCGGCGTTGATCAAACATAAAAACTTTACCGCTGCGGCAAAGAGCCTAGGCGTGTCTGTTTCTCACGTCAGTAAACAGCTCAGCCAGTTGGAAGCATCACTGGGCATCAAGCTTGTGCAACGCACCACGCGCAGCTTCACGCCAACCGAAGCGGGGCAAACCTTCTATCACCATTGTGAACAAGTGGTGCAAGCCGTTAGCAGTGCCACGTTAGAGATGGAAAGCCAACGCGATGAAGTCGCCGGTTTGGTTCGTCTCGGTTTGTCGCAGTCTTTTGGCACGCTGCACATCATTCCTGCCATTCAAGAACTTCGTGAGAAATACCCGCAACTGCAAGTCGAAGTGCATTTGTTCGATTACAAAGTCGATATGCTCGAAGAAGGCTTGGATCTGTGGATTACCAATAATGAACATTTGCCAGAAGGTTACATTGCTCAGCGCTTAGCAGATTGCCAATTTGTGGTTGCTGCTTCGCCAGATTACTTACTCAAGTTCGATACGCCAACCGAACCGAATGACTTGTCGCAGCACAACTGCCTTATTTACCGCAGTTGGGAGCGTGACTACACCAGTTGGGCGTTCACCAATCGCGAGCAAGAGCTCAACGTGAAAGTCTCTGGCAACTACTCGGTCGATTTAGCAGAAGCGGTGCGTGATGCCGCAATCGCAGGGTGGGGGATTGCTTACTTAGCCACTTATTTGCTGGGGGATGAATTCCGCTCAGGCAAACTAATACAGCTTCTACCTGATTGGAGAGCCAGCCAATCCATGCCATTTTATGCGGTGTACCCAAGCCGTCAACATATGCCGAAAAAGATCTCAGCAGTGATCGAGTTCATCAAACAAAAGATCGGATCGCCTTGCCATTGGGATCAGCGATTAGCACCGTATATTTCGATTCCGAAGTAGGGAATACATAAAGTGATTTGAATCACAAAATTTTTCCAAATCCAGAAACATCTTTTCCATTTGGAAATAATAACTTTAGGCAAACGTTTATCTTTATTTAATTCAAAGAGTTATTTTTCTGGTTAAAGAGTGAGCAGGCGAGATTCTCAGCCTGTTAACATCCCCAACTTGCAGCTTTTTTTACGCTCTATACAATCCGACGCCTTTCCTGTTCCCCCTTTTGTCGGATTCATTTTATGAACTCAATTCTTGGTATCGTAGCCATCCTATTCGTAGCATGGCTGCTTTCGACTAACCGTAAGAACATTCGTCTACGAACGGTGTCTTTGGCTTTTGCTCTGCAAGTAATCTTCGCGCTATTGGTACTTTACGTACCAGCGGGTAAAGAAGCGCTTAACGCAGTAACTGGCGCGGTTTCTAACCTAATCAACTACGGTCAAGAGGGCATCGCGTTCCTATTCGGCGGTCTTGCGACCAACGGCTTTACCTTCGCGATTAACGTACTTGGTATCATCATCTTCTTCTCGGCACTGATTTCTGGTTTGTACCACATCGGTCTAATGCCAAAAGTGATCAACCTAATCGGTGGTGGTCTTCAGCGTTTGCTAGGTACAGGTCGTGCAGAATCGTTATCTGCAACAGCGAACATCTTCGTTGGTATGATTGAAGCGCCGCTTGTAGTAAAGCCATACCTGAAGCACATGAGTGATTCTCAGTTTTTCGCAGTAATGACTGGTGGTTTGGCATCGGTTGCTGGTGGCACGCTAGTAGGTTACGCATCACTGGGTGTGGATCTTAACTTCCTAATCGCGGCAGCATTCATGTCAGCGCCTGCAGGTCTTCTGATGGCAAAAATCATGATGCCAGAGACAGACACCACAACACCAGATATCGACCTAGACCAAGTAGAAATGCCACGTGCAACCAACGTGGTTGAAGCAATGGCAGACGGCGCAATGTCTGGTTTACGCATCGCAGTGGCGGTAGGTGCAACCCTATTGGCGTTCGTGAGCGTTATCGCGATGCTAAACGGCATTCTAGGCTGGTTCGGCGGTCTATTCGGTATGGAACTGAGCTTCGAGCTAGTACTTGGCTACCTATTCGCACCAATCGCATGGTTGCTAGGTATTCCTTGGAATGAAGCTATTGTGGCTGGCTCACTGATCGGTAACAAGATTGTGGTAAACGAGTTCGTAGCCTTCATCCAACTGATGGAAGTGAAGTCTCAGCTAAGCGCACACTCACAAGCTATCGTAACCTTCGCACTGTGTGGTTTCGCAAACATCTCAACCATGGCAATGCTGATTGGTGGTCTAGGCTCACTCGTACCAGAGAAGCGTTCATTCATCTCGAAATACGGCTTCCGTGCAATCGCAGCAGGCGTAATGGCGAACCTGATGAGCGCATCAATCGCTGGCGTGATTTTGAGTCTTTAATTGAAAGGCGATGGAAGGTTCCCTTAAGTGGGGAGCTTCTTCCAATTGAAGTAATAGAAAGAGAAGAAATGAGTATCCCTAAAGGCATTTAGGGATACTTTTTTTCGTTAAGCGGCTTTAAGATCTTTTGCTTGAGCTAGGTGCTCTTGAATGCTTAAAGCCAATGCTTTTGCAAAAGGGACAGCAACAGCATTACCAATCATCTTGTAGCCCGCTGCAACATTGTTGTAAACGAACTCAAAGTCATTCGGGAAGCCCTGAATTCGTGCGCACTCACGCACACTCAGACGGCGATATTTGTCTTCGTGACCTTCCACAAACTTAAACTTGTCTGTCTCTACTTTTTCCATTTTTGGCGCGCCTGGGTGAATCGGTGCGTGGCGACCGCCAGCCTGAATGGTAAAAGAAGGCTCATCCCAAGTTCTCACTCGGTTTCGAGACATAAACATCGTAGAGAAACCGCCAATCATGTACTCGTGGTTTAGCACTTTTACATCTGGGTTTGGCTTCTGCTTGTCTAATGCAGGCACTGCCGTTCCATCAAGGTCTGCAATCACGTGCTTCAAGGTGCGACGTTCTGTTTTTTCCATTGGTTCTGGGAAGGTGTACTTGATGTTTAAGTCACTTCTGAAGCCAATAAAGATAACGCGCTTTCTGTCTTGCGCAGCACCGTAGTCAACCGCGTTCATCATCTGGTAATACAAATCATAACCAGCATCTTTAAACATCTGCTTGATGTTGTTGAGCGCGTTTGCATGGCGTGTGTGCTGCATACCACTTACGTTTTCAGCCAAGAAGAACTTAGGCTTTTTCGCTTCTAGGATACGGATAAAATCGAAGAACAGCTGACCACGCTTGTCTTCGATACCACGTTGCGCACCCGCTTCACTCCAGCTTTGGCATGGTGGACCACCAATAATACCATCACATTCAGGCACTTCATCCGCATCAATGTTTGTAATACTACGTCTGTCCAACGTAGTGTGAGGATGGTTCTTCTCGTATGTCGCCCAAATATCTTTATCGTATTCGTTAGCCCAAGTTACATTGAACCCGGCTTGTTCGAACCCTAGGTCTAAGCCACCAGCCCCAGCAAAAAAAGAAACGATTCGTTGTGTCATGCTCTGATATATGTCGTCTAAATAATGGGCGTATTGTACCAACTTACTGTACATAAGGCCAGTGATTTTTTCTCACGTTATTTCAATAAGTTGAATGTATGGCTGCACTTATACCCAAGTAACCTCGAGATGCTAGGTTCAGCGAGAATGACTTGGTTTGTAGACGCGGCGGCGATTTAAAGATCTAGTCATTCTAAATCAAGAATCGGCAACAAAGTATACAAGCCAAGGCAGCTCGCCCTTTGGGAGCGTGTCATTGACCCGATTGCTGCGTCAAACAACTTGGAAAGAGCTGGCTATTACACTGCGTTGTTTTCCTTACTCTCGAATCAATGACAACGCTCTGAATCCTGCATCTTGAAGTCACTTGGGTATAGTAGAAGCTAGACTCAGAAAGCGCGATGGGTGAGAGGGCATTGAGTTAATACTTCAAAATAAGTGACAAGCTCATCGGCAAGTTTTGGATTGTTGCAACTCAAATAGTAGGCATTCACCTCGGAATGTGTCCCTTCGTAGGTTGTATCAGGCATGTTGACGAGATTCATTGATGCAACATAACGGTAAATAAATTGAGTCTCTGTCAGGTTACCCGTGGAGATAATGATTGTGTCATCGACGATGATAAATTTAGCGTGCAAAGAGGTGTTGAAGTAATACGCCGTGTTTGGTCTTTGTTTGAGGAAGTTGACCATCTGGAGAAAGTTCGTGGTATTAGAAGGCATCCGCGTTTCCACTAACTGCTGGTTGATGCAAACGTAGTGTTTACCTGATTTTTTAATTTTGTGCTCATCCGTATAGGTTTGGGAAATGACGCGCAGTTCGACATCGGGATGGTTAGGTATTAAGTTCTGATCATTAATGTGCTGTGCACACAGAATGACCCTTTTTCTCGCATTGCGAATCAGGGTATAAATTTTATCCTGCACAATGGTATTGGATTCATTTAAAAAGTGAGCGGTAAAGTAGATGCCTTGGTCCCATGAGGGGGAAGACAATCTCTCTTGTGTCTTCTCTTGATAGCTATACCCTCGTTTTTTCTCGTAATGTTTGATGTTTTCGCTATTGATTTTTAAGTGGTCAAAAAACTCCTGACACCTTTGATGATCGTGTTCTGAGTTTTCCGTATGAACCAATAACTCATGCTTAATTAAGTCCCTGACAGCCATATTTGAAGACGTGACCATGGAGTGACTAGACCCCGATTTGAACTTAATAAATAGGTGTTTGATATGGAGAGAGTAGGGCATTCTTCCTCGAGAGAAGGGCTTAACATACTTCGATCGGACATACATATGATCACAGATGTACAAGTTGATTTTTGGATTCTCAGACTTGGCAAATCTGCCATATAAATATTGGGCGATGTCCTTTTTGGAGAACGGTTTTTTCTGTTTACTTTGTAGTGCTTTGTTTTTGCTTAGCTTGGGTGCGAAAGTGGGAGATTGCGCCGGAGTTTTATCGTAGCCCTCTAAAGGAATAGAGAAGATATTCAATGTAATTCCAGCCTTCAACGCTGATCCAATCATACTTTCCAGCATCAACTTGTTATTGCATAAATACAGCGCGAGATTGATCTCTTCGATCTGCTCTTTTTGTTGGTCGATAAAATTGCAAATGAAATCAGTAAATTTGGGGCTTCCACCTTCCGCGTAAAACTCATAATCCGGTAGGTTTTGTTTTGGTGATGGACCATCAAACAGTATTCTTTCTCGCATGGTATTTAGCTGTACAGAAACAAATGAAAGCCACTATACCGCGACTAAATTGTGTATTGGCTGTGTTTGAATGAACTTAGAAGTGGTTCAAAAAATACTCACTCTCTATTGAGTTATATTGTTATTAACGGCTGGGGTTAGAGTTACAGCCAATAAAAAAGGCTCCACTGGAGCCTTTTTTTCATCGGGGGCGCACTTACTTTTTGGTGTGGAACTGTTCGCATGCCAGCATTGTGTTCTCAATTAGGCTTGCCACTGTCATCGGACCAACACCACCTGGTACAGGGGTAATGAAGCTCGCGTTTTCACGCGCTTTATCGTATTCCACGTCACCCACTAGTTTGCCTGACTCAAGACGGTTGATACCCACATCAACCACAACCGCGCCTTTCTTAATCCACTCACCAGGAATGAAGTTCGGCTTACCAACCGCAACTACAACAAGGTCTGCTTGGCGAACGTGACCTTCTAGGTCTTTAGTAAAGCGGTGACAAGTCGTTGTTGTGCAGCCAGCAAGAAGCAGCTCAAGAGTCATTGGGCGACCAACAATGTTTGATGCACCAACCACAACTGCGTGTTTGCCACGTAGTTCGATGTTGTAACGGTCAAGAAGCGTAATAATGCCTTTTGGTGTACAAGAACGAAGCTTAGGAATGCGCTGTGCTAGACGACCCACGTTGTAAGGGTGGAAGCCATCCACGTCTTTCTCTGGGTGAATGCGCTCAAGAACGTGCGTTGCGTCGATGCCAGCAGGAAGAGGCAACTGAACAAGAATACCGTCGATTTCTGCGTCGTTGTTCAACTCATCAATTAGAGCCAGCAATTCTTCTTCCGACGTTGTCGCAGGAAGGTCAAAAGACTTAGAGACAAAGCCAACTTCCTCACACGCACGGCGCTTACTGCCAACGTATACTTGAGAAGCTGGATCTTCACCAACTAGAACAACTGCAAGACCAGGAGCGCGAAGACCAGCTTCAATACGAGCTTTCACACGTGCTGCAACTTCGGATCGAACAGTTTGGGAAATAAGAGTTCCATCTATATTTTGAGCAGTCATGACTTTCCTTTTAAATTGAGAAGGCAAATTATTTGCGGCGCATTGTCGCAGAAAATCCATTTAACATCCATACGCAAACGTTTGCTTTGTGGTGTTTTTGAACATTTAGCCTTTTGGTGCCCTTTTTTTAGGCATTCAGATCAGAATGTTATGAAAACTCGTTGATTTAAGCGCTTGAACTCGTATAATCCTGTCCCTGTAGCGCGCCCTTAGCTCAGCTGGATAGAGCACGTCCCTTCTAAGGATGTGGTCATAGGTTCGAATCCTATAGGGCGTGCCATTTATTCAAAAGCCCCGATAACTCTCTGAGTTGTCGGGGTTTTGTCGTTTTGGATTGTCCAAAATGACTCATTTCATAGAATTTGGTTCTCTTCTATTCCATTTAGTAAATCATGAAAAAAATAATTCTAACCGCAGTTGTGCTTTCTATTTTAAGTGGATGTGTCACGCGTAAAGTTCGTGTGCTTCCACAAGCTGTCAATATTTCTCCGATTACTGACGTAGCAATTAAAAATCTTAATTGTCAGATGGTGGACTCTTACACGATTGAAGATATCCATCCTAACAACGTTGACCGTATGTTGAAGAATCAAACATACGCATCGGGAGGTAACCGTTATCACATTGCTACCGTGCTCGATACCAGTCGTGGTCGTCCTTCCAGTGTGGTTGCTGAGTTGTATCATTGTCCATCGGCACCGAGCGTAAGTGTGGCTAAAGCAACCAAAACCATGTTACTGCCTGGTGCCAATGAGGTGCAGCCAATCTCATTTGCAGAGGTGGAAAACAATGAGTGTAAAGTCATCGGTAACCAAGTTGTGTCTGAGCAACAAAAAGGTTCGTTATTTGAGGAACTTGCAAACCAAGTTTATATGGCGGGTGGTAACCGATATCACGTGGTGAAGGTGATAGAAACCGATGGACAAACCCCAACGTCAGTTTCAGCAGATGTTTATCGCTGTAAGCACCGTTCTGTAGCTTACGAATAGAACAAAAAGCGCTAGCTAAGAAGCTAGCGCTTTTTTGTTTAAAAGGGGCTTAGATCTTTTTAAAGATGAGTGAGGTGTTGATACCGCCAAACGCAAAGTTATTGCTCATTAGGTATTCAACATTGAGCTCGCGACCTTGTCCTGAGATGTAATCTAGGTCGCCACATTGTGGGTCTAGGTTCTCTAGGTTAAGGGTCGGGTTAAACCAACCTCCGTGCATCATCTCTAGGCTTAGCCACGCCTCGATAGCACCACAAGCACCTAGGGTATGACCAAAGTAGCTCTTCAATGAGCTGATTGGCACTTTACCGAGTGCATTTGCCGTGGCGTTGCTTTCTGCAATGTCGCCGCGGTCAGTCGCCGTACCGTGCGCCGATACATAATCGATTTGATCTGCCGAAATGCCTGCGTTCTGTAGCGCCATCTCCATACAGATTTGCATGGTTTCCATTTGAGGTTGTGTTACGTGTGCAGCATCGCAGTTGCTTGCAAAACCAATGATCTCGGCATAGATTTTCGCGCCGCGAGCCACTGCGTGTTCGTACTCTTCTAAAACCAATGTACCTGCGCCTTCGCCAATTACTAAGCCATCGCGCTCGGTATCGTAGGGTCTTGGGGTACTTTTCGGTGCGTCGTTTTTCAAACTGGTCGCGAAAAGGGTATCAAACACAGCCGATTCTGTTGGGCAAAGCTCTTCAGCGCCACCTGCAACCATCACGGTTTGGTAACCGTGCTTAATGGCTTCGTAGGCGTAACCAATCGCTTGGCTGCCAGAAGTACATGCGCTACTGGTTGGGATTACGCGACCTTTTAAGCCAAAGAACAGACCAACGTTAACCGCAGTCGTGTGTGGCATCATTTGTACGTAAGTTGTCGCGGTAATCGCTTTGGTGGTTTTGTCATTTAGCATTACACCAAATGCGCCAATGGCATCGGTACTGCCTGTAGATGAGCCGTAAGCGATACCGGTTTGACCGTTAGTGAGAACATCATTGCCAATCAGACCGGCTTGGCTTAGCGCGTTTTCTGTTGCGACAGTCGCAAGCTTAGAGACACGACCCATACCGCGGACTTGTTTGCGTTTGTAATGCTTCGGTAGTTCGAAGTCAGTTACAGGTGCAGCAAGCTTGGTGTTCAAACCATCATATTGCTCATAAGAGGGCATGTATTGAGTGGCGTTCTGGCAGTCGCGCAGTTTAGGCTCTACTGCTGACCAATCGTTACCAAAGGCGGTAACACCGGACATACCTGTCACAACGACTCGACGACTCATACTAAGCCTCCATTTACTGAGATAACTTGGCGGGTAACATAACCTGCAATATCAGACATCAAGTAGCTTACTAGACCAGCCACTTCCTCTGGTTCACCCATGCGACGAAGAGGGATTTGCGGCATCGCGTGCTCTTTTACGTGCTCATCCACCATGCCAGTATCAATAAGACCTGGTGCCACACAGTTCACGGTGATCTTACGTTTTGCGAGTTCAAGCGCGAGAGATTTCGTTGCACCAATCACGCCAGCTTTTGCCGCACTGTAGTTGGTTTGACCACGGTTGCCCATCAGACCAGACACCGACGCGAGAGTCACAATACGACCGCCTTTGCGTTTTTGTACCATTGGCATTACGCAAGGGTGCAGTACGTTGTAGAAACTATCTAGGTTGGTATGAATCACGCCATCCCATTCTTCTTCCGTCATAGCTGGGAAAGCAGTGTCGCGAGTGATGCCAGCATTGTTGACGACACCGTAGTAAGCACCATGCTCTGCGATGTCGGCTTCTAGTTTAGTACGGCATTCTTCGCGGTTGCTGATATCAAACTGGATCAGACGACCTGAGCCACCATGTTGTTCAATGGTCTCTAAAGTGTTTTGTGCGCCTTGTTGATCGCCCATGTAATGCACGACGATGTGGAAACCGTCTTTGGCAAGTTGAACGGCGATGGCTTTACCAATGCCTTTACTGGCACCAGTTACGAGGACTTGTCGGGTCATTGTTGACTCCTGATTTTCATTTCTTTTAATTTTTCTTCTGATGGAACGTATACGTTCAACTGACAGGTAGCGATGGTTTTTTCTCGCCACTCCATGCGAGCAGAAAACACCGCCATGCCATTGTCTTCCATCATTTTCTCGGCATATACGTCGAGCTGTTGACCTTGAGTAAAGGCATCGCACTCAGAGGTGTAACGTCGACTGCCTAATAAGAACCCAATAGGTGGCTCCTGTCCTTGAATAAGGGCATGGTAGCCAGACCAAGCGGCAACAGACTGTGCCATAAACTCTATGCCGACATACGCCGGAACCGTTTGAGTATCACGGTTGAAAAAAGGGTTGTGCTCGCCAATATCAACCTGACAATGGATGGTGTCTTGTTGAATATCGATAGCACGATCAACCAAGATCATTGGTCTATCGTGCGGAAGCAGTTGTTCAATTGGGGGAAGTTTAGTCATGAGCGTAACCAAAAATAAGACTAACGTTATTACCGCCGAAAGCAAAAGAGTTGCTTAAAATCGCTTTTCCACCAAGTTTTGATGGTGCTTCAACGAGGGAGATTTCGATATCTTCCGCTTTGTTTGCGCAATGCTGGACGGGGAGATCGAGATCGTAATTCAAAATATGCCATGCGATTGCCGCTTCAGTTGCGCTGGCGGCACCTAGAGTATGACCGGTTAACGGTTTGGTTGAGCTCACTGATACAGCATCGCCAAAGCAGCGGAAAATGGCTTTGCTTTCCATCGAATCGTTCAATGGGGTCGCGGTTCCATGCGCATTGATGTAACCAATATCTTCAGCCGTTAAGCCAGCGTTTGAAAGGGCTTTGTTCATGGCCTCTTCTGCACCTAGTCCCTCTGGGTGTGGTGCAGAGATATGGTGTGCGTCAGAGCTGTCTCCTGCGCCTAACAACGCCACTTTGGCGGGCGTGTGGCTCAATAGCATGATGGACGCGGCTTCTCCGATATTAATACCCGAACGATCTGCATCGAATGGTAAGCAGTGTTTATCTGACAGGGCTTCTAGACCACTAAAGCCATTTAAGGTCAGGCGACATATGGTGTCGACACCACCAACAATCACGGCATCGACTAGCCCCGATTTTAAAAGACGTTGAGCGGTGATAAATACGCGTCCACTGGAAGAGCAAGCTGTCGATACGGCGTAATGAGGACCTGTCAGTCCAAAATACTCGGCGACAAAGTCACTGCAATGACCAAGCTCTTGCTTACGGTAATGGTAATCGTTTGGGAACGCACCATCTGAGAGCTTTTCTGCAAAGGCAATTTCACCATCTGCAATGCCGGAGGTGCTGGTCCCGATCACTACGGCAATACGGTCTGAGCCATATTGGCTAATGGCTTCGCGGACTTTGGGTTCGATCTGCAAAATGACAGAGAGTGCGAGTCGGTTGTTTCTAGAATCAAACGAATGCAACGCCTGCGGAAGCGTTGGTAATGGTTCTAAGACGCGTCCAATAACGGTTTCTCGATCGTTATTCAGAATAGTTTTATCCACGACCATGTTTGATGGCTTAGAACCTGATAGACATTGATGAATGCTTGTATCATCGTTACCTATCGCGGAATGAAAGCCGCAGGCCTGTATATACAAAGGTTGAGGAGAGCGAGTAGACATAGTGTTGTATTAGGATCGTTCTTAATTTAATTGATACTGCAGTGTTTGAATAGAAATCGAAAACGGATGTTGAAGGTGATTAAAGCTAATCTTACCTTTCAGTTTGTCGTGATTCTCATAGCGGATGTCTATGATCTTTTCACCGTCGCTATTAAACACGGCTCTAGAATATTCATCATCAATCATTCGCCACCTTACCTTATTTAGCGGCGCTTCCCAAGCAGAACTCGGCCACAGCGTGATCATTAGGTTGAATAGTACTTGCTCCGGTTCTGGCAACGTGCCATCGAGACCGGTTAAAACTTCTGTATTTATCTGCTCACCATTGTAGTTGAGGGATAAAATTCGGGTACCCCAAGAGGAAAAGCCGGCTAGTGTGACATCGTTGCTGTTCACTTGTAATTGCACCGGCAGTTGTTCTTGTCTCTCTTTTCCTTCTGCGGTCCAAGTCGCAGTAATCAACTGGCTTGCTGTGAGGTGATAACCGAGATCGTTCGGGGCAGGGAGCGCGACAGAGACGCCTTGTTCTATTTCGACGCTAGGCGTTGATTGTTTGGGTACTAAGCTGCAAGCACTGAGCAAAGTTACAAAAATCATTGTGATGAAAATACGCACGGCCGTGGAAGTGCTCATTGTGATTTTTCCTTAGTCATAATAGCAATCGGCGAGAGTAGCCAAGCGATGAAAATGCCGCTTAAAACGGTCACACCAAAGCTATGAATCGCATGGGTTTGACTGAGAGAGAGTAACCCAAAAGACAATACCGTTGTGATGGCAGAGAGCGTAATCGCGAGAAGAGTGCTCAAACTGCGTGCTTTCTCAGCAAAAAATAGGGTGTAGTCGATACCGATTCCCAAGATCAGGATCAAGCCTAACAAGTTAAATAAGTTGAGTGTCGAGCCAGCAGCAACCGCGGCAGCGAGACCTCCAATACAAGCAATTGCTGAAGGGAGTAAAATACGCCAACCGTGGTGAAAGCCGTAGCGTTTGACTAGAACGGCAAAAATAATCGCGGCAGCAGCAAATAACAGCTCCATGATTTTAATGCGGTACTCGCCAAATAATGTCGAGATCTCTTCGGCTTTGTTTAAGTAACTGATATCTGGTTGAGACTGCGCAAATGCTATTACAATTTCTGGGTCGTTCAACTTGTTTAACGTGATGACCGCTGCCGATTGGCCTTCGATTTCTCCCAAGTAGAGGAAGCGAATTGGTTCGGACACCGGATTGTTTAGATAGTCTGGCAAACTGACTGGCACAAGGGTGTTTGTCAGTTTTGGCTTGTGTGCCAGTTGTAAGCCTGATGCTAAAGCAGAAGCTTGCGTTTGGTACAGATTCGCTATCAGAGCAAAATCACTTTGTTGGCGTTCGGTTGAGCCCAGATACTTACTCAAACTTTGATAGCCTTCAATGATGTTGGTTTGTTGCCATTGCTGTAGCGTGGGGTCAAGTTGCTCTAGTCGTTGAAGTAGAGATTGATCCGTGTCGGCGGTGACCACAAGCATTTGCTGAGAAGCCTGCATTCCACTGACTTTTGTAATCAAAGCTTCTTGCTGCTTTAGCGTTTCTGGCATGGCTTGCAATTGGCGAATGTCATCGTCGTACTTCAACTGAGTGAGAAAATAGCCACTGATGATAAGACAGATAAGCGGCAGCCCAACTTTCACACTAGGACGTTGCCACACAGATAACCATGCAGACAACAACCGATGACCCGGTACTTTCACCGCATTGCGAGAAGGTTTCACTGCGAGAATCGGGTACCAAGCCACTACGGTTGCGTAAGCGGCAATCAGTCCGATAGAGGAGAAGAGGGCAAGTTGCTGCAAGCCTGGGAAAGGCGCAATCAACATGCCTAAATAGCCAATCAAACTGGTGATAAGACCTAAAGTGATGGCAGCAAAAATATGTTTGAGACCTTTTCGACTGTCCCACTGGCTGCCTTCAGATAAACGTTCCGTCAGATAATGGAAGGCGTAGTCTATTGAAACGCCAATCAAGCTTGCACCGAAGACCAAACTGAATAGATGGACTTTGCCAAATACCCAAGTGGTGACGCTAAGAGCAATCAGCAAGCCAACCGAAATGGATAACAGCGCTAAAGAGAGCGGCATTAAACTGCGGAACACAACCAAGAACAACACGACGATGCCCAATAAAGAGAATACGCCAATAGTGCTGATTTCTGATTTCGCACTCTGAGTGCCAAAGTCTGCGTAAAACAGTACGCCGGTATGCGCAGTTTTAGCACTAAACTGTGCGGCGATGGATTGCTCTAGTTGTTCGATTTTTGGAACGACACTTTGAGTCGAGAGAGCGTATGGAGAACCACTGAGTGTCGCAGTGATTAAGAGGTATTGTTGACCATCTTTTTCGACAGACAAGTAGCCATTATCGAGTCTAAACGCTGATGTTTGCTGCGTGACTTGACTTAAGTAATCACGAAACAGCAAGAACGGATCGTTTTGTAGCTCTTGACCTGTTACGCCCGAAAACGGGTTGTAAAGGGATTGAACCACATATTGCACTTGAGCTTGTGGGTCTTGGCTTAGTCGCTCTCGTTGTGCTTGAGTCAGTTGCTGGAAACGATGATTGAAGTAGTAGCTTGCCCAAGCTTGTTGAGCGTCAGGTGATATTTTCCCGACGACGTTGGTAAACTGTTGGGTTTCTCTTAACCCTTTTTCAAATGCGCCAGCGGCTTTTAGCAATTGTGTTTTGTCGGCAGTGGTCAGCACAAAGATGACTTGATCACTCATGCTGGTGGAGACTGCTTCAAACGCTTGCTCTGCGATTGGATTTTGCTGATTTTCAGGCAGCAGTTTTAGGATGTTGGTTTCAATCGGCGAGTGTTCGCTCCCCACCCATTGTTTTAATAGCAGGGCGCTTGCGATCACAACTAAGCTTAACCAAAGCCAAGCCAATGCGTATGAACCTAGACGGAATTTAGAAATCAAATTGAGCCTTTTCTGCATCCGTTAATTCCTTTGGCAAAGACGCTTGTTGAGTAAACTCAATCTCTGTTTTGTCTCCGCGCAGTTCTTCTAGCATTAATTGGTCAATATGAGTGTTACCAGAGAGCGTGATGGTTTTAAACACCGCGTTAAGTGGCGCTTGTTTTGGAGTGAGAACCAATTGCCATTGACCACTATCTTGAGCAGAAAAGTCCAGCGTAAACTGTTCTTTCAATGCTGCGGTATCACCATGGAAAACCGATAGAAATACATGGCTAAAATAGAATGCCATTGGGTTTTCTTGTGCGGTGATGGTTTTTGGCGCTTGGTTAGCAAAGGTCTGGCGTAACTTGTCTTGAGTTAAAACCAAGTTTACGGCAAATGGGATCTGCTGTTGCCAAAGTAAACCGTGCGATTTGCTGAGAGTAAAAATGCCTGTTGAAGTAAGCGGTTGATTAAACATCTCTAGGTGACGGCTTTGCTTAAAATCGCCGCGGACTACTTCATTTTGTGACAGCTGCGCCTGCAATGAGTCGAGATCCACCACTTTTGCCCAGCTCGGAGTCGAGAATGATACGAGCAGAGCCATAGACACAAATAAAGAGAACAAGGATTTGCGCATTAAGATAAGCTCCCACACTTATGCCACTGCTCTACTTTATCTAGAAAAGCGGCAGGAGAAACAAAGCACATTTCTTGTTTTTCGATAGAAACTGCCACTTGTGTGGTATGAGCTTTACACATGCGCTGATCGGTTTTGGCATCATAAATCACGTAGTCTACGCGCAAGCGGTTTTCCCACTCAGTGAGCGTCGCGGTAATGCGAATTTCATGGTTGAATGGGATTGCCTTTACATACTTCACGCGGGTGTCGATGATTGGCCACATGTAGCCCGACGCTTGCATATCACCGTAGCTGTACTCAATCTTCTCCATTAGCACTCGGCGTGCTTCTTCGAAGTAACGAAAGAAGTTACCGTGATAGATGACGCCCATCGGATCAGCATCCTGAAATGAGGTGACCATTGTCACCTCGGTTTCTAGCGGGTAAAGGACTTGTTCTTGCATTACGCCTCCGCGTACAACAACCAGTGACGTTGTTGGATTTTAGCGATGAAGTTACGTAGATCGTGCTCTAGTGGACGGTCTTCGACAACAAACTCGAACTCTTCCAGTACCGCATCGCGAATCATCTTCAAGTTACTGCTCATGTGGTGTTCGTCTAGCTCATTATGGCGGCGACGAATCTCTACCGCTTGAACACTCGCCAGCAAAGATGCCGCTGCGACTTGTTCTGTCAGCTCAAGAACGCGCATACAGTCGCGAGCTGCAATCGTACCCATGCTCACTTTGTCTTGGTTGTGACACTCTGTTGAGCGTGAGAACACGCTTGCAGGCATGGTGTGTTTTAGCGCTTCTGCTGTCCAAGCTGAAATACCAATTTGCACCGCTTTAAAGCCATGGTTGATTGGCTTACGTTCGCCTTCCGCACCCGTCAGGTTGAATGGCAGACCATTGTTGAACTTGTAGTCCATTAACTGAGCCATCTGACGATCCAGTAGATCCGCTAGGTTCGCGATGTTTGTTTTCAGTGTGTCCATCGCCATTGCAATATGACCGCCGTAGAAGTGTCCACCATGCAGTACGCGTTCGTTGTCGCCATCGATGATTGGGTTGTCGTTTGCGCTGTTAAGCTCGTTCTCGATCAATTGACGCAACCAAGGAAGAGAATCTTGAACCATGCCGATCACGTGTGGAGCACAACGCAGAGAGTAACGATCCTGCAGGCGGTCACTGTTGCGTGGTGGGCGTTCCGCTTTAAGGTCGTTACGTAGCCATGCCGCAACTTGTTGTTGACCCGGATGAGGTTTGACTGCGAAGAGGGCTTCATCAAAGTGGAAATCATTGCCCTGCATACCTACCGATACCATCGCCGTGATCTTAGTGCACAACTGAGCAAGGTATTCTGCGCGTTTGTAAGCAATACACGCCAGAGCAGTCATCACGGATGTGCCATTCATCAGTGCCAAACCTTCTTTTGGTTTGAGCGTAATTGGAGTAATGCCAAGTTCAGTAAATACATCAAGAGTTGGGCGTACTTCACCTTTGTAAAGCACATCGCGCTCACCAATAAGCGCCGCAGCAAGGTAAGACAGTGGTGTTAAGTCGCCACTAGCGCCAACCGAGCCTTCCTGGGGGATGCGTGGTGCAATGTCGTGGTTGATCAGGTTGACGATTTGGTTCAATAGATCATGCGAAACACCAGAAACCCCTTGTGATAGAGAACATAGGCGAGTTGCCAGCACGGCTCTTGCTTGCTCATGAGACAAGAGCTCGCCTAAACCACAACCATGAAAGCGAGTGAGGTGAAGGGGTAATTCATCGACCAATGCTGGTGGGATTGCAACAGTGCAAGAGTCGCCATACCCAGTGGTTACGCCGTAAATTACGCCTTCTTCTTTAAGTAATTTTTCTAGGAATGCCACACCGCGATCAATCTTCGATGTGAATTCCGGTGACGCATTCATGTTTGCTTTTGCACCGTGTGCAATCGCGACGACATCTTCAATCGAAAGGCGTTCTGCACCAAAGGTGATGCTTTGATTATTGTTCATTGTCATGTTGCTGATTACTTAAAGTCCAGAAATTAAAAAAGTTGTACCACTGCAATGGAGCTTGCAGTGTGTGATGTTCTAATCGTTGCGCATATTGCTGAACCACGTTGTCCAGCGCTTCTTGGCGACTCTTACGTGGTAAGACGATTTGATCACTAAAATGTTCAAAATATACGTTAAAGTGCGGCGTTTCGGCGTTATCGTCTCGTAGACCAAACAGCAGATAAACTGGAGCTTTCAACACTGAAGCCAACATAAATGGTCCCTGTGGGAAGGGCGCTGGCTTGCCTAAAAAGTCCGCCCAAACGACGCGGCTTTCAACGCTGGTGGAAGTGCGATCGCCAACAATCACCACCCATTCACCTTGCTCTATTTTTTGTTGAAGCAAAATGGCGGTATCAGGTCCCATCGAACTCACTTGGATAAGGTTAAGCTCGGAGCTTGGGTTGACGGCCTTCATCACGGCATTAAATTGCTCGGCGTGCTCGGTGAACACCAATGCATTGATTTTCACGTGTGAATGTCGGCGACCAAGCGCTCTACACAATTCGATGTTACCAAGGTGGGAACCAAGAATGACCACGCCTTGTTGTTTTTCAGCCATCTCTTCGAAGTGGTGTTGACCATGAATGGTAAGATTGTCCACACTGAAATCACCTTGCCAAGCTGCCAACTTATCAAGCATGGTTCGCCCAAATGACAGCAGGTGCTGATAGCTGTCCAAAGGTTGAGGTAGGGTGATGTTCTGTTGTTTCGCGTGTTGTTGCAATTGATCTAAGTAGATCTCAGAAGCTTGTCGAGCAGACTTACCTGTTAGGTGGTAGTAACGCATTACGAGCTTCAAAATGAGGTCAAAAACTTTGCGCCCAAATACTCGATAAACGGCTAATAGGGTTTTGATCCCCAACACGGTGCCTTGTTCTTTTCGCTTTGACCAATGAGCGTCGCGAGATGTTGCTTGCTTGGATTCGTTTGCACGCTTGTGCTTACGAGCCAGCAATGAAGGGATGCGAGGCAACATGCCAAAGAACAAACGTGTGTGCATCCAACTGATTTTTACGTTGTCCCAAAGTGCATCAAAATGAGAAATGCCACCTTCAGGGTAAATCACGCGTGTTGGTACGAAATCAATATCGGTGCCTTCCCAATACATACGAACTAAGATCTCAATGTCGAAGTCCATGCGCTTACCAATGTCGTACTTGTGGAGCACGTCCACAGTTTGGGTAAGAGGGTAAGCTCGAAAGCCACACATGCTGTCTTTGATAGAAAGCGATAGCGTCTCAATCCACACCCAAACATGGGTCGCGTATCGTCCGTAGAGACGTGATTTAGGTACGCTTTCGTCGTAAACCGGTTGTCCAGAAATTAGTCTGTTTGGGTTAGCCTGCGAAGCCTGCAATAACGTTGGCACAGCCTCAAGGTCGTGTTGCCCATCGGCATCTATCTGAATTGCATGAGAGAACCCTTGTAGCTGCGCTTGCTTAATACCAGCCATTACTGCGCCACCTTTACCTTGGTTTTCTGAAAGGCGAATCAAGGTGATTTTCTCTTCATTTGCTAAAGCATCTAGAGCACGTTTTGTCTCTTCATTACTGCCGTCATCAACGACTAAAACTGGCAGGGAAAAAACAGACAACGACTCAACTACAGCCGCAATCGTGCTGCCATGGTTGTAGCATGGAATAAGAAAACAAGGGTGGTATTGGTTCTCGTTGCTTGCGCTTGTCACGTTAATTCCCTAGCTTCATTTTGCCTGAAGAGTGAACCACGGTTTGCTCGCCCGAGATCGACGTATACTTAAATGCCAGTTTTTCACGCTCTGCATCCCAGGAAAGCGTGAGGCTAACGCACATGTCCGGTAGGATAGGTTCTTGGAATTTGATGACTTCCATGCCTTTGAACAGTGTTGGTGTGTTCAAGTATTCGACCGCATAAAACAGCGCCCAATCGATTTGTGTTACGCCTGGCAACAATGGGAAATGGGTAAAGTGACCTTGGAAATCCAAGATGTCGGCATCGACACGCATTTCAATCGTCGCGATGTGATTGTCGATATCAACCTGTTTGAGCGTTGGTTTTCTTTTGTCCATGATGAGTTCTTTTATTCTTGGAACAGTTTTTCTATTTCAGCGATCTGGCGCTTGCCTTGGCTATTGAGCGGAATCTCGTCTAAAACGCGGAATTTTCTTGGAATAGCAATCGGCTCTAACCAGCTACGCAAGGCTTTTCTTAGCGCTAACCAGAACTTACCTTTCCCGAGTTCTTGCAGTGTTTGATCGCCTTCGTTGGTCAAGACTATCACTGCAAATAGAGACAGCCGCCCGGCATCTTCCATCGGGATGACGGCACTTTCTTTTACCCACGGCAATTGCTCTAAACGCTTCTCGACTTCGACCAACGAAACGCGCTTTTCTTCAACTTTGACGATTCTGTCGGTGCGACCGCGTAGTTCGAAGGAAATACTATCATGGAAATAGCATTCATCTGCAGTTTGATACCACGCGTTTTCATCAATGTGGGGGGAGCGAAGCTTTAAACAGTTTTCATGATTTAGAGCGGCTTCTACACCGGGGAATAGAGTCCAAGGTTGGGTAGCAGATAATTGCTGTCGATAAGCGATACCACCCGTTTCGGTACTGCCGAAGACCTCTAATGGGTAATCACCAAACAATTGCTGGCTGTGATTGGCAGCATCATTAGCTAAAGGACCTCCAGAAGAAAAAACGCAGCGTAACGCCGATGGTTGATGCTCTTCTGTCAGGCGTTTAAGTAATGCAGGGCTACTGATCAATGTTGTCTCAGTAGAGGCAAAATGCACAATCTGCTCTGGAAATTCTAAGTTATGAGCGGCAAAAGGGCGCCCAGAGCACAATGGCCAGAGAACGCGGAATAGTAATCCGTAGATATGTTGGTGAGATACTGTGCTCTCGATATGAGAACCTTCCAGTTTGTCTCCCCATAAGCCGTCAAGAATGGCGACTTCCACATCCAGTTGTTTGAGTGTTTTTCTGATCGCTTTTGGTTTACCGCTTGAACCTGAGGTAAACAGCGTGACGTTGATATTCGCAAGTGGCAAGGCTTGCCATTCACAAATGAGAGAATCGAAACTTGTATTCACGTGCAAAGCTGAGAGCCCTGTCGGAATCATCACTTCAGTGTCGTGCAATACAAGATCGAAGTGCTCGTCGAGCTCTTTTAAAGCTTCAGGTTGGTAATTGCCGGGAAGGACGATGGATTTTCCAGCATGGCAACAAGCAAAGAAACTGAGCGCAAAAAGGTAGCTGTTGCCAAAACAGAGCGCGATTCGTTGGGCATTAAGCGCTTCTAACGTTGCTCGCAAACTGGCGACGTTATGCTGAAAAGACTCCCACGTCATGGTTTGGTTTCTGTCATACGCAATCGTGGATTGTGCCTCTCTATTGGCTGTCATTAAGGTCGCAATAGAGGAGAAGTTTAACGAACTTGTGTTCATACGATTTAATGTTCCTTTCGTACAAATTGACGCACTATCCATTCACCAGCGAACAAGCTACCAGCGAGTAAATAACTGATTAAGCCGTTGTACAGCGTCCAGATTTCGATTGGTTGAAAACAGGTATACAGTGCTACCGATGCATTCAAGATAAAGAATCCACACCACACGATCGTAACTTTTCGTGTGTAGATCACGCCACTTTGAGGAAGTTCAGGCTCTTGAAGGCGAGCCAGTCTCTCGATGATGGTTTGCGGTTGCTTCAAGCTCAGTGAGAACACGCCAAGCATGCAAAGGTTGACGACAACAGGGTAGAACTTTAGCCACCCGTGCTGCTTAAAAACAACACCTAAGGTGACTAAGACAATACCCACAACGCCCGTGGTGATCGCAAGGAACTTAAACTCTTTGAGTGGTGTTTTGTTTGCAGCGAGTAACCGCAAAAGCAACGCTGCAACCAATAAGCCACCAACCAGATTTAAACCAAATCGGTCGATACCGAAGTAAACCGCGAAGGGATAGGCAAATAATACAATTGCAGACAAAACCGTCAGCAATTGGCGCATTAACTTTCCTTGAGAAGTTCAGTTACTGCATTAACCACGTCATCGACAGTACGAACTGTGCTGAATTCTGCTGGTTTGATCTTTTTGCCAGTGACATTTTGTAGGTGTACAACAAGGTCTACGGCATCAATGCTGTCTAGGTCTAGATCGGTGTAAAGATGGGCTTCTGGCTGAATGTCTTCAGCTTCAATTTCGAATAGCTCCACAAGCGCATCTTTAACTTGTTCAAATACTTGATCTTTATTTACGTCTGTCATGAATATACCTAAAAACTATTCATTATCTTGAGAAGAGGTTTGAGAAGAAATGTACTTCGCAAGGTTAGCTACAGAAGCGAAGTGCTCACGAGTGTTCGAATCGTCTGCATCAATGACAATGTTGTATTGCTTTTTAATTGCTAATCCAAGTTCAAGAGCATCGATAGAATCCAAGCCAAGACCATCACCAAAAAGTGGTGCTTCTGTTTCAATATCGTCGACGGTTAAATCTTCTAGGTTTAGAGCGTCAATAATAAGTTGCTTGATATCGTTGTGTAATTGTTCCACTGGGACCTGCTTATAATTACGAATTTTCTGGAAATATAGTTTCAGCCAAATGCTGTTGTAAGCGACGAGCCGCTATCGTTGGGGACGTAGTTTGCTTTATAAAAGGCTCAATCTCAACTTTATCCTTAACTTCAACCTTGAAAAATGGTTTTGTCTTTGGAACTTGATACCATTTTTTCTCTTTTGTCAGGAAGCTTGGCGTGACCGTAATATGTACGACACGCAAATCTCGCTCGGTTCTAACCGCTATTTGCGCAGCGCCTCTTTGTAATTTCGATTTTACACCTGGAGTGGTTCTTGTGCCTTCAGGAAAAATAAGCAAAACGTTACCATCGTCAAATCTTTCTTCACACATTGCTAATAAATCATCAGGTGCTTCGTTGGGTATATAACCTGCAGCCTTAACAATGTGCTTCATAAATGGGTTTGCCCAAATTGCGGACTTAACTAAACAGTCGCAGCGCTTTAATTGGGATGCGATCAAAACGTAATCAATTAAACTTGGGTGGTTCGCAACTATGAGACAGTTTTTATCTTGTTCAAGAATGTCGGCACCAATGATTTGGTAATCAATTGCGCCGCAAAGCTTCATCAAATTACAAAAAGTGTTGAAAGAATATTGAATCGCCCCTTGAACTTTATATTCTCTCTGTTTTATATCCGATGTAGTTAGGTGAATAAGTGGAATGACGATAAAGCTGAGTGCCAAGCCACCTAAACCAAAAACCGAGAAACAAAATCCTGTCGCGAATACTCGCCAATATTGATTCAACATCCTCATTGACGACGCCATTCCCATGATTGTTGAGGCGAATGAATCGTCCAATTGTTTGCTGATGATAAAAAGTGCTGAATAAAGCCAAGCCCTTGCGGAAAGGCATCTTCGTCTGTTTTCTCTGTTGTTGCTTGTACGCTAAAAGTATCGCCATGAGAAAGCACCAGACCTAAACCATATCCATGGTAAGCGTGCGTTTCAAACTCAGAATATGACTCTGGGAGTGGCTCATCAAAATCGACAATCAGAACTTTCTTGTCAGGATTGTCATACAGGAATAGCCACGCTTCGATTAACGCGCTTTGGAAGGTATTTTCAGCAGCTGCGATAGAGGTGAGAGGGATCGGTTGTTTAGTTGCGATGGTCGCAAGCCCCGCTGCGGTATTATGCACAGACTGAGAGAATGCCATTGGCGAAGCTTCTTCACCCTTGAGGATATCTTCTACCAACGCCACACTGCGATGAAGTTCACCATGACGGCTAGAGAAAACAAGGTAGTCAACATCGTGCTGCTTGAGCAACTCAATCGCCGTTTGAACCGCTAGCTTACTCAGTTGGCTCATACGTCTGCGCATCATAGGTGGGATATCAGATACGTTCAGTTTGCCTTCTTCTGGCCACTGACCGGTAGAGGTCCATTGTTTCCACTCATCGACTTGACTAAGCCCTTGAGAGTTAGCTGACCAAGCGTCGATATTAAACGAAATTTTGATCTTGGAGTTTGGCATATTTGATTAAATTGCTTTATTTTACCGCTCGATACAATTTAAGCTTCAGCAGAAACCATAATAAAGGAAATTATCATGTCACGTTTAAAGCTGTTTATATCAGTGCTATTAACTTTGCTTCTTGTCGGTTGTGGTCGAGTGCAACCTGTATTGAATGTGGAGGATACTCCAGTTGCTTATGATCTTCAAAATAAACAAGTAAAAGCGGCGATTGTTCAATCAGCAACTAATCGCGGTTGGACGATTGAAGAAACAAGCCCAGGTGTATTAATTGCAAAAATCAACGTTCGTAGTCACTTTGCGGAAGTAAAAATTCCATATAGCAACAAATATTATTCAATTATTTATCTCAACTCAGTAAATCTAAAAGCAAGTGATGGCAAAATCCATCGTAATTACAACCGTTGGGTGAACAACTTAAATGTTGATATTCAACGCGCGCTTGCACTTTTAGGCGCAGAGTCCCAGTAATAATTATATTAATTGAAGTTAGGTTTTTTCGTGTTAAATCAAAATATTGATCCTTTCAACGCTTTTGAAGCTAAAACAGAAGCTCAAAAATTATCTTTTGCCCCTATTGTTTTCCACACTGCGAGAACATTAAGAGAACTTGGTATCTTAGCCGCGCTCGACAGTGCAGGCTCAAAGGGTATGAACGCTGTAGAAATTGCAGAAAAAACGGGTGTGTCTGAATACGGCGTGAAAGTATTGTTGGATATGGCCATTAGTGCGCACATTGTTTTGTGGGAAAAACCTAACTATTCCTTGGCTAACCTAGGCTTTTACTTACTTTATGATGGCATGACGCAAGCAAACATGGATTTCACTGCCGATGTTTGTTACGCCGCTATGATGCACCTAACGGATGCGATCAAAGAAGGCAAGCCGTCAGGTCTTAAAGAACTTGGTGATTGGGAAACCATTTACCAAGGGTTATCAACATTGCCAGAACAAGCGAAACAAAGCTGGTTCAAGTTTGACCACTTTTACTCTGATCGCTCTTTCCCACTATTACTTAAAGAAGTATTTGCTAATAAACCAAGTCACATTGTGGACATTGGTGGCAATACTGGTAAGTGGGCAATGCAGTGCTGTAACCACGATCAAGATGTGAACATTACAATTGTTGATCTTCCTCAGCAGCTAGAAGTTGCGATGGCAAATGCCAAGGAAAATCAACTGAGTGAGCGCATCACTCCATTCCCAGCCAACATGCTGGATAAAGCTCAAGTGTTACCTGAGCACGCTGATATCTGGTGGATGAGTCAATTCCTTGATTGCTTCTCACCAATCGAAATTCTCAATATTCTTAAGAAAGTGAAAGCGCAGCTTCGAGAAGGCGATACGGTGTATATCTTAGAACTGTTCTGGGATGCACAAAAATACGCGGGTGCTTCTTATAGCTTGAACGCGACCTCGCTTTACTTTACCTGTTTAGCAAACGGCAACAGTCGTTTCTACCGCAGCGATGATTTCCTGGAAATTGTTGAAGCGGCAGGCTTAGTCGTGACAGAAAGAACCGACAACATTGGTCTCGGTCATACATTATTAAAACTACAAGCAAACTAGAAAGCAGAATGAGAAAAGAACAAAAGCAAGTCGTCGTCGTTGGTGCAGGACCGTCAGGTTCTACCGTTTCCGCATTGCTCAATATGCGCGGAATTAATGTCGTTGTGATTGAGAAAGCGTTGTTCCCACGTTTTTCGATCGGTGAAAGCCTTCTTCCTGCCTGCATGGAAGTGGTAGAGCAAGCCGGTATGTTGGAAGCGGTGAACCAATATGGATTCCAGTACAAAGATGGTGCTGCGTTTCGTCGCAATGGCGTTTATACCCAATTTGATTTCACCGATAAATTCACTGCAGGACCGGGTACCACTTACCAAGTTCAACGCGGTAACTTCGATAAAGTACTGGCAGACAGTGCAGTGGAGCAAGGTGTTGAAATTCGTTACCAGCACGAACTGACAAGCATCGACTTTGAAGGTGCCAAGTCGATTCTTAATGTGCTTGACGCTGACAAACAAGCTTACCAAATTGAAGCCGATTACGTGCTAGATGCTAGTGGTTTTGGTCGCGTTCTTCCTCGTTTGCTCGCGCTAGAAGAGCCTTCATGCCTGCCACCAAGAAAAGCAATTTTTACGCACATTGAAGACAACATTACTGCAGAAGGGATTGAATACGATCGCAACAAGATCCTGATCTCTGTGCATCCTGAAAATCATGATGTGTGGTATTGGTTGATCCCGTTCTCAAATGGTACTTGCTCATTTGGTGTGGTTGGCGAACCGACGTTCTTTGAAAACTATCCCGAGGATAAGATTACCGCTCTTAAGCAGTTAGCAAGTGAAGAACCAGGGCTTGCGCAGCTCCTTAACCAAGCTCAGTACCCAAATCCTGCTGGTGAACTGGGTGGCTATTCAGCGAACGTAAAACACTTAGCGACACCACACTACGCGTTGCTTGGTAATGCTGGTGAGTTTCTTGATCCTGTCTTCTCTTCAGGCGTGACTATTGCCATGAAGTCAGCACAATTTGCAGCAGACTGCATTGAACGCCAGCTAAATGGTGAAACGGTCGATTGGCAATCTGATTATGCTGATCGCCTAATGGTGGGCGTCAATACTTTCCGTACTTACGTGGAAGGTTGGTACAACGGCATGTTGCAAGATGTTATCTTCTACCAAAAACCCAATCCACGTATCAAACAGATGATCAGCGCGATTCTTGCGGGTTACGCATGGGATGAAGCCAACCCATACGTAAAACAGAGTGAGCAGCGCTTAGCGACCCTAGCTGAGCTAGTGAGAGATGAGGGGATGTAATCCTCCCACTCTTCTTAATACCGAAGCCCCGCAAAAAATCGCGGGGCTTTTTCGTCGGTTGAACCTAAATTTTTAAACACTCATGATGGCGTCTGTCTTCGTTTAACCTTATGATTTAATGAGTTTAATAACAGCAGCCCAACCATGTCTTCGACTTTTCATTTTTATAATCAGAATGCTGGCTCATTAGCAGAGCAATATGATTCAACAACTTTTGAGCAAGTGCATACAAGTTGGCAGGCTTTTTGGCCTCTTGTTGGTGATCGTGTGTTGGATGTTGGCGCAGGCTCCGGAAGAGATGCTAAATGGATGGCCAAAAAAGGCTGCGAGGTTATTGCGCTGGAGCCTGCAACGTCGCTGTTAAAACTAGGAAAAGCTGAAACTGATGATTCTGTCGTTTGGTTGGAAGATTCTTTGCCAGCACTTGAGAAAACCACCAACTTGGGGCTTCGCTTTGATCTTGTGTTAGTGAGCGCGGTTTGGATGCATCTTGCTACTTCTCATCGTGAACGTGCTTTTCGTAAGCTCTCTAATCTGCTTGCGCCCAATGGTCGATTGGTCATAAGCCTTCGCCATGGAGAGTTCACTGATGGGCGCAAAGCTTATCCTGTTTCTGTTCAAGAGTTAGAGCAGTTGGCAAAGAACAATGCGCTTATCGTTAGACAAGTTTCTGACAGTAAAGATCAGCTCAAGAGGGATGATGTTTACTGGCAAACCGTTGTGATTTTAAAGTGAAAGAAGAACAAGCCGTGTCACTTCAATATTATGTAGATAAATTCCGTAGCCTGAATATGAATAGCTCTAATGGGAAAAAGAGCCCTCATAAAGTGTGCATGTTGCTCACGGTTATGGAGCTCATTCAGGCGGGACATATCTCTTCCAACAAAATAGAGTTTAATCAGGTCCTCAAAGAGCGTTTCACTTATCACTTAGCAAACTTTGCTACTGGGAATGATAGGGATACACCGGAAAATCCTTACTTTTTTCTGAGAAGTGAGGGATTTTGGCACTTGTCTTACAATGATGGTTTTCAAGCGGAATCTACCAAACGATACTCGTCAAAAGCGATTGCTTATGCTTATCTTGATGATGAGCTTTATGATTATATGAGTAGCTATATCGTTTCAAATGAATTGAAAGATGCTCTTGTTTCAAACCTTTCAGATTTAGCGTCTTTGTTTTATCGCTGGTTGATTGACCTAGGTAAGTCAGAGAAAACAGCGAAAAACTATTTGGGCGCAGTTCGTGGTTCAATATCGAACTGGCTTATGGATGCTGGACAGATTCAAGAACCAATTACAGATGTGAAATCATACGGTGAATTTAAGAACTATAAGCTCAAAGCCCAAAGTTTACCTGAGTTTAAAATTCGAGATATCAAGGGGAAAGGGATGTACAGTGCTGCGCTTTCTCACTACGAAAACTTTTTTGTCGACTTATCTCAGATAGATGTTAATGCAGATATTCGACAAGTAATGAACGATAAGCAGCTCAGCTCGACGGAAAAGACTATTTTAGTTAATACAAGAATGGGGCAGGGGCACTTCAGGTCAAAATTAATTGATATGTGGGGTGGTTGTGCCGTTACGGGTTTTAAGAACACGCAGTTGCTATTGGCATCTCATATTAAGCCTTGGCGTGAATCGGATAACGAAGAGCGATTAGATAGATTTAACGGGCTGTTGTTAATTCCAAATATCGATAAGGCATTCGATCTTGGATTCATATCATTCAATGATAGTGGGAAGGTTTTGATTTCAAGTTATCTAGAGAAACCCGAGGTTCTTGGATTACAAGAAGACATGTCCTTTCAGGTGCATCATAGACATAAGCGTTACTTAGGTCACCATAGAGGGGTAATATTTAAGGGTTTATAAATTGAACACGAATGAAGATGAAATCAGCATTTATGTCCTTTCTTCGTTCGCTCTCAGAAAGCCAAAAAGATCTATCTCACACTTTTGCTTGTTATTACTGATAACGATGTTAAATAAGTGAGAAATGGATTACAGTTTAGAGCATGTTTTCCAAATGTGGTTTTATCGTGAAAACGGTTTCTAAGTTATTGTATAAGTTGATAAAAATTAAGCAGCTTAAACACAAGAAAGATAAGGTTTTTCCCCTTTCTGATACGTACACTCAAAAGTATCAGAAAATTCTAAAAATCCTCTCTCCATCTTCATTTTTCTACAAGAAAGGTCATGTTCCTGTGCCCTTTTCGACGCCTTCTGTAGATGCTCTTGCTTGGGGGAGTCGCGTATCTCCTGAGTTTAAAAGTAAAGTGAATGATATTTCCCGAGATCTCAACATCGATCCAAATCATCTGATGGCTTGCATGGCTTTTGAAACAGCAGAGACATTCAGCCCCAGCATCAAAAACGGCTCGGGGAGTGGGGCGACGGGTTTGATTCAATTTATGCCATCAACCGCGGAAGCACTTGGTACGAGCACAAAGAAGCTTGCTCAAATGAGTGCGTTAGAGCAACTCGATTATGTGAAAGCGTATTTTATGCCTTACCGAAACCGCCTGTCTTCTCTTGAGGATGTGTATATGGCGATCCTGTATCCTGCGGCTATTGGTAAACCCGCTGCTCATGTATTATTTAAACAAGGATCAATTGCTTATCGCCAGAATGCAGGGATCGACCGCAATAACGCTGGGAAAATCACACTAGGCGATGTGTCATATAAAGTGAGACGTAAGCTAGAAAAGGGACTGCATCCTAAGTTCTTAGGCTAGCTCATTCTCTTAAATCTGGGGCAACTAGAAAGTTGCTCCGCCGTCCACTCTTAAATCGTGCATGGTAATGTGACCCGCTTTCTCACTCAGTAAAAATTCAATCGCATTGGTTATGTCTTTGGTTTCTGCAATCTTGTTCAAAGGAATACCAATCCGGTGTGACGCTAAGTTACCCTGAATCGTTTCTCGTTCTCCATAGGACTCATTCCACATTTGTTCTTGCATCGGTGTTCTGGTTGAGCCAGGGCTAACAATGTTACAGCGAATGCCGTATGCCGCGAGTTCTAACCCCAAACATTGCATCCACATATGAAGTCCCGCTTTAGACGAACAATACGCCGACATGTTGACTCTTGGGGTGTCTGCTGCGTTCGAACCTACCGCAACAATCGCGCCTTTTTTGTTATTTTGAACCAGCAATTTCGCCAGTTGTTGTGTCAGTAGCATGGTTCCCTTTAGGTTCACGTCTAACGTTTTAATGAGCGCTTCAGGAGGAAGTTCCAGAACAGAACCAAGATGTAGCGCACCGGCGCATGTAATCACGTAGTCAGGAATGAGCTTGCCTTGAGCAAGATAATGACACGCATACTGAACGGCTGTGGTGTTGGCTAAGTCAAAGGGAAGTAGCAACGTTCGAGCTTGCTGTTTTTTTGGCAAAGATTGTTTGAATTCCTCTAGCAGAGCTTGCGTGATATCGCAGGCAATCACAGTAGCCCCTTGTTCCAATAAGCTTTTGGCACAGGCAAGTCCAATACCTTGCCCTGCACCAGTCACTAGGCACAGTTTACTTTTGAATTCTGTGTTGTTTTCATTCATAACCCTCTCCCTTCGTGCTGCAAATATCACATCCAAACTAGATAGATGATAATGATTTTTGTTATCGTTGTCATAATGTTAACAAGGAGGTAATGAAATTGACGAACAAACTAGGTTGGAAAATCAAACCTTGGTTGCTCACGTTAGGGCTTATCGGGTTGGCTGGATGTGAGTATTTACCACACTACGCAGAGGTAGATCTGTCCGAGCAAAAAATCGAACAAGTGGTCGAGCAAGCTAAATCAGCAGACGCTGTGATTCTTAATGCGTTTAAGCAACACAACTTTGTGGGTATTGGCGATTATCATTGGAATGATGCTTTCTTGCGCTATGCAACAGAGCTGGTTTCGACTCCTGCATTTTCAGATCAAGTCACGCATATTGTGGTGGAGTTTGGCAATGCAAAGTACCAACCTGTACTGGATAACTACTTAGCTGGTGGGGACGTGAGTGATGAACAGCTTCGCTCAATTTTGCGAGGTTCGATCTACTTTATGGCTTGGATGCCAGATGCTTATGCCGATTTCTTCAAAGCGATAAAAGTGCGAAATCAAACGCTACCTAAAGGGAAAAAAATCCATGTGCATTTAGCCGAAGCACCGTTTGATTGGAGCACTGTAAGTGATGAAAAGGTATGGCAGCAAGCTGCTAAAAACAAGACGGATCATTTTTATCAAGTTGCTGCCGAGCGTATACAAAATAATCAGAAAGCACTGTTGATTTTTGGGGCTTTCCATTTGGTGAATGCGCCGCGGGATTACGTTGCAAAAACACAAGCCAGTGCTTGGCCATTGGCAACACGATTAGAGCAAGCGTTTCCCAATAGTACCTACTTGATTTGGCCAATGACGGAACCAGAAGTGGTGAAGACGTTTCATGACGTAAAAGCTCCGGCGCTTCTTGAGGTCGCAAAAAGTCCGATTGCTGATCTGAGGTTTATCGATTTATTACCAAAAGCCCGTTATAAGCTTGCTGCGATGGACGACATGGACGCCCAAGTCGGTGGTTTGTTTGATGCTTTTCTTTATCTGGGTGATAACCAACGAACAACGGTATTCCCTCGTGATGTGATGGAAGATCGGGAGTGGGTAAATGAGATGCAAAGACGCGTCGATATTATCGGTGGGAAGACGCAAGACCGCTTCAATGAGATTCGCTCATTAAGTGATAAGAAATACGGCTTTGTTGATAACAACTGATGCGCTGTTAATTGAAATAAAGATTGAGAAAGGGCTGACGGCTGATGGCGTTAGCCCTTTCTTTTTGGCTATGGATCCAAATCAAAAATTGTTAACGATGCATACGAACCAAGGCAACTCGCTCTGAATCCTCCACCTTGAAGTTGCTTAGATTTGAAGTTACTTAGATATAAATATGGTGAATTGTTTGTTTGAGGTTCTATTTGTTTAAGAATATTAATTTATAAAACTATAAGTTGTGCGAATGATAATTATTATCAAAAATAATTGAATAATTGTAACTAGGTGTGTAGTCTCATTCTTCAAATGAGAAGGAATCTCATTTGGGACGCTATGTTTAATACAGTTTGAGAGATGATTATGCTTCGTAACTCCATGGGAAGCAGTACTATGCTCACAGAGTTTCTCAACGCCCATACGGATGACGCTTCGTTCTTCTTTAGCTCACCGACGGTGACGTTGCTTACGCAAGGCATTGCTGCAGAATTTTCCCAACAAGTTAAATTCTCAGAGTTAGATACTCACATTAGCAAATTACTAGAATCGGCGAAGGAAGAGGGGAATGACAACCCTATTGCCGTTGGTGTAATACCGTTTTCTGAGCATAATCCTGTGCACTTTATCGTCCCTGAGCGTTTGATCACGACGTCGCCGATCAGACCGGATAAAGTATTAGATATCGATGGTTGCAACGACTGTCATCCTTCTTCTATTCAACCTATCCCGACGCCTACTGAATACATGCATAGTGTTGAGCTTGCCACTCATCGTTGCAGCCAAGAAAACATCGCTCTTGATAAAGTGGTGTTGTCACGCACGATGCAAGTGGATACACAAGATGAAATCGATCGAGCTCGCTTCCTCAAAACCTTACTCAAGCAAAATCCTGGTGGTTATACCTTTTCTACTCGTATCGGCGGTGGTCATTCTGACGCTTATTTGATGGGATCCAGCCCTGAATTACTGGTATCCCGCAAAGGTCCTCATGTGTGCTCAAATCCTCTGGCAGGTTCTCGTCGACGTTGTGAAAATGCATCAATGAATCAGCAGCAAGGAGAGCTCATGATGGAGAGTAGCAAAGATCTTCATGAGCATGCGGTAGTGGTCGATGCGGTAGAAAAAGCGCTTCAACCTTGGTGTCATAACCTTTATGTGCCTATGGTGCCGTCGGTTATTGAAACCAAAGCCATGTTGCACCTTTCGACTCGTATTGAAGGGACGGTTTCCGATGCCAATACCAGCGTTCTGAAATTGGCGAGTGCGCTTCACCCAACGCCTGCCGTGTGTGGCTATCCTACGGCTCAAGCTTACGATTTCATCAGTCAAGTGGAGCCCTTTGATAGGGGCTATTTCACGGGTCTTGTTGGTTGGGTAGATGCTCGTGGTAATGGCGAATGGGTTGTTGTTATCCGCTGCGCTGAAGTTGAGAAGAAGCGTATTCGAGTTTATGCCGGAGCTGGGATCGTCTCCGGATCTGAGCCACAAAGTGAGCTTGAAGAAACAGGAAATAAAATGCGCACTGTATTGAACGCGCTGGGTATTGAAATCCGTGAGAATATGGAGGTAGTTCAATGACTTGCTTAAGCATGAATGCCTCTGGTTTTACACCTTGGTCGGAAGGTTTAGCAAAGCAATACCGCCAAGCGGGTTTTTGGACAGAGCAAACCATTCCAGAGATGCTTGAGGCAAGCGTCTCTATTTCTCCTAACCATGTTGCTCTAGTTGACGGGGAGCGACAGTGGACGTATCAATCGTTACTTGAGCATGTTGATAAGTTAGCTGCTGGTTTCCAATCGACTCTGAATCTTAAATCTGGCGACAAGGTCGTTTTGCATTTGCCTAACATAGGCGAGTTTTACATTAGCTTTTTTGCACTGCTTAAAATTGGCGTTCAACCTGTGCTTGCGTTACCCGCTCATCGTTATTCGGAGATTCGATACTTTTGTCATTTTACACAGGCAAAAGCGTTAATCACTGCTCCTCAACTTGGCGTCGATACGGCTGATATTGCGCTGCAAGTAGCGTCTGAATTACCAGGCTTAAAGAACATCGTTTGGGCGGGTGACATAAGTGCCATGCCGATTGGTAGCGTAGCCCTTAGAGCGCTCTTGCTAGACAATGTTGAGCCTCAAGTTCATCGCGGTGAAGATTTTGCCTTTTTCCAATTATCGGGTGGTACGACTGGCACACCTAAGCTTATTCCTCGCACACATTACGACTATCTATACAGTGTGCGAGCGAGCAATGAGGTTTGCCAATTCTCGCCAAATATGCGTTACCTTTGTGTTTTACCGGCCGCCCACAATTTCCCATTGAGTTCTCCCGGTGCGTTGGGCTGTTTTATGGCGGGTGGCACCGTTGTACTTGCTCCAGACGCAAGCCCTCAAACTGCCTTTTCTTTGATTGAAAAGTACCGAATTACCGTAGCCGCTTTAGTGCCACCGTTGGCACTATTGTGGCTCGATGAAGCAGCAAGAACTCGACATGACCTTACTTCATTAGAAGTGCTGCAAGTTGGGGGGGCTCGTTTTAGTGAGGAAGCGGCACAGCGTATCAAACCTGAACTTGGTTGTACCTTACAGCAAGTATTTGGCATGGCTGAAGGGCTAGTTAACTACACCCGTCTGGATGATCCTGAGTCCGTGATTGTTACGACGCAAGGTCGCCCAATGTCACCTGCTGATGAGCTGTTGATACTCGATGAAATGGGTAACCCTGTCCCGCAAGGAACGGAAGGTATTTTGTTCGTGCGTGGACCTTATACCATTCAAGGTTACTACCGGGCTCCTGAGCACAATCAGCGTTCATTCACCGAGCAAGGCTACTACCGTACTGGCGATGTAGTACTGCTGACTGAAGAGGGCAATTTGAAAGTTGTTGGTCGCGACAAAGATCAGATTAACCGAGGGGGTGAAAAAATCGCAGCAGAAGAGGTCGAGAACCATTTGCTGGCGCACGATTGTGTCCATGATGCTGCTGTTATTGCCATCCCAGATGATTACCTTGGGGAGCGCAGTTGTGCTGCCTTAGTTTGCCCGCAGCAAGCCCCGAAACCAATCGAGATAAAGCGTTTCTTACGAGGGCGTGGGCTGGCTGATTTTAAGATCCCAGATATGGTCGTTTTTGTTGATGTATTACCCAAAACGCCAGTAGGTAAAGTGAATAAAAATAAACTACTCGAACTCGTTTAACCAAGGTCGAAACACCAAGGTTGATTTGGTGTGCTTAGCATTTTGATTACTTTGGAGATAAGCCCAATGGCCATTCCATCTATCTCTGGTTACTCACTAACGAAAGTGAAGCCAGAAAATCACGTTAACTGGTCAGTAGAACCACATCGTGCCGTGTTGTTAATCCACGATATGCAGCAATACTTTCTCAATTTCTACGATGCAGACAGCGAGCTGATTCAAACGTTGACTCGCAACATTCAAGAGATCAAACAAGCATGTATTGATGCCGGCATTCCAGTTGTTTATACCGCGCAGCCCGGTGACCAACGCCAAGAAGATCGCGCTTTATTGACCGATTTTTGGGGCCCCGGTTTAAAAGCGGATGACAACATTACTCGAATCTCCCCAGCACTTGCGCCAACGGAGCAGGACACCGTGTACACCAAATGGCGTTACAGTGCGTTTCAACGTACGCCACTTAAATCCATGATGGATGAAACGGGGCGTGATCAGCTAATTATCGTGGGTATTTATGCTCACATCGGTTGTTTACAAACAGCGGCAGAAGCGTTCATGACAGACATTAAAGCTTTCATGGTTTCCGATGCCGTTGCTGACTTCTCAGCGAGCGATCATGACATGGCGCTCAACTATGTGGCGGGTCGATGCGGTTATGTCTTGGACAAGCAGCAATTGCTCGAACAAGTGGCAAGTGCGAACGAACTCGCAGCTGGTGATTTTGTGATTCCTCAGTCGCAACCGCAACTTACTCAACAGTTAGCGGCGCTGTTAGAGGTACCGGCCGATGAGATGACGCCAGAGGATAGTTTGCTTGATTTTGGTTTGGATTCGGTACGCATGATGTCGCTGGTCGGAGATTGGCAACAGGTGGGCCTTGATGTGAGTTTTATGGAATTAGCAGCGAAACCGAGTTTGCAGGATTGGTGGAGACTGATCGAGAAGAAGCTGACCTAACAGCCAAAGCGGAAGAATGACAAAGGAATGAACATGTACGATTTACCTTATACGGCAGAGCAGTTGTTGCCGCTTACGGATGCCCAAGCTGGGATTTGGTTTGCTCAGTTACGTGACCCTAAAAACCCAATTTATAAGACTGGCGAATACCTGGTTATTGAAGGCGAGGTGGATGAGCCTTGTTTTGTTGAAGCAGTCAAAACGGCAATTGATGAAGTCGACTCGTTGCACGCTAAGTTTGTTACCACCACCGAAGGACCGCGAATGGTGATAGATAGACAAACCTGGCAAGTCGAACGTATCGACTTTTCGCAACACGTTAAACCGCTTGATGCCGCTGTGACTTGGATGAAAGATCAGTTAAAGCAACCTGTCGATTTGGAACAAGGTCCTTTATTCATCATGGCATTGCTTAAGCTCTCCGATGATCAATACGTTTGGTTCCTTTCACTGCATCACATTGCGATAGACGGTTACAGCATGTCGCTGGTCGCGGGGCGGGTGGCGCATGTTTATGGTCAGTTGGTCAAAGGAGAGCACTTTGAGAAGCTTGAATTTGCAGACCAACAGGCTCTTTTGAAAGAAGATGACGACTATAAAGCTTCTGAGAAATACCAAAAAGATCGCGCATTTTATTTGCAGCGTTATGCCGACCATTCTGACACTGTAAACCTTGCGGGTAAGCCGACAGTGACTTCAGACCATTTCCTTCGCCTAAAAGGTGCAATGGCAGCCTCTGACTTTCAGAGAATGGAGTCGTTAGCTAAACAGTGCAGAACACACTGGTATAGCGTACTTATCGCATCTATCGCGGCTTATGTACACCGTATGACACGCTCCAATGAAGTGGTGATTGGTGTGCCTCTGATGGGGCGTTTGGGCTCGGTAGCCATTCAAACTCCGGCGATGCGCGTCAATATTCTTCCCGTACGAGTCAGTTTTGAATCAGGACTGGATATCAAAACGTTGGTGAAGCAAGTTAACCAAGAATTTGCATCGGTTCGCCGTCATCAAAGCTATCGCTATGAAGAGCTTCATCGCGAGCTAAATTTGGTAAAAGATCATCGTAATCTATTTGGTCCATTGGTGAATATTATGCCGTTTGAGTACGAGCATAAATTCGGTGACCTCACTTCAAAAGCACATAACTTATCAGCCGGACCGGTCGATGATATTTCTTTCTATTGCTATGAATTAGCTGGGCAATTACACATCGATATGGATGCGAATCCAGAGCTGTATTCAGAGAAAGAGATTCATGAGCATCAACAACGCTTGTTCCATTTTATGAGTGACTTTTTTACAAGCGCAGAAGCTAAAGATTCTTCTCATTGCCAAGTGAGTGATGTCAGTATTTTACTGGCTGGTGAGCGAGAGAAGGTTGTCGAGACATGGAACGATACCGCTCGCGAAGTGCCGGAAACGACGCTATCCGCCATCATGGCTCGCCAACGTATTTTGACACCACACGCTCCGGCTTTGATCTTTGAAGGTCAGAAGTTGAGTTACGAGCAACTGGCTCGCAAAGTGTATTCACTCACCAACTGGTTAACAGCGCAAGGCGTTGAGCTTGGTGACCGCATTGCTGTGTGTGTCCCAAGAAGCGAAGAGCTGATTGTAGTACAGCAAGCCATTTTAGCGGCTGGCGCGGTTTATGTGCCTGTGGATCCTGACTACCCCGAGGGGCGTATCCACTACATGCTCGAATCTTCTTCACCGAAATTTGTTTTCTCAACCAAGACGCTTCAAGACAAACTGCCGCAAGAGGTGGATGTAAAGCTAGTGGATGATGAGACGCTGCCTACGATATATAAAGTGGTAGAACCGTTGCCTCCTCAAGTTAAGCCAGAACCTCATTCACCAGCTTATATGATTTATACCTCGGGCTCGACCGGGAAACCAAAAGGCGTCGTCGTTACGCATGATGCGATTGTCAATCGACTCTTGTGGATGCACGACCAATATCCAATTGATGCGAAAGACCGGGTATTACAAAAAACGCCAGCAGGGTTCGATGTTTCAGTATGGGAGTTCTTCTGGCCAATGATGGTCGGATCGTGCCTTGTTATTGCGAAACCAGACGGACACAAAGACCCAATATACCTACAAGATTTGATTCATAAAGAGCAGATCACCACCTTGCATTTTGTGCCTTCAATGCTGCAAATTTTCGTACAACAAGCAGATGCCAGATTGTGCCAAAGTCTACGCGAAGTCTTTTGTAGCGGGGAGGCGTTGCCAATGGAGCTAGTCAATCACTATTACCAAGAGTTTGATGCACCATTGCATAATTTGTACGGTCCGACAGAAGCTGCGGTGGACGTAACTTACTGGCCGAGTGAGGCGAATACGCAAGGGAATTCGATTCCTATAGGTCGTCCTGTATGGAACACGCAAATCTATATTCTTGATGACGAACTTAATCCTGTACCTCCTGGTGTGGTGGGTAACTTATACATTGCAGGTCGACAGTTGGCGATGGGCTACTATGGTCAGCCAGAACTGACTCAAGAGCGCTTTATCGACAATCCCTTTGGTCCACAAGGTAGCCGAATGTACTTGTCTGGTGATTTGGCGCGCTGGCGCGAAGATGGTGCGATTGAATACTGTGGGCGAAGCGATTTTCAGGTCAAGATTCGTGGTTTCCGAATCGAGTTAGAAGAGATTGAAAATGCCTTAGCAAACCACCCAAGTGTTGCGCAAGTTGCCGTGTTAGCTCAGGAATATACTGAGAATGATAAACGCCTTGTTGCTTATGTGTCGGCAGAGGATCTTGAGCAGGGAATTGATACTAATGCACTGCAAAAGTACCTTGCTGAGCCATTACCGGATTACATGGTACCAAGCTATTTTGTTGAGCTTGAAAGCTTCCCTTTAACACCGAATGGTAAATTGGATCGTGATGCGCTACCCAAGCCAGATTTGTCTGCTCAAGTGAGCACAAAAGGACCAAGTAACCTTGTTGAAGAGCGTTTATGCAAACTATTTTGCCGCTTACTTGATTTACCGGCGGTTGGTGTGGATGACAACTTCTTTGAATTAGGCGGACATTCGTTGCTTGCTGCTCAGTTGATTGCTCATGTGAAAGAGATCATGGGAATTGAGCTATCGCTTGCGGCGGTGTTTGAGTCTCCGACGGTTTCCGGTATTGCCGCCAAGTTAAATGGCAGTGAAAGCGATGAAGCGCTCAATATCTTACTGCCTCTGCGAAAACGAGAGGGCAAGCCAGCTATTTTCTGTGTCCATCCTGCTGGTGGCTTGAGTTGGTGCTATGCGGCTTTGACTCCGATTATTCCATCCAATGTGCCTCTTTACGGCGTACAAGCGAAAAACCTCGGTGACCCTTCTTCTCCGCTGCCTAAATCAATGACCGAAATGGCTGAGGATTACGTGGCGGCGATTCGAGAAGAACAACCCTTTGGTCCATATCACCTACTAGGCTGGTCTATTGGTGGCATGATTGCGCATTTAATGGCGGGTATCTTACAGCAGCAAGGTCAAGAAGTTGGCTTAGTCACCTTGTTGGACTCTTACCCAACGGAGCAATGGCAAAGTATGCACCCACCTGGCGAAGAGAAAGCGCTTGGCGCCTTAATTCGTATGGCTGGGGTAGAGTTTGATGAATCGTTGCATTCTAGCCTAACGCGACCTGAAGTGATCGACATTTTACAAGATGCAGGATCATCAATGGCGCACCTGAGTGCTGAAACCATTACGGCAATGGTGGAAGTGGTCATTAACAACAACCATCGCGTACGCGATAGCGTCAATTATCAGTATCAAGGGGATGTGTTGTTTTTCAATGCGGAGAAGCCACCAGAAGAGGCATTTCTTGATCGCAATGGATGGTTCAAATACATGGATGGCGAGCTCAAAGTGATCGATGTCGCGTGTATTCACCGTGAAATGATGCGCCCAGATATGCTGCGTTTGATTGGTTCACATATGGTTGAAGAACTGAGAGAGAGATTTGATGTTTGATACCTCAACCAAAGCAAAAACTAAGGATTTGTTGGAGGGGGCGGTTTCCCCTCTGGCTTTTCTCAAAAGCAAACTTAACGCTGGCAGTGTAGTTGCCATCGGTGAAGCTCATTGGTTTAGCGAACTGTTCGAGAAGATAACGGAAGCCTTACTTGCACCTGAATTGGATGGCTCGTTTTCCCATTTGTTCATTGAATTTGGGAATGCCAAGCATCAAGCATTACTCAATAACTACTTATCGGGAGAGACGGTTACCCAAGCTGAATTAGCGGCGGTGTGGTTGGACTCAGTCGCATTTCCCGCTTGGTTGCATCCTTGTTACGGTGCTTTCTTTGAGCGAGTTCGTGCAGTAAATAGCACGCGTAAGGTGCCGATCAAGATAGTGTTGACCGAACCATCGTTCAACTGGGAAGACATCCAACATTCGAAAGAGTTAGCAAAGCTCAGTGCACAACGTGATCAAGCTTTGGCAGAAGGAGTAGAAAAACAAACGTCGAAATGTGGGCTTGGTGTGGTGGTGTTAGTTGGTGCAAGACACATTCTGAAGTGCTCGCCAACGTTGGGCTTTATGGCAAAACACAGCACCTTCGGTGAGCTAGCGAAACACAAGTTTGGTGAGCAGTATGTATCAGTTTGGCCACACATCTTATCTAGTGAACTGAATGCACCTGAACATGGCATTTACCCGACGGATCAGCCTTTACTAAAGCAGCGCTCGTTTCTTGAACTGATCCCGAAAAAGCCTCCCGTGAATCCATATGCTTTTACCTGCTTAGATGAATTGGTTGATGCGTATTGGTACTTGGGTCCGCAGGCAAGGCAACTCGATACAGTAGGTATTTCAATCCCACAAATGTGGAAGTGGCGTTTAGAGCAGCGCTTACCGCTGGTTAATGAACAACAGCAAATGGTGATCAAAAAGGTCATCGAATAGAAATGAATGACGACTTCATGAGGAGAAATAGCACAGTGAGAAAATAAACTGCTTGTTGAAGCAGTAGTAGCCATGAAATGGAAGGTCGGGCAATTTGGCGTTTAAAGAGGTTTGGTTATTTCCAATCAGCTCGAAGCGAAATTGTCCTGAGTTTTTACTCTCAGGCAGCAGCGTGATTTGTGCTTCTAGAAAATCGAAATACACCTGAACAAAGGGGAAGCAGCATTTAAACAAGCTCTCTTTGATGCTGAATATCAGAGCATCAGGTAGGTGGCTAGACGATTTGATTAAGTTCTGTTCGTCACCTGTGTAGATGCTTGTAAAAAGGTGTGAGGCGAGGGGGACATTGCGTTCTACGTCGATCCCTAAGCTTGCGATGTCACTTTTTAATGCACAACCCGCGAGGCAAATACCATCAGTGTGACTGATGCTGCCACTGATTGGCTGAGGGAATAAAGGCTCTCTGGATTTCCCCGTCAAAATGAGCGGGGAGTTTCCGTTATCTTGGCTCAAGGTGAGCATTTGTATGGCGGCACGAGCCGCGTTGCGTCCCGCTCTGAATTCTCGCTGGCGTTTAGCTATCGACTTATGAATTTGTTGCTCTTCCTCGGGAAAGCCCAATTTGGAATACATCTCCGGTGTGGCTTTTACGATGTGAACCCTTGGACTGACACTTTCTAATTGAAGACAGAAAGGGTCGAGAATGTTACCCAACTCGGTGCTTTTCAATGTGTTGCAGTTCAAAAATATAGCCCAGCTCAAATCTAAATGTAAATACGAGTAGTAATGATTGTCATTTATACATTCGTTTATTAGAGTTTGCGAGCTCAATTTATTTATAAAATAGATATAAGGATATGCAGTGAATAGTTTAGTTAAAAAGCCCACATTTATGCCGACAGTGCTTGCCGGTGCACTTTTGACGGCACTCAGTGGTCATGCAGTTGCTAACGATAAAGATGATGTTGTAGAAATGGAACGCATGGTTGTGACAGCGTCTTTAACACAGCATTCAGAGTTGACTGCACCGGCATCAGTGTCGGTAATTACCGCTGACGATCTCGCTAAGATGCCGGTAAAAGACATTTCAGAAGCGGTGCGTAGTGCTACCGGGGTGAGTGTGTTGAGTAGTACAGCTTACGGTCGTAACACCATTCGTATTCGTGGTCTGGATTCTAAGCACACCTTGGTTTTGATTAACGGTCGTCGTATTAACTCTCAAGATGCTTTGATTCGTGGTAACGATTTTGACTTATCAAGCATCCCACTGACTGCGGTTCAGAGAATTGAAGTGGTTCGCGGTCCGGTTTCTTCCCTGTATGGGTCTGAAGCGATGGGTGGTGTGGTCAACGTTATCTTGAAGTCGCCAACCAAAGAGACATCAGGTTCTGTTGGTTTGGAATACGAAAGCATTCTTGAAGGCGACGGTGGTGATGGTGTTAAAGGTCATGCTTACGCTAGTGGTGAACTCGCACAAAACCTTGAAGGCAGCATCATTGTTGAAAGCTCTTCAAGAGATCCGTGGCGTACCGATACTAACCCGACCTTTGATGCATTAGAAAAGAAAGACACCACCAATGTATTTGGTGAGATGGCTTGGCAGCTTACTGATGAACAGCGTTTGATCGCCGATGTGATTTACACCAACGATGAGCGTGAAGCGGATTGGGTCCATCCTCGTTCGGGTGCGCAAACAAATTCTCAAGACTCAACGCGTTGGAACTACGGACTGACGCATGAAGGTGCATGGGAATCTGTGGATACACAAGTACGTTTGTATGGCGAAAATATGAAGCTTGATGATGCAAGTACGGCATACACCAATGGCGCTGCTGATGTTGAGCTACAAAACAACACGCTTGATTTTAAAGTTTCTGGTTTGTGGCGTGATTCACATGAGTGGGTGTTTGGTGGCGAATACCGTACTTCTGAATTGGAAAACAGCCGAGATGTACCATCAGGCGACATCGATAACTATCAAGGCGCGGTTTTTGTTCAGGGTGAGTTCGATCTCGATAAATTGGCGCTGACACTTGGTGGTCGTCAAGACTTCCATGAAGTGTATGGTAGTCACTTCAGTCCAAGAGCATATGCAGTTTATAGCTTCACCGATGAATTTGTGTTCAAAGGTGGTGCGGGTGGTGGTTTCCGTGCGCCGGGTATGATGGAAAGCAGCGATCAAGTACGTGTAATCAGTTGTGGTAACCGTTGTTGGTTAACGGGTAACGACGATCTAAAACCTGAAGAATCAGAAAGCTACGAAGCCGGTTTTGCTTATGAGTCCACGTCTATGGGTGTTGGCTTGATGTACTACTACACGGACTTTAAGAACAAGATTGAACGCGACCTAACCAAGCCAGTTGGTGCGGTTGGTAAAATGCCTATCTTCACTTACCAAAACATCGGTAAAGCAGAGATCAAAGGTATCGAGCTTGAAGGTTGGTATGACATTACTGACAGCATCAACCTAAAGGGTAACTACACCTACACGGACGCGAAAGACAAGAGCACGGGTGATACGCTCATGAAGACGCCAGAGCATCTTGCAAATCTTGATTTGAACTGGGAAGTGTTTGACGCATTCACTACGTTTGCGCGAGTAAACTACGTTGGTGAACAGGTGATCACAAACCTAAGCCGTGAGAACAAAACAGTAGATGGCTACACGCTTGTCGGTCTTGGTGTTGCTTATGACTTCCAACAGCTCAATCTTAAAGCTGGCTTGAACAACATCTTTGATGTCGAGCTTGATGATGAAGACGACTACTACGGTTATTCAGAGAAAGGTCGCAGTGCATACGTAAGTGCAACTTACCTATTCTAAAGCGAATACTGGTTTGATCTAACAAGCAGCCTCCTAGCCGGAAGCTGCTTTTTTATTCCGCTTTAAACGCTTTTCATTTCACAGAGCGACTCGGTGACTTTGACTTGGACAATGCGATTATTCTTCACGTGTAGTATCTCAAATTGCCATTGTTGATATTCGACGGTTTCTCCTTGAGTCGGCACGCGCCCAATTAACCACGTCAGAAAACCATTCAATGTTTGGAATCCTTCTATTTCTTCGCCTTCAATATGGTTCAACGTTAGTTTGTACTTCAACTCGTTAAGTGGGATCAGCGCATCCATGATCCAACTGCCATCTTTCTGTTTCTTTGCCCAGAGTTGCTGTGGTGCCATGCCCAATTCACCAGCGATGGATTTAAGCAGATCGTAGTGAGTTACTAGTCCTTGCACATCGCCATATTCGTCGACGATAAACACCATCTCGGTACTGGTTTGTTGCATGTAATTGAGCAGTGGTAGACCTTTCATTGATTCGGGTACGAAGCGCGACCGTTTCAACAGCTTGGCTAAGCGAGAAATGGATAGCTCATCGTATTCATCTAATAACGCCTTAGAGGAAACGGTGCCGATAATGTTATCTAACCCTCCTTTGCAGACGGGCCAAACAGAATGCTGAGTTTGACGTAGATTCCTCAAAATCGCATCGAGAGGTAAATCTAAATCGAGATAATGGATATCGCATCTCGGTGTCATGAGTGAAAGTGCTAGTCGGTCATTAAGGTGGAGTAAGTTACGGATCATCAATTGTTCTTGAGGCTCAATAGCACCACATTCGGAACCTTCGCTAACGACAGCAAAGATGTCCTCTTCTGTGACGATTTCGCCTGCGTTGTTTTGGCGTAGAAGCTTAAGCAGTGTGTCGGTCGAAACGGTCAGTAGCATGACAAATGGCGTGGTCAGTTTTGCTAGCCAGTGGATTGGGTAGGCAACGATGACAGCGATGCGTTCGGCATTGTTTTGTGCAAAACGCTTTGGCACGAGCTCACCAATCACGATGGCGAAGTAAGTGATCATGACCACCACAATTGCCGTTGCAAGGATATTTGCTATCTCACGCTCTAAACCTTGTGCGACGAGCCAATGCCCGAATGGAACTGAGAGGGTTGCTTCACCAAAAATACCGCTGAGGATGCCAATGACGGTGATGCCGATTTGTATAGTAGAGAGAAATTGAGTGGGGTTATTCTTAAGCTCTAAAGCAAGACGAGCGGAAGAGCTGTGTTCGGCTGACTTTTTCAGTCGACCGCTTTTGGCAGTCACTAATGCAATCTCAGACATGGCGAACACACCATTGAGCGCGATTAATCCAACCAGTAATAAAATGTCCATGAAGTTTTCCAGTGATGCACACCCTAGCAGCATAACGAGGTTCAAATACAAGAAACGTGAAGTGGCGAATAAATCATCACGCTGTAACAATTGAATGACTTATTAAAAGGATAGAATTTCTTTGTCGCCACGAGTAGATTTCAGTAAGCCTCTGCTGGAGACAGATAGATTCTGTTACTTAGTTCGGATTCTGATACACTACGCGCCCATTTCTTCGTTGAGACGTTTGTATGCCATTTTCTAAGCTTGGTTTAAGTGCTTCTATCACAGATGCTGTGAAGGCGCTGGGTTACGAAAAACCGACTTCTATCCAACAAAAAGCCATTCCTATTGTTCTGCGTGGTAGCAACCTAATTGCCGCAGCACAAACGGGTACAGGTAAAACTGCCAGCTTTGTATTACCAATCTTAGAAAAACTGAGCCACGGCGAAACGCAACGTAAAAAGCGTGCACGTGCGATCATCCTAACGCCAACGCGCGAATTGGCTCTTCAGGTTCATCAGAGCATTGAAGCGTATGGCAAAAATCTACCATTGCGTTCTATGGCGATGTTCGGTGGTGTGGATTACGCACCGCAAAAACAAGCGTTGATTGAAGGCGTAGACATTGTCGTAAGTACTCCAGGTCGTTTGATTGATCTTTACGGTCAGCGTGCTATTCACTTTGATGAAGTGGAAATGCTGGTCCTAGATGAAGCTGACAAAATGTTGGATATGGGCTTTATTGATTCGATTGATAAGATCATCGATTGCATGCCAGAAGATATTCAAAGCTTGCTGTTCTCCGCGACCTTATCTAACCCAGTTCGTGATTTGGCAAAGAATGCAATTGTTGATCCTGAAGAAATCACCATTGCAAAGCACAGCGCGTCTAAGTCAAACATTAAGCAATGGATCACCACCGTTGATAAAGACATGAAATCTTCACTACTGAGCCACATGTTGAATGAGAACGGCTGGTCGCAAGTGTTGGTGTTCATCGAGACAAAACATGGCGCAGCGAAACTGGTTACTCAATTAGAGAAGCGTGGCATTGTGGCTGAAGCTTTCCACAGTGGTCGTAACCAACGTGTTCGCCAAGAACTGATTGAGAAGTTCAAAGCCGGTGAAATCCAATACTTAGTGGCAACGGGTGTGGCGGCACGTGGTATCGATATTGATAACTTGCCTGTCGTGATTAATTACGATCTACCTTACCCAGCCGATGAATATGTACACCGCATTGGTCGTACTGGTCGTGCTGGTGCAGAGGGCGAGGCGATTTCACTGGTATCGAAAGACGATTTCAAAAACCTGTGCATGATCGAAAGCCGCCTTGGTCATTTGCTAGAGCGTGTAGAAATTGAAGGTTTTGCACCGAGAAAACCTGTGCCAATTTCGATTCTGAACTACGTTCCGAAGAACAAGCGTAAACCGCAAGATCAGCGTCCACGTCGCGAAAATGGTGATAAACGTAACGCTAAATAACGTTTGATAGCTCTTTTCTACATGATAAGCCGCACCTCGATGCGGCTTATTTTTTACTTTTTTCTTTTCTCTCTGGCTTTTTGTTCAACGTGGTCTCAGTTTTCTTTCTTTATTTGGTAGCGAAAACCATGCACAGATGAAGTGTGAAGCATGTAGTTATTCTTTTGATTTAATTGCTAATAATTAGGAAAACTCGTTCAATGTGTCTTACGCTTTGGTTAGATCTTACGCGAAGGTTTGAGTTAGGGTTTTGTCAATTTTTTGTCGTCATGTTTGCAGATGGTGAGGAATAGGCGCAGACTTTCGCGCCTGCTATTCAACGCATAAATGAGGCACGAATGAAAACTGGTGATAAGCAATTTGCTGTAATTGGTCTAGGTCGTTTCGGCTTGGCCGTTTGTAAAGAACTGCAGGATTCAGGTTCACAAGTTTTGGCGGTAGACATTAACGAAGACCGAGTGAAAGAAGCGGCGGGATTTGTTAGCCAAGCCATCGTAGCGAACTGTACTCATGAAGAGACAGTCGCAGAACTCAAGCTTGATGATTATGACATGGTCATGATTGCTATCGGTGCAGACGTCAATGCCAGCATCCTCGCAACACTTATCGCAAAAGAAGCGGGTGTGAAATCGGTTTGGGTAAAAGCGAATGATCGCTTCCAAGCACGTGTTCTACAAAAAATCGGTGCAGACCACGTCATCATGCCAGAGCGTGATATGGGTATTCGTGTAGCGCGTAAGATGCTGGATAAACGTGTGTTGGAGTTTCATCCACTAGGCAGTGGCTTAGCCATGACAGAGTTTGTGATTGGCTCTCGTTGGATGGGCAAAACACTTGGCGATTTAGCCTTATGTAAGGTGGAAGGTGTACAAGTGCTTGGCTTTAAACGCGGTCCAGAAATCACCAAAGCACCGGATCTCAATTCAACGCTGGAGATCGGCGATCTCATCATTGTTGTGGGACCCCAAGACAAACTTGCGAGCAAGTTGAAATCACTATGAAGCAATTTCATCAGAGAGGCGTGTTTTACGCCCCAGATGGCAAACGAGATAAAGCGAAAGGTGGCGAACCGCGCATTATATTGCTGAGCTTTCTCGGTGTGTTATTGCCTTCTGCTGTTTTGCTGACCCTGCCGGTTTTTTCTGTAACCGGGCTTTCTATCACTGACGCTTTGTTCACTGCGACTTCGGCTATCAGTGTAACGGGGCTTGGTGTCGTAGATACCGGGCAGCACTTTACCCTGGCGGGTAAAGTGCTATTGATGTTCTTAATGCAAATTGGTGGGCTAGGGCAGATGACGCTGTCTGCGGTGCTGCTGTATATGTTTGGTGTTCGTTTGAGTTTGCGTCAACAAGCACTTGCGAAAGATGCATTAGGGCAAGATCGCCAAGTCAACTTACGTAAATTGGTCAAGAAAATCGTTGTCTTTGCTCTGATTGCTGAGACCATTGGATTTATCTTCCTATCTTTCCGCTGGGTGCCAGAAATGGGCTGGCAAACAGGCATGTTTTATGCGCTGTTTCATTCTATTTCAGCATTCAATAACGCAGGATTTGCGTTGTTCTCCGATAGTATGATGAGCTTTGTTAACGACCCGGTGGTGATTTTCACCCTAGCGGGTTTGTTTATCTTCGGTGGCTTGGGCTTCACCGTGATCGGTGATTTATGGCTGCATTGGCGTAAAGGCTTTCACTTTTTGCATCTGCACACCAAAATCATGTTGATCGCGACACCTGCATTGCTTGGTGTCGGTACTATTTTGTTTTGGCTACTGGAAAGACATAACCCAAATACCATGGCGTCTTTGCCTGTTGCGGGGCAATGGTTAGCGGCTTTCTTCCAATCGGCAAGTGCACGTACCGCTGGGTTTAACAGCGTAGATTTGGCTCAGTTTACCCAACCTGCTTTGTTAGTGATGATCGTACTGATGTTGATTGGTGCGGGCTCAACCTCTACAGGTGGTGGTATTAAAGTGTCGACTTTTGCAGTGGCATTTATGGCAACATGGGCGTTCTTGCGCCAGAAAAAGCATGTTGTGATCTTTAAACGCACGGTGAATTGGCAAACCGTAACCAAGTCATTAGCGATTATCGTGGTAAGTGGCGCTATCCTCACCACTGCGATGTTTTTGTTGATGATTACTGAGAAAGCCGCGTTTGATAAGGTAATGTTTGAAACCATTTCTGCCTTTGCGACGGTAGGTTTGACGGCTGGATTGACAGCAGAACTGTCGGAACCAGGTAAGTACATCATGATCGTTGTGATGATCATCGGTCGTATTGGTCCATTGACACTAGCCTACATGCTGGCGCGACCAGAACCGACATTAATTAAATACCCAGAAGATAACGTTTTAACAGGTTAATTGCATTTTAATCTTTTAATATTAATAGCTTACGTGAGAGTTTTGATTATTCGGCTCTCGCGTTTTTTATAAAATTAGTGAGCGAATGCAAATAATTTCGATCTACTCCTGTCACAGCATTTCATTCCTTCTCGATTTCTGTACTATTTCATAGCTCCACTATATATAACTTGTTGTAATCATTTGCATATGAGATGCATGGCTTACACATCGAACTCATGGAGCTGTAGTTTGAAGTTAAAGACTCTCGCACTCACCATGTTGACCGCGCTGATTTCTGGTCACGGCATGGCAACCACACCCCCATCTCCTATTTGGCAACCCGTGACTCTCAGTGATGGGACGGTCAGTGAAATTCTGGTTCGCGGTACCGCTAGTTTCTACTGGCATGAAGATAAGCAAGGAAATGCATTAATCAAAGACGGTGATACTTGGTTTTTTGCTGAGATCAAGCGAGAAGCGGATCGGCCGCTACTTGTCTCGACTGGAGTAGAAAAAACACAATCTGCAATCGCTCCACAAGTATCGAAAAACCGCCCTGATGTACTATTAAAACCTTCTCTTTCTTCTTTGAGAACACTAGAACCCCAAGCTCGTGCAAACTTGATGCGCCAAGCTCAGCAAGGATACCGAGCAATGAGTTCATCGAGTGTGGTTCAACAGCCTTTGCTGGTGGTTGAGGTGTCGTTTAATAACCAGACTATGGTTAACGATTTTCAACAGTTGGTGTTTGGCGAAAATCGTCAAAGCGTGGTGGATTATTATGACAAGAACTCACATGGGAAGTATCGCGTCGTACCAGCGAAGGAAAGCTATGGCACTGCGGATGATGGCGTTATTAGTGTCACGGTGAACCAAAACCATCCTAACTGTAGCACCAAAACCAGCGGTGATGCTTGTAATACCAAGCTTAAGGCGGTTTTTTCTGAGGCGTACCAAAAGCTAGACCAATACATCAACTTAGCTCAATACGACACCGACAGCAGCGGTCGTGTCGAACCAACAGAGCTCTCGGTTATGTTTGTTTTTGCTGGTGGGGACTTGGCGGCAAACCAGCTAGATCGTCCTTCTATATGGCCGCACAAATACTCACATGATGCGGTGTCAATCGACGGAACTACCATCAGAGACTACTGTGTGTTTGCTGACTTTCAGCAGACGCATCAATCCACATTGGGGGTGATCGTCCATGAACTTGGTCACCTGATGCTTGGGTTACCGGATTTGTACTCTTACAACAGCGATGCATCTATTGGTCAGTGGGGCGTGATGGGTGGTGGTTCTTGGGCGAAGAAAGAAGGCGACCGTTATGCTGGAGATACACCAGTCAACATGAGCGCTTGGAGTAAGCATGCTGCGGGCTTTGTACTGCCAGACATTGCGCAATCCAGCGATGAATCTGCTTCGGTTGAAAATGGGCAAGTGAAGCTCGTTTATCTTGATCCTTATCTTAAAGAGTTCGGTCCTCGTATCTACCTTGAGAATAGACGGTTTGAAGGGTACGACCGAGCATTGGTATCAGAAGGGGTGTTGGCAACGTCGGTGAATATCTTAAATCGATTCAACGATGTCGGTGATATGCAGGTGCAGATCATGCAAGCTGACGGACGCAAACAATTGGAAGCCGGTTTTCCTAGCGACGATCGAGATCTTTATCCAAATGGTGGCACGAGCATTTCTGACGATTCCAACCCTAGTTTGACCGGCATAGCAGGCTTTAACACGGGTGTTCGTATCTCAAATATCTCAAGTGAATCAAACTCGGCAACGTTTTCACTAACCATGCCAAGTGAGCCAAACAAGTCGGCGTGGCAAAACTCGTTTCATCGAGGATATGTTTACTCAAGCTCTGATGACGCTTTGGCTGTCTCTTTGGATCTTAAAGTGGCTTCAGAATTGGATGGCTTGCAACTTTATGTGACACCTAATGACAATGCTGGGGTGATGAACTACAAGGTATGGCGTTTCCCACATCCTGGATTTGAATCGTTCAGTTTGCAGTTCGATCAAAATGAGGCGCAGCTTCTGCAGGAAGGCTCACTTCGTAGCAGCACTCGTATTCTGTTTGAACAGCCAAGTCGCATAGCGGCAGGTAAGCATTTGCTTGTGGTTGAAATTGAGAACGGGCGTTTTGAATCTAACTATAACTTTAGAAGCACCTTAGCGACGGAACAAGAAGCAGTGCCAAGGATTTGGGCAGGAGATCGTGAACGTATTTACTCTTCAGGTTTAATGCGTCAAAACTTCTCTTACATTCCTTTTGGCGCGCTGTTTGATATTGATTCAAGCAATATCGTAGAGGCTAAAACGGACACGGTGACGACGGACAAAAACGTGCCTGTAACGCTTGCGCTTACGTCGAATGACTTTATTGCCCCTGGCTATCAATTCAATGTGGAATACACGCAACAACCTACGCATGGCACATTGAGCGGCACCCAATACATACCTAAAGAAAACTTCGTGGGTAATGACAGTTTCCAATATCGTCTTGTTTCTTCAGATGGTGCGCTGAAATCGCTGCCAGTGGCGGTGCAAGTGCGTGTGAATGGTCAAAATGAAGCGCCAACAGCCAATGCCGAAGTTGATATCGGTAGCATGACAGCGAACGGGCAAGGCAGCTTGTCAGCTTCTTCAAGCTCTGACCCTGATGGTGATGCACTTAACTATAGATGGCAACAAACGACGGGTACTAAAGCCATTATTTCAGATGCGAATAGTGTGAACGCAAAGTTTACTGTGGCGCAAGGAACGAAGGCGGGCGAGACGCTTACCTTCCAAGTGACGGTCACGGACCCTAGCGGTTTGTCTGCAACCGCGACGGTTAGTGTTGATGTTGAGAACACGCCGCCGGTTACTAATCAAGATAGCGCCAGTGTTGAGTCTGGAAAGAGCATTATGATCAACGTGCTCGCCAATGATTCAGATTTCAATGAAGATCGCTTAGTGTTGCAGAGCGTGAGTAATCCATCCGGCGTGGGAACGGCAAGTGTGGTGGATGGAAAGATCCAATACCAAGCACCTCAAGATCAAGTGACGAATGTTCAACTGGAATACACCGTGTCGGATGGGAATGGTGGCTTGGCGACTGGCTCAGTGAATGTGTCAGTGGTGGCTTCGGTAAGCAGCTTAAGTTTTGACAATTCGGATAGTGGCGGTGGTGCTTTGTCTTACTGGGCACTATTGTTATTAGGGCTGTTTGGCTGGCGTCGTCGCGAGCAATAAGCGTCTCTTGTTCATTCATTAAAGCCACTCAGCCGAGTGGCTTTTTTATTTCTTTAGTTGTCTCGTCCCGTAGTACAGTGACGCGTTGTGAAGTCATCTCATGTTGGTCTGTCGTTATCGGTATTTCGTAAATACCCATGAATAATTCGTGGCTGAAGAGAAACCTGTTCAGCGCTTATACTCACGTTTAGGAAGTCGTTTTATTAAGGAACTACTATGTCCATCTGGGAAGGTGTTAATTTCACCCATCGCTTCAGTGACCTGCCATCTGCGTTTTTCACTTATGTCACGCCACAGCCTTTAGATAACACACGTTGGGTTGTTTGGAACGGAGAATTAGCGAAGCAATTTGGCTTACCAGAAAGCGCGAATGAAGAGTTGTTGAATGTGTTTGCAGGGCAAAACGAATTTGCATCATTTGCTCCTTTGGCAATGAAGTACGCAGGGCATCAATTTGGCGTGTACAACCCGGATTTAGGTGACGGTCGCGGGTTGTTACTGGCTGAGATGCAACACCAAAATGGCACTTGGTTTGATATTCACCTCAAAGGAGCAGGGCTCACGCCGTACTCACGGATGGGGGATGGTCGGGCAGTATTGCGCTCTACGATCCGCGAATATCTGTGCAGTGAAGCCATGGCCGGGTTAGGCATTCCTACGACCAGAGCGCTTGGCATGATGGACAGCGATACGCCTGTTTACCGTGAGAAGATGGAATATGGCGCGCTACTGATTCGAATTGCTGAAACGCACATTCGCTTCGGTCACTTTGAGCATTTTTTCTACACCAACCAACTTAGTGAGCAAAAGTACCTCGCTGATAAAGTCATCGAGTGGTATTTCCCAGATTGTTTAGAAGTGGAGAAACCATATGCTGCCATGTTCGAGACCATCGTGGAGAAAACCTCAGTGATGATTGCGTACTGGCAAGCCTATGGTTTTGCCCACGGTGTGATGAATACCGACAACATGTCGATACTTGGGCAAACTTTTGATTATGGACCGTTTGGCTTCCTCGACGACTACGATCCTAATTACATCTGCAACCATTCGGACTACCAAGGGCGTTATGCCTTTGAGCAGCAACCACGTATCGCTCTTTGGAACCTTTCGGCTTTAGCACATTCTTTGTCACCGCTTGTGCAGCGGGAAGATCTGGAGACCGTACTAGGAAAGTTTGAAATGCGCCTTAGCCAGAAGTTCAGTGAATTGATGCGCGCCAAGCTCGGTCTTTTGACCAAAATAGAAGAAGACGGACGCTTGTTCGAAGCCATGTTTGAACTGTTAAACCAAAACAAAACGGACTACACGCGATTCTTCCGTGAGTTGTCTAACTTAGACGTTAACTCGTCCCAAGCTGTGATTGATTTGTTTATTGATCGAGAAGCTGCAAGTGCATGGGTAGACTTATATCTTGCCCGCTGTGAGTTGGAAGTGGACGAGCGCGGTGAGTGCGTATCAGCAGAAACTCGCTGTGAAAAGATGCGTCGAGCGAATCCAAAATACATCTTGCGTAACTACCTAGCTCAACTTGCCATTGATAAGGCAGAGGAAGGAGACTTCAGTGAAGTAAGCCGTCTGGCTGAATTGCTCAAGCGTCCTTATGACGAGCAGCCAGAGTTGGACGACTACGCCAAACTGCCTCCAGAATGGGGGAAAAAGATGGAAATTAGCTGCTCTTCTTAAATGTGTCATTCTCCACCCATCACGCAGATTAGCATGGGTGGATTTAACCCCTTTTTGCACTGGCTAACTTTTGAATTTAATTTAACTTACTGATTTTAAGTTGATAATTTAGTTGGTCTACAACTTGCTCCTTGTTGAACATCTGTACCCATCACCCTCTGCCCGTTTGGTATTCATGGAAAGGATGGGATGTGATTCAACAAGGAGAATAATAATGTTCAAGCCTCTAACCCTTTTGTCTGTATCTGCTCTAGCCATCACCAGCTTTAATGCTGCTGCAAACTGTGACCCTGGTGAAACCGTGATCAAGTTCAGTCACGTAACGAACACAGATAAACACCCTAAAGGCATTGCTGCCTCGCTACTGGAAAAGCGTGTAAATGAAGAGATGAACGGCAAAGTTTGCATGCAGGTCTTCCCTAACTCGACGCTTTACGACGACAACAAGGTGCTTGAAGCTCTGCTTAATGGTGATGTTCAACTCGCTGCCCCTTCTCTTTCTAAGTTTGAGAAATTCACCAAGAAGTACCGCATCTTCGACCTTCCTTTCCTTTTTGAGGATGTGGCGGCTGTCGACCGTTTCCAAAACTCGGAATCCGGTGAAAAGCTGAAAAATGCAATGAAGCGTCGTGGCTTGCAAGGTCTGGCATTTTGGCATAACGGTATGAAGCAAATGTCTGCCAACAAGCCATTGATGTTGCCTAGCGATGCGGAAGGTTTGAAGTTCCGTGTGCAAGCTTCCGACGTATTGGTGGCTCAGTTCGAACAGCTTGGTGCAAACCCTCAAAAAATGTCATTTAAAGAAGTGTATGGCGGTCTTCAAACCAAAGTTATCGATGGTCAGGAAAACACATGGTCGAACATTTACGGTAAGAAGTTCTTCGAAGTACAAGATGGCATTACTGAAACTAACCACGGCATCCTAGATTACTTAGTTGTGACATCGAACGATTTCTGGAAAAAGTTACCAGACGATCAGCGCGAACAGCTTAATACCATTATTCAAGAAGTGACGGCTCAGCGTAATGCCGAGTCAACCAAGGTGAACCTTGCAAATAAGAACAACATCATTGAAGCCGGTGGTGTGGTTCGTACTTTAACGCCTGAGCAGCGTCAAGAGTGGGTGACGGCACTGCAACCTGTGTGGAAGAAATTTGAGAAAGACATTGGTTCAGATCTTATCGATGCCGCTCTTGCTTCCAACCAATAAACAAACAGCCCAAGTTCTTTGGGCTCATAAGTAAAAAGCACTAAGCACTACGATTGGTCCTCGCGTACTCCAATATGGAGGAGGGGGACCCTTTTATCCCAATAATGACGTGATGTAATTATGGAACAGACTTTTTTTTCCAAGGCAGGACGAGTCACCGATGCGATTGAAGAAACGCTGATTGCGTTCTTTCTTGGTGCAATGACGTTGCTGACTTTTGCCAATGTTATTTTCCGCTATGTCTTTAACGACAACATCCTTTGGGCACTTGAGTTGACGGTATTCATGTTCGCATGGATGGTTTTGGTCGGTGCCTCCTACGGTGTGAAGAAGCACTTTCATATCGGTGTTGATGTCATCATTAACATGGTCCCTGAAGGCAAACGTAAGATCCTCGCACTGCTTGCTGCTGTGTGTTGTTTGGCATTTTCCATTCTACTGTTAATCGGCTCTTGGAATTACTGGTATCCGTTTGTCACTGAGCGTGCATGGTATGAAACCGACGATATTCCTATGCCTGAGATGTTTCAGTTTCTAGCGGACTGGCTCAACGAAGGGGAACGCTATGAGAAGCTTCCTCGTTTTATTCCTTACTTTGCTTTACCTCTTGGTATGGCACTTCTGACTTTTCGTTTTGTACAAATCACATGGCAGATCGCGACGGGTAAATTAGACCGTTTGATTGCAGGTCATGAAGCAGAAGAAGAGTTGGAAGCACTTAAAGAAGAACTGAGCGAAGCCGCTGATGCGATTCCAAACGGCTCTTCGTCATCAGATCGCAAGGAGCAATAAATCATGGATATTCTGTTGTTATTCTTGATGGTCATTGGCTTCATGTTGATTGGTGTGCCAATTGCTGTCTCACTGGGTTTGTCCAGTATTCTTTTCTTATTGATGCACTCAGATGCTTCTCTTGCATCGGTAGCACAAACCTTATTTAACGCGTTTGCTGGCCACTACACCTTGTTAGCGATACCTTTCTTTATTTTGGCCTCTAGCTTTATGTCTACGGGTGGCGTTGCCAAGCGCATTATCCGCTTCGCGATTGCCATTGTAGGTTGGTTCCGCGGTGGGTTAGCGATGGCATCAGTTGTGGCTTGCATGATGTTTGCTGCACTTTCTGGCTCGTCCCCTGCGACGGTGGTTGCGATCGGTAGTATCGTTATCGCTGGTATGATCAAAAACGGTTACTCCAAAGAGTTTGCTGCAGGCGTGATCTGTAATGCGGGTACGCTGGGTATTTTGATTCCTCCTTCGATTGTGATGGTGGTGTACGCCGCTGCAACTGATGTGTCGGTTGGACGTATGTTCCTCGGTGGTGTGATTCCAGGCTTACTTGCAGGAGTGATGTTGATGATCGCCATTTACATTGCCGCACGAATCAAGAACTTGCCCAAACAGCCTTTCGTGGGTTGGAAAGAAACCTTTGATGCCGCCAAAGATGCGAGCTGGGGTCTGTTGTTGGTGGTGATCATTTTGGGTGGTATCTACGGCGGTATCTTTACCCCAACAGAAGCGGCGGCAGTGGCGGCGGTGTATTCCTTCTTCATTGCCAACTTCGTTTACAAAGATATGGGTCCCTTTGCTGATAAGCAAAATAGTAAACCAGCCTTAGTTAAAGTGTTTCAGACTTTCGTTCATAAAGACACCAAACACACCTTGTATGAAGCAGGCAAGCTGACCATCATGTTACTGTTTATCATTGCCAACGCTTTGATTCTTAAGCATGTGCTGACAGAAGAACGCATACCGCAAATGATCACTGAATCTATGCTGTCGGCGGGGCTAGGTCCTATTACTTTCTTGATTGTCGTGAACGTGCTGCTGTTGATTGGTGGTCAGTTTATGGAACCTTCTGGCTTGTTGATCATTGTGGCACCGCTAGTGTTCCCAATAGCGATCGCTCTGGGCATCGATCCGATTCACCTTGGCATCATGATGGTCGTTAACATGGAAATTGGCATGATTACGCCACCTGTTGGACTTAACTTGTTTGTGACTGCTGGGGTCGCCAAAATGTCGATGATGAATGTGGTTAAAGCGGCGCTACCGTGGGTGGCGGTGATGTTCTTATTCCTCATTATCGTGACGTACGTTCCTTGGGTGTCAACTTGGTTGCCAACGACGCTGATGGGACCGGAAATCATTACTAAGTAGCGGCGAGCAAGTGAACGGTAAGAGCCGAAACAGTTAAAACAAAAGAGGTGTGACGATTCACTCCTCTTCGTTTATTGACTTGTAGGAAGGTCTACGAGGGTCGGGATTGACTCTGCGCTCGTAACCAAGCCACTTCTTTCTATTTTTGCGCCGATCTTCACCGGATCGCCTTTCTTCCTGATAATGCCCGTCGACCATCACGGTATCTGTGATAACGGGTATCCTGATTTTCTCTGTCATATCCATATGAACCATTAAACTCTCGTTAGTAAAAAGTATGATTCAAGTTGGATATAACAACAAACCGCAAACGGCGTTTTATTTATATAGATCTTTATCTATCTGATAGCGTTGCATTTTGTCGTACAGGGTTTTTCGAGGCACATTCAATTGTTCCATCGTTTGCTTGATACTCCCGCTGTTCTCCAGTAGAGCACTCTCTATGGCTGCTTTTTCAAACTCTGCCACTTGTTCAGAAAGGCTCGATGGGGATGTAGATGTGCACGAAGCGTCGCCTAGCTGTATCAGTTTCCCAAGTAAAACAAATCGTTCTGCCGCGTTACGTAACTCACGCACATTACCCGGCCAATCATGTGCCATTAACTGAGCCAAATCTTGTGAGGAGAGGCTAGGGGAGGTTTTCCCATAGCGTGATGCGGCAACCAGTAAAAAGTGGTGGAATAGTGCGGGAATATCTTCCTTACGCTCGCGCATCGGCGGTAAATCCAGAGTTACCACATTGAGGCGATAATAGAGGTCTTGGCGAAATGTGCCTTGTTCAGAGGCTTGCTTTAAGTCCACCTTTGTTGCTGCAATCACTCGAATATCCAATGGCAATAACTCATTGGAACCAACCCGCTCAATCACTCTTTCTTGCAAAACGCGCAGTAAACGGATTTGTGCTTGAACTGGCATAGATTCGATTTCATCCAAAAATAACGTGCCACCCTGTGCGAATTCAAACTTACCGATACGACGACTTTCTGCTCCGGTAAACGCCCCTTTTTCGTGACCATAAAGCTCACTTTCGATGAGGTTCTCAGGTACTGCCCCACAGTTTACCGCGACAAAGTTTTGGTTCCGACGAGAGCTTTGTTCGTGCAGAGAGCGAGCTATCAGTTCTTTACCTGTCCCCGTTTCTCCAAACAGCAATATATCCGCATCGGTGTCAGCAATGTGAGTGATGGTTTCACGTAGCAGTTGGATACTTTCGGTTTCTCCAATAATACGTGGTCCCAAGGTTTGACTGGCTTTCAGGGATTGACGCAGTTTCTCATTTTCATTCGTCAGTTTGCGTTTCTCAATTGCGCGTTTGACGGTTTCTACCAGATGCTCAGGTGCAAATGGTTTTTCAATAAAGTCATAGGCTCCTTGATGAAGAGCTTGAACTGCCATTGAAATGTCGCCGTGTCCTGTGATCATGATGACGGGTAAATTTGGGTCGCGCTGGGTTAATGTGGTCAGTAAATCCATACCAGAAATGCCCGGCAAACAGATGTCGGTGACGACCACTCCCGAGCCTTCTCCTTGTTGCATCGCGATTAAAGCCGACTCTGCATCCGGAAAAAACTTGGCTTCTATGTCTGCCAGTTCAAAGGTTTGTTCGATCGCCAGTCTGAGATCGGCTTCGTCATCAATAAAAAACACCTGACACATAGTTCAATCCTTTTGTTATGTGGTGTGTGATGAAATAAGAGGTAAGCAAATGGAGAATCGAGCTCCGCCTTGCTCTCGATTCTGGGCGCCTAATTTGCCATTCATACCAGCTAAAATTTGTTGCGATATCGAGAGCCCTAAACCTAAGCCATTTTGCTTGGTGGTTAAAAAGGGTTCGCATAGCTGTGAAAAGGTGAACTCACCGAGCCCCGTGCCATTATCATCGACATAAATCCATACGAGTTCGGCTTGTATATCTTTTTCGATAGACAAATGGACTTGCTTGTTTTCTTGCCCTTTGGTCGCTTCTATTGCGTTGGTCAATAAGTTCACCAGCACTTGTTCGAGTTGAATTGTGTTGATCTGTACTTCTACGTCTTGTTCTATGAGTTTGGTATTTAATGTTACTCGGGCTGATTTGAATGCCGGCTTCATCAGTTCTTTTGCGGAGGCAATAACGGGCAGAAGGTGAGTTTGCGCCAGCTCGTTCCCACTGGTCTTCTTAGCAAAAGAGCGCAGCTGCTGACTGATGTTCGCCATTCTGTCGGTCAGGGCGGATATACGCGTTAAGTTTTCTTCCGTCCGTTCATATTTTTCTTTGTGCAAGAACAGCTTACCGTTTTCAGCGAAACTGCGAATGGCGGCGAGGGGATTATTGAGTTCATGACTGATGCTTGCCGACATTTGTCCCAGCACAGCAAGTTTTGCGGCTTGCACCAGCTCGTCTTGGGTAACGCGTAAGGTTTGCTCTGTCTCGATACGTTGTGCTATCTCTGCTTGCAATTCAGCGGTGCGAGCCATTACCTGATATTCCAATTTCTGATTTGCTTCTTGCTGAATGCGTTCGATTTGTCGATGCCGCTGCTGGCGATGATAAATGAGCTGCCCAACGAGAAAGAGCACAGTAAAAACAAGCGTGAGAACAAGCAAATAGCCCATAGTGAACCAGATGACAGATTGCTTAGGAGAAAGCACTCGGATAGTGAGTTTGAGGTTTTCTAAAGGTAAGGATGAAACCACTAGTGTCCCTTTGTTATAGGGGTAGCCTTGCTTCGCTTCGGTATGCGCTAAGCTCATGTCACCGACGAATCCAAGTGAGTCGATGGTGGTGTTCAAATATTGCCTGCTTGCCCACACCTCTGCTGCAGTTGGCTCTTCGAGAGGCTGCAGGCTTTTGAACAACCAGTCATTGCGACTGCTCATAAATACAATACCGTTCGGGTCACTTGCTACGAAAACGCTGTTGGGTTGTTGCCAGTTGTCCTCTATCTTACTCAGATCCATTTTAACCACGACGACGCCGAGCACCCCCCCAGCATAGACAATAGGGTAAGAGTAGTAATAACCACGCTTACCCGATGTTGAACCCAGCGCGTAATATTGGCTGCGTTGCCCTGTAATCGCTTGTTTAAAATAGGGACGAAAGGCGAAGTTGCGTCCGACGAAAGAACGTTCTTTACGCCAGTTGCTTGCAGCGATCGTTGTTCCCCATTTATCTATTAAATAGGTGTCAGCCGCTTCAATGACGCCATTGACCGATTCTAAGTATCGATTGGTGATTTCAAGTTGTGCGCTGTTTTCTGAGTTAAGCAGCGCTTCGACCAAAGGTTCATCCTTAGAAAGCAGGTGTGGGATGTGAGCATATTTATCTAACTTATTTTGAATATGGCTAGAAAAGCGCTCCAACTGCGATTGATGTTTGTCGAGTAATGACTGGTAGCTATGGCTCCAAACCCAGTGACCACCGATGAACGCGCAGAGGAAATAGAAGGCGAAAAAAATCAGTATAATACGGTTTCTTTGCGACATCCCACGCTCCTTGACACCTTCCTTTTGTCACGTAAGAAAATGTTAATAGTTTGTAGAGATGAATAGGGATTTAGTTTCCAACTCTGTGGAGTAAAACAAGAGCAAGATCTCTTTTTAGGCTTTTCAATAAAAAAAGCTGTCGATTCTCTTGAAAAAGTCGCTATTGTCCCCATTCTAGATATGCTGACAGCGATGAAGCGGTGTTCAAATCGCATTTTTCGCTAATTTTGGGGTCAGTATTCGAGAATTTAGCGCAGACAATGTCCACATAGTGGCTATTGGCTCGACAGGGTAGCGACAGATCGCTAGAATGTCGCGTCTAAAAATTCTGTCCTGAGGCTAATAGGAGATACCTTTGGTGATGACACCGAAGATATCACTGATTAGTCCGATGTTGATTTTCAGCATCGATACTCGATTTTAAATTAGGTGTTCGGACAGGACACTACACAAGGATGAAGCGTGAACTCCGGAGAGTCTCGCTCATACGCTCGGACAAACCGAGCCACTTTAGAGGTTTATAAATAATGCAAGTTACTGTTGAAACGCTAGAAGGCCTAGAGCGCCGTCTAAACATTACTGTTCCAGCTGCAAACATCGAAGACGCTGTAACAGCTGAACTACGCAACATCGCTAAAAACCGTCGTTTCGATGGTTTCCGTAAGGGTAAAGTGCCTCTAAAAATGGTTGCTAAGATGTACGGCAAAGCAGTACGTCAAGACGTTCTTGGTGAAGTTATGCAACGCCACTTCATCGAAGCGATCGTAAAAGAGAAAATCAACCCAGCTGGCGCTCCAACTTTCGCTCCAGTTGAAAACAACGAAGGCGCAGACCTAGTTTTCACTGCAACTTTCGAAGTTTACCCAGAAGTTGAGCTTAAAGGTCTAGACAGCATCACTGTTGAAAAACCAACAACAGAAGTTAAAGATGCAGACGTAGAAGAGATGATCGAAACTCTACGTAAGCAACAAGCTACTTGGGCAGAAGTTGAAGAAGCTGCAGAAGCTGGTAAGCGTGTAAGCATCGATTTCGTTGGCTCTATCGACGGTGAAGAGTTCGAAGGCGGTAAAGCTGAGAACTTCCCACTAGAAATGGGCGCAGGTCGCATGATCCCAGGTTTCGAAGACGGTATCGAAGGTAAAACTAAAGGTATGGAATTCGAAATCGACGTAAACTTCCCAGAAGATTACCACGCTGAAAACCTAAAAGGTAAAGCAGCTAAGTTCGCAATCAAAGTGAACAAAGTTGAAGCTCGTGAACTACCAGAACTAAACGACGAGTTCGTTTCTAAGTTCGGTGTTGCTGAAGGTGGCGTTGAAGCACTTAAAGCTGAAGTTCGTAAGAACATGGAGCGCGAACTTAAGCAAGCTGTTAAGAACCGCATCAAAGAGCAAGCTATCGACGGTCTAGTTGAGCAAAACGAAATCGACGTACCAGCTGCACTTATCGACCAAGAAATCCAAGTTCTACGTCAACAAGCTGCACAACGTTTCGGTGGTAACCCAGAAGCAGCTGCACAGCTTCCACGTGAACTATTCGAAGAGCAAGCTAAACGTCGCGTAGTTGTAGGTCTTCTACTAGGCGAAGTAATCAAGTCTGAAGAGCTAAAAGCTGACGACGAGAAAGTGAAAGCGCTAATCGAAGAAATGGCAACTGCTTACGAAGATCCATCAGAAGTTATTGCTTACTACGAGCAAAACGAGCAAATGATGAACAACATGCGTAACGTTGCTCTAGAAGAGCAAGCTATCGACGCGATCATCGCTAAAGCACAGGTTACTGAGAAAGAAGTAAGCTTCAACGAGCTACTTAACCAACAACCTGCTGCTTAATAAGCAATATCTTGCGTAGAAGGTTGACTTAACGTCGACTATTCTGCTAACAATGGTCCGTATGATACACATCATCCGGGCCATTTATTTTAGGGACATAAGAATATGAGCTACCAAGAAAAAAACGCAATGTCGCCAATTATTGACGCGCTAGTGCCAATGGTGGTTGAACAAACTTCCCGCGGCGAACGCTCTTACGACATTTACTCACGCTTGCTTAAAGAGCGCGTGATCTTTTTAACTGGTCAAGTGGAAGACCACATGGCAAACCTTGTCGTGGCTCAGCTACTTTTCCTAGAATCTGAAAATCCAGATAAAGATATTTTCCTATACATCAACTCGCCAGGCGGCAGCGTGACTGCAGGTATGTCTATCTACGACACAATGCAGTTCATCAAACCAAATGTAAGCACAGTATGTATGGGTCAAGCTTGCTCTATGGGTGCGTTCCTGCTTGCAGGTGGTGCGCCAGGTAAGCGTTACGTTCTGCCTAATTCACGTGTGATGATCCACCAACCACTAGGTGGCTTCCAAGGTCAAGCTTCTGATATCCAAATTCATGCTCAGGAAATCCTGACTATCAAGCAGAAGCTAAACAACCTATTAGCAGAACATACTGGCCAGCCTCTTGAAGTGATTGAGCGCGATACTGATCGTGACAACTTCATGTCGGCAGATCAGGCAGTAGAATACGGTATTGTGGATGCAGTGTTGAGCCATCGCGGCGAGTAATTTAGCCAGCGCATTTTGGCTAAATTTGATATACACTCATTCATAAAGAGTAAAGGCTAAGAGGTTAGCGAATGACAGATAAAAGCAAAGAAAGCGGCAGCGGCAAATTGCTGTACTGCTCTTTCTGTGGCAAAAGTCAGCACGAAGTTCGCAAGCTAATCGCAGGTCCGTCAGTTTACATTTGCGACGAGTGTGTCGACTTATGTAACGATATCATTCGCGAAGAAATCAAGGATGTTCTCCCTAAGAAAGAATCTGAAGCGTTACCAACGCCAAAACAGATCCGTGAACACCTTGATGACTATGTGATCGGACAAGATTACGCGAAAAAAGTGCTCGCAGTTGCGGTATATAACCACTACAAGCGTTTACGCAATGGTGATACAACGAGCGAAGGTGTGGAACTTGGTAAAAGTAACATCCTTCTAATTGGTCCTACTGGTAGTGGTAAAACACTGCTTGCTGAGACACTAGCTCGATTCCTGGATGTGCCATTTACAATGGCTGACGCTACCACACTAACCGAAGCTGGTTATGTTGGTGAAGACGTTGAAAACATCATCCAGAAGCTTCTGCAAAAATGTGATTACGATGTAGCGAAAGCTGAACGCGGCATTGTATACATTGACGAAATTGACAAGATTTCTCGTAAAGCTGAAAACCCATCAATTACGCGTGACGTATCTGGTGAAGGTGTTCAGCAGGCGCTACTAAAACTTATCGAAGGCACGGTTGCATCGGTTCCACCACAAGGTGGTCGTAAGCATCCACAGCAAGAATTCCTACAAGTGGATACGTCTAAGATCCTGTTCATCTGTGGCGGTGCATTTGCTGGTCTAGATAAAGTGATTGAACAACGTGTAGCAACAGGCACAGGTATTGGTTTTGGCGCAGAAGTGCGCTCGAAGAACGAAACCAAAACCGTTGGTGAACTATTTACTCAGGTAGAACCTGAGGATCTAGTGAAGTACGGTTTGATCCCTGAGTTCATTGGTCGTCTGCCTGTAACAACAACACTGACAGAGCTTGATGAAGAAGCGCTAATTCAGATCCTATGTGAACCGAAGAATGCGTTGACCAAGCAATATGCAGCATTGTTCGAACTAGAAGACGCAGAACTTGAGTTCCGTGAAGACGCGTTGCGTGCTATCGCTAAAAAAGCGATGGAGCGTAAGACGGGTGCTCGTGGTCTACGTTCAATCTTAGAAAGCGTTCTGTTAGAAACCATGTATGAACTGCCATCAGCGACTGACGTAAGTAAAGTCGTGATTGATGAATCAGTAATTAACGGTGAATCAGAACCATTGCTCATCTACAGCAATGCCGATAATCAGGCTGCTGGAGCAGAATAAATTCAGCCATAAATAAAAAGGAGGTAAGTAATTACCTCCTTTTTTTATTTCTTTTATTGAATCCAAATAATTAGCCCCCATATACTGCCTTAAGTAATACGTTAAACGTGAAAGCGGAAGAGAGAATTATATGAACTTGGAACGTTCCGAGCGTATCGAGATCCCGGTATTACCTCTACGTGACGTAGTGGTATACCCACACATGGTTATTCCATTGTTTGTTGGTCGTGAGAAATCGATTAGCTGTCTAGAAACAGCGATGGAAACAAACAAACAAGTTCTGCTTGTGGCACAAAAGCAAGCTGACACTGACGAGCCGACGGTTGAAGACCTATTCGAAGTAGGTACAGTTGCAACCATTCTTCAACTTCTTAAGCTACCTGATGGCACAGTAAAAGTGCTCGTTGAAGGTCAGCAGCGCGCTAAAATCAACCATTTCAAAGAGAGCGAATTCTTCCTTGCTGAAGCGGAATTTGTGGTAACACCTGAGTTGGATGAGCGTGAGCAAGAAGTGATTGTTCGCAGTGCGATTAACCAATTTGAAGGCTTCATCAAACTAAACAAAAAAATCCCACCAGAAGTACTGACTTCTCTAAGCGGTATTGATGAAGCTGCGCGTCTAGCAGATACCATTGCTGCGCACATGCCTCTTAAGCTGGTGGACAAACAACAAGTACTTGAAATTATTGATGTAACTGAACGTCTAGAATTCCTAATGGGTCAGATGGAATCAGAAATCGATCTTCTTCAAGTAGAAAAGCGCATCCGCGGTCGCGTTAAGAAGCAGATGGAAAAGTCTCAGCGTGAGTACTACCTGAATGAGCAAATGAAAGCGATTCAGAAAGAACTTGGTGAGATGGAAGATGCGCCTGACGAGTTTGAAACGCTGAAGCAAAAGATTGAAGAATCGAAAATGCCTCAGGATGCACGTGAAAAGACAGAACAAGAGCTGCAAAAGCTTAAGATGATGTCTCCAATGTCGGCAGAAGCGACAGTTGTTCGCAGCTACATCGATTGGATGGTAAGCGTGCCTTGGAACAAGCGTTCTAAAGTGAAGAAGAACTTGGCGAAAGCAGAAGAGATTCTAAACGAAGACCATTACGGTCTAGAGCGTGTGAAAGAGCGTATTCTTGAGTACTTAGCGGTGCAGAACCGTATCAACAAGCTGAAAGGTCCAATCCTTTGTCTTGTAGGTCCTCCTGGTGTTGGTAAAACGTCTCTAGGTCGCTCAATTGCAGCGGCAACGGGTCGTAAATACACGCGTATGGCATTGGGTGGTGTACGTGATGAAGCGGAAATCCGTGGTCACCGTCGTACTTACATCGGCTCTCTGCCGGGTAAGCTAATTCAGAAAATGTCGAAAGTTGGTGTGAAAAACCCGCTGTTCCTTCTGGATGAAATCGACAAAATGTCTTCAGATATGCGTGGTGACCCATCATCAGCACTATTAGAAGTTCTAGACCCAGAGCAAAACAATGCGTTTAACGATCACTACCTAGAGGTAGATTACGATCTTTCTGACGTTATGTTCGTTGCTACATCGAACTCGATGGACATTCCTGGACCGCTATTGGATCGTATGGAAGTGATTCGTCTTTCTGGCTACACAGAAGACGAGAAACTAAACATTGCAAAACGCCACCTTGTTGATAAGCAAGTTAAGCGTAATGGTCTGAAACCAAACGAGATTACCATCGAAGATTCTGCAATCATCGGTATCATTCGTTACTACACGCGTGAAGCGGGTGTACGTAGCCTAGAGCGTGAAATTTCTAAGATCTGTCGTAAAGCAGTGAAGAACATCCTGCTTGATTCAAGCTTGAAGTCAGTGACAGTTACGATGGATAACCTGAAAGAATACCTAGGTGTTCAACGTCATGACTTTGGTAAGGCAGATGACAGCAACCGTATTGGTCAAGTAACTGGTCTCGCTTGGACGCAAGTGGGCGGCGATCTACTGACGATCGAAACGGAAGCGATGCCAGGTAAAGGTAAGTTGACGCAGACAGGTTCTCTTGGCGACGTAATGAAAGAGTCTATCCAAGCGGCGATGACGGTTGTACGTTCACGTGCTGAGAAGTTGGGTATTAACTCAGACTTCTACGAGAAACGTGATATTCACGTACACGTACCAGAGGGTGCGACACCAAAAGACGGTCCAAGTGCGGGTATCGCAATGTGTACTGCGCTAGTTTCTAGCTTGACAGGTAACCCTGTGAAAGCAGAAGTGGGTATGACGGGTGAAATCACTCTACGTGGTGAAGTTCTACCTATCGGCGGTCTAAAAGAGAAGTTACTTGCGGCACACCGTGGCGGCATCAAAACGGTACTGATTCCGAAAGACAATGAGCGTGATTTGGAAGAGATTCCAGAAAATGTTATCGCGGATCTGAAGGTTATCCCGGTACAGTGGATCGACGAAGTTCTTAAAGTTGCACTTGAGCGAGACCCGACGGGCGTTGAGTTTCAGTCTCAAAAATAGTGATGTGTAGCAAAAATAAGTAAAACTTTACGCTGATAGGCTTAAAAAGGCTTGTCAGCGTTTTTTTTGGACGCTAAGTTAAGTTCGATAGCTTCCAGCCCTTGAAGGATAAGGGTTGAAGCATATTTTTTTAATTATGGAACGAAAGTCATCACAAAAATAATCACAGATGACACAAAGGGGAAATCACAGTGAATAAAACTCAACTAGTAGAACAAATCGCAGAAAACGCAGACATCTCTAAAGCATCAGCTGGTCGCGCTCTAGACGCATTCATCGAAGCAGTTAGTGGTACGCTTCAGTCTGGTGACCAAGTTGCTCTTGTTGGCTTCGGTACATTCAGCGTACGTACTCGTGCAGCACGCACAGGTCGTAACCCAAAAACTGGTGAAGAAATCCAAATCGCAGAAGCTAAAGTACCTTCTTTCAAAGCTGGTAAAGCTCTAAAAGACGCTTGTAACTAATTTTTTGTGTCGAAGACACAAGAGCTGGTTCAGCTAACGGCCATTGCATAACTTTTGTCCAAACAGTCAGATTTGAACAAAAATTTACAAACTAAGAGCCGAACTTTCTTAAATTATGCGCATCCTACTGATGCGCATTTCTTTTTCTGATATTATCGCGACATTACATTTTCTATTAGAAGCAGTCGGCTTCAATTGTGGAGAGCAGTTAAATTATGATGGATCGACTACGCGAAGGCGTGAACAGCATCGCGGTCAAAATTATCCTTGGACTTATCATCCTTTCTTTCGTTTTTGCTGGTGTAGGTAGCTACATTGTTGGCGGTAACAACAACGCGGCAGCGAAAGTAGGGAACACCGAGATTGCTCGTGGTGAGTTTGAGATGGCATACCAAAATGAGCGTAACCGCATGCAAGCTCAATTGGGTGATTACTTCTCTCAAATGCTGGCTGACCCTGCATACGTTGAATCGTTCCGCAAATCTGTTCTAGACCGCATGATCAACGATGTGCTACTTGACCAACAAGCTGAAGCTCTAGGTCTACGCATTAGCGATGCACAAGTTCGCAGCATGATTCTAGACATGCCTCAGTTCCAATCTAACGGTAAATTCGACCAAGAGATCTACCAAGCGTCTCTACGTCGCGCAGGCTTCTCTCCAGACTCATTCGCAGAGTACATGCGCCGTGAATTGGTTCGTGAGCAACTGCTGAACGCACTGCAAACAAGTGAATTCACGCTACCTGGCGAAGTTCAGGCAGAAGGCAAGCTGTTCACTCAAACTCGTGACGTTCGCACAATCACTATCGATTTGGCTGAGTTTGCTAAGAAAGTAGATCTTACTGATGAAGAAATTCAAGAGTACTACAAAGCAAACCCAGATAACTTCACTCGTCCTGAGCAAGTTAAAGTTGCTTACATCGAGCTTTCTGCTGAAGAGCTTAAGAAGCAAATCCAAGTTTCTGACGCAGAAGTTAAGAAATACTACGACGAGCACCTAGATAAGTACTCAACAGAAGAGCAACGTCGCGTAGCACACATCCTAGTTGAAGGTGATGATGAAGCGAAAGCGCAAGCAATTCTTGACGAGCTAAACGCAGGTGCTGATTTTGCTACACTAGCAAAAGAAAAATCGGAAGACTTTGGTAGCGCTGAAAATGGCGGTGACCTAGGCTGGATCGAACGTGATGTAATGGACCCATCTTTTGAAGAAGCGGCATTTGCACTTAAGAACCCAGGTGATATGACTGGTCTAGTGAAGTCAGATTTCGGTTACCACATCATTAAGCTTGAAGAGCTAAAAGGTGCAGTGGCGAAACCATTCTCTGAAGTTGCAGCTGAAATTAAACAAGAAATGGTAGACCAGAAAGCGGTAGATCAGTTCTATGAACTACAAAACGAACTTGAAAAAGTAGCGTTTGAATACCCAGATTCGCTAGATGACGCTTCTAAAGCGGTTGGTCAAAAAGTGAAGACGACAGACTTCATTTCTCAAGTTGATGCGCCAGAAGTTCTTAAGAACCAAGCTGTGATGCAGGCAATTATGAGCCCAGAAGTGAAAGAAGATGGTCTGAACTCTGAAGCAATCGAAGTGGCGCCTGAGCACATCATTGTTGTTCGTGTCGAAGATGCTCGTGACGAAACAGTTCTTCCACTAGCTGAAGTGAAAGAGCAAGTGGTTGCAGAACTGTCTCGCGTTAAAGGCGAGCAAGGTGCGATCGAACTCGGTACGAAAGTTGTTGCTGCTCTGAAAGAAGGCAACACGGCTATTCTTGCTGAAAATGGTTTGGCGTTTGGTGAGCAAGAGTCTGTTGATCGTCGCTCTCCACTAGCAGCAACAGTATTTGCAATGGCGAAACCTGTTGATGGCAAACCAGTGTTTGGTCAATCTAAAGATCTAGAAGGCAACATTGTTGTTGTTGAGCTTGATGCTGTTCATGCTGAGCTAGACAGCGCATTGGAAGAGCAAGTTGCGATGCAAATGCAACGTGCTTCTGCTCAACAAGATCTTACTTCGGTAATCTCTGTACTACGCGCAAACACTGACATTGAGTACTTTGTTGTGAGCAACTAAGCATTACTGATGTAATTTGCATGTTAACTAAAACGGGTCGCATTCGCGGCCCGTTTTATTTTTGTTTGAATAAACTTCAACATAAACAGCGCTTTGCATAGAGTAGTTTTCGTTTTAATACAAAAACTCAAGGGAGGGTGCTCAAATGAAATGGATGTTAACACTGTGCTTATTACTCTTAGCACCGATGAGCTGGGCAGAAGAGAGTAAGTCGGCTAACACAAAAGCAGCTAAGTACGAAGGTATCGAGATTACGGTAAACGTAAATACAGCTTCAGCGCAAGAGATTGCCACCATGCTAAAGGGTATTGGTGAAAAGAAAGCGAAAGATATCGTCGAATATCGTAATGAACACGGTCCTTTTAAAACCATTGCGGATCTGACCAAAGTGAAGGGCATTGGCGATGCCACGGTGAAAAAGAATGAAGAGCGTATTTTGTTGTAATCAACGTTCTTGCCATTAAAAAGCGAAGTTTCTGTTTCCTATTACTGCTTTCCCGAACCAATCTTCTTTAATGGTTCGGGATTTTTTTGTTTGGTTAGCTTAAATGCGAAAATGGAGTGTGAAGAGCTCTTTTTAGCGTTTTGCCAAGGGAGCTAACCAAAGAGACGACGGAGTAGCAATTTTTCTAACCCAGCCATACCTAGACCACCAATTGCGCCAAATAAATGCGCATCAACAGCAACACGAGCCCCAATCATTGCAGCTGTACTAGTCGAAGGACCGTAGAACTGTTCCCAGGCGATTTTCGCAATTAGACCACCAACGAGCAGCATGCTGCTTCTTCTGCCATCAAAAACTTCACTCAGAGCCCAGAAACCGAACAATCCGTGCAGTACCCCTGATAAACCAACGTAAACCGACATATTAGTGAACAAGTTCATTGCACCAACAAAGGCGCACAAGACAATGAACACAATGAGAAAGTTGCGCACGGTAGGGCGGAAAATAAAACCAATAATCCATAGACCAGCTAAGTTCATACCAAGATGAGCAAAGTTGGTATGCGTCAAATTTCCTGTTACGATTCGCCACCATTCGCCATGGCGTATATTGTATGCATGCCATTCAGTTAGACTTGCCATTGGCTCGAATTGAAGTATTAAACAGATGACGCTGATGATGCTCAGCAATGTATAAAGGTTCACTCTATGTCTCGTTATTGTTCTCAGTGTGGAAAATCGCGCAAAGCTTGTATCTGCCAATGGATTGTATCGCTAGCAAACGAGGTTGAACTTATCATCCTTCAGCATACGAGTGAAGAGCATCGTCCTCTCGGTACGGCACGGATTCTCAATTTAAGCTTAAATCATTGTACTTGCTTGATTGGTGAAGATTTTTCTGACGATTCAGTTTTAAATGCCTTGCTTGAGGATGCAACGTACCAGCACTTTATTCTGTATCCTTCAGAGCAGTCGTTGTGTCTTTCTCAGTTGGCAGATGAACGATCTGATTCTACTAAGAAAACCCGTTTGATTTTACTTGATGGGACATGGAAGAAAGCTTACAAGATGTGGCAGCTTTCGACCAATTTACAGTCTATCCCCACGGTGAAGTTGCCGGAAAATCTACAAGGTCACTACACCATTCGTAAAGCACCGTCTGAAAACAGCTTATCGACGGTAGAAGCTGGGTATCATGCGTTAAGCTTGTTAGAGCCAAACCAAGATTTCACACCTTTATTGGCGGCGTTTGAGAAGATGATTGAGTTCCAAATCGCCCAGATGCCTCCGGGCGTATTTGAAAAGAACTATCTGAAAGCTCGTTAAGCTGAAAGGGGATTAAGGTTCAGCCGTCCTTTTCGGTTAGAGCACGATTGAAGAAAACAACTGACGGTGTAGCTTTTGTGCATGCCCGTCAGTCATCGCCGAGATGTAATCTGCTATCACTCGCATTTTTGCGCTCTCGGTGGTGGCAGTTTGCCACAAGGTTTGGGTGTGTGTAGGAAGTAAGCGTTCAGGATCGGCACTTAATGCCTCAAACAAATCCATGATGATCTGTTGACCCTTATACTCAACAATCTGCACCTGATGCACTTGAATCACATACTTACCAACAAAGTGTTTGAGGACTTCAAGCGCTTTTGCCATCTGTGGTTCTAAGCAGGCGTTCCAAGCCAGCAGCGCATTGTTAAATGGTTCATCGACGACTTTAATTGAGATACTGGTAAGTAGCGCATTGACCATACCGCCGATCGCATCTTTGCGTTCATGATGTTTGCCACTAAACAACATCTGCCCGATTGACCCAATGTGTTCTTCAAACCACGGGTCACCACAATCTGCCAGTTGGCTTGCTGCTCCTTCTTGCCATTGTTGGCGAGTGACCATGCCCAGCACAATTGCATCTTCCAAATCATGTACGCCATAAGCAATGTCATCGGCGAGTTCCATGATGGAACAATCGAGTGACTTGAAGCGAGTTTTACAGTGTTCAAACTCTGATTCCGGACGACAGCGCATTTGGCTTAACAAGGTTTTGTCGTTGTCGGTTAATGGTGCAATGACCCAATTGAACAAATCCTTATCGCAGTCGTAGATCCCCTTTGCTGGGCACCAGTCTTTGGCTTTTAGCTTGCGTTGGTGTTCGACTGGGTCAGGTAAGCAGACTGCACGAGTTTGGCTAAGTAGCGCAGGGTATTTGATCAAACCAAGTAGCGTGCGTCGCGATAAGTTCATACCAAAGTGCTCAGTATATGGCTCTAGTTTGGTGACGATACGAAATGTTTGAGCATTCCCCTCAAAGCCGCCATGCTCACGCATCATGTAGTTGAGGGCTACTTCACCACCATGTCCATAGGGAGGATGACCAATGTCGTGTGCTAAACAGAGAGAATCGATCAAGCTGTCAGACGGCAGAAGATCTCGAAACTCTGGTTGCTTTTTCTTGAGCTGCGCTACGATACCCGTTCCCAATTGCGCGGCTTCGAGAGAGTGGGTTAAGCGAGTTCGGTGGAAGTCTTCTAAGCTGTTGCCGTGGACCTGAGTCTTCGCCTGTAAGCGGCGGAAAGCCGCAGAGTGCAAGATGCGCGCACGGTCACGCTGATATGGGCTGCGATGATCGTCACGGCGGATCTTATGTTCATCGTCATGGCGCTCTTGCCATGAAGTATCTAATTCAAACGACACGTTTCTCTCCATCAACTAACTGATTTCATCCAGCGATAATTCAAAACTTGGGGCAAAGATATGAAGGAAGTATTCCATTTCCGGTGTTTTACGTTCTTGCAAAGTGATGTCGAGACGCTTCTTGGCGAGAGCAAACTCGTGATTACCTGCACTAAGTTCTTCGAGACATTTTAAATATGCACAGATGGAATCAGCTTGTTTCACGATCAATGCATCTTCTTCATGCGCAGAGTGCGACAACAGGTAGGGAGCAAAATCGTCTTGAAACTCCTCAGGCAACATGGACAGTAACTTTTGTTCCGCAGCTGCTTCGATCTTCTTATATTCTTTAGAGATTTCTGGGTTGTAGTATTTTACAGGAGTTGGCAAGTCACCAGTTAACACCTCACTGGAGTCGTGGTACATGGCTAGAATTGCTATCCGTTCAGGATTGAGGTTGCCGCCAAACTTCTTGTTTTTGATTAAGGCGAGGGCATGAGCGACAAACGCGACTTGCAAGCTGTGTTCAGAAACGTTTTCCGGTGATACCGAGCGCATCAAGGGCCAGCGTTGGATGAGCTTCATTCGTGCCAAGTGGGCGAAAAAATGGCTTTCTTTCATTGCTGTCTCCAATTTTGATTCTGATACAAAAAAAGGAGCTCACTAGGAGCTCCTCTAAGCATATGAGAGTTCAGTAGTAATTACTACTGGCTATACGTTGTTAAGAACCGTTCAAAGCGACTAATCGCGGTTTCGAGATCTTCTACGTGGGGTAAAGTCACGATACGGAAGTGATCGGGTTTTGGCCAGTTGAAGCCAGAGCCTTGTACCAACAATACCTTCTCTTGTTTTAAGAAATCCAAGACCATTTGTTGGTCATTTTTGATGTTGTACATCTTGGTGTCGATTTTCGGGAACAAGTACATCGCGCCTTTTGGCTTCACACACGAAACCCCAGGGATCTGATTGATCAGTTCGTAAGCGCGGTTTCGTTGTTCAAGAAGACGACCACCTGGCAGGATTAACTCATTAATACTTTGGTAGCCGCCTAACGCGGTTTGGATTGCATGTTGCATTGGTACATTGGCACACAAACGCATTGAAGACAGCAGTTCGAGACCGTTGATATAGCCTTGTGCCAAATGTTTAGGACCCGTTAGGAACATCCAACCACCGCGGAAACCACAAACACGGTATGCTTTTGACAGACCGTTGAAGGTCATTACCAATACATCGTCAGTAAGTGTTGCGACAGAAGTGTGTGTTGCACCGTCGTAAAGTACTTTGTCGTAGATTTCGTCGGCGAAGATCATCAACTTATGCTGACGCGCAATCTCAATCACTTCTAAAAGGAAATCACGGCTGTAAACCGCACCCGTTGGGTTGTTCGGGTTGATGAGAACAATACCGCGTGTTTTTGGCGTGATTTTCTTTTTGATGTCTTCTAGATCTGGATACCAGTCCGCACCTTCATCACATAAGTAATGAACAGGCTTACCACCTGATAGCGCAACAGATGCCGTCCACAATGGGTAATCCGGTGCTGGGATCAGCATTTCATCGCCATTATTCAATAGCGCTTGCATTGCCATTACGATGAGTTCGGAAACACCGTTGCCTACGTATACATCTTCCACATCCAGAGAACGGATGCCTTTACGTTGGTAGTGCTGCACGACGGCTTTACGTGCTGAGTAAATACCCTTGGAATCACAATAGCCTTGAGAAGTTGGTAGATTACGGATTACATCTACTAGAATCTCATCAGGGGCGTCAAAACCAAATGGGGCGGGGTTACCAATGTTTAGCTTTAGGATTTTATGCCCTTCTTCCTCCATGCGTTTAGCATGTTTGAGTACAGGACCCCTAATGTCGTAGCAGACATTGTCGAGTTTTGACGACATCCCGATATTTTGCATTGTTTAATTCCTAAAAAATCGTTAATTTCTTTATTAAAATACAATAATTTGTTTTTTATTAGAATATAAATCTGTAAATTATCCGTTTAGTGGCTAAGTTTTGTCCTGTCGCCATCACAGGATTTTGCAAAAGATCGCATACGACCTTGATTTGCTTTGGGTCTAAACTTAGAGTAGCCGTCAGTTACCACTAATCCTCACATATTTCGAGGTTGATTTGTCACAGTTCCATCAAGCCGTAAATAGAATTATCGAGCGAGTTCAGCAAACGGAAGGCAATCAAACACGTTTAGTCGAGCCACTCAACGAGAAACCAAATTTTGCGTTTATTGACTGGCTTGAAGCACAACCACTTTTTCCCAAGTTTTACTGGCAGTCCCGTGATACTCGTGAAGAAGTTGTTGCCCTAGGTCAGCTCCATTCTTTTGTTGAGCCGGGACCTGCATATACGATCCTTGGAGAAGGTCAACGTGTATGGGGTGGTCGTTCATTCGATGGTCAGCACGAGAAAAATCGTCGCTGCATGCCATCTTTCTTTTTTCTTCCTCAAATCGAGTTGATTCGCTTCGATCAACAATGGTCGCTCGCAGTCAATATCTCAGAAGATAAAACCCGTACATTAGCAGGCTTAAAAAAGCTGGTTTGTGATGTGCCTAGCCTTGCGCCTATTTCTTCTCATATTCGATCTATTGACCACGCGCCAACTGAGCCTGAGTGGAACACGCTAGTAGAAAAAGTGCTGACAGGTATTGAAAACGATGATTTCAAGAAAGTGGTTTTGGCTCGCAAAACAGTGGTTCAACTAGATTCGACACTTTCTGCTGCGCAGTTACTTAAAGCAAGCTACTTAAATAATCACCACAGCTTTCATTTTCTATTGAGTCTAGACAGTAAACACAGTTTTATGGGGTCAACGCCTGAGCGTCTTTATTCACGCGTTGGTCATGAGCTTCATACCGAAGCTTTAGCCGGCACTATTGGTCGTGGCGATAATGCAAAGCAAGATATGGAGCTAGCAAACTGGCTATCTCAAGATTCTAAAAATCTGAATGAAAACCAATATGTAGTGGATGACATTATCGATCGTTTGTCGCCGCATTCAGAAAGCGTTGAGGTCGAAAACGAGCCTCGCTTAGTACGTTTAAGAAAAGTTCAGCACTTGAAGCGTAATATTCACGCTGAACTGAAAGCTGGAATCAATGGGGTTCAGCTTCTTTCCGCTTTACAACCAACCGCTGCAGTAGCGGGTTTACCACGCAAGGAATCGATGCAGTTTATTCTGGATAACGAACCGTTTGCTCGTGGTTGGTATGCAGGTTCGATGGGTTATATTAGCCATGAACGTGCAGAATTTTGCGTTGCGATCAGAAGTGCTTTGATCTTAGGGGATCAAGTTCAACTGTTTGCTGGCGCGGGTATTGTTCCAGGCTCCATTGCAGAACATGAATGGGCCGAGTTAGATAAAAAAATGTCGACGTTACTTTCTCTTATTTCAGATCACCCACCGCTTGGGGTTGCATCATGAGTGCCGATCAAGCTGTTTTGAATCGCATCTGGTCTGAAACCATCCTGACAGAATTGAACCGCTTCGGTGTGAATCACGTTTGTATTGCGCCTGGTTCTCGCTCTACACCTTTAACAGTAGAAGCGGCAGATAACCCCAATTTTACTATTCATACTCATTTTGATGAGCGTGGATTAGGCTTCATGGCGCTCGGACTTGCTAAAGCAAGCAAAGAGCCGGTCGCATTGATTGTGACTTCTGGCACTGCCGTAGCGAACTTATTGCCTGCGATTGCTGAAGCAAAGTTGACTGGTGAAAAGCTGGTGGTACTGACTGCTGACCGCCCTGTTGAATTAGTAGGTTGCGGTGCAAACCAAGCCATCAACCAATTGGGTATTTTCGCTGAGCATGTATCGGACAGTTTAAACCTTCCGAGTCCGACATTATCAACGCCTCTTAATTGGTTGCTGACTTCTGTTGATGAAGTGATGTTTACGCAACGCCTAAGAGGCAGTGCGGTACACATTAACTGTGCCTTTCCCGAGCCTTTGTACTCGAACACTGAAAAGAGTACGTACCAAAGCTACTTGGACACGGTTGCAGGTTGGAGAGACAGCAAAGTCACGTATTGTCAGCGATTTAACCCTAAAACCAGCAGTGCGATCCCAAGTTGCGGCGATAACAAAGGCGTGGTAGTCATCGGAAGCTTGCCATTAGTTCAAGCGCAAGCGGCTCGTGTATTTGCGGAACAGATGGGGTGGCCGATACTTGCCGACCCACAAAGTGGAGTGAGTTCTGATTGGGCGCACTTTGATTTATGGCTACAAAACCCAAGGTTGGCAAGCCAGCTTGATGACTGCGATTTGATTGTTCAGTTCGGTAGTCGAATCATTTCTAAGCGTTTTAATCATTGGTTAGAGAGACATGTTTCTCGCAATCAACATGGTGGGGATATTCAATATTGGTATGTCTCTCCACGATTGGATCGTGACAATCAAAGCCACTTGCCTCAATGGCATTGGGCAGAGCAGCCAAGCGCGTGGGTAGAGCGTACTACAGAGTTTGAATCGGAGTATTCCGGCTGGGCAGATGACCTTGCTGCTGACATCAAACAGGTGACTCAGCATGCGAAAGGTTTGTTTGTCTCCGATCCTAAGAGTGAATTGAGTGAAATTGCTTTGGCAATAGATGTTGCGGAGCGGTCTCAAGGGGTGGACTTGTTTGTTGGTAATAGCTTGTTTGTTCGCCTAATCGATATGTTTGGCAAACTGGACAATACCGAAGTCTTCACTAACCGTGGCGCTTCGGGTATTGATGGATTGTTTGCTACGGCAAGTGGTGTGCAACGAGCTCGTCAAAATCCAATGTTGATGTTCCTTGGCGATACTTCTGCTCTATATGGATTGAACTCACTAGCGCTGTTTACACACAGTGAATTACCTTCGGTTTTAGTGATCACGAATAACGATGGTGGTGCGATTTTTGATTTACTGCCAGTGCCACAAGAGCATAGGGAGTCTTTCTACCAAATGCCCCATGGCTATGAGTTTGAGCATGCCGCTAAGCAGTTTGGATTAGAATACAGTAAACCAAGCACGCTGGCAGAGTACCAAACGTTAGTAGCACAACATTTGGCGACAGGTCGTGGAGCATTGGTGGTCGAAGTGCAAACGCCGTCAAATCAAGCGGTAGAGCATCTTAAATCCTTCAATAAGAATCTACATGCTCTATTCTGAACACTTTCCTGCAACGGAAAAACACCAAGGTAGCGCATTACCTACGTTGGTGTTTTTGCATGGTTTGCTTGGCAGTGGTGAGGATTGGCAAACGTGTATGGCAGCTTTGCCACAGTATGACCGAGTAACGATTGACTTACCCGGGCATGGGCATAGCCAATCTATTTTTTGCCGTGACCTGAATGATTGCTGCAAACTGCTCCATTCCACACTATCTTTACTATTTCCCTCACAACAACCGTTTATTCTGATTGGTTATTCAATGGGTGGGCGCATTGCTATGCATGGTCTTGCGCACCAGTGTTTTCTGGATCTCAATATTTGCGGTGCGATTATCGAAGGGGGAAACTTCGGGCTGCAAAGCGAGTCAGAAAAACAAGCACGGTTTAGCAACGATGCGCATTGGGCGAGACGCTTCAAAACAGAGCCTCTTGCCTGTGTTTTGAACGATTGGTACCAACAGTTGGTCTTTTCTTCACTAAACCATGAGCAAAGACAAACATTGATTGAGAAACGAAGTGCTAATCTTGGTTCAGCAGTTGCGGACATGTTGCTTGCGACGTCTTTAGCAAAGCAATCTTACTTGCTGCCTGCGCTGCAACAACAAACCATTCCGCTGCATTACATTTGCGGTTCAAAAGACAAGAAATTTAGTCAACTGGCTGAGAGTAGCGGGTTGGCGTATCGACAAGTTGAGGGCGCTGGACACAATGTCCATCAAGAGCAACCACAACAATTTGCGATGCACATTAATCAAATATTTCATTCTCACTTTGGGTGAGAGCAACGAGAACAATGGGAATCACCATGGCTAAAACAGTAGGCATTTCTGAAGAAGAACTTTACGCTCCGGTTCAATGGAAAGATTGCGGCGAGAAATACGAGGACATTCATTACCACAAGTCTGAAGACGGTATCGCGAAAATTACTATTGCACGTCCACAAGTGCGTAATGCGTTCCGCCCTCAAACGGTGAAAGAGATGATTGATGCGTTGGCAGATGCACGCTACGACTCTGGTGTTGGCGTGATCATTCTAACGGGTCTAGGCGAAGACGCTTTCTGTTCTGGCGGTGACCAGAAGATCCGCGGCGATTACGGCGGCTATAAAGACGACCAAGGCACTCACCATCTAAACGTGTTGGATTTCCAACGCGACATCCGTACTTGTCCAAAACCAGTGATCGCATCGGTTGCAGGTTGGGCTGTCGGTGGTGGTCATGTTCTTCATATGATGTGTGATCTAACGATTGCTGCTGACAATGCACAATTTGGTCAAACGGGTCCTAAAGTCGGTTCATTCGATGGTGGCTGGGGTGCATCTTACATGGCTCGCATTGTTGGCCAGAAGAAAGCTCGCGAAATCTGGTTCCTATGTCGCTTCTACAATGCACAAGAAGCAGTAGATATGGGACTAGTGAACACAGTTGTGCCACTAGAAGACCTAGAAAAAGAAACCGTTCGCTGGTGTCGTGAAGTTCTACAACATAGCCCTATGGCGCTACGTTGTTTGAAAGCGGCACTCAATGCAGACTGTGATGGTCAAGCGGGTCTGCAAGAGCTTGCTGGTAACGCGACAATGATGTTCTACATGACGGATGAAGGCCAAGAAGGTCGTAACGCATTCAACGAGAAACGTCGCCCAGACTTCGATAAATTCCCTCGTAACCCATAATCCGTATAAGAAGAGGAGCCATGCGCTCCTCTATTTCGTTTTCGTCCTGAGCGCCTCGCCCTCTGGGAGGCTAGCGGGTTTTCTCGCTAAAGAGCTCAGAATATACGGCATTACATAGGATTCGAATTATGCGTAAAGCGAAGATTTATCGTTACTGCTTGCCAATGGACAGTGGCGTGATACTGCGTGATAACAAGTTGACGGAACGTACAGGTTACATCGTTGAACTGTCCGAAGGCGATAAAATCGGTCGTGGTGAAGTCGCTCCACTGGTTGGTTTTAGCTTGGAAGGTGTGGAAGAAGCCGGTATTCAATTGCAAGCTCAGGTTGAACGCTGGGTTGCGAACTTACCTTTGGATTACAACCACATGTATCCATCGGTTGCGTTTGGTTTGTCGATGGCTCAACTGGAGCTTGAAGGTGGTTTACCTACGCAAGGTAAGCACCAAGTCGCGCCTTTGTGTAACGGTGACCCAGACGATCTGATCCCAAAACTGAACGAAATGGAAGGCGAAAAAGTCGCGAAAGTAAAAGTCGGTCTGTATGAACCAATTCGTGACGGTATGCTGGTGAACTTGTTTCTTGAGTCGATTCCACAGCTAACGCTTCGTCTTGATGCAAACCGTGCTTGGACGCCAGAAAAAGCGCAGCAGTTTGCAAAATACATTGCACCATCACTACGCCAGCGCATCACCTTCTTGGAGGAGCCATGTCGCTCTCCTGGCGACAGTCTGTCTTTTGCAATCAATACGGGGATCGCTATCGCGTGGGATGAGACGTTGCAAGATGCGGTTCGTCGTGAAGATTTCAGCTTGGAAGATCTTACTGGTGTGAAAACCATCATCATCAAGCCAACGTTAATCGGCTCGGTTGATTTCTGTATTAAGCTGATTGAAAAGGCGAAGACGCTGGGCATTAAAGCCGTGATCAGCTCAAGCATTGAATCGAGCTTAGGTCTCAACCAACTTGCGCGCTTAGCACAATGGCAACTACCAAATGAGATCCCAGGTTTGGATACCATTGGTTTGTTTAAAGCGCAATTAGAGCAGGGCTGGCCGAAGTGCGATCTTCCAGTTATTCCGCTGTCAGAGCAGGAGTTAGTGTGGCATTCAGCGTAGATGATATTGCGATTGCACCGTGGAAATACTGGGCTCAAGTGAGCCCTTTTTCTATTGCGCTTGAAACAAACAAAGCGTCGCTCAATTGGCAGCAATTAGCGGCACGGATTAGCCATTATGTTCATTCCCTGCAACAGCAAGGTGTGATGAATGGAGATGTGGTGACGTTAGTCGGTAAGAATCAAGTTGAAACCCTGTGGTTTTATCTTGCCGCTCAGCAGTTAGGAGTGACTGTTGCTTTAACCATGCCGCAGCCTTTTGAGGCTCTGTCTGGCAAACTAACGACATTATACAAACCGAACCAGCAACGCTTTGTTTGGTTTGCTGATGGTGCCGTTGGTTTGTACTCTGAAAATCAGTTATCACAACTTAGTGCTACCTTGTTGTCGATTCCAGACACTGACACCGATGATGTATCAGTGCTCTCTACTGACGGATACTCGCATGATGGATTCGCATCTATCGTATTTACCTCTGGTTCAACCGGTACGCCCAAAGCGGTTGTTCATACGCATAGACAGCATCTTTCTTCAGCTCAAGGTCTGTTGGCTGAGTTTCGGTTCGACCAACAAGATACGTGGTTACTCTCTTTGCCGCTTTATCATGTTTCTGGTCTTGCCATCGTGTATCGCTGGCTGTTCGCTGGTGCAACCATTAAGGTCGGAAGTGGAAGCCTTGCAGACGATATTGTTGGTGTCTCTCATGCTTCTTTAGTCTCGACCCAGCTTAAGCGTTTGCTGGACGAACAAGTTGAATTGTCTCTCACGCATGTATTACTGGGTGGTAGCCACGTCGCACATGAGCTCGCACTACGAGCGACACAACAAGGCATTGAGACTTGGCTAGGCTACGGCATGACGGAAGCCGCTTCAACGGTGACAGCAAAGCAAATAGACAGCATCAGCAATGCAGGTCACCTATTGCAAAATCGAGATATTAAGCTGGAGGAGCAACGCATTTATATTGGCGGGCTCACTCTCGCAACTGGCTACTTTAATCAAGGAAGTATTACTTCTCTGCTTAATGATGATGGTTGGTTCGACAGTAAAGACTTAGGTGAGTGGCAAGGCGATGAACTTAAGATCATTGGACGAGCAGACAACCAATTCATCTCTGGCGGTGAGAATGTTCACTGCGAAGAAATTGAAGCAGTACTGAACCAAATCGAGGGTATTTCGCAAAGCATTGTTGTGCCAGTAGAAGATGCGGAATTTGGACACCGACCAGTGGCTGTGATTCAAACTGAATCGTTATTGAGCAAAGTACAGTACGAGCAATACCTAAAAACTAAGCTAGAGAAATTCAAATGGCCAGTAGCGTATTACGCAATGCCTCAAACTCTGTTGGGTGGTGGTATTAAAGTGTCGCGCAAAGCAGTGAAAGACTGGTTAAAAAATGAAGTGCAAAACGGTGACTAAGCGTTATTGCACTTCAGGGGGATGTGGTGATGGTGAGTCACCACAATTCTTTAGTTAGCGAGCGCGACTTTCATCTGCTCAGCCACTTTATCTACTTTGCCCAATCCGATAATCACTTGTAAGCCGCCTTTACCAATCATAACTACGCCAGCAGCACCTAGTTGTTTTAGCTTAGCTTCATCGGCTAGAGAAGAGTCTTTTACGGTCAAGCGAAGGCGAGTAATACAGTTGTCCACCTCGAGAATGTTATCTGCACCACCGATCGCTGTGATGTAGTCTTTCGCCAATTCACCTATGTTCTCAGTGACTTCTTTTTCCATATCCTCGCCGCGACCGGGTGTACGTAAGTTGAACTTAATAATCGCAAAGCGGAATACGCTGTAGTAAATCGCGAAGAAAACTAAACCTTGTGGGATCAGCATGTACCATTTGGTCGCCAGCGGGTTTTGGCTTGATAGTACGAAGTCAACGAAGCCTGCAGAGAAGCCAAAACCTGCCATCCATTGCATGCTTGCCGCAATGCACATTGAGATCCCCGTTAATACTGCGTGAATCAGGTACAACACTGGCGCTAAGAACATGAAGCTGAACTCTAGAGGTTCTGTGATACCAGTGAAGAAAGACGCCATCGCAGCAGCCAGCATGATAGAAAACACTTTGGTTTTGTTTTGCTTATCAGCGCAGTGATAAATCGCAAGAGCGGCACCTGGTAGACCAAACATCATAATTGGGAAGAAGCCAGCTTGGTACATACCAGTTTTGCCGATCACAGCCGTACCATTGGCAATAGACTGTGCGCCGCCTAAGAAGTTTGGAATGTCGTTGATGCCAACCACATCAAACCAGAAGACTGGGTAGAGCGCGTGGTGCATGCCGATTGTCAGCATCAAACGGTTAAAGAAGCCAAAGAGACCTGCGCCTAACGCCCCCATGGATTCGAGCTTAGTCCCGAAAATAATTAATGCATCGTAAATCACAGGCCATACGTAAAGCAGGACAAAAGCCAAAGCCATGCCAGCGATAGAGGTTAAGATTGGAACCAGACGCTTGCCACTGAAGAATGCCAACGCCTTTGGTAGCTCAACACCAGAGTAACGGTTATAGATTTCTGCTGAGATCACGCCAACTAGAATACCGATAAACTGGTTGTTGATTTTGTTGAACGCATCAGGCACTTCGTCAGCACTAATATCCATCAATTGAGTAACGGCACCCGGTGCTAGTAATGTGGTTAGCACCATAAAACAGATAAAACCAGATAAAGCGGCAGAGCCATTCTTATCCTTACTTAATCCGAAAGCGACACCAACGGCGAACAGTACCGCCATGTTATCAATGATGGCTCCACCGGATTTAATTAGGAATGCCGCTAAAACACTTTCAGAGCCCCAACCGACCGGATCAATCCAGTAGCCAATCCCCATTAATATTGCCGCAGCAGGTAGGGTCGCCACGGGTACCATTAATGCCTTACCGACTTTTTGCATATAGCCGAGTATATTCATATTTGCCCCTATAATTTTAATGCCACCTAAAACATGATCTATGTTTGAAAGTGATGTTTTTATTTAGTTTCTAGAGACTATTTGAAACTTAATTATCGACGCAAACAAACGAAATCACTACTATCATGAATTAATATTTTTAATGCATGGTGCGTTATGGCTAACCAACAGTTACTGCTTAGAAACCTTCATACCTTCAGTATCGCAGCGAAGCACCTCAGCTTTACGCAGGCAGCGAAAGAGTTGCACCTCACTCAAGGCGCTGTGAGTCATCGCATCAAAGTGCTAGAGCAGGAGCTTGGTTTTTCTCTGTTTGTGCGAGGTACGCGGAAGTTAGATTTGACCGCAGAAGGGTACCGATTCCAAAAGACATTATCATCGTCACTGAGCACCATCTTTAATGAAATTGAAGAAATAAAATCAACGGATTTAGTTGGTGAACTGAATATCGCTGCATCTCCGGGATTCTTAAATGGATGGTTGATGCCACGTATTGCGGATTTTAAACGTCTTTATCCGGGATTTAACCTCAACCTGTTTGCACAGGAAAACCAATTAGATTTAGTGACTAATCACATTGATGCTGCGATTTTTTATGATACGGAGCATTTGGTTGATGTGTATCGCCAAAGACTGTTTGGTGAAAAGTACATCCCGGTCTGTACACCTGAGTACATGAAAGAACAGAATATTTTAGAGGATGGGATGGCATCACTTCATCGTATCAACTTTATCCATGCATTGGGTTCGGATGTATGGCAACGATGGATTGCCCATGTGGGACTTGATGTTGATATCTTTGAGCATTTTTATTGTGTTAGCCATCGAGATATGGCGGTGCTCGCGGCGAGAAATAGTGTTGGTGTGGCGATGGGGCGGTATCGATTCGTCAAAGATTTACTGGATAAAGGAGAATTGGTTAGCCCTTATCCGACAATGGATACGAACTTGGGGTACGATTTAATTTGTCCATCTGGCTATGAACATCGACCTAAAGTGAAAACCTTTATTTCATGGATAGAAAGTCATATACCCAAGTAACCTCAAAATGCTTGGTTCAGCGAGAATGACTTGGTTTGAAGGCGAGGCAACAATTTGAAGATCTAGTGGTTCTAAATCAAAAGTTGTTAACGGAGCATACGAACCAAGGCAACTCGCCCTTTGGGAGCGTGTCACTGAAACAATTTCATCGTCAAACAACTTTGAAAGAGCTTGCTATTACGCTTCGTTGTTTTCCTTGAACTTGAATCAGTGACAGCGCTCTGAATCCAGCACCTTGAAGTCACTTGGGTATAGTTGATTTCGCAATGAATTAGTCGAAAAGGTAATTTCGTATCCTTATAACTCTGAATCATAATCATGCTCAAAGATAAAGGAATAAGGCATAAGGTTCAGGATGATCAAATTAGCGTTAGCAGCGGCGGTATTATTGCAAATCGGTGTAGCTGTCAGCAGTGAGGGGTTAATGCGTTCATTGGCTGAGTTAACTGCCTTTCTGGTTGCAATAGCTTTAGTGTTGGTACACAAAAGTCAAAGCACGCGAAAAGTCGAGCCAACCCAGCCTCAGAAAATCGATCAAGGTTTAGCTGAGAAGTAACCAGCCTAGAGACGTAGTAGAAATCAGTACCCACAACGTGACGCCAAACAGTAATGGCTTTGCGCCTGCTGATTTGAGTTTTGAGACTGAAATACTGCAACCAATCAAGAACAAACAAACCACAAGAGCTTGCTTAGCAATGGCAAAGATGCCTTGATATACCACTTCAAATTGTGGGAAGAAATCGCTGAATGCAATTGCAGCACAGTACCAGAAAATGAAGTAAGGAATCACTAACTTACTTTTGCCTTCCTCTCCATTACCTCGAGAAAAGATCACAGCACTGATCAGTGCGACAGGGATAATCCACAATGCACGGGCGAGTTTCAATGTTGTTGCTGTCGTAAGTGCTTCTTCGCCGTAAGCAGACGCGGCACCCACAACTGAAGAAGTGTCGTGAATCGCAATCGCCGCCCATGTTCCGAACGTATGCTGATCCAAGCCTATTGCGTGACCAATCACTGGGAAGATAAATAGCGCTAATGAGTTCAGAACGAAAACCGTTGCAAGTGCAAGACCGATTTGTTCGTCCTTCGCTTTAATTGCTGGAGCGACAGCGGCAATTGCACTGCCACCACAAATTGCAGTGCCAGAAGCGATTAAGTAAGCGGTCGTTCGTTCTAACTTAATCATCTTCGCGATCGTCATACCGATCACAAGCGTGCCAAGAATGGTGGCGATGATAAGACCAATACCGTCAGAAGTGACTGCTAGAGCCTGCTCAAAGTGAATACCGAATCCTAAGCCAATGATTGAATAGGAAAGCAACTTCTTGGTAAAAGAGGCAATAGGAAGTTCTGTCGGTACTAGGCTAAAACTCGCCAATAGAAAACCGATCACAAGCGCAATAGGAGAGGACACGAAAGGGGTTAAACAAAACAGCAGTGCCAATCCAAAGGGGATATTCTTTGTATTCAAGGGTGTCGTTCGTTGTTATGAGTTAAAGCGTGGAGTATACAGTAACGCTTTTGGTCAGAAAGTCTTAATGAATTGAACATGCGTTCAGTTAAACTAAACGCATGTTCAAGAATATGAAAGTGCTGCTCTGAGTTTAACGCCAGTCGCCTCGAAGTGCTCTTACTTTTTCAAACATAACTTGCGCGCTGGCTTGTTTTGGATCGACGGGTGTTCCTGCTTCGATTTCTAATTTAGACCAGAAACGGGTTGGTAACCCCTTACATGCGCGACCTTTTGCACGGCTGAAATAGCTACCCCACAAACCTTTCAGTGCCATTGGTATAACAGGGACAGGGCTGCGGCGAAGGATGATATCGATACCACGCATAAACTCGTTCATCTCACCATCTGACGTTAAACGTCCCTCTGGGAAAATACACACAATATGACCCTCACTCAGTGCTTTCTCAACATCATTAAATGCGCGGCGAATCGATGTTCGATTGCTAGCCGAGATGGGGATCACGCCTGCTCGGCGAAGAAATCGTCGCAAAGGAGGAAGGTTCGCATAGTCTTCTTCCATCACAAATCGAATGAGACGAGGACAAACGGCACTTAATAGCAGTGAGTCCATATAGCTGACATGATTGCAGACGATCAATGCCCCGCCGTGTTCTGGTAGGTGGTGTAAGTTCTTGTGCTTCACTCGGTAAATGGTATGAGTGACCACCCACATTGCAAAGCGCACCACAAAGATAGGAATCTGCAAAAAAATGTACGTTGCAACGAGGAAGTTAAGCACCGCCAGAAGAGCAAACAATTGAGGAATGCTCATTTCAAGTACGCTTAGACAAACAATGCCTAATACAGCGCTGCCTACCATGAATAGAGAGTTAAAGATGTTTAAGCCTGCAATGACCTGCGCTCGTTCCGTTTCTTTAGCTCGGTGTTGCATCAAGGCATAAAGGGGGACGATAAAGAGACCGCCGGATACACCTATCATTAATAAGTAGAAGAACAAGGGCCAGAATGCATCGTAGCTAACAAACTCAGCGAAAGTATGGAAGCGAGGCAGATCGGTCGGAATCGATGTTGCCATCAAGAAACCGAAGATTGTGATACCCAGAGCACCAATCGGCACGATGCCGATTTCAATACGATGATTTGAGAGCCAATTACACGCCATGGAGCCAACAGCAATGCCCACAGAGAATAGCGCTAGAAGGAAAGAAACCGCGCTTTCGGTACCGTTCAAATACACCTTGGTGAAGTTTGGAAATTGAGTCAGATAAGCCGCACCTAGGAACCAAAACCAGCTGATTGCCATGATGCATTGGAAGACAATACGATCAGACTTAGCAATCGCGAGTGTGTGTTTGGTCTGTTTATATGGTTGCCATTTGAATTGAATGTCCGGCGCGCTGGCTGATGCAAACGGAATAAAGCGACTAGATAGGTAGCCCAAAACAGCAAAGATGACAACGCAGAAAGCAGCAAGATATTTGGCACTCTCTGCTGAGGCAATAATACCGGCACCGAGAGTACCGACCAGAATTGCGATAAACGTACCAGCTTCGACTAATGCATTGCCAGGGACGAGTTCTCTTTCATTAAGTTGTTGAGGAAGTAGGGCATATTTGACTGGTCCAAAGAACGCCGATTGGGTACCCATCAAAAACAGCAATAAGAGCAGGACGCCATAGCTTTCGGTGATAAAACCAATTGCGCCTAATAGCATGATGCCGATCTCGAACAACTTTACCTTTCGAATAAACCATGACTTCTCGTACTTATCCGCGAGCACCCCAGCTGATGCAGAGAATAAGAAGAATGGAAGAATAAACAAGCCTGCCGCTAAGTTAATGAAAAGGTTGCTAGAAATTGGTAACGCGCTTGACCCAGCAAAAGCCACAAACAGCAGCAGTACGTTCTTAAATATGTTGTCGTTGAAAGCACCAAAAAACTGGGTAATAAAGTAGGGGAGGAACTTTCGCTGCCTAAGCAAAGACGACTGGCTGTCTGATGACATGAACAATCCTTTATTACCAGCTGATCAGGTAGTTTGAAATCAGGTTATCGATAAGCTCTTTACCATCAATAGGTTCGCTTGAGAAAAATTTGTCATCGACACTCAGAAGTGTAATGCCGTGAACACCTGACCATAATACTCGACTCGCTTGTAATACTTCAGATTCAGTACGATGGGGAGCGATTTGTGCCAATAAGGATTCCAACATTCCTGTCATACCATCGATGCGCTTCGCGTGCCACTCTGGAAGCTCAGCACCATTCATGTTGTGCTCAAATACCAGTTGCCAACGGTAAGGGTGTTTTTGCGCAAAGTCATGGTAGCAGTATGCCAGTTCAAAAAGTGCTTGATGAGCATCCTTACTGTTTTTGGTCGCGGTTACTGCTTCTTGTTGCAACTCATCCAATGTCTGTGCAACGGCATGTAAAAGCAATAGGTTATAGTTGCCAAAGATATTAACGAGAGTACTTGGCACGTAACCTATCATATTAGCGATCTTGCGAAGGCTCAGGTCGTGGTAAGAGTTTTCGTCTAAAAAGTCTTTGACTGTGGTAAGAGTCAAATTGACTAACTCTTCTCTAGTGTGATCGTTTCTGCGCGCCATAATTTAAAACTACTTATTGAACAACGTTCAATATGATAGTCAGCTACTGATTGACCGTCAATAACGCAAACAAGTCAGAAACCTGTGGGTTGGCAATATTCTGATACATGTCTTCTATTACGGATTGTTTCATTGTTGAATCCGACGGAGTATGATGGACACATCTCATATTTAGCGTGCTACTGATATTAGATGCTCGTTCATTTCACTATCATGCAGCGCGATTAAGTACATATCGTCAATTTTAAGGATAACGATGAAACGTTTATTTTCGATTGTCGCCCTACTGATGTTTACTGTTGCTGTAACGCCTATCGCGGAAGCGAAAAAGTTCGGTGGTGGTAAGTCTTTCGGTAAGAGTTATAAAACAGCCCCTGCTCCTAAACAGCAGCAACAAAACACAAACACCATTGGTAAAGAACAAGGTGCTAAATCATCAAGCAAAAAAGGTTTGATGGGCGGCTTACTTGGTGGTCTTCTTGCTGGTGGTTTGTTAGCAGCATTCTTTGGTGGTGCATTCGAAGGTATCCAATTTATGGATATCCTAATCATCGGTTTGATTGCATTTGTTATCTTCAAATTGATGCGTGGCATGCTTGGCGCTAAACAGGGCAGTATGAATCAGCATCGTCAACAGCCAGCATTTGGCGGTAATGCTTCTAAGTTCGAGCAACCAAACATGCAGAATTTTGAGCAACAGCCAAATACAAACGCTGGTGGTTTTGGCGGTTTCGGTGCTCAAACTGACATCCCACATAACTACCCACCGGGTTTTGACCAAGCTGCATTTATCAATGGCTCTCGTGAGCACTACCGCATCTTGCAAGGCGCATGGAACCATAACCAACTTCACACGATTGAAGAGTATGTTTCACCAAGCCTATTTGAAGATTTGAAAGCAGAGCGTGCGAAGCTAGATGGCGAGCAACACACCGATGTGATGTATGTAGATGCTGAAATCGTTCGCGCTGACTACGATGCAAGTAAAGCACAGCTTAGTCTGCAGTTCAGTGGTCGCTACCGTGATGCAGCAGAAGGCATTGAAGAAGATATCGAAGATATCTGGCACCTAGAGCGCGACCTAACGGTACCAAACGCACCTTGGTTGATTGTCGGTATTCAAGGTTAATCACCAGCAGCGTTCAATTTAGTCTTAGTAAAATCCCGCTTTCGAGCGGGTTTTTTTATGTCTGGAAATCAGAGAATCGAAACCTATCGATATAATTTCGAGTGGTTAAAGTCGAGCAAATAGGATCCTTACAAGGGAAACGATGAGTCACACATAGGGAATGGTGAAGATAGAGCTAATGAGATGATCTATGGCTTGATTCCATTGACCTAAAATACTTTGATTCCCTCTCAAGCAGAGCTAGTTAAAAGTATCTAGGTGTCGTACTACTTAACGAAAGATCACTAAAAATCGCGCTATGAGTGAGACTAGATTTAGCCAGATAGTGGGGTTGTCATTGAAAATTGATAGGTATAGAACGAAAAAAGCCAGCTCAATGAGCTGGCTTTTTCAATATGGTGGAGGGGGACGGATTCGAACCATCGAAGGCAGTGCCGGCAGATTTACAGTCTGCTCCCTTTGGCCACTCGGGAACCCCTCCAGGGTGTTTTTCATACTACAAAGAGTATGCTTGAAAATTAGTTTCCCAACCTAGCTTCCAAGTTGTTCTCATGTTTAAAGGAAAAACATAAGAAAGAATATGGTGGAGGGGGACGGATTCGAACCATCGAAGGCAGTGCCGGCAGATTTACAGTCTGCTCCCTTTGGCCACTCGGGAACCCCTCCAGGGTGTTTTCATACTACAAAGAGCATGCTTGAAAATTAGTTTCCCAACCTAGCTTCCAAGTTGTTCTTATGTTCAAAGGAAAAACATAAGAAAGAATATGGTGGAGGGGGACGGATTCGAACCATCGAAGGCAGTGCCGGCAGATTTACAGTCTGCTCCCTTTGGCCACTCGGGAACCCCTCCAGAGTATTTTTATACTTAAGAATGTTTTCCCAACACATCTCTCAAGTGCGGAGCGCATCATAGCAAACTCGCTCAAGCTGTAAAGCGTTTTTCTTACGTTTTTAAGTTGAATGCTGCCTTTTTGGGCAAAGATGGTAGAAAGTCAGCGTTTTGTATGTCGTTTATACAAAAGAGAAACTGACTTTTTACTTGAATTTACACTACTTGACGTTAGGCGTCGTATCAACTGATAAACTGTAATCAGTTTAATGACATAAGTTTATCTGTTTAGTAGTCAAAATTATGAGTATGAGAGCCACTTTATCCGTTCTAACGCTTTCTATTTTAATGGCATCACCTGCGGCTTTTGCTGCAAAACGTGGTCCATCGACGGTTACGGTCGTAACTGAACAAGTAGAGACGCATCAAATCAACCAATCTCTATCATTGATTGGTAAGCTAGAAGCTGCCCAATCAGTGATTGTTGCTTCTGAAGTTGCTGGCAAGGTAAAAGATATCCCCGTAAAAGCCAATCAAAACGTTCAACAAGATCAGCTGCTCATTCTACTAAATGATGACAAAGCGCAAGCAGCATTAGTAGAAGCAAAAGCTTACCTAAAAGATGAACAGCGTAAGTTAAAAGAGTTTCAGCGTTTGGTGAAACGTAATGCCATTACTCAAACGGAAATTGATGCGCAAAAAGCAAGCGTAGAGATTGCGGAAGCGCGTCTAGATGCAGCAAAAGCTAACCTAGCGGATCTTAATATCAGTGCACCTTTTGCCGGTACGGTTGGTTTTATCGATTTTAGTCGAGGAAAAATGGTCAGTGCAGGCTCTGAGTTGCTGACGTTAGATGACTTGTCCGTAATGGAGCTGGATCTGCAAGTACCTGAGCGTTACCTATCGATGTTATCTGTTGGTATGGAGGTTCACGCGACGACCAGCGCTTGGAACGGTGTTGATTTTGTCGGTAAAGTCACAGGCATCGATACTCGTATCAGTGCAGAAACGTTGAACTTACGTATTCGTATTGAATTCGACAACCCAGAAAACCATCTGAAGCCGGGCATGCTTATGAATGCGTCTTTGGCATTCCCTGCGATTGAAGCACCAATTATCCCAGTTCAAGCGCTGGAATATTCCGGAACGAAGCGTTTTGTGTATGTTATTGATGAAGACAACAAAGCGAAGCGTCAAGAAGTGTTCTTGGGGGCGCGTGTCGATAATGAAGTGGTGATTGAATCTGGTGTAGAGATTGGCGACAAGATTGTCGTGCAAGGTATTGTGAACATGCGCGATGGCGTCGAAGTGAAAGAAATCATCGCACCAGGAAAAGCGAAAACTGCGAATGCAACCAGTGAGCAGGGCGCGCAAGACGAAGCGGCTAAGGAAGCAAATTAATGTTACTTTCTGACGTTTCCGTAAAACGCCCTGTTGCGGCGCTGGTATTAAGCATGCTGCTATGTGTATTCGGCTTTGTGTCGTTTACCAAACTTGCAGTGCGTGAAATGCCAGATATCGAAAGTCCAGTTGTATCGATCAGCACTCGTTATGAAGGCGCTTCTGCAACCATCATTGAAAGCCAAATTACTTCGGTACTGGAAGATCAACTTTCGGGCATCAGTGGAATTGATGAAATTAGCTCCACTACGCGCAACAGCATGTCGCGTATCACCATCACTTTTGAATTGGGTTATGACCTTAATACCGGCGTAAGTGATGTTCGTGATGCGGTAGCTCGAGCACAGCGTTCGTTGCCAGATGAAGCTGATGATCCTGTTGTTTACAAAAACAATGGTTCTGGTGAAGCTTCTCTCTATATTAACCTCAGCTCATCAGAGATGGACCGCACACAATTGACGGATTATGCCGAACGTGTGCTTATGGACCGTTTCAGTTTGATCTCGGGTGTTAGTTCTATCGATCTGTCTGGTGGTTTGTACAAAGTGATGTACGTGAAACTCAAACCAGATCTGATGGCAGGGCGTTCGGTTACTGCCTCTGATATTACAGCAGCGCTTCGTAGTGAAAACTTAGAAAGTCCGGGTGGTGAAGTTCGAAACGATTCGACAGTGATGTCAGTGCGAACTGCCCGTACATACAACACGCCAGAAGATTTCCAATACCTTGTGGTGAAACGTGCAAGTGACAACACGCCTATTTACCTAAAAGACGTGGCTGATGTGTTCATCGGTGCAGAAAACGAAAACTCGACCTTTAAGAGTGATGGTGTTGTGAACATCAGTTTGGGGGTGGTGCCTCAATCAGATGCGAACCCTTTAGAAGTTGCGCAGGCTGTGCGTTCTGAAGTGGATAAAATCCAGAAGTTTTTGCCAGATGGGACTCGTCTAGCTATTGATTATGATGCCACTGTCTTTATCGAACGTTCGATCGATGAGGTCTACAGTACACTCTTTATTACGGGTGGTCTGGTAATTCTGGTTTTGTACATCTTTATCGGTCAAGCACGAGCAACGTTGATTCCTGCGGTGACGGTACCAGTGTCACTGATTTCATCATTCATCGCTGCCTACTATTTTGGTTTCTCTATTAACCTCATTACTTTGATGGCGTTGATCCTGTCTATTGGTCTAGTTGTGGACGATGCAATCGTAGTAGTAGAGAACATCTTCCACCATATTGAACGTGGTGAATCACCATTATTGGCGGCTTACAAAGGTACGCGTGAAGTAGGTTTTGCTGTTATCGCCACAACGTTAGTTCTTGTGATGGTATTCCTGCCGATCTCCTTTATGGATGGCATGGTCGGTTTGCTGTTTACTGAATTCTCAGTTTTGTTGGCAATGTCGGTGATCTTCTCGTCCTTAATTGCTTTGACGCTTACTCCTGTTTTAGGCAGTCAAATTCTAAAAGCGAACGTGAAACCAAACCGATTTAATCAAGCCGTTGATAAGCTGTTTGCGAAATTGGAAGCAGCTTATCGTAAAGCGCTGCGCGGTGCGTTGAAAGTTCGTTGGGCTGCACCTTTGGTTATTATCGCGTGTATGGGTGGCAGTTACTTCTTGATGAATCAAGTGCCAGCACAGTTAACTCCGCAAGAGGACCGAGGCGTGATCTTTGCCTTTGTTCGTGGTGCTGATGCAACTTCCTATAACCGTATGTCAGCCAACATGGACATTGTAGAAGATCGCTTAATGCCGTTACTGGGGCAAGGATTCTTGAAATCGTTCAGTATCCAAACACCAGCATTCGGTGGTCAAGCGGGTGACCAAACGGGTTTCGTTATCATGATTCTGGAAGACTGGAACGAACGTGATGTCACTGCTCAAGATGCGTTGAATCAAGTTCGCAAATCACTGGCAGGTATTCCTGACGTTCGTGTCTTCCCATTCATGCCGGGTTTCCGTGGTGGATCGAGCGAACCAGTGCAGTTTGTCTTGGGCGGATCGGACTACGATGAGCTATTAGTCTGGGCAGAAATGCTCAAGAACAAAGCTGAAGAATCACCAATGATGGAAGGCGCTGAAATCGATTATTCAGAGAAAACGCCAGAGCTATTGGTGTCTGTCGACAAACGCCGCGCGGCTGAACTTGGCGTGAGTGTTCAAGACATTTCTGAAACTCTGGAAATCATGCTTGGTGGTAAAAGTGAAACGACTTATGTTGACCGTGGTGAAGAATATGATGTTTACCTTCGAGGTGATGAAAATAGCTTCAATAACGCGGCTGACTTAAGCCAGATTTACTTGCGCACTACCAGCGGTGAGCTAGTGACTTTAGATACGGTGACTAAGGTAGAAGAAGTGGCTGCATCGATTCGTTTGTCCCACTATAACAAACAGAAATCTATCACCATTACTGCCAATTTATCAGAAGGCTACACCTTAGGTGAGGCGCTTGATTTCTTAGACCAAGAAGCGATTGATAACCTGCCGGGTGATATTTCAGTGAGCTATTCTGGTGAATCAAAGGACTTCAAAGAGAACCAAGCCAGTGTTGCAGTTGTATTTGCCTTGGCATTGTTAGTTGCATATCTTGTATTGGCGGCGCAGTTCGAAAGCTTCGTCAACCCTCTAGTGGTAATGTTCACTGTGCCGATGGGGGTCTTTGGTGGCTTCCTTGGTTTGGTAGTGATGAGCCAAGGGATGAACATCTACAGTCAGATCGGCATGATCATGTTGATCGGTATGGTAACTAAGAACGGTATCTTGATCGTTGAGTTTGCTAATCAGTTACGTGACCGTGGCATTGAATTTGAAAAAGCGATTACTGATGCGGCAGCTCGTCGTCTACGTCCGATCATGATGACTGCATTCACAACACTTGCCGGTGCGATTCCTTTGATCATGTCGACAGGCGCGGGTTATGAAAGCCGTGTGGCTGTCGGTACGGTTATCTTCTTCGGTATGGGCTTTGCGACATTAGTGACACTGTTTGTTATCCCTGCGATGTACCGATTGATCTCTGCGAAGACACGTTCACCTGGTCATGTAGAGGCTGAGTTGAACAAAGCGCTAAGCCACGACACAAAAGGACGTATTGCTCATCCATAAGGTGTTACCGCTAAGACGTTGAATATAAAAGCCGAACAATTTTCGTTCGGTTTTTTTATATTTTTCGCTTGGCTATTTATAGATCTAATGATAATTATTGGTTATTATTTCGCCACTTCTTCGAGGGGCACAGGACTCGCTCATCGTGTTTGACCGAATGATGGGTCTTGGCAGGCAATGTATCTGAGGATTAATACTTTGGCTGGCGTTACTATTGAGGTGTTCCCTTGAAAAAATTCCGTGGCAGTTACATGGTTGAGATGGTTTTAGTTGCTGGTGCAATGGCGCTATTAGCGACAACTGCGTTACCGCAGTTAACAGGCGCGATTCAAGATCGCCAAGAAAACATTTTGACCTCATTGGATGCGGGTCAAGGCAGTAGTCATGTGAAGCAAGACACCGCTGGTCAGTTTTCTGAACAATAAGTTGCTTGGTGACTCCGTGCTATAAATTCAAAAAAGCCGAGGTAATGACCTCGGTTTTTTTGTCTTCAATTCTGAACGTAATATAAGCTTGGGAAAGTCTGATTAAAAGCGTTTACCTAAGCTTACTTGGACACCTTCATAGCTGTCATAAAAGTTATCAAAGCCCATATCTGCCACATTGTAGATGTACTCAGCACGAAGCCAAATATCTTTACTCATGTCCCAGTGAATACCTGCACCAACGTTGAATAGCGCGCCAGAGTCATCGGTGACTTTTTGAACATCAGGAATGTACATTTCTGCTTGAGTACCCAATGCGGTCACGCGACCAAATAGTGACAATGGTGTATCACCCAAGTTATCGCTTGTTAGTACGGCTGACATACCTGCTTGGTAGTAATGAAGGTCTAAATCTGTCTTAAGAGAATCATTCTTAAGTTCATTTTGTGAATAACGCAACACACCCTCAAACGCAAGGTATTGGTTTACGTTGTAGCCCCAGCCAATTGTAATATGAGGTGTTGACCAACCACTGTCTCGATCAGAACCAAACTCCGGCGTGTCGAAGCCCACATTACCAGTTCCAAGGTACAAATAAGATTGGTGAGTTTGTTCTTGAGTAGCGAGAGTTGGCAGACTCATGGTCAATGCAGATAATAATAGGATGGCGTTTTTCATAACTTGGCGATAACCTTTGTGAAAGACCGTTTTTAGAATTAGTATTAATTTAATCAATAAGATAACTGGCGGTTATCATATCAGTCTTTTGGGTGAGTGCGTGATTTTACAAGGAAATTTGTTGTAATGACGCAAATTTTAGACTCATCACGCTCACTCATTTCTATGCTATGAACTGCGAGATAAATAAAAGGAAAGTAAAGTGGCTGAATTCAAGTACAAAAATCTAACCCAAGAAGAGCAAGACAAGCTTGATGCAGCGACATTTCGTCGCCTGTTGGCTCACTTGGATGAAAATAAAGACGTGCAAAACATTGATCTCATGATCCTTGCTGGTTTCTGCCGCAATTGCTTTAGCAAATGGTATAAAGCAGAAGCTGAAGAACTAGGTGCGGATATCGATATCGATGATGCTCGTGAGCGTGTCTATGGCATGACTTACGATGAATGGAAACAGAACCACCAACCTAAAGCAACGCCAGAGCAATTGGCTGCATTTGAAGCACGCCAGAAGAAGTGATTTTTCTGTATTAAGCAGATAAAAAAATAGCCCGCTGATTGAGCGGGCTGTTTCTTTATTTGGCGTCTGAGTTTTACTCAGTGATTGGACCGCAACATGCTGGTTCAACGCAACCTTTTGACTGAATAATTTCAAGCTGTGCTAGGTAAGGTTGAATGTCACCGATGTTTTCTTTTACCCAATCCGTGTTGTAGTAAGTGTCTAGGTAACGTTCACCAGAGTCACACAGAAGCGTTACGATAGAGCCAGTCTCACCCCGTTGTTTCATCTCACATGCAAGCTGAAGAACACCATATAGGTTGGTGCCTGTCGACGCGCCAACTTTACGACCAATTAAGCCAGACAGCCAATGTGCTGTTGCTACGCTTGCTGCATCAGGAATTTTGCGCATTTCGTCTACCACACCTGCGATAAAGCTAGGCTCTACTCGTGGACGACCGATACCTTCAATCTTGCTGCCGTTTTCGCCTTTAATCTCTGCGTTGCCAGACTGGAAGTAGTCATAGAATACCGAGTTATCTGGATCAACCACACACAGTTTTGTGTCGTATTTTTGGTAACGAATAAAGCGACCAATGGTTGCCGACGTACCACCTGTACCTGGGCTCATTACAACCCAACTTGGGATTGGATGATCTTCCAACTCCATTTGGCTAAAAATAGAGTTCGCAATATTGTTATTACCACGCCAGTCAGTTGCGCGCTCAGCGTAAGTAAATTGGTCCATGTAGTGACCGTTTAGCTCTTTCGCTAGTCGACGAGACTCATCGTAAATTTGGTCTGAACGGTCAACAAGGTGCGCTTTGCCGCCGTAGAATTCGATTTGTTCAATTTTCTTGCGTGCCGTCGTTTTTGGCATCACCGCAATAAATGGTAAGCCAAGAAGACGAGCGAAGTACGCTTCAGAAACCGCTGTACTGCCTGATGATGCTTCGATCACCGTGGTTTCTGGACCAACCCAACCATTACAAATCGCGTAAAGGAACAGCGAGCGTGCCAAGCGGTGCTTTAGTGAGCCTGTCGGGTGGGTGCTTTCATCTTTTAAGTAGATATCGATGCCTTCCAAAGAAGGTAGATCTAACTTGAATAAGTGGGTATCTGCTGAGCGTTGAAAGTCTGCTTCGATTTTGCGTACAGCATTGTTGATCCAGTTGTGGTCAGTACACATAACATGACTCCTCGAAATTCTGTAGGGTAGTTGTTTTTGTCTATAGGGATAATCTACCTATAACTGCAGAGAAAAACTTTGCTATTATTGTTCTGTTATTTATCAAAAGTAGAAAAATTTTCTGCATTAAAGGGTTTTTATAGTAATGGGCTTAGATAAAATCGATAAGCAGTTGCTTTCTTTCCTCCAAAATGATGGAACCTTGTCATTAAATGACTTAGCTGAGCGAGTTAATCTGACGACCACGCCTTGCTGGAAGCGTTTAAAAAAGCTAGAAGATGAAGGCTATATTGAAAAGCGTGTCGCGCTACTGAGCGCGGAGAAGTTAGATTTATCCTTCATTGCGTTTGTGCAGCTCAAAACCAGTGATCACTCAGAAGGGTGGTATAACCATTTTGTGACGACCGTAAGTGATTTCCCTGAAGTGATGGAGTTCTATCGTATGGCAGGAGAATACGACTATATGATGAAAGTGGTCGTCAAAGACATGAAGTGTTTTGATGAGTTCTATAAACGATTGGTGAACAGTGTAAAAGGTTTATCCAACGTAACATCAACCTTTGCTATGGAACCGATAAAGTACACTACTGAGCTACCAATTTATGGCGTTTAATTTCTCTTTCACATCTCCGTGAGCGCCTTTTTAGGGCTCACTTCTTTTACCTCTTACAATTATTAGCACCTCAAAGTGTGATTTGGTGCTTATATTTTAACCTGTTGAAAACCCAATATTTATTATCGCTAATTTAATAACTTAACGTAAGGTAAACGTTTGCTTGTCTTTTATTTTTGCAAGTTTTCGAAAATTGTCGGCAATTTATGGATCTTATGAATGTATTTCGGGGTTGATAGGTATGAAATTAATCCCAAATGGGGGTGGTGATGAATAAAACATCGTATTATTATCGCGCCACATTCCTGATGTAAGAAATTATTACAAAAAATGAAAAAATATTATTTTCTCTTGTTTTTCGCTGTTGTTATTGCAGGTTGCGGTGGTGGGGGCGGTGATTCCAAACCCGATAATTCAAACTCTTCAACTCAAACGACCAAGCAAAGCCGTGCTCAGTTAAAGGTAGAAGACACAACGCTTGCCTTTGATGGCGTTGGTCACGTTCTTAATACAACGATGAGCAATGTGCAGGGCACGATCACATACCAAATTCTCTCTTCAACACCTTCTAATGTGGTCCAAATTGATGAATCTGGGCAATTGCAGATTCTGCGCCCTGGCATCGCGAAGGTAAAAGCGACGGATAACAGCTCGATTTATGAGTCTTCTGAGGCAGAGTTCACTGTGACAGTGAGCAAAGGCACTAACCCCGATTTAGTGGTCAACGAACTCAATTTGAACGCATTGAATAAAGACGGTGAGTTATTGGTTGTTCGTGGTCAACGAGGCCAAATAAGCTTTGAAGTGGTTGATGGTGATGAGCACTTGGTTCGCGTAAACCAAAATGGTCGCGTGTATGCTATTGGAGCGCAAGGTCAGGCGCGAATCCGTATTCACGATACGGGAGATGATTATTACCAAGCGCGCGATATTTATGCCAATGTCCATGTTTTCCAAGTTGGTGCTGAACAATTACAGTTTGCGCCTCTAAGCCCTGTTTATAGGGACGGTTTAACGCTAGAACCAGTTCGACTGGATGACGTTGAAACTGAGAGTCTTACGTTTAAGCTTGCTGACAGTAACGTCCAATCCGATGTTGTTGAAATTCTTGATAAGAACACCGGTTTACTGTTGATTCATAACGCAGGGCAGGTCGAAATAGAGGCGACGGCAACATACAGCCAAGGTTTTGTTCAGCAGCAACAAACAGCCCGTTTTGTGGTGAACGTTGCCAAAGGTAAGCGTCAGCCGCTCAACTCTATCAATATCGCTGCAAACTACAGTACTAACCAATCGCTGTATCCTCTCGTTAGCAATGCAAAGGGCGACTACTATTTTGATGTGGCTGAAGGGCAAGATGTTGTTCGTGTATCCCCAAATGGAGACGCTCTGATCATACAAGGTGTCGGTCAAGCAAAAATCGACATTATTGAGCGAGAAATACGCAATTTTCCTAATACGCAAACTCAAATCACGGTTGATATTGCTCCAGCACCGCACCCAGACATGGAAGATGTTGCAATTGCTCTCACTTATCAAGATGAGTTAACAGTTCCACTGCAGTTTGCTGGTCAGAAAGGCAAACTCAGTTTAGTTGATTCTATTCCTGAAGGGCTGCAAATTGCTGCCGGTAAAATCTATGTAAATAGAGCAGGCAGCTATACGCTGCGCTTTGAAGATGATGGTGGTGAGTATTATCAATCGACTCAGTTTGATGTCGTTCTTAATGTCGCCAAGGCTCAAGGCTCAGCAATGCCTGTGAAAGACTATGAGGTTGTATACAGCACAAATCATCAGTTCCAGTTATTACGTGATTTTGAGTTGCTCGCTTCTGGCGATGGAATTGAAGTTCTCGACAATACCCAGCCGAGTGTTGCTGATGCCATCGCGAATGGTCTGGTTCACGTGTATAAAGCGGGTGTGACAACCTTAACGTTACGTCGTAAAGAGAGTCAGAACTATACCGCGGGACCAGAGCAAACGGTAACCTTCACCATATTGAGTGCACCGAGTCGAATCCAGATTAGCTCTGATGTCGAAGTTAATTGGAACGCGCTTAAACCATCGGTAGCCAAACCGACAATTTCAGGAGTGGTTGGTCAGGTCAGCTATGCGTTTGCTGAAGGTTCAGAAACCGATGTGGTTTCATTAGACCCTAACTCAGGTGAAATGCGAATTCTGAATGCTGGCAGCACAAGAATTGTCGTGTCTGATGTGGGCAATGAGCAATACTCCGCTGGACAAGCAAGCTTTGCTGTTACCGTTAAACCGATTGAGAGCCGTGCGACTATTACCTATCCACAAGCGACATATGGTTCTGGTGACAAGTTAAAACCTAATTTAAACGGTGATGGTGTCAAAGCTGAATATCGCTTGATCAACCAATCAGATCCGTCTGTAAAAATGGCTTCAAACAATGGCGAGTTAACGATACTGCATGCTGGAGATTACACGGTTGAAGCCACGCTGACAGGACGTAACTACCTAACTAAAAAGGTCAGCTATCAGGGGAAAATAGGCAAAGCCGATCACCCTGGTTTATCTGTACTTCGCCAAGAGGTAGAGTTTGAACCCTTCAAAGAAGTGGTGCTAGATTTTGGTCGAGCAATTGGCGAGCGCAGTTACGTACTACACAACACCAGACGCGAAAATATAGCGTCACTAGATCCTTCACGCGGTGTTATCACCTTAAAAGGTTATGATTCTAGTAGCGCTGTGCAAATTAATATTGCTGAGAAAGAAACCCGCGATTACAAAGAGATGAGTGACACTCCGGTAACAGTAGCACTCAACCTCTCTGCTTCTGGTGTGGCGGATAAGTACACACATTTAACAGGTGGTCAAACGGTCGTTGGTAGTGAATTGAATGCACAACAATTCGCTAATTTAAAAGAAAGTGAATTTGGTATTATGGGAGCGAGCTTCTTACGAGAGCCTACAGATACTGAATTGGTTGAGAATGGCGAAGGTAAAGTTGCCCTGTTGCTGATGAGACCAACAGATAATGATGACCCAATGGCAGTGCGAGCTGTGTGGATGCATATTGCTCGTTTTGATGGCTGTCGTGCTGCATTATTGGATCCTAATGATCCTCGCCCATTTTTAGCGATCGACTATTCAGCGGAAGGTTATTGTAAAACCGGTGCAACCTTTCGTATGACTCGTTATTTGGTTATTGATGACAGCAAGCTTGAAAAAGGAACCAAATACGAGATAGTCAGCCCATTGATTCAGTACCGACGTGGACATCGCGAGTTTCTGGCCACTAAGAAAGGGGGGCAATACGCGGAACCAGGTGTGATTTATCATAAAGGTGAGTACGGCCCTCCAGACAGCTTGTACGAGTGGTCTGTTGTTACTTTTGAATATCAAAAAAACTAACTGACATAAAAAGGAGTGCATAAGCACTCCTTTTTTAGTCCCAATTTGTGAGAAGAGCTATTTGGTAAAGCGCATCACACCTTCTTGAACGGCCGTTGCAACAAGATGACCTTGTTGGTTGTAGATTTCCCCACGAACTAGACCGCGAGTGTTACTGGCGGTTGGACTTTCAATTACATACAGCAACCACTCATCCATCTTAAACGGGCGGTGGAACCAGATAGAGTGATCGATGGTTGCCACTTGGAAGTTCGGAGTCATCAATGACACTTCGTGTGGATGAAGTGCCGTTGTTAGGAAGCCCCAATCCGACGCGTAAGCTAGGAGATATTGGTGAATCAGTTGGTTCTCTGGCATTTCTCCATTGGCGCGAATCCATAGGTACTGTTTCGCTTCAGTTTTCTTAGGTTTCAATGGGTTTACGATGTTGACTGGGCGAGTCTCGATAGGTTTTTCGCCACAGAATGTTTTGCGTAAACGCTCGGGTAAGAACTCTGCAATATGGCTGGCAAGCTCAGTTTCCGAAGGGAAATTCTCCGGTCCAGGAATATCTGGCATGGTGTTTTGATGATCAAAACCAGGAGCATCGCCATGATAAGACGCCGTTAGATAGAAAATAGGACGACCATTTTGAATCGCTTTGACTCGACGAGTACTAAAGCTGCGCCCGTCACGTAGGTTCTCTACGTCATAGATGATTGGTTTCTCTGGATCGCCAGGATAGAGGAAATAACTGTGAAACGAGTGCACTGTGCGTGCGTCCTCTACAGTGTAACGTGCAGCAGATAATGCCTGTCCAATAACCTGGCCACCGTAAACTTGAGGTAAACCTAGGTTCTCGCTTTGACCACGGAACAAGCCTTCTTCTAGTTTTTCGAGTTGTAGTAGGCTGAGCAATTCTCTTAGTGGTTTACTCATGATGTCTCCTCACCTTGTTTTTATTGCTGCTTCAATTATGAAACAAAATCAACTGTTTGATAATTTCTAACTTAGTCAAACTATTGTCAAATAGATAAGCGTACAGCAGACAGTTTAATAATCTCCCTCTATACTTAGCGCGAATTGATACACCCGTTGAGGAAACTATGAAAAAAACACTACTACTTGTTACTTCTTTACTATTCGGTGCTGCACTAGTGGGTTGCCAAACTTCTCAAACAACAGAAATGGAATCAGCTGAGGCGTCTATGAAGACAATTACAGGTACAGTGGCTTATCGCGAGCGTATTGCACTGCCTCCGCACGCAGTCGTTACGGTTGCGCTAGAAGATGTTTCTCTTGCGGATGCCCCAGCTAAAGTACTAGCGAAACAAACATTCGAGACAGAAGGTAAACAAGTACCTTTGGCATTTGAACTGAGCTACAACAGCAACGATATCAAACCAAACCACCGTTACAGCCTACGTGCTCGTATCGAAGTGGATGGTAAATTGCGCTTTATTAATGACACAAGCATTCCTGTCATTACAGATGCAGAACAAACGCACCAAGCAAACATTCGTCTTGTTGGTACTCGTTAATCGTTAGCCCAACTGATTGTTAAAATGGCAGCCATTAAGGCTGCCATTTGTATTTTCTGAGCGAGACTTTTCCAATCTCAGACACTTCAATTCCCTCAGCTTCAAGCTTTTGCTTTTGTCTTTCCAGATCGCGACCTTTCAACGAAATCTTCCCCTGACTATTTATGACACGAAACCATGGCAGTTTACTGCCTTCGGGTAGATTACCTAACGCTTTACCAACATGCCTTGCATAGCCCGGATAGCCAGCCATTTTGGCAATTTCACCATAAGTAGAAACACGTCCGGTGGGAATTTGGTGAATTACAGCAAAGATTTGCATTAAAAATTGGTCCATACTGAAAGTGTCCATTGTTGTTTACCAAGGAATGGTAATACACAAGACTTGTACTTCGCTATCAGTTCTTGCTCCTTAACATCATTTGTCGCTCATCTCTCTTCACCGCCTTTTATTGTTTCTTTTGTGAGCTGCAAGTGATCTCTCAGAGTAAGTTGGAAATACAAAAACAAGCTTATGCTTAGTTTACATATAGACCCGCTCAACGACTTTTAATGCCCAGTTTGACATGCCGTTGAGTTACCAAGTTGGTTGGGGAAGCCAGGAGGCGCTATGATTTTTTCGACACTTCAATTTCTTATTACGACTCTTCTTGCCGTGGTGTGTGCTCGTGCCATCAGTTTGAGCGAAGGAGAGATCCCCGTTCTCGCCTTAATGATTCCCGCACTGTGGATATTGCCACAAGGAGGAATTGCCGGTTTGATTCTGCTCGGTGCCATGACCGTTTATGGTGTCACTCTGTCGATGCAGCCGATTGCATTGTCAGTGGGCGTTTTGATCCTATTCCCACTATTAATGGTCGTGTTCTCACGTCGTAGTTCACTAGGCGTATTGCTTACCGCTGGTCTGATTGTATTGACCTTACAAGTAGGCATTATGGTGACACAACAAGCCGGGAAGCTTGATGGCTCTGCGTGGTTGACAGTGGTACAAACCTTATCAGTGATAGTCATGTGGTGGGCAGCAAATCATTGGAAACCTTCAGAAAAACACAGTTGGTGGTCATTGCTGTTGTTGCTGCCACTGTGGTTAGCTGATTTGCCTTATGCTGTGCTTGTCGCACTAAGTATTACGGGAATTCTGGCTTCTATGGAGGCGTTAACTAAGATTCGAAATTCGATGCGTTGGGGTAAGTTGCTCTGCTGGACTTTGCCGACCGTAGGGTTCGCTGCATTAGTCGTTAGCCCAAACATTGAAGTACCAAACCCTGTCTTTGTTGTTTGGATTTGTTTGCTCGGAACGGCTTGGATGACGGACTACATCTTACGTAGTAGCGATGAGCAGGCAGAGTTATGAAATAGTTGTAGTCGCTCTGGGTAAATAGTGACCCGTGCGGCAGACTCTTGATTTGTTTATGAAATAATAGGCCGAATGTTATATGTTCGGCCTTTCATATTTATTGTGCATTTAATAATAAAAATTCAATCCTACCTTCAATATGTATGAAGGGTCCTTTTAGAAACGTTTGTCATGGTTAAAGTAGTTCAAAGGCTGTTGGTTTTTGCTTGCTTTCTATTGAGTTTGAGCCTCAAAGCAGAACCGGAACAAGCCCCTAATTATAAGGTAGCGACAGAGGCGGATGATGTCGTTACTCGCGTGTTATTTGACGCAGTAGCAGAACATTTTGGTGTTTCGATCCAGTACGTGAATTACTCGAGTTTCGACGCTATTTTGGATTCTGTTGCGAACGGTGAGAGCGACTTTGCTGCGAATATCACCTACACCTCAGAACGTGCACTGAAGTTCAGTTATTCACGTCCAACTAACATTGAATATACTTATCTGTATGGTTTGAATGACGCGACCTTAGGTGAAGCGAGTGTTGTTGGGGTACCAAAAGACACCATCTATGCAGAGCTTATTCAACAAAACTACCCTGAGTTGCTTCAAGTTCCTTATCAAGGGCATGAAGAAGCGGTGGCACTGCTACGTTCTGGTCAAGTTGATGGGGTAGTAGATGCTATCAATCAACTCAAACCTATGTTGCTAGAAGGCTTTGATGCCAAACTTCTTAATGACCAAATCTCCATCAAGCCTGTTTCTATTGTTAGCCAGAAAGGATCACATCTTGATGAGTTGTCGACGTTTGCCAATTTTATTCACGATGAATCGGTACAAAAGCATTTACGCGAACAAGTTGCGCTATATCAGTTTGAACTTCGACAGACAGCATTGCGTGAATCTATCAAACGACTGCCAATCGATTTAGAGCAGCCTCTTACTATCAAGTTTGAATCCATCTTTCCTTACGTGGTTTATAAAGAGGACGGCTCTATCGAAGGGATGACAGCAGACGTCGTAATGAAAAGCTGTAAAATTTTGGCTTTGAATTGTGTGGTTATCAGCAAGCCTGATGAAAGTTGGGAGTCCATGTACGCCCAATTTATCCAAGGTGAATTCGATTTATTAGCGCCACTGACCATCAGTCGAGAACGACGTGCTTTCAGTTACTTCCCTCAACCTCATTACCAACCAACGTCGGTTATGGTGAAACGCTTGGGCTACAAGCCCAACGTATATTCCCATGTTTCTCAGCTTATTTCTGAACGTATTGGTGTGGTAAAAGATGACTTTTTTGATCAAATGCTTACCCAAATGCTGCCATTAAAGGAACTAAAGCGATTTGATTCTCAGCAAGCAACATTAGATGCCTTGTTAGCCAGAGAGATTGATTACATTGCGATGGACACCGCTATGCTGAATCATTTCTTACGTTTGAGTGAGTTAATTCCAATCGAACAAGACGATGCGATTGGTGAGTTTTACGAATCGGAATTGTCGATAGGGTTAACAACCAATCAGCGTGGTGAAATTCTCGCCCCATACTTTAGTCGAGCAATCTCCATGCTAGATTTGGAGAAAATTGTTGCTCAGTATGACTTAAGACCAGATTGGCGAACCGCCTTAGAATATGAAGTTCGTTTGGCGACGCAGACTCAAGCTGTGTTTGTTTTTGTGCTGGTGTTTGCGGTTGGTGTCAGCTTGTACCTATATCGTCAATCAAACACTGACAACTTGACTGGATTGAGAAATCGACGCTCGTTACAACTTAAGTACCGACAGGGTGTACCAAAGGATCTTGCGGTCTTATATCTCGATATTAACCACTTCAAGCAAATCAACGATACGTTTGGACATCGAGCAGGAGATAAAGTGTTGCAATTGCTGTCGCTCAAAATACATCGTGTGTGGGCGGGTAGAAGTTATCGGATTGGTGGTGATGAGTTTATTTTGCTTGGCTATCCTACTGAGGTTCAGTTAAGTCGAGCGGTTGAAGAACTGAGTTCACTGGATGTCAAAGACGAACAATCTGATGGTTTGAATGTGGTAACCATTTCTGTGGGTGTTTCCGCCAAGCGAGAGCGAAGCGTTAGTCTTGAGCAAGCGCTGCATTTAGCAGATGAAGATATGTATTCGAGCAAACAAGCTTCCCGGAATTGTAATGAAGCAAACCCTTGTATGGTTTAGCTTTAATAGACTGAATTGACCGAGTTTTGTCCAAACGGAAGTGAAAAGGACAAATTCGTCGCTTTAGCCCTTGCAATCCGAGAGGCGATGCTGAATAATCCTCACATCATTTGAGACAAGCTCTCAAAGCAAGAATTATGGGGCTCTGGTCCTCTCGCAACAATAGCTCGTGAACTCGGTCAGGTCCGGAAGGAAGCAGCCGCAGCGTGTGACTTGTGTGCCGGGATGTGGCTGGGGTCCCACCCTTTAAAAGCCTCGCTTATACAGCGGGGCTTTTTCGTTTTTATCTTCTGCACTTTAGAGCCATTCAATACCCTGATTTCTGTACCTATACCCAAGTTGCTTCAGTGACACGCTCCCGATGGGCGAGTTGCCTTGGTTCGCATGCTTCGTTAACAATTTTCGATTTAGAACCACTAGATCTTCAAACTGTTGCCTCGCCTTCAAACCAAGTCATTCTCGCGGAACCAAGCATCTCGAGGTTACTTGGGTATACATGGACGAGCTTCATTCTATGGTAAGGAATCTAAAGTCGCGCTTTTACCCGCGTTATTCATTTTTCCCAGAATATGCTCAGAAAATAAATATTCATTACCGATGAATGCAAGTCTTTATATTCTTACAGTGCTCGCATCATTATTTTCTGTTAGCAATTCTTTTATCTTCTCGTTCCTGTTTATTCGAATAGTTTGTCTGCTTGTTAGATTTGTTAGCAATCTTTAAGAAAATTAATCTGTAGAAAAATTACACTTTTCGGGAAATATGAAGTGTATTTTCCGTCTATTCGGGGTCTTATTCATGATCTTTTACACTTGTTTTATTTTTTGTATGACAAAATAAAATTGAGATTGATTGGGGTCAAAGATTCGTCCGCATTCGCCTTTTTCGGGGCTGAAAGTTAATTACAAGTATTCATTGGTTCGGGTAGGTTATTTTTACTCGCTGACATAACACTGAATAGATTCTTGATAAATATTCAAAATGAAAATAAACGGTGCAAAGGTGACGAGCGAGGTGATTTAACTCAATTCTATTCAGCGAATGCTTTTTATCAGTTTGAAATTGTACTGATGTCGCTTGAATGCTTTTTGGAGACCCCCATGACTAAAAAGTGGTTTACTGAGTCGGTTGAAGAAACACTGACTCAATTTAATGTATCAACTGAGCAAGGTCTGACTTCGGAAGAAGTAGAACAGCGTCAGGCTGAACACGGCAAAAATGAGCTACAAGAGCAAGAAGGCAAATCTGCGCTTGAGCTATTTCTACACCAATTTAAGAACCCATTGATCTTCATTCTGGGTATTGGTGCGATTGTTTCCTTCTTCACTGGTCACCTAGTTGATGCGATTGCCATCACTGTGATCATCTTCATCAATGCCATCATTGCATTTTGGCAAGAGTTTAAAGCTCAGAAGGGCATGGAAGCACTGCGAGAAATGGCAGCCCCAACCGCACAAGTTCGTCGCAATGGAGAATGGGTTGATGTCTTGGCGCGTGACATTGTGCCAGGCGATATCCTAAAGATTAATACGGGTGACATCCTCGCAGCGGACGTGCGTATCATCGAAGCGAACCGTCTCGCAGTAGATGAGGCTGCGCTTACTGGTGAGTCTGAGCCGGTTGATAAAATCGTCAAGGTGATTGAAGACGAAACCGTTGGTCTTGGTGATCAGCGTAATATGGGCTTTATGACCACGATTGTGACGACAGGTACAGGCTTAGGTGTAGTAGTCAGCACAGGCATGAAGACGGAAGTCGGTCATATTGCGGATATGATGGCAAACACCGAAGAAACCAAAACACCAATGCAAGAACGTATGGATACCATCGCGAAGACCTTGATGGTTGCGGCTTTGGGTGTGGTTGCTGTGGTTTGTGGTATCGGTCTTTACCATGGTATGCCTTGGCTCGAAATCCTCAACACGGGTATTTCTCTATCGGTAGCAGCAATTCCAGAAGGTCTACCAACGGTTATTTCAATTGTGTTGACCATGGGCTCAACACGTATGGTGAAGAACAACGCATTGGCGAAGCAGCTTTCTGCGATTGAAACGCTCGGTTCAACCACGGTTATCTGTTCGGATAAAACCGGTACGCTGACACAAAACCAAATGCAGGTAATGAAAGCGTACGATGCAAGTGGTCGTTACTGGGAAGTGTCGGGCAAAGGCTTTAGCCCTGAGGGGGAATTCAAACCTCTAGGTCATACGGTTGATGCAAAGCAAAGCCCAGAAATGATGAAAGGCTTGGTAGTTGCGACCCTGTGTAATGATGCGGAATACATCAAAGATGGTGATAATTCGTCAGTGCGTGGTAACCCAACCGAGGGTGCACTGATTGTTGCCGCGGCAAAAGCGGGTCTGGAACAATCAGACATGCTATCAACAGGCGGTTACTCTATCGTCGAGAAGTTCCCATTCGACTCTGCACGTAAGATGGCGTCAGTGATTGTTAAAGGACCTGATGGTAAGCACTTCCTCGCTATCAAAGGTGCGCCAGATGTGGTGTTGCGTAATGCCTCTGGTTTTATGGTTGATGGTGGTGAGCTACCAACAGCTCCAACCATGTCGACAGGTAGCCTTGCGTTAGCGGCAAGTCCAGCAGAAGAGGTCATCGCGAATTATGAAGCGGCAATTCAGGACTTCGCAGAGCAAGCGCTTCGTACTTTGGCGGTGGGTTACAAAGAGCTGACAGAGGATGACCTAAAGCGTGATCCTGCTGAGCTAGAGAAAGATGTGACCGTGCTTGGTTTGTATGGAATCATGGACCCACCGCGTCCAGAGGTTCGAGATGCAGTAGAGAGTTGTTACAACGCTGGCGTTCGCACGGTAATGATCACGGGTGACCATGCACTCACTGCAGCGGCAATTGCACGCGAAATCGGCATTATCCGCAGTGAAAAAGACTTGGTTATAACGGGAGCACAACTGGATGAAATGGACGATGAGGCATTGCGTAAGATTTGCCCGGAAGTGGCAGTCTTTGCCCGCGTGACGCCAGAACACAAGCTGCGTATTGTTCAAGCTCAGCAACACAATAATGAAGTGGCAGCGATGACGGGTGATGGCGTTAATGACGCACCTGCCCTTCGTCGAGCTGACATTGGTGTTGCGATGGGTATTACCGGTACTTCGGTGGCCAAAGATTCAGGCGATTTGATCCTTCTGGATGACAACTTCAGTACGATCGTGAAAGCCGTGCGCCAAGGACGTCAGATCTTCGATAACTTGCGTAAGTTCATTCGCCAAGCACTGACAGCGAACGTGGGTGAAGTGTCGGTTATCTTATTTGCTTTCTTGATGATGGGACCTGAGGCGATTCTACCACTCACGCCATTGATGATTCTTTGGATTAACCTAGTCTCTGACGGCTTGCCTGCTTTGGCGTTGGGTGTTGAGCCAGAAGAGAAAGACTTGATGGAACGTAAGCCGCGCAAGCGTAACGAAAGTTTCTTCAGCGACCATCTCGGTACACGTATTGTGACGCGTGGTTTAGCATTAGGCGGAATGAGTTATTTGGCGTTCAACTGGGCATTGAGTAGCGGTCAAAGCGCTCAATATGCACAGACAATGGCATTCGCAATGTTGATTTTTGCCCAGTTATGGCACTTGTTTGATTCGCGTACGTTTAACTCGCTATATCGTAAGAACCCATTCACCAACAAATACCTACTGGGGGCAGTCGCAGTATCAGCAATGCTGTCTCTTGGCGTTATTTACACGAGTCTTGGTCAGCTTATCTTTAATACCGAGGCGCTGAGTGCTGGTCACCTATTTGGTGTGATATTAGTGTCTTCACTGCCAACGTTCATTTTGTCTGGTATCAAAGAGATGACGAAAACCAAAGTCGTTTAAGTATGGTGATGTCGATTCTTGCAGTATAGGGAAGTGACAGAGACCTAAAGGCCGCCGAGAGTGATAGCTTGGCGGGCTTTTCTTTTCTCTCAAGCAAGGCATCTCTTTAGCTGTGCGAAGGTTTACTCTATAATCCCCCCGTTTTCATCTGGTACTTCACCAACTTTCATCTGGGATATTTTCATGATTTCAAAAAACCAACTAAAACTGCTGCGTGCTTTAGGTCAAAAGAAGCAGCGTAAAGCGCACGGCTTATTTCTGGTTCAAGGTGAAAAGAACGTACTGGAGTTAGCGAACAGCTCGCTCACGGTAAAGCAGATTTTTGCGACTGCTGAGTTTCTAGAGCAGCACAGCCAAGAACTAAACGGTTTCGAATGTATTGAAGCGTCACTTGATGACTTAACCAAGGCAAGTACCCTGGTCAGCAATAACGCAGCCATTGCTGTGGTTGAAATTCCAAACGTAACAGTGCCTCAGGCAAAAGGCTTGATGATCGCATTGGATGGCGTTTCTGATCCGGGCAACCTAGGTACGATTATTCGCGTAGCAGACTGGTACGGTATCAAGCACATCATCGCGAGCACAGATTGTGCCGATCCATACAACCCAAAAACCATCAGCGCAACCATGGGTAGCTTTGGTCGTGTGCAAGTTAGCCTAGTGGATTTACCAAGCTACTTAGAAGAGGCAAACTTGCCAGTATATGGCGCTTTCCTTGAAGGCGAGAGTGTGCACAAGACAGAATTCTCAGCAGACGGTATTTTGTTGATGGGCAGCGAATCTCATGGTGTGCGTGAAGCGGCGTCTAAATTTGTGACTGACAAGATTACTATTCCAGCATTTGGTGGTGCTGAGTCGCTAAACGTGGCAATGGCGACAGGTATTATTCTCGACAACATGCGTCGTCAACACAGCTAATCGCATCAACAAATCATAGATACAAAAAAAGCGTAACGAGCCAGACTTTTTCAAGTTGAGGTTCATTACGCTTTTTTCGTTTTAATGCGCTTATTTTTCTAGCATGTCCAACTTGTTTGGCACGCCGTTCCACTTTTCTGCTTCATCCATTGCTGGCTTCACTTCAGTTTGTACCGGCCAGATTTCCGCAAGCTCTGCGTTGAGCTCTTTGTAGATCACTTGATCTTCTGGTAGCTCGTCTTCTTGGAAGATGGCGGCTGCGGCACATTCATCCACGCACAAGCCACAATCGATGCATTCAATCGGGTTGATTACCATAAAGTTTGGACCTTCGTGGAAGGCATCAGCAGGGCATACCGCGACACAGTCAGTGTATTTACATTGGATACAGTTATCGGTTACGACAAACGCCATGATAATCAGCTCTTAAGTTAGTCAAAATTGAAGAATGGGGATAATACTCATCCCAAGGCAAAATTCAACATTCGCTACATTAATTCCGCCGCGCAACTTGGATTTAGTATGACAGACAATTCAATTTCTCGTAAAATGCGCGCCATTGTGAGCTGACTGCTTTTTCACCCTTGATATTAACGAGGAGAAAATAGCAGTTCTGGCTAAGACACCTACCATAACGAGACATCACATGATTCGTATTAATGAAATTAAACTTCCTCTTGATCACGAGGAAGGCGCGCTATTGGACGCGATTACTAAAAAGCTTGGCATTGCTGCTGAGAAAGTTATCTCTTTTAATGTCTTTAGACGCGGCTACGATGCTCGTAAGAAAACCAATATTCATCTTATCTACACGCTAGACATCATCGTTGAAGGTGATGAAGAAGCGTTGCTAGCGAAATTTGAAAAAGACCCACATGTTCGCCAAACACCTGACATGGAATACAAGTTCGTGGCGAAAGCACCTGAGAACCTAACTGAGCGCCCAGTGGTGATCGGTTTCGGTCCTTGTGGTCTTTTTGCGGGTTTGGTTTTGGCTCAAATGGGCTTTAACCCAATCATCGTTGAGCGTGGTAAAGAAGTACGTGAGCGCACTAAAGACACGTTTGGCTTCTGGCGCAAGCGTACACTTAACCCAGAATCGAACGTACAGTTTGGTGAGGGCGGTGCAGGTACTTTCTCTGATGGTAAACTTTACAGCCAAGTGAAAGATCCAAATTTCTACGGTCGCAAAGTGATCACTGAGTTTGTTGAAGCTGGAGCCCCAGAAGAAATTCTATACGTAAGTAAGCCGCACATCGGTACCTTTAAACTGGTTACCATGATCGAGAAGATGCGCGCGAAAATCATCGAGCTAGGTGGTGAGATCCGCTTTAGCACTCGTGTTGACGATCTGCATATGGAAGATGGTCAAATCACAGGCGTAACGCTATCAAACGGTGAAGAGATCAAATCTCGTCACGTAGTACTAGCGGTAGGTCATAGTGCTCGTGATACCTTTGAAATGCTGCACGACCGTGGCGTTTACATGGAAGCGAAACCATTCTCTGTTGGTTTCCGTATCGAGCATAAACAGTCGATGATCGACGAAGCGCGTTTTGGTCCAAACGCAGGTCACCCAATTCTTGGTGCTGCAGACTACAAACTGGTTCACCACTGTAAGAATGGTCGTACGGTTTACAGCTTCTGTATGTGCCCTGGTGGTACGGTAGTTGCGGCAACTTCTGAAGAAGGTCGTGTAGTAACGAACGGCATGAGCCAGTACTCTCGTGCGGAGCGTAACGCGAACAGCGCAATCGTCGTCGGTATCTCACCAGAGGTAGATTACCCAGGCGATCCACTAGCAGGCATCCGTTTCCAACGTGAACTGGAATCGGGCGCTTACACACTCGGTGGTGAGAACTACGACGCACCAGCACAGAAAATTGGTGACTTCCTGAAAGGTCGCGATCCAAGCGCACTGGGTGATGTTGAGCCATCGTTCACTCCGGGCATCAAATTGACTGACCTGTCAAAAGCGCTACCTGCATTTGCTATTGAAGCGATTCGTGAAGCGATTCCAGCATTCGATCGTAAGATCAAAGGTTTTGCATCAGAAGATGGTTTGCTTACAGGTGTTGAAACACGTACGTCTTCTCCAGTTTGCATCAAGCGTGGCAAAGACTTCCAGAGCATTAACTTAAAAGGTTTCTTCCCTGCGGGTGAAGGTGCCGGTTATGCTGGTGGTATTCTTTCTGCGGGTATTGATGGCATCAAAGTGGCGGAAGCCGTAGCGCGTGACATCGTAGCTTCACTGGAAAATGCATAATTTAATCGCGTGATATAACGTCGAAAGCCAGCCCGATCATAGGCTGGCTTTTTTGTCTTTGCTGCATAGCTAGTTATTTCTCATTTAAATTTCTGAACGACTGGTTACTTATCCAACCTCTTCTCATGCTTTATATTCTCATGGTTATTCATCGAGCTGAGGGCGGTGTTGATGGTATATAAATATGCAACTGAGCATCTATTGTTTTGTCTTATGTATTGATTCGATTAGAGATCGATAGACTAAATCTATGGATAAAATTGCTAATTTCCATTTAGTAAAATCAAGAAATTAGACGACACTTATCTTAAAGGCAGCAAAAATGTGCCGCTAAGGAGATAAGAATGCACTCACTAAAAGTTAAAGATTACATGACGTTACAGGCAGTGACATTCACCAAGAACATGTCGTTGACGGCGGCTTTGGACAAGGTGATGCAAAGTGTTACTCTAGGTGGACCTGTTATCGACGAAAACGAGAAAGTCATTGGATTCCTTTCTGAACAAGACCTTTTGGACAAACTCGTTAAAGCCAGTTATCACTGTCAGGACACGCACACAGTAGAAGAGTGTATGCATGATGATGTTTTGTCTGTATCGCCGGATATGTCGATCATTGAGTTGGCCGACATGATGAAAATAGGCAAGCCAAAAATGTACCCTGTGGTAGATGATAAAGAGAAACTCGTCGGTGTGATTACAAGACGCGATGTGCTGAGAGCGATAGGAAAAACGCTGAACGAATGTTTCAAACACCCCGTTTAATTACAAAACAATAAGTATGAAGACGAAAGACGCTACGGCGTCTTTTTGTCGTTGAGGAAGAATATGTCTACGCAAGACGCAAAGTTTGTCCAAGGTTCAACCATGCGCCACATTCTGGTGATGTCCGGAGCGGGTTCCGTGGGTTTAATGGCGCTGTTTGTCGTCGATTTGCTTGATATGTTGTTCATCAGTATGTTGGGGCAGGTCGAGTTGGCTGCGGCGGTTGGTTTCGCGGGAACATTAATTTTCTTCTCAACTTCAGCATCGATAGGTACCTCGATAGCGATGGGCGCTTTAGTTTCCAAAGCGATCGGTGCAAAGGATTTCGAACGAGCGAAGTTGACCAGTGGTAGCATCATGCTGGTGGCTTTTATGATCAGCTTGGTCATTACCATTGGTATGTTCATCCACATTCCCGAATTACTCGCAGCCATTGGTGCGGAAGGAGTTGCAGCGGAGCGTGCTGAAGCGTATCTCAACATTCTTCTACCAAGTGCGCCAATTTTGGCATTAGGTATGTCAGCCGGTGCAGGTTTGCGTGCTGCTGGTGATGCTAAACGCTCGATGTGGGCCACGTTGGCTGGTGGTATCGTTAATGCGATTCTTGATCCTCTCTTTATCTTTGTCTTCAAATGGAACGTGGAAGGTGCGGCGGCGGCATCGGTGATTGCTCGTTTTACGGTATTGGCATTCTCCCTTTATCCACTGGTGAAAGTGCATCAGTTGGTGTCCTTTCCAACATTCGATATCTTCAAAAATAACCTTAAGCCGATTTTGGCGATTGCCATTCCAGCAATCATCACTAATACCGCAACGCCAATTGGCAACGCGATTGTAACGACACATATTGCTCAATTCGGTGAGGACTTTGTCGCAGGCTTTGCGGTGATAGGGCGTTTAACACCAGTGTGTTTTGCTGTGATTTTTGCATTGTCTGGTGCGGTTGGTCCTATCATTGGGCAGAACTTTGGCGCGGAGCGAATGGACCGCGTGAAGCGAACACTGACAGACTCTTTGTTGGTTACCACTATTTACACGCTGGGTGTTTGTGCCTTGCTTTATGTTTTGCAAGATTACATCGTCGCTATGTTTAGTTTGACGGGGGATGCCGCGATTATTGTTGTCGCGTTCTGCACTTACGTTGCTATCACATTTGTATTCAATGGCACTTTATTTGTTGCGAATACCTCGTTTAACAACCTTGGTAAACCGCTTTATTCAACGGCATTGAATTTGGGTAAAGCGACAATTGGTACATTACCATTTGTGTACTTTGGGGCTCAATGGTATGGCGCACTTGGTGTGCTATATGGACAAGCGGTGGGTACGATTGTATTTGGTTTACTTGCACTGGTAGTACTGAACAAGCACATCAAAGATCTGATGCAGAACTTTGGGGAAGACATTATTGAAGAAGACCCTGCGATTACTTGTGTTAACACTCAGCCTTTCTGTTCGCATGACGCGGTATTGATCGACGAAGTCGCAACGGCTTTGGAAGAAGAAAAAGCGTAATTTTGCTTAATTCATCATATTGTTCTTGACCTTGGAGCTAGCTCCAAGGTTTATCCTTAGTGGCAGAAAGAGACTCATCACCAATAAGGAAAGTGAATTATGTGTACAAAACATCAAGGTTGCCAATCTGGCAAAATCAAATCTGCGGTGGCGGTAGGTGCAAACGACTCTTGCTGCGCACCGGCAAAACCAACTCTCAATATCACGCAAGCGAGCGTGGTCGGCTCAGAAGGCTCTTGCTGCAGTAGCGGCGGTTGTAGCTCAGAGTCTGCCGAAGACGAAGGTCCTGCCGAACCCCTCGAATCCTCCATTCGTCATAGCTGGTTAGTGTCTGGTATGGACTGTCCTTCTTGTGCCCAAAAGTTAGAGAAGGCGATTACCTCTGTAGAAGGGGTTACCAACGCTAAAGTACTATTCGCAACCGAAAAATTGGTCGTCGATTTTGATAACCGTGCCGTCGCGGCTGTAATTGAGCAGGTCTCTCAACAAACTGGTTTTCCATTAATTTCTACCGATGCACCAAAGCCAAAAGCAGAAAAGAAAGGTTGGTTAGGCATTGTTAAAGACAATGTACAAATCCTATCGATCGCAGGTGCAATGGCGTTTGCTGGCATCATTTCTGATTTCAACCCAATGTTAAGTACTTGGCTGTTTACCTTAACCTGTTTGCTTGGTTTGTATCCGGTTGCAATGAAAGCGGTGAAATTGGCTCGTAGTGGCACTCCGTTTGCGATTGAAACATTAATGAGTGTCGCAGCATTAGGTGCACTTTACCTTGGCGAAACTGCTGAAGCAGCGATGGTGCTATTGCTTTTCCTTATTGGTGAAAAGTTAGAAGCATACGCATCATCTCGTGCTCGCAGTGGTGTTCAGGCATTGATGGACTTAGTGCCTGAAAATACGACACTAATAGTGGACGGCGAACGTCAAGAAGTGCCAGCGTCACAGCTTCAGCCAGGTGACATTATTGAAGTCGCTCCTGGTGGTCGTATGCCTGCTGACGGTCTACTTATGACCCAAGCAGCAAGCTTTGATGAGAGCGCACTAACCGGTGAATCCGTTCCAGTTGAACATGCTGAAGGTGGAAAAATCATGGCGGGTGCCGTGGTTGTCGACAAAGTCGTGCAAGTGAAAGTGACGTCTCGCCAAGGTGAAAACGCGATCGACCGTATTCTGCATTTGATTGAAGAAGCAGAGTCACGCAAAGCACCGCTTGAACGCTTCCTAGATAAATTCAGTCGTTGGTACACACCGCTGATGATGCTTGTCTCTCTATTAGTCATCATCACACCGCCATTGCTGTTTGCACAACCTTGGGAGACATGGGTATACCGCGGTTTAGCATTGTTATTGATCGCATGTCCATGTGCTTTGGTTATCTCTACTCCTGCAGCGATTACCTCAGGTTTAGCCGCGGCAGCAAAACGAGGTGCCTTGATCAAAGGCGGTGCAGCGTTGGAACTGTTGGGACGTGTTGAATCTGTCGCGTTCGACAAAACAGGTACTTTGACACAAGGTAAACCGCAAGTGACTGACGTGGTTCCATTCGATGTAACAGAAGAGCAGCTATTAAGCTTAACGGCGTCGATTGAGATTGGCTCAAGTCACCCACTAGCGTTATCGCTGGTAAGTAAAGCGCAAGAGCAAGGCATCAATATTCCTGAAGCGGCAGATAAAACTGCGCAGGTTGGTTCTGGTGTGACAGGTGTGGTTGAAGGGAAGTTGGTTCTAGTCATCGCACCATCGAAAGCAGACTTCCCAATCTCGCAACAGGTTGAGCAACAAGTGGTTGAGTTAGAAGGGCAGGGTAAAACGGTCGTTATTGCTCGTCATGATCATGAAGTCATTGGTTTGATCGCATGGCAAGACACGCTTCGCCAAGACGCCCAGCAAGCGGTTGCTGCACTGAAGAAACTTGGTATTTCATCAGTCATGTTAACCGGTGATAACCCACGTAGTGCAGAAGCTATTGCTAACCAGATTGGTCTTGATTACAAAGCCAGTCTGTTACCAGCGGATAAAGTGCACTATGTGGAAGAGATATCAGCGCAACACACTGTCGCGATGGTCGGAGATGGTATTAACGATGCACCGGCGATGAAAGCATCCAGCATCGGTATCGCCATGGGTGGTGGTACGGATGTTGCGCTAGAAACCGCAGATGCGGCCCTGACTCACAACCGCTTGGTTGAATTGCCTGCGATGATTGAGCTATCACGTGCGACGCTCAATAATATTCGTCAGAACGTAGCGTTGGCTTTAGGCTTGAAAGGCGTGTTCTTGGTGACAAGCTTACTCGGTATTACCGGGTTATGGGTTGCGGTATTAGCCGACAGCGGGGCTACTGCCTTGGTGACTTTGAACGCTCTAAGACTATTACGCTTTGAAACTAAGCAAGTAAAATAATCATAAACGTGTATTAAGAATTAGCCTGAGGCGGAGACGTCTCAGGCTTTTTTATATCTGTTAATCGAGATGGTCTTAGTGATGGTTTCGTTTGGTGAATCACTGATTACTATGCAATGAAATGATCTTTTGGTCTGTAAAGTGTGATCCAAACCGTTTTTATTTGAAAGTGTAGATTTATTACATTGTTTCATTGTGATTGTGATCACTCAATGTTGGTAAAAGGTTCGCTACAGTGCATCTGTACCCAACAACTTATTAATGAGCTTATTGTTTACAAAATAAGCCACAACAAGGAGCGACTTATGTCTCAAGCTGTATTCCATTTAGGTGTTACTGAAGCTGATCTTAATGGTGCTACTCTAGCAATCATTCCAGGCGATCCAGCACGCGTACAAAAAATCGCAGAAGAAATGGAAAACCCAGTATTTCTAGCAAGTCACCGTGAATACACGCTATACCGTGCAGAGCTAGACGGTAAACCTGTTGTGGTTTGTTCTACAGGTATCGGTGGTCCATCTACTTCTATTGCAGTAGAAGAGCTAGCGCAACTTGGTGTTCGTACTTTCCTACGTGTTGGTACTACTGGCGCAATCCAACCACACGTAAACGTAGGTGACATGATCGTTACGACAGGTTCTGTTCGTCTAGATGGCGCGAGCCTACACTTTGCTCCAATGGAGTTCCCAGCAGTAGCAGATTTCGAAATCGCAACAGCAATGAAAGCAGCCGTTGAAGAGTCTGGTGCAACAGTTCATATGGGTGTGACTGCTTCAAGTGACACTTTCTACCCAGGTCAAGAGCGTTACGATACTTTCTCTGGTCGTGTTGTTAAGCGTTTCCAAGGTTCTATGCAAGAGTGGCAAGACATGGGCGTTCTGAACTTCGAAATGGAGTCAGCAACATTGCTAACCATGTGTGCAAGCTCTGGCCTGAAAGCAGGTTGTGTGGCGGGTGTAATCATCAACCGTACACAAAAAGAGATTCCAGATCATTCAACTCTGAAAGAAACGGAAGCTCGCTCAATTAAAGTTGTAGTAGAAGCCGCTCGTAAGATGCTTTAAGTACAACATTAGTTGGCATTTAAACAAACGGGAAAAACCAGAGGTTCGCCTCTGGTTTTTTCTATCTGTTCGTTTGTTTGGGTGCAACAACTTTAAACCTGACGCAATAAAAAAAAGCAGCCGAGAGGGCTGCTTTTCTGTTTTTTGATTGGAGGTTAAAAACTAGATTTCGTCAGAACCGCCAGCGGCTTCAAACCATGCAGAAAGGTGAGTTTTGAGATCTTTGAGTTCATCAGGACCGATCAGTGCCAAACCTAAATCTTCTGCACGAGTGATGTCATTATGGCGCAGTGGGCGGAAGCTCACCAACATCGCTCTTGCTTGTAGACCGCCAAGAAGATCACGCAGCGATTCAAGTTTGTAGAGCGTGTCATCGCCATCGTCACGCATGCCTTTGGTTTTACATTCGATGATGTGAAGCTTGTTGTTCACCACCGTTGCCACGTCAAGCTCATTACGAACTTCACTTTCACCGAGTTTGCGATAAACCTGCACGTTCAACGAACGGTCTTGAATGGTCGGCATGGTGTCTTGAATTTGTTTAACGGTGCTGTGAACCAGAGTTTCTAACCACTCACCATTTGAGAAGCGGCGTGCATCTTCGTCAGCAAACGTCAGTACGCCGTTTTCGTAAGTGGCGATTTGCGCTTCGACCAAGTCGGTCAACAACATGTTCAGTTCACGGTAGCCTTGTTGTTTCTCAGAAAGCTCAACATCTAGCTTTTGCTCTTTACGACACGTTGTTGCAAGGTAGTTTAGTGTAGCAAGACCAGGACCAAGCTCTAACGCGTTAGACGCCCAGCGCTCGCCAAGTTCATACAGCTTTTGGTCAAGTTGAGGAGGAAGGTCTACGTGGTGGAATTCACCGCGCGCACCGAAAATTGTAAGGTAGTCAGAAATCGTAATGTGGTCTTCTACTTGCGTGTCTTCTTTGCCATCTGGGTAAAGCCAGCATAATTTGTCACTATTTGGCTCTACAACGAAGATTGGCCAGCGATAAGTACGGAAGACTTCGTACACGGAAAGCAGACGGTGACGAAGACCACAGCTTGCATTGAGTTTAACTTCTTCGCCTCGGTCGTGGAGGTCTTTTGCCAATTTGTGGACAGATTGTTTGATCAGAGAAGTGTTTACTGCAGAAGGAATTTCAAAGAATTCGGAAGTAATTTCTCGCTGCTCTAATACTGCGCTCAGTCGCTCGTACATATCGGATTGGCTTTTGTCGCCGATGAAGACGATATGTGTACTTACAGTGCGATTATCCAAAAGAGGAGTGACTAATCTCACTGGATCTTGGTCGATAATACCAACATGAACAGCCATAGGTTTTCCTTCTTATTTGGCTTGCTCGAAAAGAGAAAAGAAAAGGGATGAGCAAGCCATAATAACCATATGTAGACAAGGCTCATAAAAAACAAGGGTGACTTTAATAAAAAGTCACCCTTATACAGTTGGTTGCAATAAATCCGCTACTTGTCGCGTTCGATTTTATAGCTTAAATCGATGAACCAGTTCATTTTGCTGATGCGCAAGTTGCGTCATTGATTCGCTGGTTTGCGCAATGCTAGACATCGCGTGATAGCTTTGGTCTGCAATGCTATTGATGTCTTCAATGCTGCGTGCAATATCGGCAGAAGTCTCGCTCTGCTCAGCTGCCGCCTGAGATATATGCGTGCTCATTTGGCTGATTTCGATGATCAGTGCTTGGATTTCTTCCATTGAACTGTTTGCTTTTGATGCTTGTTCCACCGACATTTCCATATCACTCATACAACTTTGAATCACCTGACTCGCGGTTTGTGAACTGGTTTGTAGGTTACTGATCATTGACTCAATCTCAGTTGTCGATTGTGTCGTCTTGGAAGCTAACACTCGAACTTCATCGGCAACAACTGCAAAACCACGACCTTGCTCGCCAGCACGTGCTGCCTCAATGGCGGCATTCAGTGCGAGTAGGTTGGTTTGTTCAGCAATGTTACGAATTACATCCAGAATAGAGCCAATTTGCCCACTCATTTTCTGCAATTCAGAAACCGCAGACACTGATTCGTTTAAACGTGTCTCAAGTTGGTTGATGGTCGAGATATTGCTGTTCATCACGTTGCGTCCTTGGTCAGACGCTGTCTCAACACGTTGTACCATCTCTAGCGAGCCTTGTGCACTCTGCGCGACTTCTTGTACTGAGTGAGACATCTCAGTCATTGCTGTCGCCACATTAGCGGTTTGCTCACGTTGAGAATTCAATTGTGTTTGTGCTTGTGAAGAAGTTTGCTCGTTGGTTGATGCGGTTGTTGCTAAGTTGTCTGATGCATCGTTTAGTTTCACAAGGATGTTGTGCAAGCTATCCGCGAGCGTATTGATGTGACCGCTCACACGGCTGAATTCGTTGTTGTAACGGTTGTCGATACGTTGCGTCATATCGCCTTCTGTAAGGCCTTCCAACGCTTTTAAGATGCGAGTTAGTGGTTCACGAACACTTTGCGCGATGTGGTAGCCGATCGCTGTTGCAAAGAGAACCACAATAACAGCAATGACAATCGCTTTAGTCACGCCCGCTGAGTAGATGTCCCCAGCGTCAGCGAGAGACTCGTTCAGCTTATCGGTTGCGGTTGTGGTGAATTGTTCAAGAATTGCCATGCTAGAGTCTACTTTTGTTGCTAGGTTAGCAATGTTGTTGTACAACGCAGATCGAGCCGATAAGTAACTGTTGTGTTGATCCAATACTCCGCCACGCATACCTACGTCGCGAGTAAACTGCTCAACGGATTCGCCGAAGGCTTTTTGCAGCTCAGGCAGTTGTGTCACAAGTCCACGGAACGCGTAGTTTAGGTGCGTGACTGCTTTACGGTTTTTTGCTACCGCTTGAGTTACGAATTCTGGGTTGGTACTTGCCAGCGCATCCGAGGTAATAACTTCAGCATCTTTTAATTTAATGAAGTAGCTTTTTGCCATCACTTTCACTGAGATGCTGGATTGATCTGCAACGTATTCTTTAAGACCAACAGAAAGCTCTGTGTTGAGCTTTTGGAAACGACGCGATGATTTTTGCACTTCTTCTTGTGCAGAGAACATTGCCTCATAGTTGTCCATGGCTTCTTTTGCTTCGGTAAAGTAGCTCTGCTCAAGTTCTTTAAGTTGAGAAAATGGTTCGGCAAGAGAAGGGTAGATTTGACTCGCGATTTCAAGTTGACTCAATGTCCCTTCAAAGCGCTGTTGAGATTTAGCAAATTCCTGACGCATTTCATCCATGCGTTGTTTATTCTCTGTGGTCAGGAAATCCTTAAAAGATTTATCTGCGGAAAGCAGTTCCACACTGGTCTGGTTAGATAGTGAAACAAGTGGTAGTGAAGACTTGGATACTGTCTCAAACTTACCGTGAATATCATTCATGCCCCCCATCATAATGGCAATCGTGACCGCAAACAGGACGATGATTAGCGCGAAGCCTGCATACATCCGTTTAATAACTGAACCTCGCATAAGTGAGCTTCCTCTCCCAAAAATAGACAAGATAAATAAGAAATGTCTTAAAAAAGTAACAAAATTCATTGGATTGTATTGAGTTTGAGACGCACGTTTTATGACGGACACGACAAAAAAAGCTTCAACGTAACGGCTTATATTGATAATGTTAAGTGAACACTGTTTTTTATTGAGCTCGCTTTTGGCTTAGCGCATACTAAATAGGTTACACACCTTATAAAATGGAGTACCCATGGCGGAAGAAACCATCTTTAGCAAAATTATTCGCAAAGAAATCCCAGCAGATGTCCTTTACCAAGATGATTTAGTAACGGCGTTTCGTGATATTAATCCGCGTGCACCAAGCCACATTCTTATCATTCCAAATAAGCTGATCCCGACAACTAATGACGTGGAAGCCGAAGATGAAGCGATGATGGGGCGCATGTTCACGGTTGCGAAAAAGCTGGCTAAAGAAGAAGGCATTGCAGAAGACGGTTACCGTTTGATTGTAAACTGTAACTCACATGGCGGTCAGGAAGTCTATCATATTCATATGCATCTAGTGGGCGGTCGTCCTTTAGGTCCAATGGTATTGAGCTAATCTATTAGAAGTGGATGAAGCAGTTCATCCACTTCTTTATACCCAAGCACTTCGGGATGTTTGGCTCAGCCAATGTTTTGAAATTACTTGGGTATATTTCTGTGAACGACACATTTGTGGAGATAAATGTGAAACATGGTGTGAAGCTATTTGGATTGATGAGCTGGGTCCTGCTTGCTACGGGATGTGCGAACTTATCCGCTGGCAATCTGTTCAGTCATTACAGCGACCAAAATAAAGAAGTCTACCAAGCGGTGGTTGCTGGTGAATACGCCAAAGCTGAACAACTGCAATCAAGTGATGTAGGTGGCGAAATCCTTGGAAACTTTGAACAAGGAAGAATTTCGTTTCTTGCTGAGGATTACCCTACCAGCTTGAACTCATTAGAAGAAAGCGATCGTGCAGTTCGTAAACAACAAGATCGTGCAACCATTTCTGTTACGGAAACAGCAACCAGCGTTGGTTCTCTTGCCGTTAACGACAATCTAAATGAATATCAGCCTGCCGATTATGAGCTCGGCTTTTTGCATTTGTACTTAGGTTTAAACTATTTGCAAAAGAATGATCTCGAAGGTGCGCTGGTAGAAATGCGCCGTGCTAACCAAGTGCAAGAAGCAGCGAAGAAAGCACGTGAAAAGGAACTAAAACGCGCAGAGAAGGATCTTAAGAGTCAAGGCATGTCGGCGAACCTAGGTAGCGTGCTTGCAAACTACCCAGATGCGGGTAAAAAGCTAAGTTCAGTACAAAATGGCTACTTGTTCTATCTGTCGGGTCTTTTATATGAAGCGTCACGAGATTTGAATAGTGCGTATGTAGACTACCGTCGTGCCCTTGCGGTGATGCCAAACAATAAGCAAGTGATTGAAAGCACCATGTATGCCGCAAAAAAGCTCGGCATGCGTGAAGACTTACGTTTACTTGAAAAACGTTATGGTAAAGCACCTTCAGGGTTGAGTAAGTCTCAAGGTCGCGTGATCGTGATCGATGAACAAGGTGTTGTAGAAGCATTACAAGGTTGGCGTATAGATTTGCCTATATATGACAGCCGAGGTGATGGTGCAATTTATTCGCTCGCATTACCTTATTACCCAAAAAGTGGAACGCAGCGTTTCGGCGATGTGGCATTGAATGGTAGCAAATTACCATCGAGCACTTTAGTTGATGTTAACTCGATGGCTCAAAACGATTTGAACGAACGTTTAACGACGATTGTTATTCGTCAGGCAATTCGTGTTTGGGCAAAAGACCGAATTCGAAAAGAAGCAGCGAAGAAAGGCGATGACGTCGGCAACATTCTTTTCAATGTTTGGAATACATTAACTGAACAACCTGATACCAGAAGTTGGCAGACGCTCCCGGGGACGGTGAAAACGGCTTCGAAAGTGGTGAAGCCGGGCAAGCAGAGTCTTAACTTAGGTGATCAGGTGTATCAATTTGACGTGCCAGCACAACAAACCACGTTGGTTTGGGTGTCCCGTCAGGGATCGCACTCAACAGTGTGGCATAAACAACTAGGGAGGTTGTAATGAGAGCATGGCTTATAGGCTTAGCGGTGATCATTGGTTTAGCCGGGTGTGCTGACAACACCGCAGGTATCCGAATTGATGGTCAAACTCAAAAGGTGTTTTTTAATGACAATGTTTTGGGTAGCCGTTTGTTAGTTGACAACATCACAACGACTTACGTGGATGATCGCCCACGAGGTGTCGTGCAGTTAAGCAGTAACTACAAAGGTGACCAGCACATTCTTTATCGCTTTTATTGGTATGACAATACAGGTCTGGAAGTGAACACCAAACCTGGTCCGTGGCGCAAAATGATTGTGCGTGGATTCGAACAGGTGACTCTGTCTGAAGTGACGGTGAACCCAAACGGAACACAATTTCGCGTACAAATTCGCGAAGCAGATGATAACTAACTCAACTCGAGTAACACAATTTCGGCGGCTATGCTGCTTTGCCAAGGTGGAGGCACCTTGGTATGAAACACAAACTAAGGAACTCTCATGAAAAAAAGTATTATTGCTCTTTTAGGTCTTGCCGTCATTCTGGGTGGTTGTTCAAACAAGGTCTCTTACGGTGATGCGCAAGCGACAGAAACAACAACGATTGATTTCGGCTCGACGGATCTACAAAAAATTGCTGGCGAAATGGTCGACAGCATGATGATGTCAGGTTCAGTGGCAGCAATTACTCGTGACCAACGTCCTATCGTGTTTGTTGAGCGCATCAAGAACAAAACAAGTGAGCACATCGATACTGAATCTATTACTGACACTATCTCTACTAAGATGCTGAACTCTGGTAAGTTCCGTTTTGTAGACATGGATCGTGTGGAATCTGTTCGTGAGCAACTTAACTTCCAAAACACTGACGAGCTAGTGAACCAAAGCACAGCTATCCAATTCGGTAAAATGGTCGGTGCGCAATACATGCTTTACGGCAACCTTTCTAGCATCGTGAAAAATGCAGGCAGTGACAAAGACGTTTACTACAAAATGACGATGCGTCTAATGGATCTAGAAACAGGTCTGATTGAATGGGCGGATGAAACAGAAATCCGTAAAGAGCAATCTAAGAGCCTATTTGGTCTTTAATTGATTCTTTTTGGTCATATGACCTTGAGTGGAGAAGTCATTCATGGCGTGGTTTTCTTGGCAACAAGCGAAACAGTTAGATCCGAGTTTAAATACTCTTGATGGCTTCTTTACTTCACCACCAGTGAAGGTTCAAACCGTCACTGGTGGACTTACCAATCGTTGTTGGCGGTTGGAATCTTCAGAGGGTCTTGCGTATGTCTGGCGACCAACCAGTAACGTATGCAAGACCTTTGCTATATCTCGCCATAACGAATATCAAGTGCTCAATGCAATCGCCCCGCTTAACCTCGGACCTAAACCTGTCTTTGTTCATGAGCAAGGTTTGCTAGTGGAGTGGGTTCCGGGTGAGACATTGACTAAGCCTGGTATCGATATTGATGAATTATTGCCAATCGCTGCTGCTATTCATGAATATCCGTCGACGGCGATTCCTTTGGTTCCTTTCTCTTACTTGTCACGAATTGATCACTACTGGTTAGAGCTAGGTGGTAAGTACATTGGTACAGAGTTTGAAACCTTGTATCGAAAATGGCGGTCGGAACCGAGTGTTGAACAAGTTCCCGTTGCACTGTGCCACTTCGATCTTGGTTGTTATAACTTGGTTCGTGGTGAAGAGGGGGTGAAGGTCATAGACTGGGAATACGCCGCTTTATCTGATCCAAGATTAGACCTCACTTTGATTTTGCAGCTTGCCGATGTGCCAATTGAGCAGGGTGTTGCTCAGTATTGCCAGATTCGTCAAATTGATGATGTGTCTCTGTGGCTGGAAGGCGTACGTGCGTGGATGCCAAGGACCATTATGATGGCGATGTTATGGTATTTGATCGCCTACAAATTGTGGGATGATGAACAATACTTAGACAGTGCGAATGAGTTTAAAGACTTATTATGTATGGAAGATCACTGTTTTGATAACTCATGACTTTTTCCTCTTTAACCATAAGGAAATAGTGGTAGTTTAAAGTGAAGTACCAGCAAGTCACAGGGAGAGGTACACATGATTATTTACTTGCACGGCTTTGATAGTACAAGCCCAGGTAACCACGAAAAAGTTCTTCAATTGCAATTCATCGATGATGACGTTCGTTTCATCAATTACAGCACACTTCATCCTAAGCACGATATGCAGCACTTGTTGAAGGAAGTGTCTAAGGTCATCGACCAAGCGAATGACCCAGCCCCACTTATCTGTGGTGTTGGACTTGGCGCATATTGGTCAGAGCGTATCGGTTTTCTTTGCGGCATTAAGCAGGTGATGTTCAACCCAAACCTGCATCCAGAGAAAACGATGGCAGGTCGCATTGATCGTCCCGAAGAATATGAAGATATCGCGACCAAATGTGTCGAGCAATTCCGAACCAAAAACCAAGATCGTTGTTTAGTGATTTTATCCAAAGAAGATGAAATACATGACAATTCGAAAACTGCGGCAGAGTTGGACAAGCATTATCAGATTATTTGGGATGAGAACCAAACGCACAAGTTCAAGAAAATCTCTCATCATCTGCAAGCGATGAAGGCATTTAAGAACGCATAAATTGCCCAATAGATAAAAATTTAACTACCTTTAAACAGCACTTCAAGAAGTGCTGTTTTTGTATCTATTGGTTTTGACTCTATCGCACTGATTCTGCCAAATTTTACATTTTGTATCGATTTATCGGCTTGATTTATCGATTTAACCTTTTGTGGCACGAAAACGTTACCGTCAAGCAGATGAAAAGTAGTCAATCCGTATCCAGAGTAAGGATTTTTGTTGCCATCAAAGGATTGCTCTATATAATGAACTTGGTAAAAATAATTTGATAAATATCAAAAAAAATTGAGAGCGAGTAAGAAACTTGCCCATTTTTTGTCTGAGATCGTGTGTTTCAGGCGAATAATCCGATGGACCATAAGCCGAAAACAAGAGTAGGCAATAACATGATGGCATCGGGATTTATCCAAAAAGTGAGCTCACCTCTAGAGACCAAAGAATTCATCGGTTGGATGTATGACCGCAGCGTAACTGTGAGTCTACGTCGAGCTGAACCCATATATTCATTTTTGTAGAGGATAACATTGTGACACGCATTATCGTTGTAGGCGGCGGTGCTGGTGGCCTTGAGTTGGCTACCAAACTGGGCCGCACTCTGGGTCGTAAGAACCGTGCGCAAATTACACTGGTAGACCGTAAAGCGAGCCACTTGTGGAAACCACTGTTGCACGAAGTGGCAACAGGCTCATTAGACGAAGGTGTGGATGCATTGAGCTACCGTGCTCATGCCAAAAACCATTGCTTCGATTTCCAAATGGGTAGCCTTCAAGACATTGACCGTGAACGTAAAGTGATCATTCTAAGTGAACTAAAAGACGAACATGGTGAACTTCTGATGCCAAGCCGTGAACTGGAATACGATATTCTGGTTATGGCAATTGGCTCTACGTCAAACGACTTCAATACGCCTGGGGTTCGTGAAAACTGTATCTTCCTCGACAGCCCTGAACAGGCGCACCGTTTCCGTAGTGAAATGAATAATGAATTCTTAAAACTGCATGCAAAAAACGGTAACGGTACGGTAGATATCGCGATCGTTGGTGCGGGTGCAACTGGTGTTGAATTATCGGCAGAGCTTCACAACGCAGTAAAAGAATTACGTACGTATGGCTTCGGCGATCTTGACTCTAGCAAACTAAATGTAAACCTAGTTGAAGCAGGTGAGCGCATTCTGCCTGCGCTTCCACCACGTATCTCTTCTGCAGCGCATCAAGAGTTGGTTAAGCTAGGTGTAAACGTGCGTACTGCGACCATGGTGACACAAGCGGACAAAGACGGTTTGACTACCAAAGATGGTGAGAAAATCCCTGCACAAATCATGGTATGGGCTGCGGGTATCAAAGCGCCTGATTTCATCAAAGATATTGCCGGTCTAGAAACGAACCGTATTAACCAATTAGTCGTGAAAAACACGTTGCAAACCACTCGTGATGACGACATCTTCGTTATCGGCGACTTGGCTCAATGTACCCAGCCAGATGGCTCATTTGTGCCGCCACGAGCTCAGGCTGCGCACCAAATGGCAAGTCAAGCGTTCACTAACATTGTGGCTAAGCTTAATGGTCGCGAGCTTAAAGCATACGAATACAAAGACCACGGCTCTCTAGTGTCTCTAAGCCGCTTCTCAACCGTTGGTAGCTTGATGGGTAACTTAACCAAAGGCTCTATGATGGTTGAAGGTCGCATCGCACGCGTAGTTTACATTTCACTGTACCGTATGCACCAAATGGCGCTACACGGTGTGATTAAAACGGGTTTGATGATGCTGGTTGGTCGTATCAACCGCGTATTGCGTCCAAACTTGAAACTGCACTAATTTGAATTTTTGGTTCTTTGTTGAAGATTTGGCGAGAGAATCAAATAACAAATAGAAGAAAAGCCACCGCATGTCGGTGGCTTTTTTCATTCCAAGTCATTGGGTAACAGTGAATAAACGACCCCATCTTTTGGCTTCCCATGAAAGATAAATCGGTTTCTGGCAATCGCTTCTTTCTGTGCACCAACAGACTCAATTAAAGCCTGACTGGCTGTGTTATCTAAATCACAGACGATTTCTACGCGAGTCAAATTGAGTTTAGCGAAGCAGAACTCGGCAAGCGCGCGGATTGCCTCTTGAGCGTAACCTTTGCGTTGATAACGGTCCGCAACCCAATAGCCAATGCTTGCCATATTGAAGGTATGATAAAGCTCATTGACAGCAGCCATACCAACAAGGTTATCGCTACTTCGTTCATAAATGCCAAAACCAAACGCTTCTGTTTTTACCCAGTTCAGTCGCGTAGCGAGCAAGAAATCTTGCGCATCTCTTAGTGAGACATTTTCATCACACCAATCTAACCATTGGTGTAGGGAAGGGGATTCTGCCAGTATGCGTTGTAGAATATGGGCTTCCTCAGATGGGATTAATCTGAGAGCCAAACGAGGGGTTATGATTTCAAAATCTGGACTCATACAACTTCCATGTTAGATTTCAAATAAAACAAAGCGCAGCAAGTGCTGCGCTTTGTTGTTGGTACTGTGTTTTATTGTACTCGACGAACTTGAATGATCATCCCCATTAATGGGTTATCTAAGTAGTGGGTTTCGCCACTGCGCATACGACGCTTCTGATCCATTCGGAAGCTCTTCAAGAATGTCTCTTCAGTCACAGTCGGAGAGACTTCTGCTAAGTTACCGACTTGCACGTTACCATCGACTTCGCCAAATTCTTCAGACAATTGTTCTGAAGGTTGCGATTCAATGTGAACCTCCCGAACACTCGGTTCACGTAAGTCCATCGTTGTCTCGGCAAACAAATAGTGCTGAACGTAGATTTGTAATTTGCCATCCAACTCATAAAGCGGACCTTTAACGCTTTCTTCGCTATAGCCATTGGTCGCTAAGGAATGTGCATTGCCAGTGATTGAGCTGCCATCCGGATTATATGATCCTGAAAAATCACGCCCGCCAACAATGCGGAAAACTGGTGCACTTGCTTTACCACGGTCACCTTGACGCCACGCTACGTGCTTCAATACTTTAAAGCCTGCATGGTTGTTAAGTGCTGCTTCTTGAGCGTTCAATCTGTAAGAAGAACGAGGAAGCAGGGTGACACCTTTTGATTGACGGTAAGAATCGCTTTGTAAGCTGCCGACGTTACTCATTTCGATAGTTGGCAGTTTGTTTGGCCATGATTCACTGGTACTTTCAGCGTCGACTGCTCGCTTGAAAATAATTACTTCAATATCAAATTGACGCGCAGCCCATGATGGCATTGAGACACAAAGAAGTAATAATGGGATCAGTATTCTCATTCGACTATTAGCTCGTTGGTAATAAATTCTGTTTAAAATCATTCAGTAAGTCTTGAACAAACTGAATGCGTTTACGTCGGTCCGTCAATGGTACGCTAAACTTGAACTTAGTTGGACCTTCCATTGCAAATTTTTGCGGCTGTGATTGCAGGAGTTTAACTAAATATGCTGGGTTTATGTCAGCATCAGGGTAAAACTCGATGAAACCACCTTTGTCATGAGCTTCAATTTTCTTAGCTTTGAGACATGCAGCAGCAATTTTTAGCTCAGAGACAGACAGTAAGTTCTTCGTTGCATCAGGTAGCAAGCCGAAACGATCAATCAGTTCCACTTTTAATTCTGATAGCCCTTCTTTATCTGTCACGCTCGCGATTCGTTTGTACATAGATAGGCGAGTGTTGACGTCTGGTATGTAGTCATCCGGCAAAAGAGCTGGAATGCGCATTTCGATTTCAGTTTGTTCTCGAAGTAGATCATCCAGTGAAGGTTCTTTGCCTTCTTTTAAGGCTTCAACAGCTTGTTCAAGCATTTCCATATATAGTGTAAAACCAACCGATTGAATTTGACCACTTTGTTCGTCACCCAGTAACTCACCAGCCCCGCGGATTTCAAGATCGTGGGTAGCAAGAGTGAAGCCAGCACCAAGGTCTTCCAGTGACGCAATTGCATCAAGACGCTTAATTGCATCTTTCGTTATTGCTTTTGGATGTGGCGTCAACAGGTAAGCGTACGCTTGGTGGTGTGAACGACCAACACGACCACGAAGCTGGTGCAACTGCGCGAGACCTAGGTTATCTGCTCGGTCCATGATGATGGTGTTGGCGGTTGGTACGTCAATACCTGTTTCTATGATCGTAGTACATACGAGTAAGTTGAAGCGCTGATGATAGAAATCATTCATGATGCGCTCGAGCTCGCGTTCACGCATCTGACCATGTGCAACGGTAACTCGCGCTTCCGGAATCAGCTTTTGCAAATCTTCGGCGGTTTTTTCAATCGTTTCGACTTGGTTATGTAGGAAGTAAACCTGACCACCACGCATGATTTCACGGAGTACTGCTTCGCGTACCACGGAGTCTTCGCGTTGACGTACGAAGGTCTTAATCGCCAAGCGGCGTGCTGGTGGTGTTGCGATGATCGACAAATCGCGCATGCCACTCATTGCCATGTTTAATGTGCGCGGAATTGGTGTTGCGGTAAGCGTTAAGATGTCGACATCGGCACGCATTGCTTTCACTTTTTCTTTTTGACGCACACCAAATCGGTGTTCTTCATCAACAATCAACAAGCCAAGATCTTTGAACTTAATATCGCTTGATAGCAACTTGTGAGTACCAACGACAATATCAACTTTGCCATCAGCGACATCTTGGAGAATCACTTTTTGCTCTTTTGCCGATTTAAAGCGCGACAGGACTTCTACGCGAATTGGCAAGTTAGCAAAGCGGTCGCGGAAGTTTTCAAAGTGTTGCTGTGCAAGCAGAGTGGTTGGTACTAAGACTGCCACTTGCTTACTGTTGTCTGTGGCAACAAATGCAGCGCGCATTGCGACTTCTGTTTTACCAAAACCAACGTCACCACAAACTAGGCGGTCCATGGCTTTTGCTTGGCACATGTCAGACAAGACCGCATTAATTGCCATTGACTGATCGTCGGTCTCCTCAAACGGGAAAGTTGCTTTGAAAGTTGCGTATTGACCGCGGTCGAGCTCAAATTTATAGCCCGGTTTTAGCTCTCGCTTGGCATAAACATCCAGAAGTTCTGCTGCAACGTCACGAACTTTCTCTGCAGCTTTACGGCGAGCTTTTGCCCATGCTTCACCGCCTAGTTTATGCAGCGGTGCACTTTCTTCAGCTCCGCCTGAATAGCGGCTAATCAAGTTCAGTGAAGATACGGGTACGTAAAGCTTGGCATCATTTTGATACTCAAGTGTTACGTATTCCGTTTTCATACCGCCAGCTTCAAGAGTTTGTAGGCCTATGTAGCGGCCGATACCGTGATCGATGTGCACAACAGGTTGACCCGGCTTAAGTTCAGCTAGGTGGCGTATGACGGTGTCACTGTTGACCGCTTTTTTGTCTTTACGGCGACGTTGGATAACGCGATCGCCAAGCAGATCGCTTTCGCAGATCAGCGCGAAATTTAGCTCTTCATGAATAAAACCATGTTCCGCAGCACCTAGAATTAGGCTGAAACGATCGTCAGAATCCAGCGCTTGATATAGTGAACCATGGACTACTGGGCGCACTTTAATGCCTTGCAGTAGCTCTGTTAATGCTTCACGGCGACCTTCTGACTCGACAGAGAAAACGATTTTACCCGCAAACTGTTCACTGAATTGGCGTAAACGCGCTAACGGCTCTTTGTTCTGCTGTTGAACACCAAGCTCGGCTAGAGATTGAACGGCGAGATTCTGGCGACCTGCACGTTTAACGATTTTCTCTAGGCTCAGCTGAGCTTGCGGTAGTTGTTTGAAGTGAGTGAATAGCTCATCTTTCTTCAGCCACAATTCATGTGGTGCTAACAACGGACGCAGTGGATCGATTTTCTTTTGATCGTAGCGGTAGTCAACGTCATTCAAGAAGGTATCGACTGCGGCTTCAATATCGCCGTAGGTGATCAGTTGAGAGTCATCGGGTAAATAATCGAAAAGCGTTTCTGTATGATCGAAAAACAATGGCTGCCAATATTCGATGCCCGCCGGCCAAGTGCCTTTGGTGACTTGCATGTAAATTGACTCAGGCTCGCGGCGAGCTTCAAACTGAGAGCGCCAACGAGTACGGAAATCTTCAATAGCCGCTTTCGTCGTCGGAAATTCATGCGCAGGCAGAAGCTGGATTTGCTGAATGTCTTCGATCGAACGTTGGTTTTCTGGATCAAATGTGCGAATGGTGTCGATCTCGTCATCAAAGAAATCAATGCGATATGGATCTGAACTGCCCATTGGGAACAAATCTAGGATCGAACCTCGGCTTGCATATTCACCTGGACCAAAAACTTGATCAACGTGACGGTAGCCAGAGTTCTCCAGTTGCACACGCAGTTTTTCCAGCGAGAATTGGTCGCCCGTTTTCACCATCAAGGTGTGTTGCAGTAAGAAATCACGCGGGGACTGGCGTTGTAATACTGTGCTCACTGGCACAATGGTCACACCACGATTTTGGTTTGGCAATTGATATAAGCGTGCAATACGATCTGAGATGATCTCTTGGTGTGGAGAAAAGTTGTCGTATGGCAGCGTCTCCCAATCAGGGAATAGGCTTACAGGTTGGTCGGTAAATTGCTCAATTTCTGCTTGCAGTTTGAGCGCGATTTGCGGGTCTGGTACCACTAGCAGAGAGTGGCTAGAGTGTTGTTTTGCTAGCTCGGCAATCGCCATCGGCAATGCCGCTCCCGGTAAGTTGCCAAGCTGTTTTTTATCGCCACGCTCAGACGGATTGGTGACGGACAGAATCGTTGCTTTTGTCATGGTAATTATTTGTTATCTCGCTCTAATGAGCGCTGACGGAGTAGTTTTTGCTGTTGGTATAGTGCGGCTTTAATCAATAAATCTTGGTCAGCTTCTCGAAGTAATTTGTACTTTAGTGTGACTACATAGCCTTGCTCGGCAGATTCGCACTCTACTACCTGAGCGTAGCAGTAAATTGCTGCAGCAGGATGATCTAAGAAGAGCTTCACACGAACCAGTTGGTCTTTTTCTACGGCAGAATCGCTACGGTAGCTCAGTTGGCTTGCGCCGAATTGCGTAGTCTGGAAACGGAGTGCAATGTCATCTTGTTGCGAGAGCATAAAGCTGAGCAGTAAGTTGAGTTTAGAGTTTTGAGTATCCAGCAAATGGATGACGTGTTTTAACTCTTTGTTTTGCAGCTCCAATCTCGCGTTATCAGCTAACATATCTAAATGGCTAAATTCACTTGCGACAATAAAAGGCGCTGGAATTTCGGATTGGAAAGTCTCTTCATCTGGCAGAGCAAAGTCCGTCCCTAGCGTTTCGACGTTGATAGTCAGATTGTGGTGTACGGTAAAATATTCTTGCTCTGTCATAATTCGGTCCTTTTCTGCCATCGAGCGCTCTCATTTCATTTAGGAATGAGTAGGATAGGGGGTTGATTATCGCTAATCAGGTTAAGTTATCAAGTTTCCCCGTTTCTCTGGCTGAACTTTTTGCTGTAAATGGGGACTTATTGCATGTCGTTGACAAATTTAGCGATTATCTTGTCTTCTTCATTGTAAGAGTAAGGTAAGATAACCCGTATTAACTAGCTAAGTAATGGCTTCATAACTAGATAACCAGTTGGTTTGTCCTATATGTATCATCCTATTTCTTTGTTTATTGGCTTGCGGTACCTTCGGGGACGCTCCGGAGACCGATTTAGCCGATTTGTTTCTTATATGTCGACAGCCGGTATCACAATTGGCGTGATGGCGTTAGTGACGGTGCTTTCCGTAATGAACGGTTTTGAAGCCCAGTTGAAAGAGCGCATTTTAGGAGTGCTTCCTCATGCTGTGATTTCGCAACACGATAGTAAAACGCCTCTCAGTGAAGCTGCTCCTAAGTTCATTCAAGATATGTCGACCATAGCAAAACCAGAACCTATTGTTCGTGGTGAGGCTGTTATTCAAAGCTCTGCACAACTGACAGCTGGTTATTTAATTGGTATAGAGCCCAAACTTGGCGACCCGATTTCTAACCACCTTATCGCAGGACGTTTATCTTCTCTTCAAGCAGGTGAGTACAAAGTATTCCTTGGTCACAGCTTGGCGCGCTCATTGAAAGTGTCGATGGGCGATAAAGTCCGTTTGATGGTCACCAATGCCACCCAATTTACCCCACTGGGTCGAATTCCGAGCCAACGTAATTTCACGGTAGCTGGCATCTTCAATACGGGCTCAGATGTCGATGGTCAGCTTATGATTGTTAATATGACTGATGCGGCAAAGCTGATGCGTTTACCGAAAGATACAGTCTCTGGCTGGCGTGTGTTCTTCTCAGACCCTTTTATGGTGACTGATTTTGCTGATCAGCCAATGCCTGATGGTTGGCAATGGAGTGATTGGCGAGAACAACGTGGTGAGCTTTTCCAAGCCGTCAAAATGGAAAAGAATATGATGGGCTTGATGCTTGGGCTGATCGTTGGTGTTGCTGCGTTTAACATTATTTCCGCTTTGATCATGGTGGTGATGGAGAAGCAATCTGAAGTCGCGATTCTTAAAACACAAGGTATGACTCAATCTCAAGTGATGGCGATTTTCATGGTTCAAGGCGCAAGCAGTGGTGTGATTGGTGCCATTGTTGGTGGTGCAATGGGCGTTGCTTTATCACTTAACCTCAATGCAATTCTTGAAGCGGCGGGAGTGGCACTATTTAGCTTCGGTGGTCACTTACCTATTGTGATTGATTCATTCCAAATTTTACTAGTGGTAGTGCTGGCGATTGCTCTGAGTCTAGCTGCAACTGTTTACCCGTCTTTCCGAGCATCTTCTGTTAAACCTGCTGAGGCACTTCGCTATGAATAAGCTATTAGAATGTCGTGATATTCGTAAAGTCTACCGAGAGGGTTCGTTAGATACTGAAGTGCTCAAAGGTGTAAGTTTTGATATTGATAAAGGCGAGTTAGTGTCTATTGTCGGTTCATCAGGCTCGGGTAAGAGTACGTTGCTCCACATCCTTGGAGCATTAGACGATGCATCTCAAGGAGAAGTGGATTTTCTGGGACAGAACCTGTCTGCTTTGAGCTCCAACAAACAAGCTGCATTGCGCAATAAGCATCTTGGCTTTGTGTATCAATTCCATCATCTGCTGGCTGATTTCACAGCGGTTGAAAATGTTGCAATGCCACTGTTGATTGGTGGGGCGAAAGTTGCAGATGCGAAAGCGGAAGCAAAAGCCCTTCTGGAGAAGGTGGGGTTGGGACATCGAATGGACCATCGTCCGTCAGAACTTTCTGGTGGTGAGCGCCAACGTGTGGCTATCGCACGAGCTTTGGTCAATAAGCCTGACTTGGTTTTAGCAGATGAGCCGACTGGTAACTTAGATCACAATACGGCGCTAGCGATTTACGACTTAATGCGTGAGTTAAATCAGGAGTCGAATATTGCTTTCTTAGTTGTCACTCATGATAACGAGCTGGCCGCGAAAATGGATCGCCAAATGCATATGCAAGATGGTTTGCTGGTGGATCGTTTTACCACAGACACAGCAACCGTGGAGGGCTAATTTTGTTTTCATCTTTAGCATTGATGATTGGTGGACGTTTCAGTCGCGCTAAAAAGCGTAACAAGATGGTATCGTTCATTTCTCTTTCCTCCACCATAGGTATTGCGGTTGGCGTAGCAGTCATCATCATTGGCTTATCTGCGATGAATGGCTTTGAACGAGAGTTACAGTCTCGTGTGCTTTCTGTGATTCCACATGGTGAGTTAGAGGGGGTGAATGGTCCACTGCACAACTATACCAAAACCATGAAGCAAGCCCTAAGTCATGAGCATGTGGTTGCTGCCGCACCTTATGTTCGGTTTACAGGGTTAGCAGAGAAGGGCAGTAAGCTAAAAGCAATAGAAGTTCGCGGTGTGGATCCAGCTTTTGAGCAAGCTGTTTCTAGTATGTCTGACTTTATTGACCCACAGGCGTGGCAAAATTTTTACTCAGGTCAACAGCAAGTGATTCTTGGGCGTGGTGTCGCCAATGAGTTAAAGGTCGATGTTGGTGACTATATTACTTTAATGATCCCGCAATCAGGCAGTACGAATAAGGTACAAGCCCCAAAGCGAGTCCGAGTCAAAGTCGCTGGTTTTTTAACGCTTAACGGTCAAATCGATCATTCATTAGCGCTAGTACCACTCAAGGATGCTCAAGCCTATGCCCGCTTAGGTGATGGCGTTACAGGTATTTCGCTGAAGACGGATGATGTGTTGAATGCACCATCAATTGTACGTGAAGTCGGTAGCCGAATTGATGTTTATGTTTACCTAAAAAGCTGGCAACAACAATTTGGCTTTTTGTACCGTGATATCCAACTTGTTCGTACCATTATGTACCTGGTAATGGTGCTAGTGATTGGTGTCGCGTGTTTCAATATTGTCTCGACATTGATGATGGCGGTTAAAGATCGCGCGGCTGAGATTGCGATTCTTCGTACTATGGGTGCAAAAGACAGTTTGATTAAGCGTATCTTCGTTTGGCAAGGCGTATTCTCGGGCGTATTTGGTAGTCTTGCGGGTAGTGTCGTTGGCGTTCTTGTTGCTCTCAACCTCACACCGATTATTAAGGGGTTGGAAGCCTTAATTGGTCACCAATTTCTTTCGGGGGATATCTACTTTGTCGACTTCTTACCATCGCAATTGCATTGGCCAGATGTTGCTTTGGTTTCCATTACGGCGATTATCTTGAGTTTGTTGGCAACATGGTACCCAGCCTCCCGTGCAGCGAAACTTAATCCAGCGGCGGTATTGAGTTCCAAGTAATCTACAAAGCTCAGCGAACAGTTCGCAAATAACAGACAACAAAAAAAGGACCGATTATTATCGGTCCTTTTTATCTATATCGTTGCTATCTCTAATTGGCTCGATGCGTTTCATACTTGAGTTACATCACCTTTCATTTCTAACGTTAACTGTTTTCCATTCAACGCGCCATAACCTGCCAACTGGTGAATAAGCGCTTATCGTACTTTACGCTTTTGCCAGCTTCTCACGACTGAATAACGCCAAAGACCACGAATACCGAAATAACCAATGATTGCTGACACTACGCCACAGATCGCGCAGCCAAGTAAGAACGGAGGTCCTATGGTGTTCATTTGCTGCATGATGAATTCCCACGACAATTCAAAGTGGAATGGTTGTGGTGGTACATGCATGACCAAGGCGCCAAGCTTGTAAGCAAAGTAGAACAGCACTGGCATGGTAATTGGGTTACTGATCCAAACAAGTGCGACTGATAGAGGCAAGTTAACACCAAGCATGATGGCAAGACCTGCCGCCATGATCATCTGACTCGGAAGCGGGACAAACGCCATAAACAGACCAACAGCAAAAGCACCAGACGCAGAGCGACGATTTAAACACCACAAGTTTGGGTTATATAAAACGTTGCCGAAGACCTTCAGTGCTTTTTGGCGTTTGATCATTTCATGATCTGGCATGAAGCGTTTTATCAGCTTTCTAGGCATAGGACGACATGACTCTCTTAGAAAAAAGTTTGACCTTGGCTTTATTTGTAGCGAGCGTTATTTCGTCTGCATGGTGGCCGACGATACCAGATTGGCGTTGGTTGCTGCTGGGAATAATTGCCACTGGCTCAATAATAAAATTACGACGTGGCTTATTGAGCATAGGCGTAATTTCGGGCTTTATGGTTGTCATTATCCACGGCAATGTTATGGAGCATCAAAGACAAGCCCTGTTTCAAGCAGGGGTGAATATTACCATAAATGGCAAAGTTGACAGCCCTTTTACGCAAATAAGTCACGGATATGAAGGAATTGCGCGTGTCCATCAGGTGAATTCTCAAAACTTGTTACCTTTTTTTAAACCGAAAATCCGGTTGATAACGCCTTTCCCACTCGCAGTTAACAGTGAGTTCACTACCGAAGTGACAGTTAAACCCATCTTTGGGCTCTTAAACGAAGCAGGTCATGACGCCGAAAAGCAGGCAGTAGGAAAGGGCATTGTGGCAAGGGCGACCGTTTCAAAGGATTCAGCGTGGCTTATTCGTGAGCGATCATCATTAAGAACGCAAATTATCGCCGTCGTTCATAAGCACATTGTTCAGCTTGAACACTTCGCTCTTATTCGTGCTTTGGCGTTTAGTGACCGTACGCTTCTGTCTCGATATGACTGGCAACTCCTACGTGATAGTGGCTTACTGCATTTGGTCTCGATTTCGGGTTTACATATAGGAATGGCGTTTGCTTTTGGTATGAGCTTTGGGGTTGTTGTTAGGTACGCTTTGCCAAAATTTGTCTTTTTACCTTCCTTGTTTGGGCTTACTACTGCTTTTTTGTATTCATGGTTAGCAGACTTCTCTTTGCCTACGACTCGAGCTTTTTCAGTATGTTTGATTTACTTGTTATTAAAGTCTGCTTTGATTTATTGGAGCGCTTGGCGCGTGCTGCTCCTTGCTGTAGCAATACAGTTGTGCATCGAGCCGTTTTCTGCACTCACTATGAGCTTTTGGCTGTCTTATCTCTCTGTTATCGCCGTTTTATTTGCAGTGAATTGTGTACAACATAGCCGTGGCAATTGGATTAGGAAACTGGGTACCTTATTCAAAATTCAGTTAGTACTCACTGTGTTGATCATTCCGATTAGTGGGTTGTTTTTTGCCGGGACGAGCCTCTCCTCTATTTTATATAACCTCATTTTTATCCCTTGGTTCGGTTTTGTTGTCGTTCCACTGATGTTTGTTGCACTTATCATTACCCCGTTTTCAGTGCACTTGGCGAACATGCTGTGGCAGTGGTTAGATTGGATGCTTGTACCCCTTACTTGGTCTTTGCCATTTGCTTTGGGGAGTTGGCAATCTCTTAGCTCACAGGCAACGTTGTGGGTGCTGGCATTGGGCGTTTGTGTGCTTTCGATGCGATTTTTAAATCGAGAAACCTCAGGCGTTTTGTTCTTGGTCATCACAAGTCTGGCGTTGTGGTATGAACGAAAATCCGATGGTTGGCGTATTGATGTGTTAGATGTTGGGCATGGACTTGCAGTGCTCCTAGAAAAAGACGGTGAAGTGCTTTTATATGACACGGGTAAAACATGGGCTTATGGAAGTATTGCTGAACAAGTTATTGCTCCTATCTTGTATCGCAGAGGGTTCGGTTCTATCGACATGTTTGTCGTCAGTCACGCCGACTCAGATCATGCTGGAGGACGTGCATATATCGAAAGGCACTTCGCCCCAGTTCGTAAGCTTAGTAGCCAAAACTACGCTAACTACCAACCTTGTATTGCAGGGGAGCGATGGAAATGGCAAGCGCTAGAATTTGAAGTTCTTTGGCCTCCGAAGTTGGTTAAACGTGCATATAACCCACATTCATGCGTGATTCGTGTCGTCGATACCAAAACGGATTTTAAGTTGCTATTAACGGGCGATATTGAAGCCGTTAGTGAATGGATCTTGGTGAGAAACCCCGATCAGTTAAAAAGTGATGTTGTGATTGTCCCGCATCACGGAAGTAAGAGCTCTTCTAACCCCAAGTTTGTTGAAGCGATTGCCCCAAAACTGGCGATCGCATCTCTGGCAAAAGGGAATCAGTGGGGAATGCCTGCAAATAACGTGGTTCTAGCGTACGAGAACGCCAATGCGAAATGGCTGGATACGGGGAATGGCGGTCAAATAAGCGTCCTTATTGAGCAAGAGAATTGGTATTTTGAAACGAAACGAAGTGAGACATTTGACCCTTGGTATAGGCAGATGCTGCGTAACGGAGTAGAATAAGAGTCTTAATGTAAGAAAACAAAGCACTTCTATGTCGATAAATACTGATGAAACGACTTGGCAGACGTTTAAGCGTCTATGGCAATTTATTCGCCTTTATAAGTCAGGTCTAATCGTTGCTGTTGTAGCATTAGTTGTTAATGCTATCTCTGATACCTACATGATCTCCTTGCTAAAACCGCTTCTAGATGAAGGTTTTGGTAGTGCGGAATCTGATTTTCTACGTACACTTCCACTTATCGTTTTCGCCATGATGTTTATTCGTGGTGTGAGCGGGTTTGTCTCTACTTATTGTCTGAGCTGGGTATCCGGTAATGTGGTAATGCAAATCCGTCGCATGGTGTTTAATCACTTTATGCATATGCCTGTTTCTTACTTCGATAAAGAAAAAACAGGCAATCTACTTTCTCGAATTACTTATGACTCTGAACAAGTTTCAGCGGCGACTAGTTCTGCGCTAGTTAGCATTGTGCGTGAAGGCGCAAGCATCATTGGTTTGTTGGTTCTGATGTTCTATAACAGCTGGCAATTGTCTTTGGTTTTGTTTGCTGTTGCACCTGTTGTTGCTTTTGGTATTAGCGTTGTTTCTAAGCGATTCAGAAAGATCTCGAGAAACATGCAGACGATGATGGGCAATGTGACTGCCTCTGCAGAGCAAATGCTGAAAGGTCACAAAGTAGTACTGAGTTATGGCGGCCAAGATATCGAAGGTAAACGCTTCGAGAAAGTAAGTAACCAAATGCGCCAACAAAGCATGAAGTTGGTGACAGCTCAAGCAGCGGCAAACCCAATCATCCAGATGATTGCGTCTATTGCTATTGTTGTGGTGCTTTATCTTGCAAGTATTGACTCAATTAAAGACCAGTTAACGCCGGGTACATTTACTGTTGTATTCTCTGCGATGTTTGGTTTGATGCGTCCATTGAAAGCACTAACAAACGTAACGTCACAGTTCCAACGTGGTATGGCGGCGAGCCAAACCTTGTTCGCTCTTGTGGATTTGGATACAGAAAAGAACGAAGGCAAATTCACTGTCGAGCGAGCAAAAGGCGACGTTGCAGTGAAAGATGTAAGCTTTACCTATGAAGGTTCTGAAAAGCCTGCATTGGAAAATGTCAGCTTTGATATTCCACGAGGCAAAACAGTTGCCTTAGTGGGGCGCTCAGGTTCAGGTAAGAGTACCATTGCGAATTTGTTTAACCGTTTCTACGATGTAAGTGGCGGTGCTATCTCACTTGATGGTCATGATATCCGTGACTATGAGCTGAAAAACTTACGTGAGCAGTTTGCTTTGGTTTCGCAAAACGTGCATCTGTTTAACGATACGATTGCGAACAATATTGCTTACGCAACAGAAGATAAGTATTCACGTGAAGACATTGAACGCGCAGCCAGCCTAGCTCACGCGATGGAGTTCATCAGTAAGATGGATGGTGGACTCGACGCGATGATAGGTGAGAACGGTGCAAGCCTTTCTGGTGGGCAGCGTCAACGTGTAGCAATTGCTCGAGCTTTATTACGTGATGCGCCAGTTCTTATTCTTGATGAGGCAACATCTGCTCTAGATACCGAATCTGAACGTGCAATCCAATCTGCTCTGGATGAGCTACAGAAAGACAAAACCGTATTGGTGATTGCCCACCGCCTATCTACGATTGAGAATGCAGATGAAATTTTGGTTGTGGACGAAGGTGCAATTGTTGAGCGTGGTAGCCATGCCGATTTAATCGCGAAAGATGGCGCTTATGCCCAACTTCACCGAATCCAATTTGGTGCTTAAGCGCTGTGATTGAAAAAATCTGGTTCGAAAACCATCCTCTCAAGTACTTACTGTGGCCGCTACTGTGGCCACTTAGTCTGTTATTCGGTGCAATTAGTAAGTCTAAGCGACAACAATACCAATCTGGAAAAAAACAAGCGTATAAAGCGCCTGTGCCTGTTGTCGTTGTTGGTAACATTACTGCTGGTGGGAACGGCAAAACCCCAGTTGTGGTGTGGCTGGTAGAGCAATTGCAGCAACTTGGTTTTAAGCCTGGAGTGGTGTCTAGAGGCTATGGCGCAAAAGCGCCGCAATATCCGTTATTGCTTGATGATAGTACGCCTGCTAAACATTGTGGTGATGAACCTAAGCTTATCTATCGCAGAACTGGCGCACCAGTGGCAGTGGATCCAGTCCGTGCTAATGCAGTGAAAGCATTACTAGAAGTGGGCGTTGATATCATTGTTACGGATGATGGGCTTCAACATTACGCGCTTGAGAGAGATATCGAGTTTGTTATTGTTGATGGTAATCGTCGCTTTGGTAATGAAAGCCTTATACCGCTTGGCCCGCTTCGCGAAGGGGTAGAGCGTCTTTCTAACGTCGATTTTATTATCACTAACGGTGGTCAAGCTCAGCAAAACGAAATGCCAATGTCTTTAGCGCCATCGAAAGCCGTTAATTTAAAGACAAAACAGCAAGTCGAGGTGAGTGAACTGCAAGACCTCGTTGCATTTGCTGGGATCGGACATCCACCACGATTTTTTAATACACTTAATGCGATGAACGCTGACGTTAAAGTAACGAAGGGCTTTGCCGATCATCAAGACTTTGACCAGCAAGAATTGCACACATTGGCTCAACAAGGGGCGAATGTGATTATGACAGAAAAAGATGCCGTCAAATGTGACAGCTATGCGCAAGATAATTGGTGGTATCTGCCTGTTTCTGCTCAGTTTGAATCAAACGATGCAGAGCGAATTTTAAATCGAATAAAAGAGGTTAAAGCGACTTATGGATCACCGTCTGCTTGAGATTGTAGCTTGCCCTGTGTGCAAAGGTAAGCTGACGTACGATAAAGATAATCAAGAGTTGATCTGCAAATTAGATCGCCTTGCTTACCCAATAAAAGAGGGTATTCCTGTTCTGCTTGAGCCAGAAGCTCGAACCATGAGCATGGACGAGGGACGCTAATGTCTTTTACGGTTGTCATTCCTGCACGCTATGCGTCAAGCCGCTTACCAGGTAAGCCATTGGCAGATATTGGTGGTAAACCTATGATCCAATGGGTTTACGAGCAAGCGTTACAAGCGGGTGCAGAAGATGTGATTATTGCAACTGACGATGAGCGAGTGTCAGTGGCAGCAGAGCAGTTTGGTGGCAAGGTTTGTATGACCTCGCCAAACCACGAATCTGGCACTGAGCGACTAGCCGAAGTAGTAGAGAAAATGGCGATTCCTGCAGACCACATTGTGGTGAATGTTCAGGGTGATGAACCATTGATTCCGCCGTCTATCATTCGCCAAGTGGCTGATAACTTAGCAGGTTGCGATGCGCCCATGGCAACGCTTGCGGTGGAGATCGAATCGGAAGAGGAAGTCTTCAACCCGAATGCGGTAAAAGTGGTCGCGGATGAGCGTGGCTATGCCATGTATTTTAGCCGAGCAACGATTCCATGGGATCGTGACAACTTTGCTAAACAAGACAAAACGATCGCGAACCCATTGATGCGTCACATCGGCATCTACGCTTACCGTGCTGGTTTTATCAATACCTATGTGAATTGGCAGCCAAGTGCACTTGAACAAATCGAGTGTCTAGAGCAGCTTCGCGTACTTTGGTACGGCGAAAAGATTCATGTGGAAGTTGCAAAAGAAGCGCCAGCAACTGGTGTGGATACGCCAGAAGATTTAGAAGCAGTACGTGCGATTGTCGCTAAGCAAGCACAATAAGCTTGGTATTGATTTCAAAATTAGAAAAGGCTCCTCGTTGAGGAGCCTTTTTGTATCTACGATAGATTGGAAGCTGTATCGGTTAGATATTGGTGTCGTACTGATTGCGTTTCGGACATGTTGAGAGGATCTCTCTGTGTCCGGTGTCTTTGACTTCTTCCAAAATCACGTCGAAGCCCCACAAGCGATATACATGCTTAAGTACTTCTTCATAACTGTTATCCAAAGGAATACGGTTATGGGGGACATATTGCAGCGTTAATGAGCGGTCACCGCGGACATCTACGTTAAACACCTGAATATTTGGCTCTAAATTCGCCAAGTTATATTGCGCAGCTAGCGTTTCACGAATGCGTCGATAACCGATCTCATCGTGAATGGCGGCAACTTCGATGAAGTTTTTACGATCATCGTCATTGATGGCAAACAACTTGAAATCACGCATGAGCTTCGGTGATAAGTATTGGCTAATAAAGCTTTCATCTTTGAAGTTATGCATGGCAAAGTGAACCGCGTCTAACCAGTCTGTTCCTGCTAGTTCAGGGAACCACTCTTTGTCCTCGTCTGTTGGTTCTTCACAGATACGTTTGATATCGCGGAACATCGCAAAACCAAGCGCATAAGGGTTGATACCACTAAAGTAAGGGCTGTTATATGGTGGCTGTGCAACCACACTAGTGTGGCTGTGTAGAAATTCGAGAATGAACTTCTCAGACACCAAACCCTCATCATAAAGGTGATTAAGAATGGTGTAGTGCCAGAATGTTGCCCAGCCTTCGTTCATGACCTGAGTTTGTTTTTGAGGATAGAAGTATTGGCTTACCTTACGCACGATACGCACAATCTCACGTTGCCATGGTTCAAGCAGAGGAGCATGTTTTTCAAAGAAGTAGAGCAGGTTCTCTTGTGGCTCGCTAGGGAAACGAACTTTAATGTCTTCTTCTTTGGTTTTCGATTGTGGAACGGTGCGCCATAACTCGTTCACTTGCGATTGCAGGTAAGCTTCACGCTCTTCCTGACGCGCTTTCTCCTCGTTAATTGAAATCTTTTCAGGACGTTTATAACGGTCAACGCCGAAGTTCATAAGTGCATGGCAAGAGTCTAGAAGCTGCTCGACTTCGTGCACACCATAACGCTCTTCACATTCCGCAATGTAGTTCTTCGCAAACAATAGATAATCGATGATAGAGCTGGCATCGGTCCAAGTTTGGAACAGGTAATTGCCTTTAAAGAATGAGTTGTGCCCATAGCATGCGTGAGCAATAACCAGTGCCTGCATAGTGATGGTGTTCTCTTCCATCAGGTAAGCGATACATGGGTTTGAGTTAATGACGATCTCGTAAGCTAGACCCATTTGACCGTGCTTATAGTTCTGCTCTGTTTGGATGAACTTTTTACCAAACGACCAGTGGTTGTAGTTGATAGGCATACCGATGCTTGAGTATGCGTCCATCATTTGCTCTGAGGTGATGACTTCGATTTGGTTAGGGTAGGTGTCGAGGCGATAAAGCTCCGCGACACGCTTGATTTCCTTGTGGTAACGCTCCAGCAGTTCAAATGTCCAGTCTGGACCATCTGGCAGCATATTATCTCTGCGTTTCTTCGAGGCTTCCCCCGAAAGGTTTGTCGTTGCGGTATTCATCGCTAGCCTCCTTACGCATTTTCTTTTTGGAATAGTTCACGGAAGACTGGGAAGATATCCTCCACAGAGCGGATGTTTTTCATGGCGAAGTTTGGAAAGGCTTCGGAAAGCTTTTCATACTCATGCCACAGCGTTTGATGGGAACGTCTAGTGATCTCGATGTATGAATAGTACTGACAATTTGGCAGTAACTTATTGACGAGTAGGTCACGACAACGGGGTGAGTCGTCTGCCCAGTTATCGCCATCGGATGCCTGAGCCGCGTAGATGTTCCATTGACCCACAGGGTAGCGATCTTGAACGATCTCATTCATCAGCTTGAGCGCGCTCGATACGATAGTGCCCCCCGTTTCTTGCGAATAGAAAAACTCGTGCTCGTCGACTTCTTTCGCTTGAGTGTGGTGGCGAATGAAGACCACTTCAACATTCTCATACGTGCGAGTTAAGAAAAGATACAAAAGCACATAGAAGCGTTTTGCAATGTCTTTGGTGGCTTGATCCATAGAACCGGATACGTCCATTAGACAGAACATGACCGCTTGGCTCGATGGCACAGGGCGCTTCTCATAGTTCTTGAAACGTAAGTCGAAGGTATCAATGAAGGGTACGCTTTCGATTTTCTTACGTAACTCTTCGATTTCCTTCTTCAAGCGATTTTCTTCGAGCTGTTGTGCAGGCTCAATGTTCTTGATGCGAGTTAGTTCATCCTCTAGCTCGTTAAGAAGACGTTTTTTACCTGCTGTCATTGCGGTGCGTCGCGCCAGAGATTGTTGTAACGAGCGAACGACGGCAATGTTGGATGGAATACCCGCGGTTTGATAACCCGCGCGATGGGTCTTCCACTCTGTGATTTTGGCAATTTGGTTTTTCTCGAGATTTGGTAGCTCTAAATCTTCAAATAAGATGTCGAGATATTCGTCTTTTGAGATTTGGAAAACGAACTCGTCTTGACCTTCGCCGTCGGGGCTAGCATTGCCTTCACCAGCACCGCCGCCTTGACCTCCACCTTTCGGACGTTCAATTTTATCACCCGTGATAAATTGGTCGTTACCAGGGTGCACACGGTCACGTACGCCCCCTTTACCCTGATGAAACATAGGTTCGTTAATGTCTTTGTGCGGTATTGCGACGTCTTCGCCCGTTTCCGTGTTCGTGATCGAGCGTCGATTCACTGCGTCAGCTACCGACTCTTTAATCTGCTCTTTATGGCGCTTCAAGAAGCGCTGTCGATTAACAGCGCTCTTGTTCTTGCCATTGAGCCTTCGGTCTATAAATTGCGCCATGAAATAGCCCTCTTCATGTTTCACAAGCGACCTAACTCAAACTGGTTAGGATGACTTACGTACTCGTAGGTACCACTCAGAAAGTAGGCGAACCTGTTTCTCGGTGTAGCCTTTTTCCATCATGCGAGCGACAAAGTCGTCGTGTTTCTTCTGATCTTCAGAAGACGTTTTCGCATTGAATGAGATAACCGGAAGCAGCTCTTCGGTATTGGAGAACATTTTTTTCTCGATTACCGTGCGCAGTTTTTCGTAGCTGGTCCAAACTGGGTTTTGACCATTGTTATTGGCTTTCGCACGAAGCACAAAGTTTACGATTTCGTTTCGGAAATCTTTCGGGTTAGAGATGCCCGCTGTTTTCTCGATCTTCTCTAATTCAGCATTTAGAGAAGCACGGTCGAACAGTTGACCTGTTTCTGGATCGCGATATTCTTGGTCTTGGATCCAGAAGTCTGCATAGGTGACGTAACGGTCGAAGATATTCTGACCGTACTCAGAGTAAGACTCTAGGTATGCCGTTTGAACTTCTTTACCAATGAACTCGACATAACGAGGCACTAGATAGCCTTTCAAGAATTCAAGGTACTTCTCTGCCATTTCTGAAGGGAACTGCTCACGTTCTACTTGCTGTTCAATAACATAGAACAGGTGAACAGGGTTGGCCGCCACTTCCGTTTGGTCGAAGTTGAACACGCGAGATAGGATTTTGAAGGCGAAACGAGTTGATAGACCGTTCATACCCTCGTCAACGCCTGCGTAGTCACGGTACTCTTGGTAGCTCTTCGCTTTCGGATCGGTGTCTTTCAGTGTTTCACCATCGTACACTCGCATCTTAGAGAAGATGGACGAGTTCTCAGGCTCTTTAAGTCGCGAAAGAATACTAAATTGTGCCAGAGTTTCGAGCGTACTTGGTGAGCAAGGTGCTTTAGAAAGCTCACTGTTTTCAAGCAGTTTCTGGTAGATCTTCACTTCTTCCGACACACGTAAGCAGTAAGGTACTTTCACTATGTACACACGGTCTAAGAACGCCTCATTGTTCTTATTGTTGCGGAAGGTTTGCCACTCAGATTCGTTCGAGTGAGCCAGAATCATACCGTCGAATGGAATCGCAGACAGTCCCTCGGTACCATTAAAGTTGCCTTCTTGAGTTGCGGTTAATAGAGGGTGTAGCACCTTGATTGGCGCCTTGAACATCTCTACGAATTCCATCAAACCTTGGTTCGCTTTACACAGCGCACCAGAGTAACTGTAGGCATCTGGGTCGTCTTGTGAGTAATGCTCTAACTGACGAATATCGACTTTACCAACGAGGGACGAAATGTCTTGGTTGTTTTCATCGCCTGGCTCGGTTTTGGCAATAGCCACTTGGTCGAGGATGGAAGGGCGTACTTTCAGCACTTTGAACTTGGTGATATCACCACCAAATTCATGCAGACGTTTTGCTGCCCACGGTGACATGATAGATCGTAGGTAACGATGTTCGATGCCGTATTCTTTCTTCAAGATCTCGCCATCTTCTGTTGGATTGAACAGACAGAAAGGGTGATCGTTAACTGGGCTTCGTTCGCCGTTCGCACTAAGCACATAAACGGGCATTTTTTCCATTAGGGCTTTTAGCTTTTCGGCAAGTGATGACTTACCACCACCAACAGGACCGAGTAAGTACAGAATTTGTTTACGCTCTTCCAAACCTTGTGCGGCATGTTTGAGATAAGAAACAATCTGCTCAATCGCATCTTCCATGCCATAGAAGTCTTTGAAGGTTTCATAACGTGAGATGACTCGGTTCGAGAATATACGGCTCAGTCTTGGATCTTGAGCAGTATCAATGACTTCTGGCTCTCCGATAGCCATCAGTAGGCGTTCTGCAGCATTAGCGTAAGCGCTTTTGTCGTCTTTACACAGGGCTAAGAAATCCTGTAACGACATCTCTTCATCTTTTGCAGCTTCATATCTTGATTGATAGTGGTCGAAAATACTCATGTCGCTTTCCCCTTTAACTAGTCAGTCTACCGACGAACGTTGACGCAGGCTTATCCACCTTTGATATGCCCTTCGTTGTATGAAGTTATACGTCCTGTTATCACGTTTGGTTTGTACTGGAAGTAAGCTAGACAACACCAAAGACTTTGCTTTATGGACACTTTTTCACTGCAACGGAGAACGATGGATAGGTACCTTTCAATCACTCCCTTTCTCATTTTAAGCCTAGTCGGGGATTTCCAATTTTGCTTAACAATTATGAATTTATTGCAAAAGTGACATTTGAATCACTGTTTGGAGATTGAAAAATTTATGTTGTGAATAGGAGTGATAGAAATCAGATATTTGGCTTTGAATCACTGATATTAGTGATTCGTATACAAGTCTAGAGAATGAAAGATAAAACTGTGCTGATAGAATGAGCTTGACTTGTGACAGGGGAAAAGAAAAAAGGAGAGCCTTTGCCCTCCTTTTCAAATACTTGCTGAATTATGCACTAAAGATTTGTGCTAGCTCGTTTGCACATAGGTGGTATTGACGAGGACAGTTGCGCCAGGTTTTTAGCATGCGGCGGTATTTGTCTAACATTGGCATTTGGCTATTGAAGTGGTGATCAGCTTTATCAAATTGAGGGTAAAGACCTTCTGAATCCACTAGGAAGCGCACATAGTGTACTTGTTGTGCTTCTGTCGCAATATCAAAGCCAAGGAACTGAAGGCGACGCTGGTCGACTTTACCGCACTCTTCGTCATCCAGCATTTTGTTTGATTCTTGCATTGCGTGGTACATCTCCATGATGTCGATGATTTCACGACACTCGGTTTCTGTAATGCAGCCAAAATCTTTGTTCAACTCGCGCATTTGTAGCTCGTAACCACGCTCTACAATAGTCTGTAGACGCTTGTATTTTGCCGCGTTGTTAGGATCAAGTTGAGACATTAGGTTGTACTGGTTTGATAGGATCAAACGTTGAGCGTTTGACATTTCCATGGTGACCTCACTAAATAATCTAATACATTTTTAATGTGCTTAGGTTAACGTTTCGGATGAAGGTGAAACATGATCTCAACACATATTTAATATGAAAAATGGCAAGAATTATCGAATTTAACCAGTTTACAAATGCAGTATGAATGGGGCGTTACAACTTATTTGTGATAATGGTTGTATATGTAGTCACGGTCCGAAAAAACTCTCAGCCACTCAGGCTTAAAAACGGTCAGTACCGCTAAAGCCATTCCATTAAGAAGACCTTCAGGGAAAGCGAGTAACGGCACAAACACAAAGTAATTGTGCTGGATGGTTTGCCAGTCATAATGACCCACAGATAGGTGGTAAAAAGAATTGATCAGCAAGTGGAGGCTGCCGGTAAGTGCACCATTGAAGAATCCTGCCACAAAAATGAAAACGAAGATGTTACGTGGTAAGTACTGGTAGCTCAGAAGAAAGATGCTGTAACTGATAAGTATTGGAATCAGTGCAGAGAGCACCAGCGCGCTTGGCAACATCAACAACGATATGTCATGAATCAAGTGGTTGACGACCATCGCAGGGATGCAAAATAGAAAAGCCATGCGCCAACCATACATCATAGTTAGCGTGGTTAAAGCAAGGAAATGAATTTGTAACCCTTCTTTTACCCCTGCTTGGGCAGACCACAAAACGCTAATCAAGAAAAGTGTCGCGAAGACTAAATGTTGGAATGGCTTTTCTTGTTCCATTTTAGGCCAAACGACTCTTCGCCAATCGGGGAGACAATAAACGACGACGACCCAGAAAATAATGATGATCGAAACAAAATTAAACCAATCCATGTGTTATCCCAACGCTTTTCCTGTGAGCTTTACTTACGGTTTCGTATTCCTAATATGTCTAATATGAGTTGGATAGGGCACAAGACCTGCTGGTCCGTTAGACACATATACCTACGTTTAGGTAAAAAAATACCAGCAAGTTGCTGGTATTTTTAATCTATTCAATAACCTAATGCTACTTAGTATTTCACATTTGAGTGGTATTGGGAAAGAATTGACTGGATTTCGTCCATGGTTTCTTTAGATGGAGGATTTACACCATCAAGAGGATATTCAACACCAAGCGCTTCCCATTTGTGTGCGCCAAGTTTGTGGTATGGCAGAAGCTCTACTTTTTCAATGTTATCCATATCTTTAATGAATTCACCAAGCATATGAGCGGCTTCTGGTTCGTCCGTGTAGCCAGGAACAACCACATAACGAATCCAAGTCTTTTGACCAATTTTATGTAGATAACGAGCAAAGTCTAAAACACGACGGTTAGACACACCAATGAAGTCTTGGTGAATCTCATCTTTCATGTGTTTTAGGTCAAGCATGACTAGGTCAGTCGCATCCAACACTTCATCGATCACGTCGGTGTGTTTACGGATGTAGCCGTTAGTATCCAAACAAGTGTGAATGCCTTCTGCTTGAGCAGCGCGGAAGAAGTCACGAACGAACTCAGGCTGAAGCATCGCTTCACCGCCGGAACAAGTAATGCCACCACCTGATGCGTTCATGAAGTGACGGTAAGTTTTTGCTTCAGCAATAATCTCTTCAACCGTAACTTCCTTGCCATCATGCGTGTCCCATGTATCGCGGTTATGGCAATACTTACAACGCATTAGGCAACCCTGCAAGAAGACGATAAAACGGATACCAGGTCCGTCTACGGTACCACATGACTCAAACGAGTGAATACGACCAGTTGTTGACATCTTTTGCTCTCATTTTTAATAAATTCTGACCGTTATTTTATTACAAATTGCAGGGTTAAAACAGTCTAAGTGGGTTTTCGTTGGCGAGATATTGAGCAAAGACAACGGCGAATGAAAACTCACACGCCGTATGGGAAGATTTCTTTAGAAGAAGGCGAACAAAGACAAAGAGCCTGTACCGTAAACGTCAGTTTGGGCTTCCTCATAGTCTGGCGTTTTCACTGTAAATGTTAAGCTTGCGCCATAGTTTTGGTTGTACCAAGCCGCACCTGCAACGGCACTCGCTTGCCAGTTCTGTAGTGTGACATCATATTGGTCTGATGGCTCTGGTAGACCTGAACGGTCGCCTTCAATAGTGATATCGTTAAAGCGGTAACGACCTTCAAAGCCCGTGAATAAGAACCAACTTGATGTGCTCTTAGCTAACATGCTGGCATGGAATGGACTTTCAACGCTGATGTTTGCGGCACCTATGCTGTTGGCTAAGTTAGTACCCCAACGAAACATGACACCTTGTGAAACGTCACTTCGGAAATTACCTGCGTTAATATCGTTAACGTTGGTAATTTCCCACTGTGTCGTTTTGCCTTCGCTACGCATCAATTTGTTGAACGCTCGGTAGCCGACGCTAAATGCCAACTCGTCATCAATTTGGTAATCCCAACCTTGTGGATCGGTTGAACCAGTAATGCTATGAACCAGCTCTTGCGCCTTTTCAGACAGTGAGCTCTCACCCGTTGCGCCGATAGTGAAATTGTAGCGAACAGCTTTATCAGCGGTGAGTGAGATATAGTTGATTTCAGTATGTAAGTAGCCCGCGTAAGGACGATCGTTGACAAGTGGGTAGTCGGCTTCGATGTCACTTGGCGTGTACATTTTATGCCCAAGCACTAATTCAATCTTATCGACGTTGCTTTGGCTAGAATCATTTAATGTAAACCATTTCCATTCTGCGTCTTCACGCAATTGTTCAGTCGCGTAAGAGAGAAAAATACCATTGGTATAATCTTGGTCAACGCCAAAAATGCCATCGTTATCGAGAGTGAAAGAGACTGTGGATTTGGTGGATGCGATTGCTGCCGGTGATAGCAGCGCAAGGATGAATAATTTACTGAGTTTCATAGTGTATGTTTGCAAGCTTTTTACGCATCATACGGAAGATCCCAGACAAAATCTTTTGTAATGTCACAACTTTAGTTCAAGAAACAAAAAAAGGTCGATGCTTTTCAGCATCGACCTTTGTTCTATCACTTAAAGTGCTAATTCAATCAGTCTTATAGAGACTCAGTGAATGTACGTGCGATTACGTCAGCTTGTTGCTCTGCAGTTAGAGAGTTGAAGCGTACAGCGTAACCAGATACACGGATTGTTAGCTGAGGGTATTTCTCTGGGTGCTTAACAGCGTCTTCTAGAGTTTCGCGGTTAAGAACGTTCACGTTTAGGTGTTGACCACCTTCGATGCCAGATTCATGGTGGAAGTAACCATCCATTAGACCAGCAAGGTTAGCACGTTGTGAACCTTCATCTTTACCTAGAGCGTTAGGTACGATAGAGAACGTGTAAGAGATACCATCTTTAGCGTGAGCAAACGGTAGTTTACCTACAGACGTTAGAGACGCTACAGCACCTTTTTCGTCACGACCGTGCATTGGGTTAGCACCTGGTGCGAAAGGAGCACCTGCGCGACGACCGTCAGGCGTGTTACCAGTCTTCTTACCGTATACCACGTTTGAAGTGATAGTTAGGATAGACTGAGTAGGGATTGCGTCACGGTAAGTCTTAAGCTGACGAATCTTGTTCATGAACACTTCAACAAGTTCACAAGCGATGTCATCTACGCGAGCATCGTTGTTACCGAATTTAGGGTAGTCGCCTTCGATTTCGAAGTCGATTGCTACGCCATCTTCGTCACGAACTGGTTTAACTTTCGCGAATTTGATTGCAGATAGTGAGTCAGCTGCAACAGATAGACCTGCGATACCACAAGCCATAGTACGGCGAACGTCACGGTCATGTAGAGCCATTAGCGCAGCTTCGTAGCTGTACTTGTCGTGCATGAAGTGGATGCTGTTTAGTGCAGTCACGTACTGCTTAGCTAGCCAATCCATGAAGTGGTCTAGTTTGCCCCATACATCGTCGAAGTCTAGAACTTCGTCAGTGATCTTAGGCATCTCTGGACCAACTTGGATCTTCAGTTTCTCATCCACACCGCCGTTGATAACGTATAGAAGAGTCTTAGCTAGGTTAGCGCGAGCGCCGAAGAATTGCATGTGCTTACCAATGATCATTGGAGATACACAACATGCGATTGCGTAATCATCAGACTCGAAGTCTGGACGCATTAGATCGTCGTTCTCGTACTGGATTGATGAAGTATCGATAGATACTTTTGCACAGAACTTCTTGAAGCCTTCAGGTAGTTGCTCAGACCAAAGAACAGTGATGTTTGGCTCTGGAGAAGGACCCATTGTGTATAGAGAGTTTAGGAAACGGAAGTTTGAACGTGTAACTAGCGTACGACCGTCAAGACCCATACCACCCATAGACTCTGTTGCCCAGATTGGGTCGCCAGAGAATAGATCATCGTACTCAGGAGTACGTAGGAAACGAACCATACGTAGTTTCATTACGAAGTGGTCGATCATTTCCTGTGCGTCAACTTCAGTGATCTTACCTTCAGCGATATCACGTTCGATGTAGATATCTAGGAAAGTAGAAGTACGACCTAGAGACATTGCTGCGCCGTTTTGAGATTTAACAGCAGCTAGGTAACCGAAGTAAGTCCACTGGATAGCTTCTTGTGCAGTTTCAGCTGGACGAGAGATGTCACAGCCGTATTTCGCAGCCATAACTTTCATTTGACCAAGTGCACGGTGCTGCTCAGCGATCTCTTCGCGAAGCTGCATAGTCATCTGTAGATCTTCACCGTTCTCAAAACGCTCTTGTAGAGACTTGAATTGAGCTAGCTTGTCTTGCATTAGACGGTCGATACCGTATAGAGCAACACGACGGTAGTCACCGATGATACGACCACGACCGTACGCATCTGGAAGACCAGTTAGAACGCCTGATTTACGACATGCTAGGATATCTGGAGTGTAGATATCGAATACGCCAGCGTTGTGCGTTTTACGGTATTCTGTGAAGATTTTCTTAACTTGTGGGTCAAGCTCGCGATCGTAAGCTTTGCAAGAACCTTCAACCATACGGATACCACCGTTAGGGATGATTGCACGCTTAAGAGGAGCTTCAGTTTGTAGACCTACGATAGTTTCTAGGTCTTTTTCGATGTAGCCTGCATCGTGAGCAGTGATGGTAGAGATAACTGAAGTATCGAAATCAACAGGAGCGTGAGTCGCGTTCTCTTGTTTGATACCTTCCATTACCTTAGCCCAAAGCTTGTTAGTCGCTTCAGTACCTTCAGAAACTAGGAAAGATTCGTCGCCTTCGTACGGAGTGTAGTTCTTCTGAATGAAATCACGAACGTTTACTTCGTTTTGCCAGTCGCCTGCAGCAAAACCTTCCCAAGCTTTAGCAAATTGCTCTGCCATGACATACCTACCTTTGTAGTAGAAAAAAATACGTACTGGTTCGCCGTTGAGCCAGCTATCTCCACTGTTAAACGGAGAACAGTACACTCTTAATGAATAACAATATTTATAGTCTTAAATAAGAAAGAGTGGGTCATAAAACTATAAATATTGTCACTGCTAACAATGTGGGTTCTTCCCAACCACAATTCAAGGCTACACTAAAAAAATTTTGCAAACCTTAAACTAAATCAATAAATCCTAAAAAATCTCGATAAAAATTGGGTAGCGACGAGCGCTACCCACACAATTTTTGAACGAATGTCATTATAGCCAAGCTTTAATGCCATATTGTCCTTCTAGCATACCTACTGCAAGCATAGCGACTAAACAGATAACAAGTACACCTACAGGGATCACAATCTTATCGACAAAGGATAGACGAGAAGCGCGCTCCTTATCACCAATCAGACCATTGTTGTCTAGCAGCATAGTCAGTGCCCAAGCAAGAACTGGGTTAACGACTGCAGAACCAAAGATACAGATACCTGCTGCTTGAGAATCTTTCGAGTCTTTCACCATCTGCATACCTGCTTCAAGTAGAGGTAGAGATACACCTACAAGAAGAGCAACACGCATTACTGGTGGCCATACTGCGATATCCATTGGGAAACCAAGGATTGCAATGATCATTACCAGAAGACCAAGAAGGATTGCACCGCCAGGGATAGGGCGTTTTGCGATCGCTGCTGGGATCATGTAAGTACCCCAAGATGAAGTGATGTTACCACCACCTACTGCTGTACCTACCATCTGACGGATAGAACACATTGTCATTGTGTCATCTACGTCCATCAATACTTTTTCTGTCTTTTTAGGGTAGTTCAATTCTTGGAAGATACGGTGACCTAGGAAGTCAGGAGACCACATTGCCACGGCAAGGATTGCAAATGGTAGAGATGCGATGAAGTGTTCCATGTTAGGAAGACCTAGCATCCAACCTTCTTCAGTACTGCCCCACCAGTAAACAGGGTTTAGGTTAGGAAGACCTGTTTCAGTGACGAATTTAATATCGAAACCTGCACCTAGTACTAAAGCGATTGCAAGACCAGTGAAAGCACACACCGGAATAGCAAGCCAACGCTTGTTCACTTTTGCAAGGAATGCGTATAGTGCGATAGTGACTGCCAGTACGATCAGACCAACATAGCCCATGCTACCAGCTTCAACAGTAGAAGATTGCAGACCAACTGCCCATTCTTGAATCGAAGTAATCTGGCTCATGGTACCAGTCAAACCCAAGAAGATAAGCAAGCCACCGGCTGTACCTTCCGAGGTGAGGTTCACCAGTTTGGAGCCGCCTTTTAGGAAACTCAGTAGAAGACCGAACACACCGATTAGAATTGCCAATGCAAGAGGGTGAGCACCAGCAAGAGCGATGGTACCAATAAGAGGGATCATTGGACCGTGGTTACCTGCAAGGTTGGCTTTAGGGTTAATAAAACCAGAAGCAAGTACACAGAAAAGAAGTGCAGGGATAAGCATTTCTACACGTGCAACTTCGATAGCAAAATCTTTGCCCAAGTTGACGTGGTCCCATGCTGCAGTAAGACCTTCAGCCCAAGACATCATTACCGCAGAGTACATTGCGATAATACCGATAGTACCAGCAAGTGCTGGAACAAGGTCTTCAAGCTCAAAGCGGAAGTCACGACCTGGCAAGTTCAAGCCAAATCGACGTGGCTTCATAATTTGTAGTTCGTGGTCTAGGTAGTCTGAACGGCTTGCGAACTCAGATGATGGACGATGAAGCTCGCGGTAGCTTTTAGTCTCAATATCCGAATCAGAGTGCGCTTTATTAACTGCGTCTGACATAGATTCCTCATATATTTAAAAGTTATGAATTCTAAATTGAATTGTGTTTTTCCGCTTCCTGCGGCACGTCCTATGCTAGCTATTATTAGATTTTGTCACACGAATATCTCGTGCCTAAGCATAGCTAATAACTTGTTGTGTTGAGGCACAAAAAATTCCTCATCATTGGGGCGGAGTCTAACAAGATAGCCCTTTGGGGTGATTGATTTAGATCACTTTAAGAATAGATGTGAAAGAAAACTACAGAAAGTGTCTGGCATGCGAACAACTTGGTTGTTTCGTGTGTAATTCGATTACACAAGTTGCATAAAATTAGATGTGGTTTTGCGGAAATAATACTCAACGATATTTATTGATATCATTCATGAGTGATATTAAAAGCTGGCTTTATTCTTGCTTAGTACCGAGCAAAGACGATTTTTTGGCTAACCATTGCCGCTCAGTTTAGGAAGAAGACATGAAACAGCTTAAAGTACTGCCGCTAGTGGCAATCATTTCGGGATTAATGGTCGGTTGCGGTGGCGGCGGCGGTGGCGGTGGTGGCAGTTCTACACCGAGAACTACATTCACTTTTACTTTTGCTGCCCCAAATGTCATCAGTGAAGCAAACGCACAAAAAGATAGTTGTACTGTTTACGAGCGTAGAGTAGATGGTAATGGCATCAATCAAGTATTAACTTATCAACCAGCTGTAAGTGCACAGTTGACAGGGGATAAGGTTGTTGGTTTCTATTCTGACAAGAATGGTGTCCGTCAAGGCGACTTTATCTACCCATCAGGCACTACTTTAAAATTTGTTCTAGAAGACATTCCTGAGGATGGCTACTTTACTTATCAGTTGCTTGATGCTTCTGGAACCGTATTTACGGCAAACAGCTTTAGTCGAGACTTTTTACAGGACAATAACCTTAGAAACTCAACGTTCTCGATGAATCGAGAGGCGGTGTCTGCTTGTAACAAAAATGGTAACTTTAATAAGACTACCCGAACCGATCTTAACTATGTGGCAACAGAAGCTGGTGGCTTAGAGTACAACTTTATATCTCAAGTTGCTAAAGAGTCTAAGCCTGCTTATTCCATTGACTCTTTGGATGTGAGAGCTATTGGTTCGAAGATGGAGTCGACTGTCGTGCTGCAATATGCGGACGCAGCGAAGACAGAACTGCACCAATATGGTATTCGCGATTGGTCAAGTGAATCACCATTGCCGTTGGTTGGCATGACTGGTTCTTCACCAATCTTGAACCCAACATCTTTTAAATATGACACTTTAGACATCAGTGTACTGGTTGGTGATTACAACTACGAAGTTGCAGAGTTACCTATGTCAACGACGAAGTTCTACCACCCGCTTGAACCTAAAACGGAAACTTGGACTTACAGTGTTGCAGCTGAAAAACCGATCAATGGTTGGACAGTTGCGCTGAACCAAAAGATGTACCAGGACGCAAAATGGGATATCTCAATTGATCCAAGCGCTTACTACAACCTAAATGCTCTGCCTGCAGCGCATGTGGTGAGAGGTTCAACGATTGATACTGGTTTTGCTTTCAATGACCAAGATAAAGGCTTTAGCCGCCTCGCATATCGTGCAGAGTCTAACTCTGGAACACTACACCGAGTAACACACAAGATATTTACAACTTTAGAGAGTGATGTCGTTGTTCCGGAATTGTACTACTACACATTCGATGACAATGTGAAGCAAGATTTGAAAGTTTCTTCTACCAGTGATTACTCACAATCTATTGTCGTGGAGTCTGCTGAAGCAAACCTAAATAGCTATGACTTTGTTTCTCTTTTCTCTCATGGTGATGTGACCGATCTTAAAGTGGATCACGATGGTCTTGTGATCAGTGAAGTTGATTCTGAGAAGGTCAATACGAATGCTCAGAAGTCTGACTTTATGGTGTTGATTAAGTAATAATTAACATTTTTACAAAAAAGAGCCCCTTCCTGTGAGGGGCTTTTTTACGTCTAATATTCAGCATTAAAAGAATATATTGCTAAAAATTGCATATTCATTTGATTGTTGTATCTATCCATTCGAATTATTTAGGTTAATGATTTGTTGCAACTTGCGGTGGGTGGTGATAGTTTGTTCCAATTCAAAGAGGGCGGAGTCCCTTAATTGCAGTGACAAAAACACAGGGAGTAAGGCGCATGAATGATGTACCAGCGCTAGATATAAAAGACCTGCACAAAACATTTGGACAAAATGAAGTCTTGAAAGGCATTTCACTTGCCGCTCATAAAGGTGATGTTATCTCCATCATCGGCTCTTCCGGTTCAGGTAAGAGTACCTTCCTTAGATGTATTAACCTTCTCGAAACTCCGACCGCCGGTGAAATTTGGGTAAATGGTGAACTTATTCAGATGAAGAACAACCGAGCAGGAGAGTCAGTTCCAGCTAATGAGAAACAAGTTCAGCGCATTCGCTCTCGTTTAGCCATGGTGTTTCAAGGCTTTAATCTTTGGTCACATCTAACCGTTCTAGAAAATGTGATTGAAGCACCAGTTCATGTGCTTGGCGTACCGAAAGCTCAAGCCATCGAAAACGCTGAACTGCTTTTGAAAAAAGTGGGATTGTACGAACGTAAAGATTACTACCCTGGACATCTATCCGGAGGTCAACAACAACGTGCTGCTATTGCTCGTGCTCTTGCTGTTGATCCAGAAGTGATGTTGTTCGATGAGCCGACCTCAGCACTCGATCCTGAGTTGGTTGGTGAGGTGTTAGGAGTAATGCGAGATTTGGCAGATGAAGGGCGAACGATGTTGGTCGTTACCCATGAAATGGCATTTGCGCGTGACGTATCTAACCATGTGATGTTTTTACATCAAGGCTTAGTGGAAGAACAGGGAGATCCAGCTAAGCTATTTACAAACCCAGATTCAGAACGATTACAGCAATTTATCTCATCTATCTACTAATATTTCTTGGGTGGCAGTCTTTTGCCACCCATAAGCACAACAATCAAAACCAAATAAAAGCAATCACAGGAGTATGGAAATGAAAAAGTGGTTATTAGCAGCAACGCTTGCTGCAACAGCAGTGTCTGGTGTCGCTCAAGCGAAAGAATGGAAAACCGTTCGCTTTGGTATTGAAGGCGCTTACCCTCCGTTTAGCTGGACAGAAACGGACGGCTCTCTAAAAGGCTTCGACGTGGATATGGCGAACGCACTTTGTGAAGAGATGAAAGTGAAGTGTCAGATCGTTGCTCAAGATTGGGATGGAATTATTCCTTCTCTACTTGCTCGTAAATACGATGCGATTATTGCTGCAATGTCGATCACTGAAGAACGTAAGAAGAAAGTCGACTTCACAGGAAAATACGCGCTGATTCCAAACAAGTTCATCGCTAAGAAAGGTGCAAACCTAGATTTTGATAACCTTGATGGTCAAAAAATTGCCGTGCAGCGTGCAACGACTCACGACAAATACCTGACAGATAACTATGGCGACAAAGTTGAAATCGTGCGTTACGGATCATTTGACGAAGCGTACCTAGATCTTGCAAACGGTCGTGTTGCGGCAGTGCTTGGTGATGCGTCTGCACTAGAAGAGGGTGTTTTAAACAAAGCTGGTGGCGATGCTTATGAATTTGTTGGTCCTTCACTAACGGATCCTAAGTGGTTTGGTGATGGTTTTGGTATTGCAGTTCGTAAGCAAGACAAGGATCTAACGAAAAAGCTCGATGCAGCTATTTTGTCACTACGTGAAAAAGGTGTTTATCAAGAAATCGCAGGTAAATACTTTAACTACGACGTTTACGGCGAATAAGCTGTAATTAAGCGACCGTTGGCTTGTTCCTAGAAGTAACCAACGGTCGATCTTTTGAGTTTAGGGATTAGGAACTCACCTATGCTGGATCTACAAGGATATGAAGCCTCGATCTTAAAAGGGGCTCTAGTAACCATCGAAGTCGCAATACTTTCTCTACTTTTAGCGGTCATTCTCGGAATGCTGGGTGCATTGGCGAAATTGGCACCGTACAAGTGGGCAAGAGCAGTTGCGACGCTTTATACCACCATCATTCGTGGCATCCCTGATTTAGTTCTGATGATGCTTATCTTCTTTGGTGGTCAAATTCTACTTAACAATAGCCTTTACTCGATCAATGAAACACTCAATGAATGGTTTACTGCAAGTGACCCAAATCATGAGTGGACTTCGTATTTGCCAGATTACATCGATGTCAGCCCCTTTATTGCCGGTGTTTTAACCATTGGGTTTATCTTCGGTGCATACATGGCAGAGACGTTTCGTGGCGCTATCATGGCGGTAGACAAGGGTGAACTAGAAGCCGCAAAAGCTTATGGCATGAGCCCGATAATGTCGTTTCGAAGAATTCTATTGCCTCAAATGATCCGACATGCTTTACCAGGCTTTGGCAACAACTGGTTGGTTCTACTGAAAACGACCGCGTTAGTATCCATCATTGGTCTGGAAGATATGGTGCGCATTAGCTCGTTGGCTGCGGGTACAACCAAAATGCCATTCACTTTTTACATGGCGGTTGCAATCATCTTCTTGTTCTTTACCAGTGTTTCAACAGGCTTACTTAAGTTGGTTGAACGCAAATTTAGTATTCACGCGAGGTAAACCATGGATTTTTCATTGATAATTGAAAGTTTCCCGGTCTACCTAGATGGATTGTGGACGACGGTATGGCTTGTTGCGTTAGCACTGGTGATTGGGTTAGCCGTATCGATTCCTCTTGCGATTGCACGTAATAGTGCAAACTACGCACTAAGCCTGCCTTCATGGGCGTTTATTTACTTTTTCCGAGGCACTCCTTTGTTGGTGCAGCTGTATCTGATCTACTACGGCATGGACCAGTTTTTTCCGGTAAAAGACACGCTTTGGGAAAACGCATGGTTTTGTGCGCTGGTGGCGTTTGTTCTCAACACGTCCGCTTATACTGCTGAAATTATTCGCGGGGCAATCAATGGCTTGCCGAAGGGAGAGGTAGAGGCAGCTAAGGCATACGGCATGAGTACGTTTATGACTTACCGTCGCATTATTCTTCCAAGTGCTTTGCGTCGCGCGTTACCTGCCTACTCGAATGAGGTTATCTTCATGCTTCATGGCAGTGCGGTCGCCGGCATCATTACCATTATGGATCTGACAGGTGCAGCACGTTTGGTGAACTCAAGATACTACGCGCCATTTGAGTCATTCTTGACAGCGGGACTCTTCTACATGGCGCTGACATTTATTATTTTGTGGTGCTTCAAAGTGGCAGAGAAGCGCTTCTTGGCGTACCTAAGACCATTGAGCTAACAAGATGGCTTGTTAATTCCACTTCATGTAGGACAATACAAACATCAAAAAAGAGCGCTTGTTGGCGCTCTTTTTTATTTTTAGTCGATGTTAGTAAGAACTACTTGAAGGTTGACCAGATTGGCGCGTGATCTGAAGGTTTTTCAATGCCTCGTAACTCATAGTCAATATCGGATTCTATGCATTTTTCTGCGAGTGATGGTGTTGCCAAAATAACATCAATACGAAGACCACGGTTATCATCGAAGCCACGCGAACGGTAATCAAACCACGAGAAGCGGTCATCGACTTCAGGGTGTAAGTTACGGAAAGTATCTTCAAAGCCCCAATCTAGAAGCGTTTGCAACCACTCACGCTCTTCTGGTTGGAAAGAACATTTACCCGTTTTCAGCCAACGTTTACGGTTTGGTTCGCCGATACCGATGTCCGCGTCGATTGGGCTGATATTGATGTCGCCCATGACAATCAGCTGCTCATCGTTAGTGTGGTGATCGTTGAGGTAAGTCATCAAGTCTTTGTAGAACTGACGTTTGTATGGATACTTAGTTTCGTGAGCAACGTTATCGCCTTGCGGGAAATAACCGTTAAGAACCGTCACTTTTTCACCGTTTTCATCTTCAAACGTCGCCATGATCATGCGCTTTTGGTGTTCTTCATTATCGGTTGGGAAACCTTTTTGAACGCTGATAGGCTCTTGTTTACATAGCATTGCCACACCGTAATGGGCTTTTTGACCGTGAAAGTAAACTTTGTATCCCATTGCTTCTACATCGTCGATAGGGAAGGCTTCGTCGTGAACTTTGATTTCCTGCAGACCAATCACGTCAGGTTGGTGCTTGTCGATGAGTGCTTGGAGTTGATGCAGACGCGCACGAAGTCCATTGATGTTAAAGCTAATTACTTTCATTTTTTATCCTTCTCAGAGGGCGTGTTTGAGCATGATGTTACCATTGCAAAGGCAAGCTGAAAATGGTTCTCATGTAAACGGAATAAGTTTAAAGAATTGTTAAATATGTAATTGCTATTGTGCCTGCGTATGGTTTAATGAGTCTCAAAAATGAGTTTGCTTGAATAAGGATGTTGTATGCGAACCATATCTGTGCAGTGGAAAATTACATTACTCTCCGGGCTTTGCCTGCTCGTCACTTCTTTATCTTTAATTGGTTTTTCGGTCTACAACGCGCTCGGTAACCAAAAGTTGTTGCAGCGAGAAACTAGCTCTTCTGTTATCGAAAAATCTGAACAACTCTTACAGACACGAGCGTTATTAAACGCGACGGAAGTGTCTGAGTATCTCAATGAAGCGACTTACCGCGCTGAAATGTTGGCAGCAAATGCGCTGTTTTTTAAAACCAACTCGGAAGAGAATTTTGGCAGTAGTGAAGATCTTCGCTCCGCTCTGAATGAAATGATTCGTCAGGCAGTGTTACGCTTTGACACGATACAAGCGGCTTATCTGGTGTTTAATCCCGACATGCTCGACAGTGAAGATGCCAACTATCGAAGTGCCGATTACGTCGGTTCTAATGAAGTCGGTCGGTTTGCGACCTATTGGTCCAAAGCGAGCAATGGTGAAAACGTGTTAGCGAGTACGATAAGTGAGCAAGCCTTGAATGAGAACGACAATGCTGAGCGCTTTTACTGTCCGCTCTCGTCTGGTCAAACTTGCATTGCATCGCCGCGGGTTAACACCAACGATGCTGGTTCCTTCTTAACAACATCGATCTCCATTCCACTCATTGTCGAGAGTATGCCGATTGGCTTCTTGGGTATAGAGTTACGATTAGACCAGTTAGCGAGCATTGCGATTAATTCTGATCAAAGCTTGTTCGCTGGGGCTGGAAAGGTATCAATGATCAGTCTCGATGGAACTTTGTTAGCTTCAGATAGTAACACTGATTCCCCTGGACAGCCTTTTTCGAGTTCCACCATTTCTAATGACAATCTCACTGATTTATTGTTTGGCGGTGAAGCCAAGGTTGAATGGGATGCCTCTGGTGAGTGGATGACGGTCTTTTCGCCTATCCAAATAGCGAATCAAACGTGGGGTGTGATCTTTGAAATGCCTCGTTCTGCAGTGCTTGCTGATGCGGATCAGTTAGACGCTTTGATTACCAATAAGATGCAAGACGGCGTTATTATTGAATTAAGTGTTGGTGTCGCACTTGTCGTTGTTGGACTGATTACAACCGGACTGCTGGCTAAGACCTTAGTGAAGCCGATTCGAGAAGTTGTCGCTCGTTTGGAAGATATTTCGACAGGGGAAGGAGACTTAACTCAGCGTTTGGAAGTTAAAACAGACGATGAAATTGGTCAACTTGCGAGGGCGTTCAATCGATTTCTTGAGCGTTTGCAATTAACGATTAAAGAAGTCGCAGAAACATCTCGACAAATTGCAGATAAGACCGAACATGCAAAACACGTTGTAGCCGTTACTCGAAATAGCAGTGATTCGCAGTTTAAAGAAGTTGATTTAGTCGCGACTGCTGCTGAAGAAATGACGCAAACAGCGGCGTTGGTGGTACAAAATGCCGAAGTTGCGGTAAAGGCGGCTGGTGAGGCGAGTGAATCTGCAGAAAACGGTCAGAAAGTGATCTTGGCGTCTGAAACTCAGATGCAAAAACTATTATTAACCATGATGAATGCCGTCCCGGTTGTAGAAGAGCTAGCGAAGAACAACGCCAGCATTACCGAAATTCTTTCTGTTATTGAAGGCATTTCTGAGCAAACCAACTTGTTAGCTCTCAATGCAGCAATAGAGGCCGCACGAGCTGGTGAACAAGGTCGTGGTTTCGCTGTGGTGGCTGATGAGGTAAGGAGCTTAGCAAGTCGAACTCAAAGTTCGGTGGGTGAAATTCGAGATGTCATTGCTAATGTTCAAAAGGGCACGCAAGCGGTTGTTGAGTCCATTACAGAAGGGAATCAAAGTGCGCAATCCTCTTCTCAACAGGTGAATATGGCGGTAGAAGAATTACAGAAAGTATTTGAGTCAATTGCTGCGATAAGTGATATGAATAATCAGATAGTAAAAGCGGCAGAAGAGCAGCAATCTGTCTCTAATGAGGTGAATCAAAGTGTGGCGAACATTCGCGATCTGAGCAGAGAAATCCTTAATCAAGCGCAAACGTCGGAAAATGCAGGTATCGAGATGACCTCACTTTCTGATCAACAGCAAACCTTAATGTCTCAATTCAAAGTATAGCGTGGTATCAACGCAAACTCAGCTTAAACAAAGAGGAGCGAAATCGCTCCTCTTTTTTGTCTATTTGTTGTCTATCAGTTTGCGTTGATCTTATTTTCAAGATCGCTTTGTACGATCTTAATCGCTTTTAGCGCTATTTTAGGATCGATTTCATTCGTTTCTAGCAAGTAAATTAAATCGACAGCTAGCTTGATCTCTTCTGGGGCATCATCCAGTGGTGATTTCGATTCTTCAGACATGCTCAATTGTTCTCTCTTTGGATTACTTGCTTTTCTAGCTCGTTTAATGCAGCTTCACAGCGAATCAGTCGTTGTTTTGCCGTTAATACAGCTTTCTGCGCTTCGGTGCGTAAATGAGCTGGAGCAATGGCAACTATTTGTTGTTTTTCTATAACCATCTCGCGCAAGCGACGAGCCCATTCTTTATGCTGCGCGACTTCTTGTTTTAGTGCATCAAGGGACTTGTCTTGTCGAGCGGATTTCTTAGGCTTTGCTTTAGGTATCTCGGCGATAGAAATTTCGCGTTGAATTGCCGTGATTTGGGCAACCAATCGGTCAGTCAGATATTCTGCTCGTTGCGCATTTAACTCACCTTCTTTTTGCTCCTTGATGATGTCGTTTAATGTCGCTCTTGCTTCATTGACACAAGGAACTAACAAACGAGAGCGGCAGCGAAATAGACGTTCATCAAACAGCATTGCCTCATGATGACCTCGCTGATGGTCAAGTGAAGCCGCTTTCTCAGACATTTGTTCTAGACCATTGGAAAGCTGTTTGATGTTCATGATAAGCCTACAAACCACGCATCATAAGCGAGTTTAATTGCTAATACGCTGACAACAGAAACAAACACAGGGCGAATAAATTTAGAACCAAAGCGGATTGCAGAGTGAGCACCAACAAATGCGCCTGCCATCAAACATACGCCCATTGTTAATCCTAGCACCCAATTTATATGACCCAAAACAGCAAAAGTGACAAGAGAAGTGAAGTTGCTGGTAAAGTTCATCGCCTTTGCTAACCCGGAAGCGAGCAAGATGTTCAACCGATAAAGCGCCATTGAGCTTACAGTCCAAAATGCGCCAGTCCCTGGTCCGGCTAGACCATCGTAGAAGCCGATTGAGAATCCTTGCAGATACTGCTTTTTATTCAACATTGGGCATGGTTCAGGTGTCGGGCTTTGGTGAGTCGATTGTGGAGCTTTATGGAACACGGTATACATCGCGGCAGCAAGAATAATGAGAGGTAAAACCTTCTCTAGCCATTCAGTACTGATTGCGTCGACAAACAATGTGCCGAGCGTGGCACCAACAAGAGTCGCCACAAACGCTCGTCCCCAGCATTGTGGTTTAAACAAACGCTTCTTGTAGTATGTGAAAGCGGCAGTAGAAGAGGCAAACGATGCTGCCAGTTTATTTGTGCCCAATGCAATGTGCGGAGGGAGTCCCAACGACAATAAGGCAGGGACGGTGAGCATACCGCCACCGCCTGCAACCGCATCGATAAATCCAGCAACAAAAGCGACGAGCGCCAAAACCAACAGCATGGTTGGCTCAATCATTTCCATAAATCGTTATTCTTCTAATATTCTATCTTGCGTTTAAATGGCGGCAACGAGTCAATTAAGGCTTGCCCGTAGCGTTTTGTTATCAAACGTCTATCAAGGATGGTCACTCTACCAGAATCGCGCTCTTTGCGCAGTAAACGACCGACACTTTGAATCAGTTTTTTGCTCGCATCAGGCACAGTAATTTGCATGAATGGGTTGCCCCCTTTCTTTTCTATGTACTCTGAGTGCGCTTGCTCTACGGGTGAGGTAGGGACACCAAAAGGAATCTTAGTAATGACCAAGTTTTCCAATAGCTCTCCTGGTAAATCAAGACCTTCCGAGAAGCTACCCGTGCCAAAGAGAATACTGGTTTTCTGTTGGTCGACGAGCTTTTTATGTTTTTTTAGAATTTCTGCACGTGAACTTTCGCCTTGTACTTGCAGTGCCCAGCCTCGTTTTACAAAATCAGCACTTAGAGCATCTGCGACTTGGTTCATCTGCCAATATGACGAGAATAATACCAAGTTCGCTTTGTTGTCTTCTAAATACTTAGGCAAAATTTCAATAAGATATTCGGTAAACTGTGGCGCTTGAGGTTCATACTTCATCGCAGGGATTAAAAGCTCCGCTTGGTTCTGATAATCAAACGGTGACGCCAAGGCTAAAAACTGCGTACCTGACTCAGGTTTTGCGTCTACTCCCACTTGATGGCAAAAGTAATGGAATGAATTCAGTGCACGCATCGTAGCAGAGACTAATACCGCACCGATACAACGACTCCAGATTTGTTGATCAAGTTGCCAGCCGATTTCCAAAGGTGAAACGCTCACAATATAGTCACCTTCACGATCTGGGTGCTTCTCAAGCCACCTTGCTAACGGTGCCCCTTTTTCTCGTGTTGGCTCTGCCATCAAGTTCCAAACTTGAGCAAGATTTTCTAAGCGCTGAATGTAGAACCCCAATTCAGCCAGAGCTGGCTCTGCTAACCTTGAAGAAAGTTCCCCGTCTTTTACTCGCTCAGCAATCAAATCCGCAATTTTCGCGACACTTTGGTTTGCTTTTTTACTGAGCTGTTTTAAATCTTTAGATTGATTTTCTAACCAAGTTGGAAGTTCGCCATGTTCAAAGCGATAGATGTTTTCTTCAAATTGGTTTGGGTCAAATTGCTTTGTTAATTGGCTAAGCGCGGGAATGAGTTCTTGTACCGACTCCTGCAAGTCATTGCGAAAGCGTGCGACGCGTTTCTCGTCTGCCAATGATGAGAATTTGCTGGTGGACTGATTGAGTTTTTCTAACCAAGCTGCCGCTCCTTTTAAGCTTGCAGATGCGGAAGCGTGGTCTCGTGCGACGTGCGGAAGATGATGCGCCTCATCAAAGACATAAATAGTATTTTCCGGCTCGGGCAGAATTACGCCACCACCCAGATCGGCGTCTGCCATTACTAATGAATGGTTTGCGATGATGACATCATTTTTATCCAGTTCTGAACGTGCTTTTTGGAAAGGGCAGTTACGATGAGCTGGTAGGCTGTTATTACAGCTGTGCTTGTCACTGACAATCAATTGCCAGATATGGTCATCAATAGGTTTTGGCCAGGAGTCGCGGTCGCCATCCCATTTGCCTTGAGCAAGAGAACGGTACATGGTTTCCAACAAATCAATGTCTTTCTTTTTTGGCTTGGTCTCAAACATGGCAAGTTGTCCGCCATCGACACCACTTGCCGTTGCGAGTTTCTCCGCGCAGCAATAACGTTGGCGCCCTTTTGCTAGAATAAAAGAAAACTCTCGGTCGGTAATACGACGAAATAATGGGAGATCTTTATTCACCAACTGTTCTTGCAACGCGACTGTTGCAGTCGAAATCACGACTTTTCGGTTGTTGTAGACTGCCACGGGAATAACTGCCATCAGATATGACAATGACTTACCGATCCCTGTTCCTGCTTCTGCAACAAGCATTCTATTCGATTTGTGGTATTGCCCGCACAACGTCTTAGCAATCTCTGCGACTAGGTAATTTTGCGCTCTTCGAGGTACAAAGTTATCCAGTTGAGCTTGTAAGTTCTGGTAGCTGGTTCTGATCGATTTTTGGATGTTACTAGTTAGCATAAGTGCCTCAAACGCGTGGGGCGCGCATAGTAGCACACATCACTAGTTGTACTGTAGTTCACAAAACGGAATGCTTTTATGTGGAATGTAGATCTTGTTCACAAAAAAATATTGAACTCAATCTAAATGAAAATAATTTCATTAGGTGAAAAATATAAAGCTTCAAAAATACCATTTGACCAGAATTTTATTCTGAATTGATTTGGTTTTTTGCTGTTGTAAGGTTGTTTATCTCTTTTGTTTATCTTTTGCTAAATTAAGAAAAATCAAGTCGATTGTTTAGAACTTCATCGAATAATTGAAACTTAAATTTCTATGTTACTGTAAAATAAAGATTTTTTTGTTTTTTGATGTTGTGATTTAGAAAATTTGACAGCCAGAATAATCTTTTGCACTCTAGTGCCCAGATTTTGCAGGTAAAGCATTGTTGCGATTTGATAACAAGCGACCTCAAAAATATAAAAAAGGGAATCGGAAAGGATATCCCAATCTAAGAAAAGGCAGTGGATTAATTATGAAAAAGACTCTAGTAGCTCTTGCAGTAGCAGGCATCTCTACGTCTGCACTAGCAGCAGGCAACATCTACGACAACGGTACAACTTCTTTCAACCTTAAGGGTGAGATCGATACTTACGTAAGTACTGTAGAAGGCAAAGAAAACGGCAAAACTACAGTTAAGCGTGACGTAGACGTTGACCTATGGGCTAAAATCCAAATCGATGCAGAGCACAAACTAAACGAAGACATCAAAGTATTCGGTTCATTTGAACTAGAAAACGGCGAGTTCTTCGATAAAGACAGCAGCTCTGACCACGCTCGCGTACGTACAGATGACCTATACTTCGGTGCTTACTTCGGTGACAACTGGGGTGTGGCTCTAGGTGAAGTTGGTGATTTCGGCGACTCTCTAGACGCAATCACTATCGACAACACTAACGAAGGTCTTGGTTACGTTGATGATTTCGTAAAATCAAAAGAAAGTGCTGGTCACGCTGTTTCAGTTAAAGGTAGCTTCGACAAGCTAACTGTTATCGCTGATGCATACCTAGATCAAAACGAGAAAATCGATACTGCATTCGGTCTATCTGCACAATACGCAATCAACGACATGTTCACTGTTGGTGCTTCTTACCAAGATCAAGAGAACCGTGACGTTGCTGGTACTGATTACCAAGTAATGGGTGCAGCTGTTCGCTTCAACATGGATAACTTCTCTGCTGCAGTTAACTACGTTGCTGAAGAGCTAAACAAAGCTGACCAAGATACATGGTCTGCAGTAGCTGCTTACCAAATGAACGAAGCACGCGTTTACACTTCATTTGGTTTCACTGAGTACGAAGGCGACCACGACCAGTCTTACTACACGTTTGGTGCTGACTACGCTGTAACTGGTAACGTTCTAACGTTCATCGAATACACTGCAAGCGAAAACGACGAGAAAAACGTTTCTAAGAAAGAAGCTGACCTAGTTGTTGCTGGTGTTTACTACACGTTCTAATTTCAGAACTTAAGTAGATATAGTAAAGGTCGCATTTATTGCGGCCTTTTTTATATTAAAAGCTTGCATCTCCTTAGGCTCCTGAAAGCATGGACTAAGTGAGTACATGAAGATTTTTGAGACTTGAATGCGCTTACCAATTATCTACAGTCAATGATGTAGAAATGATTGGCTTTTCAGCAATGATTTCCTCAAACTGTGATGAATCGTAAGCGATATTTAACTCTTTTGATGTAATTAATTGAATTTTAAGGTTATTAGGATATGAGACTAAAAGCTTGGACTGTAGCATTTGTGCTTGGGTTGTTTGGTACAACAGCGAACGCAGACACAACAAATAAAGCTGATACTTCAGCAACCTTAACTACCGCTCAAGGCGTTCAAGTGCTGTTTGTAAATGGCGTTAGTGCGGATGATTTGAGTGAACCGTTTGGTCTTGTTGATGGCTCTAACCAAGTAGTTGTAAAAGTAAACAAAGCTATTGGGCGCGGTGATAAGCGTACTCAAGTTTACTCTGCACCGTATATTCTTGGCTTTAGCTCTGGTGCGGGTGAGCTTTATATTGATGCGCCATCTTTTAGAGAAAAACGTCAGGCAGACAAGCTGTTCGAACAAGACAAAATGGACTGGAAAGTAAGTTTCAACGATAAGTCAATTGATTACTCGCAATATAAAATGCCAGGTGAGAAAGGTGCGTTCCCTTACTCAAACCTAGATGAGCAACTAGCGGAATACAATGAAGCTAATGGCGTTTTCTTTGCTAACGGTAAGAGAGTCGAATTGTCTGAGCTACAAGCAGCGACGGCTGTAACGGCAACTAGCAAAAGCGCGCAAAGAGTAAAATCACCGGTAACAAAAGCGAAGATTGCCTACCTAGAAATGACAGACGAAGAACGTCAGGCATTCATGAAGTGGGTTGCTCAACAATAAATATTATTGGTGACGACAAAAATATAAAAAGCAGGTCTTGACCTGCTTTTTATATTTTTTGATGTGGGTGTTTTTTGATGTGCGAGCTTAGACGAGCTTAGAGAGTGACTTCACGCCATTCTCCCGGCTTCAAGTCGTCAAGCGCAATATCACCCATGGAGTAACGTACTAAACGCAGTGTCGGGAAGCCAATATGTGCTGTCATTCGTCGTACTTGGCGATTTCGACCTTCAATGATCGTAATTGCTAGCCAAGTTGTAGGAATATTAGCTCTAAACCGAACGGGCGGATTTCTATCCCAGATCTTTGGTTCAGGCATCACTTCTACTTTTGCTGGTAATGTCATGCCATCTTTCAATTCAACACCTTTACGAAGTTTTTCCAAGTCCTCTTCATTAGGTGCTCCATCTACTTGTACCCAGTAAGTTTTTGGCGACTTTGATTGAGGTTGTGTCAACTTTGCTTGCAAGATGCCATCATTTGTTAGCACCATCAGACCTTCGCTATCTCTATCTAACCGTCCTGCCGCGTATACATCTTTGACAGGGATGTAATCCGCTAACGTTTTACGACCATCTCCATCGGTAAATTGGCTCAACGTATCATAAGGTTTGTTGAAGATGATCACTTTACGGTCTTCTGGTGTAATGCGTGGTTTTGTTGACTTTGATGAACGGGTAGAGCGCCCTGGTCGATTTTTCGCCTGTCCATTTGAATGGTTTGACTTGCCTGAGCGTTTAAAATGGCTCGGTTTAGAGTGGTTACTACGGCGACCTTTTTCATGACCCGTGCGAGATGACATGTTAACTACCTTGCAAAAATGTAAATGAACTGTGTTTGAAAGTTTTAAGTTTTCTTCTTATCGGCTATCATTTGCGCGCCTAAAACTAACAAAAGCGCACAGAATAATAGACTATTTCGTGTTATTTGTTTAATGATATAGCCAAGTTGCTTTTAGAGAGGTGTTTTTGCAAAAGAACTTCATGAAAGCAAACTTGGCACAAAGTGCACTCATGGATAGAGAGCCATAGAGCTTCAAACTATAAGAAAGAGTGCAAACCGCATGTCACGTTGGTGAGGAGGAATGCACTACTAACGTTAAGCAATGCGTAAATTCAACGAACTCAGTTGCTGAGTTGTTCAGCTTAGTTGAGTAAAAAATAGGGAAATTTCATGCCTACAGAAAAACCTACAATTATCTACACAATCACTGATGAAGCCCCGGCGTTAGCAACCTATTCATTACTACCAATCATTCAATCGTTTACTGCATCGTCTGGCATTAATGTAGATACTCGTGATATTTCGTTAGCAGGTCGTATCATCGCTAACTTCCCAGAGCATTTAAAAGAAGAACAGCGCATCGGTGACGCGCTAGCAGAACTTGGCGAGTTGGCGAAAACGCCAGAAGCAAACATCATCAAACTTCCAAACATTTCTGCATCTATCCCGCAGTTAAAAGCTGCTATCAAAGAGCTGCAAGCAAAAGGCTATGAGCTACCAAACTACCCAGAAGAGCCGAGCACTTACGAAGAAGAAGCGATTAAAGCGACTTACGACAAAATCAAAGGTAGTGCGGTTAACCCGGTTCTACGCGAAGGTAACTCAGACCGTCGTGCGCCACTTTCAGTAAAGAATTACGCGAAGAAGAACCCACACTCAATGGGTGCATGGTCAGCGGATTCTCAATCTCATGTTTCAAGCATGGCAGACAACGACTTCTTCGGTAGTGAAAAATCGGCAACCGTTTCTGGTGCTACTGACGTAAAAATTGAATTTGTCGCTGCAGATGGTTCGGTGAAAGAACTTAAATCGGCGTTCCCTTTACAAGACAAAGAAGTGATCGATTGTTCGGTAATGAACAAGAAAGCGCTTGTTGAGTTCTTTGAGAAGGAAATTGCAGAAGCAAAACAGCAAGACGTTTTGCTCTCTCTACACATGAAAGCGACCATGATGAAGGTATCGGATCCAGTTATCTTTGGTCATGCTGTTAAGGTTTACTACAAAGACGTGTTTGCAAAATACGGCAAGCTATTTGAAGAGCTAGGCGTTGATGTAAACAATGGTATCGGTGACGTATACGCGAAGATCGATGCGCTACCTGCTGAACAAAAAGCGGAAATCGAAGCGGCGATCCTTGCGGTATACGAAACACAACCAGCACTCGCGATGGTTGACTCAGATCGCGGTATTACCAACCTGCACGTACCAAGTGACATCATCGTTGATGCTTCTATGCCAGCAATGCTGCGTGCATCTGGTCAAATGTGGGGACCAGACGGCAAACAGAAAGATACTAAAGCAATGATTCCAGATCGTAGCTATGCAGGTATTTACCAAGCGGTTATCGATTTCTGTAAAGAACATGGTGCATTTGACCCAACAACTATGGGTAGCGTACCAAACGTAGGTCTAATGGCTCAGAAAGCTGAAGAATACGGTTCACACGATAAGACATTCATTTTAGATGCAGCAGGTACTGTACGTGTTGTAGATGCTTCTGGTGCGGTTCTTCTTGAGCAAGAAGTAGAAGAAGGTGACATCTTCCGTATGTGTCAGGTCAAAGATGCGCCAATCCAAGATTGGGTGAAACTTGCGGTAACTCGTGCTCGTGCTTCGGGTGCGCCGGCTGTGTTCTGGCTTGATGAAGCGCGTGCTCATGATGCAGAACTTATCAAAAAAGTGAATGCCTACCTTCCAGCACACGATACTTCAGGTCTAGAAATTAAGATCCTTGCGCCAATCGATGCATGTAAATTCTCTCTAGAGCGTATCAAAGAAGGTCTAGATACCATTTCTGTAACGGGTAACGTATTGCGTGATTACCTGACCGATTTGTTCCCAATTTTGGAGCTTGGTACTTCAGCGAAGATGCTATCTATCGTTCCGCTAATGAACGGTGGTGGTCTATTTGAAACGGGAGCAGGAGGTTCGGCACCTAAGCACGTTCAGCAAGTTGAAAAAGAAAACCACTTACGTTGGGATTCTCTAGGTGAGTTCCTTGCGCTGGCAGCTTCTCTAGAGCACCTAAGCTCTGTGGCGGGCAATGCGAAGGCTCAAGTTCTTGCTGACGCTCTTGATAAAGCAACAGGCGAGTTCTTAGACGAAAATAAATCACCTTCTCGTAAAGTAGGTGAGTTGGATAACCGTGGTAGCCATTACTACTTAGCATCGTTCTGGGCGAAAGCATTGGCTGAGCAAACAGAAGACGCGGATCTTGCAGCAGAGTTTGCTCCTGTCGCAAAAGCGTTGGCAGAGCAAGAGGAAGCGATTGTGTCTGAGCTAAACAACGCGCAGGGTGTAAAAGGCGAGCTAGGTGGTTACTACTCTCTTGATGATTCTCTAGCGTCTACATTGATGCGTCCAAGCGCAACGCTGAACGCTATTATCAATAAATAATCTTGTACACGCTACTTCGGTAGACCTATAGAAACAATAAACCCGCTTTACGCGGGTTTATTTTTCTCTTCATAAAAGCTTGTGTGCTTCTACGAGAGCAAATGATTTGTCTTTCCGACAGCGCTCTATTTATTTGGCTTGGCCTTCTATTGGAACAACGCTGCTTGCGTGTGAACCTTTCGGACCTTTTTCAATCTCGTATGAGACTTGTTGGCCTGCTTTCAGTGTACGATAACCGTCCATTTGGATAGTTGAGTAGTGGGCGAAAATGTCTCCTTCCTCTTCGTCTGAACAAATAAACCCAAATCCTTTGGCGTTGTTAAACCACTTTACTGTACCTGTAGCCATGCTTTTACATCCCTCATGCATTTTTTACTGATGTTGTTACTTCACCCAAGCCATCCCTTCAGCTTGGTCTCATTGTTAGCCTTGCTATGCTAGTAATTGCTAACACACGTCGAGTGTGCACATCCACATTCATCAAATTGTTAGAAATCCAACAAATTCAGAATGAGGATTTATGCATCAACACTTTCCACTGTAGTCAATGAATCTCGTCAGTCAATAGTGAAAGACAACATTAAGAAACATATTTGAAAACAAATCACTTTTGAGATTAACAATTTTGCAAACTCAATCGAGGTGGTTCGCCGAAGTTTAGATAAAAGGTCTGCAAGGTATTGAAATAGAGCGAAGGCATTCTAAACCAAGTGTGTACATTAGAAGATTCTACTAAATGAATAAAAAGTGATGTTTTCGTGATATTTAGCGACTTTTCCGTTGTAAGTGTGATCTTGGCAGTTTAAGAATGTTTATCGGTTATATGGAAACAGAGCAAAAATTGATAGTTCTAACAGCAAAAAATAACCGTTCTAAGAGATAAAAATCTTTTATTTGCGCGCCTGCCGGAGGTGCATTAGTCTCTATATGAGGACGCAAATTTTATCTATCAAAATCGAATTAGGTGTCATATCTCACTACACCGCACGGCATGCTTATGGTAGATTGTTTTTATAGGTCGAAAACATCAACCCTTTGATACGATATCTTTGAATTGCCATGAGTAAAAATTTTGAATGGGTGACTCCAGACTCAGATCTTCTGGAGCGAGAAAGTACAAAAGTTCAGCCGCCAAAGCTATACAACGTTGTACTCAATAATGATGACTATACACCTATGGATTTCGTCATAGAGGTGCTTGAGCGATTCTTTTCACATGATATTGATAAAGCAACGCAAATCATGCTCAAGATTCACTATGAAGGAAAGGCAATTTGTGGCACATACAGCGCAGAAATTGCCGAAACAAAAGTAGCGCAAGTGACGATGTACTCAAGGGAAAATGAGCATCCGCTACTATGTACTATGGAGCAAGCGTAATAAGAAGACTTGCTCGAGCAACCAAAGTTGTTCTTTCGGGAGGTACTTATGCTAAATAAAGAACTAGAGTCAAGCCTTAACGGTGCATTCGCTCGTGCACGTGACAAACGCCACGAGTTCATGACTGTCGAACACCTCCTACTTGCATTATTGGAGAATGATGCAGCTAAGGAAGCCCTTCTAGCCTGCAAAGCGGACCTTGATGCTTTGCGTAACGAACTCGATATTTTTATCGACCAAACAACGCCGCTCATCCCAGAAAGCGATGAGACGCGCGAAACCCAGCCGACATTGAGTTTCCAGCGTGTACTTCAACGCGCCGTCTTCCATGTTCAGTCGTCTGGTCGAAGCGAAGTGACCGGGGCAAACGTTCTTGTTGCTATTTTTAGTGAGCAAGAGTCTCACGCTGCTTATCTGCTGAAAAAGAATGATATCTCTCGTTTGGATATCGTTAACTTTATCTCTCATGGTATTACCAAAGCTTCTGGTTCAAGCGAAGACTCTTCTTCGTCCGACTCTTTTGGCTCGGAAGCGCCTGAAGAAACCAACCCAGAAGAACGTTTAGAAAGCTTTGCTACAAATCTAAACCAAGTTGCAAAAGCCGGTAATATCGACCCTCTTATTGGTCGTGATAAAGAGCTAGAGCGTACAATCCAAGTACTTTGTCGCCGCCGCAAAAATAACCCATTACTTGTGGGTGAAGCTGGCGTAGGTAAAACGGCGATTGCCGAAGGTCTCGCTTGGAGAATCGTTGAGGGGCAGGTTCCTGAAGTGATTCAAAACAGTGTGATTTACTCACTGGATATTGGCTCTTTACTCGCTGGTACTAAATACCGTGGTGATTTCGAGAAGCGCTTTAAGTCTGTGTTAAAGCAGCTAGAGAAAGAGGAAGACGCGATCCTGTTTATCGATGAAATTCATACCATCATCGGTGCGGGTGCCGCTTCTGGTGGTCAAGTCGATGCCGCTAACCTGATCAAGCCTCTACTAAGTAGTGGTAAGTTGCGTTGTATCGGTTCAACGACGTACCAAGAGTACAGCAACATCTTTGAGAAAGAGCGTGCATTGTCCCGTCGTTTCCAAAAGATCGATGTGGTAGAGCCTTCTCTGGATGATACAACCAAAATCCTAATTGGTTTGAAACCTAAGTATGAAGCCCACCACGAAGTACGTTATACCAACAAAGCGCTGCGTGCAGCGGTAGAGCTGTCAGCGAAGTACATCAACGAGCGTCACTTGCCAGACAAAGCAATCGACGTTATTGATGAAGCAGGCGCCCGCAGTCGTCTAGCGCCAGCAAGCCGTCGTAAGAAGACCGTTGGTGTTGCAGACATCGAAGCGATGGTCGCTAAGATGGCACGTATTCCAGAGAAATCAGTATCATCTTCAGATAAAGATATTCTGAAGAATCTGGATGACAAGATGAAGATGCTTGTGTTCGGTCAAGATACGGCAATCGATGCACTGTCAGAAGCAATCAAGCTATCTCGTGCTGGTCTTGGTGTGGATAACAAACCTGTTGGCTCATTCCTGTTTGCAGGTCCAACAGGCGTTGGTAAAACAGAAGTTACCGTTCAGCTTTCTAAACTACTAGGCATTGAGCTACTGCGCTTTGATATGTCTGAATATGGTGAGCGTCACTCGGTCAGTCGCTTGATTGGTGCGCCTCCTGGTTATGTTGGCTACGACCAAGGTGGTCTATTGACGGATGCGGTGATTAAACATCCTCATTCGGTCGTGCTGCTTGATGAGATTGAAAAAGCACACCCGGATATCTTTAATTTGCTACTGCAAGTGATGGATAACGGTACGCTAACGGACAACAACGGTCGCAAAGCGGACTTCCGCAACGTGATCCTTGTAATGACCACGAACGCAGGTGTAGCTGAAACTGAGAAGAAATCGATCGGTCTTATCCAACAAGACAACAGTCATGATGCGATGGCGGAAATCAAAAAGGTATTTACCCCTGAGTTCCGTAACCGTCTAGACAATATCATTTGGTTCAATAGCCTAGATGAAACGGTTATCCATCAAGTGGTTGATAAGTTCATCGTGGAGCTACAAGTGCAACTGGACGCTCGTGGTGTGTCGATGGAAGTATCGCAAGATGCGCGTCATTGGTTGGCTCACAAAGGGTACGACAAAGCGATGGGAGCTCGCCCTATGGGACGTGTTATCCAAGAGCAGCTTAAGAAACCTTTGGCGAATGAACTTCTATTTGGATCACTGGTTGACGGTGGTACAGTGAAAGTTACGTTGGTGAAAGACGAGCTTAAGTTTGAGTACTTAAGTGAGAAAGAAGCTGCGCTTCACTAAGCTTAGGTCTTGTTGAGTTCTAAAAGCGTGCGCTTAGTCGTGCGCTTTTTTATGCCTGCTATATATTCTCAATTAACCTCAATGAGCTTGGTTCAGCGAGAATGACTTGATTTGAAGGCAGGCAACTATTTGAAACGCTGGCTATTTCGCTTCATTGTCTTCCTTGCTTACTTTCGGTAAACAGAGAATCAAAGATAACGCTTTGAATCCTGTAACTTGAAGTCACTTGAGTATAGCTTGTAGCGTGAATTGAATTCCCAAAGCCAGACTGGTTTTTAAAGCAAATGACAAGCAATAAAAAACGGAGCTACGAGCTCCGTTTTTTATTGTATTCGAAAATCAGAGATTAACGAGCACGGAAGACGATGCGGCCTTTAGATAGGTCGTATGGAGTCATCTCTACAGTTACTTTATCACCAGTAAGGATACGGATGTAGTTCTTACGCATCTTGCCAGAGATATGTGCAGTCACAACGTGACCGTTTTCAAGTTCAACGCGGAACATAGTGTTTGGTAGAGTGTCAAGCACAGTGCCTTGCATCTCAATTACGTCTTCTTTAGCCATTTAATCCTCTTTAGAAATTAGGCGGTATTAGCGGGCTAATTTTGCCGCTAAACAGTAATTATGTAAAGTTGGGGCGTATTCTACCCTTGCCAACGCTGATTTACTAGCCTTTGGTGTCTCTGAAAGCGAGTTTTGTAGTTCATCGCCGGACATTCATCGATTTGATACCCTAGATACAGCCAATGTTTGTTGTGCTGTCGGCAGTATTCTAGCTGGAAAAGCACGCCTAAGGTCCCGAGAGACAAAGGATAATCTGGGTCAAAGAAGGTGTAAAACGCACTCGCACAATGCTCCATAATATCAGTGACAGCAACGGCTACTAGGCGCGCTTCGTCATCATAAACATGAAGAAAGCCAGTCGTTAACCATGTTGTTTGAGCAAATCGCGCGAACTCGTCTTCCCGAGGTGGATACATAGTACCATTTTGGTGCCGTTCGCAAATATAACGGCTGTAGAGTTCAAACCAATTTGAATCGAGCTCAGGTTTCATCTCCCAATGCAGTGCCTTTCCTTTGTTTAGCAAACGTTTCTGGCTTTTGGATGCTACGAAATCCGGTACTGCGATTCGGATTGGTTGACAAGCACTACAGTGCTGACAATGCGGCTTGTAAATGGTGTCTCCACTGCGGCGGAAACCATTAGCCATCAATACTTGATAGCTTTGCTCTGTATGCAAATCAGCATCAAGAGCTACTGCCACACGCTCTTCACGCTCAGGTAAATAGCTGCATGGATGGTTGTTGGTTAACCCAATACGAATATGTTGGAGATCTGTGCTCATGATACCGCGCCCTGCAAAATCTGTGGCTCAAACGTGCCCAAATCGGTTTTCTTATCTCTTAAAGATAGTAGTTTTTGTATGAAATCGTCGCGTTGGAGTTCAAATGCACCAAGCGATGCTAGGTGTGGGTTCATCACCTGACAATCAATCAATTGACCTTGATTTGACGCCAAGTGTTCGCACAGATACCACAATGCGATTTTTGAAGCATTGTCTTTGAGGCTAAACATCGACTCACCACAAAAAAGTCGACCGACGCTAATACCATATAGACCGCCAATTAATTGATCGTCGTGCCATACTTCTACTGAGTGACAATGACCACGCTTTGCAAGCTCGATATAAGAAGCTTGCATCTCGTCATTGAGCCAAGTCTCTTCCGCAGGGCGGGTCGAAGAGCAAAACTGAATGACACGTTCGGTTGCGTTGTTTAACGTTACTTTATACTGTTGTTTACGCTGAAACTTTTTCAAACTCTTGGAAGGCGTAAAGGTCAAAGGATCGAAAACAGCTCGTGGTGATGGACTCCACCAGAGAATTGGCTCTCCGGGACCATACCAAGGGAAAATGCCTTGTTGATAGCCACATAGGATGCGGTCGGGGTCAAGGTCGCCACCAAACGCCAATAAACCGTTTGGATCGCTCAGCGCATCATAGGGAGATGGAAAAGAGAGCGAATCATCAAGTTCAGTTAAATAGATAGCCATAAAGAGAAGTTTACCAACATCAGAGCCTATAGGAGCTTATTATGAGCAGAGAAAGACTTAATATAAAACGATGGGCATGGATCATACTGTTTTTGCCATTTTTCGCCAATGCAGCTTATGAAAGAAATGTAGCAAAACCAGTCAATCAAGTGGTGTATGGCAAAGTCGATTCTGTGCGATACATAACTCAACAAGAAGTAAAGCAATCACAAAGTAACGGTTGGGAAACGCTTCTTGGTGCCACAATTGGTGGTCTAGTTGGCAACCAATTTGGTGGTGGCACAGGTAGAGAAGTCGCAACTGCCGTGGGCGCACTCGCGGGGGCCGCAGTCGTTCGAAATCGAAATAACTACGAATACACGGTTGAGTATAAATTGGTTGAGCTGCTAATTAAGGTTGATGGCAACAAACTTATCAACGTCATTCAAGACGTTGATAATAGTATGCTGTTTAACCGTGGTGATGATGTACGCATTCTGTATTTTGATGATGGTGTCAGGGTTGATATTGCATATTAAGTAACCTCGAGATGTTTGGGGTCGCGACAATGGCTTGGTTTGTTAGCGCGGTTAGGATTTGAAGGTTCAGTGGAGCCAAGCCAAAAATTGGCAACCAATACACTGCGTTGTTTTCTTTGCTCTCGAGTCAATGACAACGGTCTGAACCATGCATCTTGAAGTCACTTGGGTATATGTTTGTACTGCAAAAACGAAGTTGACTAATTATTCAAAAATTAGCGTAGATTTGCTCTGGTTTTGTGGTGGCTTTTTCGTTAGTCTGAATTCACGAAGAATTGTTTAGCTCTCAAAAATTGTGAAGTGAGAGCACAAAGGATTAACAACTTTTAATGGAAAGCCTAACGTTACAACCTATCAATAAAATTCAAGGGGAAGTGAACCTTCCTGGATCAAAAAGCGTTTCCAATCGAGCTTTGCTTCTTGCCGCTCTAGCAAAAGGCACGACTCGGTTGACCAACCTTCTCGACAGCGATGATATTCGCCACATGTTGAACGCTCTGACTAAGCTTGGTGTTCAGTATCAGTTGTCTGAAGACAAGACAGAATGTGTTGTAGAGGGGCTTGGTCGTCCATTTTCTGTTTCTGAACCTGTTGAGCTATTTTTGGGTAACGCAGGTACAGCAATGCGCCCATTGGCAGCAGCCTTGTGCTTAGGTGAAGGTGAATACGTTCTTACTGGCGAACCTCGCATGAAAGAACGCCCAATTGGTCACTTAGTGACAGCCTTAAAAGCAGCAGGCGCTGACGTCGAATATCTAGAGAACGAAAACTACCCACCGCTGAAAATCACTGGTACTGGACTTAAGTCTGGCTCTGTATCGATTGATGGTTCAATCTCTAGCCAATTTCTGACAGCGTTTTTAATGTCAGCACCGCTGGCTGATGGTGAGATTCGCATCAATATTGACGGTGAGTTGGTTTCTAAACCATACATCGACATTACACTCCATATTATGAAGCAGTTTGGTGTCAACGTAATCAACAATGATTACCAAGAGTTTGTGATTCCAGCTGGTCAGCAATATATCGCTCCGGGTGATTTTTTGGTGGAAGGTGATGCTTCTTCTGCTTCTTACTTTTTGGCCGCAGCTGCTATCAAGGGTGGTGAAGTAAAAGTAACCGGTATTGGTAAGAACAGCATTCAGGGAGATATCCAATTCGCTGATGCACTTGAAAAAATGGGTGCAGAAATCGAATGGGGTGATGATTACGTCATTTCTCGTGTTGGTCAGTTAAAAGGCATCGATATGGATTATAACCATATCCCTGATGCAGCAATGACTATTGCAACGACAGCGCTTTTTGCTGAAGGTACAACCGCAATTCGCAATGTATACAACTGGCGCGTAAAGGAAACGGATCGCCTTTCAGCGATGGCGACTGAGCTTCGTAAAGTCGGTGCTGAGGTGGAAGAGGGTGAGGACTACATCATCGTGAAACCAGTCCCTAAGCTTACGCACGCAGCGATTGATACTTACGATGATCACCGCATGGCGATGTGTTTTTCATTAGTGGCACTGAGTGATACTCCAGTGACGATTAACGACCCTAAATGTACGTCAAAGACCTTCCCAGATTACTTCGATAAGTTAAAGGCACTAAGCTGCTAATTCGCCTTATTGAAAGTGAAAAGCCAGAGTAGAGACTCTGGCTTTTTTATTGGAATTTGAAGCGCTTACTTGTTCAATGTGAACTCTTTTGAAAGGTGGTGCGCTAGGTACTTAAACATATTGAAAACCGCAGTAGTGTTGGTTGTCGGCAGACCTTTTTCATCTAAGAAGTACTCACCTTTAAACACCAAAACACCGTCTTTTTCTTCTACACTTGTTGCGCGCATGCCTTCAATGTAGTCATCGTGCTCTTGGATGATTTGGTTCGCAATTAAAAGAAGGTCGAACTCTTCAATGTGTTTTCTATCAGACATACCATTCTCGTCATTCAATGAAACTTTAAGTGGGGGCAGTATACCCACAATTGTGAAGGGTTTGCATACTAAAAACAGTGATTGCGTGTTTTACGAACGTCACACGTTAATATAGAGGGAGTAGCGAAGCGATTCTCATCTGCAAATAGCCGATATTTCACTGGCATAACTTAAGCTTACGTTCTGATCGCGTAAGACAAATTATTTTGTGATGAGAGACAAAATTTATCGAATTCGACTAGCGAGAGGAAACTTTGCCTGCTTAGTATATGCCGCTCAAGACCTTTTGCAGTACCCTGCCTCGTCAAAGTACAAAGGCGATGAATTGTCAACCAATCGGATCTGAATTTCAAAAAAGCAGTTGATCTTCTTTTCATCTCGCACAATAGTAAAAAAAGAAGCAATGAAATAGAACATTATGCGGGTAGCTTCCTTTGGGCTAGTTACCCGCATTATTATGAAGGACGTTAGAGTCAGTTATGGGTAAATCGCTCGTTATAGTGGAGTCACCAGCCAAGGCTAAGACGATAAATAAATACCTTGGTAAAGACTTTATTGTTAAGTCTAGTGTTGGTCACGTGCGTGATCTGCCTACGGCCGGTCAAAGCACTGGTGAGAAAAAAGCCGCAGCCATTTCTACTAAAGGAATGAGCCCGGAAGAAAAAGCGCGTGTCAAAAAAGAAAAAGACCGTAAAGCTCTAATCAAAAAAATGGGGATTAACCCATATCATGACTGGGATGCGAATTACCAAATCCTTCCAGGCAAAGAAAAAGTCGTTAGCGAACTGCAAAAATTAGCCAAAGATGCTGATTACGTTTATCTCGCAACCGATTTAGACCGCGAGGGGGAAGCAATCGCATGGCACCTTCGTGAGATCATCGGTGGCGATGAAGAGCGATACAAACGCGTAGTGTTTAACGAGATCACGAAGAATGCAATCCAGCAAGCTTTCCAGACGCCTGGTGAGCTAAACATGGATGGTGTTAACGCACAACAAGCACGTCGATTCATGGACCGTGTAGTAGGTTTCATGGTTTCTCCATTGCTATGGAAGAAAGTGGCGCGTGGTCTGTCTGCTGGTCGTGTACAATCAGTCGCGGTTAAACTACTGGTTGAGCGTGAGCGTGAAATCAACGCTTTCATTCCAGAAGAATTCTGGGATATCAACGCAAATACGCACACAAAAGATAAGACGGCGTTCAAACTGCTTGTTGCGCAGAAAGATGGCGTTGCGTTTAAGCCAGTTAACGAGGCTGAAACCAAGGCGGCGATGTCGGTACTGGAAAACGCAAGCTACGAAGTATGTAAGCGTGAAGACCGCCCAACGAAAAGTAAGCCGTCTGCACCATACATTACGTCTACACTTCAGCAAGCGGCGAGTACTCGTTTAGGCTACGGCGTTAAGAAGACAATGATGCTGGCGCAGCGTCTATACGAAGCGGGTTACATCACCTATATGCGTACCGACTCAACCAACTTGAGCGCGGAAGCAGTAGATGCAGTTCGCGGTTTCATCGGTTCTGAGTTCGGTGACAAATACCTTCCAGCTAAACCGCTAACATACGGTAGCAAAGAAGGCGCACAAGAAGCGCACGAAGCAATTCGTCCTTCCGATGTTGCTGTGAAAGCTGAAGACCTACAAGGTGTTGATGCGGACGCACACAAGCTGTACGCGCTGATTTGGAATCAATTCGTTGCGTGTCAAATGACGCCTGCAGAATACGATTCAACCACCATCAGTGTGAAAGCGGCTGAGTACACGCTAAAAGCGAAAGGTCGTATTCTTAAGTTTGACGGTTGGACTCGCGTTCAACGCCCAATGGGTAAAAACGAAGATACGATTCTTCCTGCTGTTCAACTGGGCGATAAGCTGGATCTTGAATCACTAGATCCTAAACAGCACTTTACCAAGCCACCTGCACGTTTCACAGAAGCGGCACTGGTAAAAGAACTTGAGAAGCGCGGCATTGGTCGTCCTTCTACATACGCTTCAATCATCTCTACGATCCAAGATCGCGGCTACGTAAAAGTAGAACAGCGTCGTTTCTACGCAGAGAAGATGGGCGAGATTGTTACTGACCGTCTGGATGACAGTTTCAACGATCTAATGAACTACGACTTCACTGCGCGTATGGAGCAGAAGCTTGACCAAATCGCTGAAGGCGATGTGATGTGGAAAGATGTTCTAGATAACTTCTTCACAGACTTCACTGGCGATCTAGAGAAAGCGGAGCAAGACGAGAACGAAGGCGGCATGAAGTTGAATCACATTGTGATGACAGATATCGAGTGTCCGACTTGTAGCCGTCCTATGGGTATTCGTACCGCGTCAACAGGCGTATTCCTAGGCTGTTCTGGTTACGCATTGCCACCTAAGGAGCGTTGCAAGACAACCATCAACTTGGGTGACGAAGACGGTATCATCAACGTTCTAGAAGAAGATGTGGAAACAGCAGCTCTGCGTGCTAAGAAGCGTTGTCCTATCTGTGAAACGGCGATGGACGCATACTTGATCGATGATAAACGCAAGATGCACGTTTGTGGTAACAACCCGAACTGTGAAGGCTACATCGTCGAGCATGGCGAATTCAAAGTGAAAGGCTATGATGGTCCAGTTGTTGAGTGTGACAAGTGTGGTTCTGACATGGTGCTTAAGAACGGTCGCTTCGGTAAATACATGGATTGTACAAGTGAAACGTGTAAGAACACTCGTAAGATCCTTAAGAACGGTGAAGTAGCACCGCCGAAAGAAGATCCAGTTCATTTCCCTGAACTTCCATGTGAAAACTCAGATGCGTACTTTGTTTTACGTGACGGTGCTTCTGGTCTGTTTATGGCTGCGAGTAACTTCCCTAAATCACGTGAGACTCGTGCACCATTAGTTTCTGAACTTGCTCGCTTCGAAGAACGTCTTCCTGAGAAGTTTAAGTATCTGACTACCGCGCCAACTGCGGACCCTGATGGTCGCCCTGCTGTTGTTCGCTTTAGCCGCAAGAGCAAAGAGAACTACGTGCGCACTGAAGACAATGGCAAACCAAGTGGTTGGACGGCATTGTTTATCGATGGTAAGTGGGAAATCACGGACAAGCGCAAAAAAGCGAAAGCATAATCCTAGAGATTGAATCGATAAGGCAGCTCATACGCTGCCTTATTTTTTACCTGCTATTTTATAATTCATTCATTTCACCAATCATTTTTCTTCCATTTTTCACCATTCTTGTTTTCATCCAACGGTCATAGTTTCATCGTATCCTGTCGCAAAACTGCACTTGTGTAGTTAATCGGTTTGTAAATTGTTTTCACAATGTAATCGTTTGCGTCCCATTGTGTGATCAAGATACCGTATTGAGTAAGCAACATCTGTACACTACACGGAATGGCATATTTTAAATTGTAATTTAGTTCCAGTTCGATAACTTATTAGACAGATAATGCAACTGTATGCTGTTATTTAGCGCCGAAAATAAAGAATAACTAAGGCGTGTGCGTACGAGGATGTGCAATAGCTTTTTCAGTTCGTATTGTGAGGGTTCATAGAAACTCATCAATATGGACGTATTAACGTATTCGCTTGACTCCCCGAGTTCTGCTCATATCAAGCGAGTACCAGTTCCAAGCTATAACTATATGGAGAACAACGAATGGCTGGTGTTTTGGGAATGATTCTTGCTGGCGGTGAAGGCTCTCGCTTGAGACCTTTAACGGAATCCCGCAGTAAACCTTCGGTCCCTTTCGGCGGAAGTTACCGACTTATTGATTTCGCTCTGAATAACTTTGTGAATGCGGATTTAATGCGCATTTACGTCCTTACTCAATTCAAATCTCAATCTCTATTCCACCACTTGAAGAAAGGGTGGAACATCAATGGCATCACCGACCGCTTTATCGACCCAATTCCTGCGCAGATGCGTACAGGCAAGCGTTGGTATGAAGGAACGGCAGATGCTATCTACCAAAACCTGCGTTTTATGGAGTTGGCAGAACCTGATCAAGTATGTATCTTTGGTTCCGATCATATCTATAAAATGGACATTAAACAGATGTTGGCTTTCCACCAAGAGAAAGAGGCTTCGCTAACGGTTTCAGCGCTAAGAATGCCGTTATCTGAAGCGTCTCAATTTGGTGTTATCGAAGTAGACAACGAAGGTCGCATGATTGGCTTTGAAGAAAAGCCAGCTAATCCGAAATCTATCCCAGGTGATCCAGAGCACGCACTCGTGTCTATGGGTAACTATATCTTCGAAGCTCAGACACTGTTTGCCGAACTTATTGAAGATGCTGATAACGAAGCATCAACGCACGACTTTGGTAAAGACATTATTCCTAAAATGTTCCCGCGTGGTGATGTGTTTGTTTATGACTTCAGTACCAACCGCATCACGGGTGAGAAAGAAGAAGTATATTGGCGCGATGTAGGTACGATTGATGCGTACTGGCAAGCTCATATGGATCTTCTTGAGAAAGACGCACCGTTCTCTCTATACAACCGCAAATGGCCACTTCATACTTATTACCCACCATTGCCACCAGCGACATTTACTGACTCTGTTAATGGTCGAGTTCAGATCATCGATAGCTTGGTATGTAACGGTAGCTACGTGCGTGGTTCACGTATTGAAAAATCAGTATTAGGCTTCCGTAGCAACATTGCTTCGGCGTGTGACATCAGTCAGTGTATTTTGCTCGGTGATGTGAAAGTCGGGGAAGGTTGTGTGCTTCGTCGCGTGATTGTAGATAAAGACGCAGATATTGCGCCGGGTACGCAAATTGGTGTAAATCTACAAGAAGATAAGAAACACTACCATGTGTCAGATGATGGCATCGTTGTAATTCCAAAAGGAGCACGTGTTGGCTACTAACAATTTGTCTGTTCTGTTTGTAGCGTCTGAAGTCGAAGGACTAATTAAAAGTGGTGGCTTGGCTGATGTAGCCAAGGCACTGCCGGAAGCCCTTCAAAATCTTCAGCAAGATGTACGAATTTCTATTCCAGCCTATACTGGCATTGAGCAACTATCGGAAGCGGAAACGGTTCTAGAAACAGAGTTAACGAGTTGGCCACATACGGCGTACCGAGTGCTTAAGTTAACGCTTGGGGATAATCCAGTTTACTTAATTGATTGTCCGCCGTATTTCAATCGTCCTTCTATGTACGCCGAAAACAACCAAGCTTATACAGACAATGGTGAACGCTTTGCATTCTTTAGTGCAGCGTGTTTGGACATGTTACCTAAGCTTGGCTTCCAGCCGGACATTGTTCACGCTAATGACTGGCATACAGGATTAGCCCCATTCTTGCTCAAACATCGATACGGCAATGAAGCCTTCTTTGCAAACACTCGCAGCGTTATTTCAATTCACAACGCGGTGTTCAAAGGGGTATTTAGTTACGACGATGTTCAATGCCTTCCAGAGTTCCATAGTCGAAATGTGCCTGATGCAGCCGTCAGTGCCACTCACATCACCATGCTCAAAGCGGGGGTGATGAATGCAGACAAAATCAATGCAGTAAGCCCGACTTACGCAGAAGAGCTTAAGACTGAGCTAGGTAGTCATGGTATGGCGTGGGAGTTTCAACAACGCGCTGACGATTTAGTGGGTATTCTAAATGGTTGTGATTACAGTGCGTGGAATCCAGAAACGGACTCTAGTTTACCGTTGAACTACAAAGCGAACCGACAAAGCATGGTGCGTGGCAAAAACGCTTGTAAGAGAGCCCTACAAGAAAAGCTGGGTCTTGAAGCATCTGATTGCGCTATGTTTGGTATGGTTTGCCGTTTAACGCAACAAAAAGGCGTGCATTATTTGCTACCAGCATTGGCTGACTTCCTCAAACATGATGTTCAAGTTGTCGTCGTGGGGACTGGCGATCCTATCCTTGCTGCCCAACTGAGAGACGTCTCAGCACAGTTCGCTAATAAGTTGGTTTTTGTTGAAGCATACGATAATGAACTCGCACACCTTGTTGAGGCTGGCTCAGATTTCTTCCTGATGCCTTCAGAATTTGAACCTTGTGGTTTAAATCAGATCTACAGTATGGCTTATGGCACGTTGCCGATTGTTCGTGGTGTAGGCGGTTTGAAAGACAGTGTTAATGACTACGACGCAGATCTTGAAGAAGCCACAGGTTTTGTATTCTATGAGCCAACACCACAAGCGTTGTTATTGACGATGCTAAGGGCACTGTTGCTTTACGCACAGAGTCCGAACGAAGTAAGGCGTGTACAGCTTCATGCAATGCAGAAAGACTTTTGTTGGCGTAAAGCTGCGGAAGAATACTTGCAGTTGTATAGAGCCGCGTTAAATTGACGCAAAATCTTTAAAAAGTGTAACGAAAGGCACCGAATAGGGTGCCTTTATTATCTTACCCATAAGGAGTGTGGTAGCATTTATCCATTCCTGTTCACAAAGAATGTTTTTCATACTGATACATGACTCAGCCACTTTTATTCCATAAAACCTATATACACCCTACTAGCAAAGAGTGGGTCGTTTTCGTGCATGGTGCTGGTGGCAGTTCTTCGATATGGTTTAAGCAGATCAAAGCGTATAAGCAGCACTTTAACTTACTGCTGATCGACCTTCGAGGGCATGGAAAATCTAACCAACTGCTTAAAGAATTGATGACAAGTCGCTATACCTTTACGGCGGTGACTCAAGATATTCTAAAAGTTTTGGATCATCTTAAGATTCAGTCTGCGCACTTTGTCGGTATGTCTTTGGGTACTATTATTGTTCGTAATTTGGCTGAGTTAGCCTCTGAGCGAGTACGCTCTATGGTTCTTGGTGGCGCAGTTACGCGTTTAAATACCCGCTCACAAATCCTGGTGAAGTTAGGTAATCTAGGAAAGCACATTCTGCCTTATATGTGGCTGTACAAGTTGTTTGCCTACATTGTTATGCCGCAAAAAAACCAACGAGAATCACGTCACCTATTTATCCGCGAAGCAAAGAAATTGTGCCAGAAAGAATTCAAACGATGGTTTATCTTAGCCGCTGACGTTAATCCTCTGATGAAATACTTTAAAGATCGTGAACTGCCTATCCCAACATTGTATTTAATGGGTGATAGGGATTACATGTTCATCAAGCCAGTTAAAGAGATGGTTGCGGTACATAAGCAAAGTGTTCTACGTGAGATTCCAGACTGTGGTCATGTGTGCAATGTAGAACGACCTGATGACTTCAATCAACACTCTATCGAGTTCATTAAGCAGCAAAGCTTAGCCGCTTAAACTTAAAATGATTGAAAAGAATAGGGGAGCCATTAAGGCTCCCCTATTTGATATCCGCATTGCCAACAAGCGCCAAATTGACCTTCATTTTGCTCCGAACATTGTGGGCACTGCCAATCTTGGTAAATAAGTTCTGCTTGTTTTCGATAGTCTTCGACGATGGCTGATGCTTTCAAATGTTGCTCCGGATGTAAAAGCCAAACATACGGGTCAGTATCATCGCTAAAAGGTAGCTCACCCTTCAATCCGAACATGCCTTCACCTCGCACTTCGCAGGCTATTTGCTCGGTTTTAAGAAGCTCACAAACGATATGAGCTTCAGCCGGATTTTTAGCGATGTATATTTTCATTAAGCGTTTCCATTCTGTACTTGTGCAGGGCGAACCTTATTCATAACCCATTTAGCGATAATAGGGAACAAACCAAGTAGAGCAAACGATGCTAATACGGTTGGTGACACAATTCCAGAAAGACTATCAATGGTTGCTAGCTGTGTACCTGCATTCAGATAAACCGCGGTGCCAGGCAACATACCAATTTGGCTTGTTAAGTAGAATCGAGCAATAGTCATTGGTGTCAGACCCATTAACAAATTGATTAGGAAAAATGGAAAAACAGGGATTAAGCGTAGCGAAAACAGGTAAAATGCGCCGTCTTTTTCTACACCCTGGTTGATCGCACCTAGCTTGTTTCCAAACTTACTCTGTACCCATTCCCTCAATAGGTAACGGCTGCTTAAAAAGGCGATCGTTGCACCGATTGTGCTGGCAAAAGAAACCAGCAGCAAACTTGTCCAGAAACCAAATAGCGCCGCACCAAGCAAAGTCACCACTGCTGCACCTGGAATCGAAAACGCAGTGATGGCAATGTAAGCAAAGAAATAAGTGGCAGCAGCGAATACGAAGTTTTCGCTAATAAAAGTGTTCAACGCTTCTTGTTGCGCCTTCGCGTTTTCTAGCGTTAGGTATTGACCAAAATTCACGCCTAAAAAGATAATCGTCGCGAGTAGGATCAGTCCTAAAATCAGTTTCTTATTCATATCAATAGCTCCGTTTGGCTTCTTAGATAATAAGACAGAATGGGGCAATAAAAAATTTCAAAAAAAAACCGCAGTTTGAAAACTGCGGCTTTTACTCAATGTCATGCTGATATAAATGCTTTAGGAAAGAGCACTCATCAATTCTTCTCGACGAGACTGAGGTACGACACTCCAATGTGTGCCTTTGATTGCACCTTCTAACGCCCAGAGCAGTTCAAGGCTTACCGTAGAGGCATGCGTATCTTGGATTGCTTTGTATGCGTTTAGCGCGCCTTCTGCTTCAAGTTGCTCTACAGAGTCAATGCCCGCTTTCTTGAGCATACGCTCAGTCGCTAGACGCAGGTTAGGTAGATCTTTCAATCGATTAGGCTTGGTGCTTGCTTGTTGTTTTTTCTCTTGCTTAGCAGTCTCGAGGGATTGCTTGGCAACTTCAATCAAGCGGTCGGTTGTGTCCCAAAGATCATCAGAAATTGCATAGTATTTCGTAACGACTGGGAAACCACGTTTCTTGTAGACGTACGGTTTTAGTCCTTGAGTCTCGAAGTCAGATGAAGTTTGTTGGTCAGCTCGAATATGAAGTTGATTGTTTACGACAAGCGCAAACATCGTTTCATCGGCGAAGAGCCCAAAACCACCAAACATTGAGCGCGACTTGATATTACCAAGTGCCTCAAACAGCTTCATTGAGTCTTTGAGTATCGGTTTATCCATGGTGTGTTATCTCGGTGTAATTAATATTACGCCACCAAAAATCAGGTCCGAGAGATTAGCAAATGCATGCAGACACAATGTCATTAAAGGGTAAACTCACTTAATGCATATTTGCCATCGGTAACCCCGCTACCTTCCATCTAATAAGATGGTTCAGGCCGGAGGCTTTGCGTCCCACCCTTTCGGATGGTTTGCCCTGTGCGTGACTCTTTGAGGATACTTCGTATATTGAATTAACATCACGTTTCAAACGTTGAAGTGTGATCTTGGTTCAGTTAATAGTGGTAATTTGATGTGTAAAGTTTCATATGCTGGAATGTATAATTGTAATACAAAAGGTCTATCAAGGATATGTGCTACCTTGAGTTAAAACAGCAACTTATCTTCGTTCTTTAAATTATTTTTCTGATGAAATGTCCAAAAAAAGTTATTTTTAGGCAATAAAAAAGCGCTCCTAGGAGCGCTTTATAAAATCAAGCGAGAGATCAGTTCAATTTCTTAACTGTATTACGCACAACGATCTCTGGTTGCATTTCGAAAACACGCTTCTCATGCTCTTTATCTTTGATGCGCTCAAGTAGGATCTCAAATGCATTTTTACCCACACGACGTTTTGGTTGGTGAATCGTCGTTAGCGGTGGAGAGAAGTACTCAGCAAGTTCGATATTGTCGTAACCGATAACAGAAATATCGTCAGGTACTTTGATACCGTTTTGTTGTAGGCGGCTCATCAAGCCAAGTGCCATTGTGTCATTGAAACAGAAAACAGCGGTTGGACGTTTGTCCATAGCACTGATGTTATCTGCAGCTAAGACAGCCGTGTCACACTCAAAGTTGCCTTCAAGAATCCAGTCTTCGTTAACGGCTAGGTTTGCTTCAGCCATGGCACGGCGGTAACCCGCAATACGTTCTTGGCAAGCTGCTTTTTCGAAGTGACCGCTCAGACAAGCAATATCAGTATGACCATTGTCGATCAGGTATTTTGTTGCGATGTAACCGCCTTCTTCTGAGTTATCGATGATCTTGTCTGCTTGTGAGCTTTCAGGACCCCAATCCATGACAACTTTAGGAATGTCTGAATGACGGTCAAGCATCTCTTTTAGCTCTTCCGTAAGGTCAGAACACATTACTAGAATGCCATCTACACGTTTCTCAGCTAGCATGCGGATGTAGTCACGTTGCTTCTCGTAAATACCGCCCGTGTTACATAGGATCAGAGTGTAACCTTGACGGTAACAGTAGCTCTCAACGCCGTCGATTACTTCAGAGAAGAATAGGTTGGTAGATTGAGTAACTAACATACCGATGGTACGAGTTGAGTTGCATTTTAAACTGCGCGCAACGGCACTTGGTGCGTAATTAAGTTCATCCACCGCTTTCATTACTTTTTCTTGAGTTGCTTCAGCAACAAAGCGAGTTTTATTAATTACGTGCGAAACCGTAGTGGTAGAAACGCCGGCTAAGCGAGCAACGTCTTTAATAGTGGCCATAAATGATGTCCTGTATCGAGCTACTGTAAATACCGTAGTGAAGACAACCATACGCTTAGGGTCTTGCGCAAACCGAGCAACTGCGAATAGGGGCATTGCTGAGATATTTGGCAGCGGTTGTTCCGAAATCGGTATAAAAAGGTTTGTAGCAACATTTATCGCTGAGTCTCATATTCCTTTCTTATATAAGTGAGGAATTGGTCAGCAATCCTGTTAAGAAAACACAAAAACCGCTTTATTTCAGCGGTTTACATATAAATCATATTTAATCGTTTGCGCTCACATTTTAGACTGATGCGAGCAAGCTGGCAATATTCTAGGCAGTTGTTTTGTGCCCCTGAGGTCACATTTTAACGGCTAAATTGATTGTATTTCTCTGTGCCAGATTAAAAACAAACGAATAAAATAGGGAGTCTGAATGACAGACTCCCCAAAATAGGTGGCAATTATTCACCAAGAAGGTAGGTGCTGTCCAGTTTACAAAATGCAATTAATAGTTGCGCAACGCTAATGTAGAAGCCAAATTCGTCGAATTGCTTACATTTAGCAGCAAACTGTGGCAGCCAAGTCATAAGGTGTTGTTGGATGAACTCGTTCTGTTTTCCGAACGCTTCTTCCATATGTTTATCTTGCTCTAGTTCGTTCGAGCGGATAATCATGTTGCCTAGAAAATCTAGCTCGACCGCTAAGTGGTCCGCTGGTTCTTTCAGATTTTCGTCCACTTGCACACCAAAGTCTGCCATCAGTTTTTCCATCTCTTCTGCTGGCTTATCATTTAATAAACCAGATTCGCCGATGTACATTGAAGCATAAGGCAGTGCGCCGTGTTTTTCTGTTTTTAGAAAGAGTTCACAGAAGTCCGCTGCTAATTCTAACTGAGCGTCTTCACGGTCTTGTAAACGGTTGAGTGCATCAACAAGGGTATCAACAGCTGGTTTTAGTGATTCGTTTTCACCAAGACCCGCTAAAAAGCTTCGAATTTCAACACTGTGGTAGGTTTCTAGTTCTTTCTCTGTCAGTTCTTTTGCGAACAGGCTAGAAAACCACCAATAGATTTCTGCGCGTTTCTCGTTAAAAGCTTTCACTTCTTGCATTTTTTTGCTCCTGAATGGTTATCCCTTAAGTGTAAACAATTAAGATGAATAGCAGTAACTATAATTGTTATGCATTATTGGAAAATATGCGTATTTGTGAATGGCTGTAAATAAGCTTGCTTTGAATCAATAAAATCGCAAAATCTTGCTTTTTAATGTATCTATGACTAGAAATGTTACTAGTTATGAATAGAATACGTCTTGGAAAATAAAAAAGACAGAAAGTGGTGTAAATGAGCTATCACGTATTAGTCGTAGAAGATGATGTTGTAACTCGCAGTAAGCTCGCGGGCTATTTCCAAAATGAAGGTTACAAAGTCAGTGAAGCAGAAAGCGGCGCAGAGATGCGCGAAGTGCTTCAAGGCGGTGATGTTGACCTAATCATGCTGGATATTAACCTGCCCGGCGAAGACGGCCTTATGCTTACGCGTGAATTACGCAGCCAATCAGATATCGGCATCATATTAGTGACAGGACGCACGGATAGCATTGACAAAATCGTTGGTCTAGAAATGGGCGCAGACGATTATGTGACAAAGCCTTTTGAACTAAGGGAATTATTGGTTCGCGTGAAGAACTTGCTATGGCGCATCTCTGCGGCACGCAGCGGTTCTCAAAAAGCAGCGAACGACACTAATGAAGAACACATTGTGCGCTTCGGTGAGTGGACGTTTGATATTCAGCGTCGAGCTCTAAGCCGTAATGGTGAGCCAGTGAAACTAACCAAAGCTGAATATGAGTTATTGGTTGCACTGTCCTCGTACCCAAATCAGGTACTAAGCCGTGAGCGTATTTTGAATATGATCAGCCACCGAGTGGATGCGCCAAATGATCGTACGATTGACGTACTGATTCGCCGCATGCGCGCTAAGATGGAGTTTGATCCTAAGAACCCACAAATCTTTGTGACGGTTCACGGTGAAGGCTACATGTTTGCTGGTGATTAAATCATACCTAAAGAAAAAGGAGAGCATTGGCTCTCCTTTTTTGTTTCCGCAATTTGACCACTGAATCGTTTTTAAGTGTTTTATGGTTGTTCTACTTCAACCATTGGTGTTTGACCTACGTTATCACGCAACTTTTGCCACAACCCACCTAAATACTCATGCCAATACAACTCGGTTTGTTCTAAGTAACGAGCTTTCGGAGTGTACTTTTGCCATGGCTGTTCGATGTCATCAATTGCCATAAAGTTAGTTGGCGCAGGGATTGGCTTGATACCTGCAGCATTAAACTCGTACAAAGCACGCTTCATATGGCTTGCTGAGGTTACCAGCACAATGTCTTTTTGCTTCACAAAGGCAGCGGCTTGGCGGGCTTCTTCCCATGTGTCTTTAGCGTCTTCGAGAAGGATGATGTCGGACTTTGCGACACCAAGAGAAAGTGCCACGTTAGCCATCATGCGCGCATGACTGATTTCAGATCCACCTGCGTAACCGGACAAAATTAACTTAGCGCCAGGGTACATACGTAAAATACGGATGCCCTCGGTAAGGCGCATTAGCGCTGTACGGCTTAGTTGAGAAGTTGGTGGGATCTCATCATCGACGACATGACCATTACCAAGCACCATGACATAGTCAATGCTACCTGATACAGGTAAAAACGCTTTGTACTCGCGCTCAAGAGGCATCAGAAGCTTGGTTGAAACAGGTTGGAAGGCAACGAGGAAAATGCCGACAAAAGAGAATAGAACAACAAAGCAGCCAGTTTTACGTTTCGTGGTAAAACTAATGAGAGCAAGACCTAACAAGCCTATGATTAGCAATGCCGGAAGCGGCATTAACAAGGCTGACATTACTTTTTTCAGCTCAAACATACATAAATAGTCCGAAAAAACATCAATTGATAATAAAAATGAGGATAACCCTCTTTATTCCTGCTTTCCTTGTGACAGAATAGCGGCACAATCCGTTATGATAACTCAGCAGAAGTGACAGAAGACCGCAATTTCGACGATATCGCCCACAAATTTGCAAAAAATATTTACGGCTCCGATAAAGGGGAGATCCGACAAATCATTGTGTGGGAAGATTTTCTACAGATTCTAAGTGAATTAGACGCCGACCATCAAGCACTACAAGTCCTTGATGCTGGTGGTGGTTTAGCGCAAATGTCGCAAAAGCTTGCTAAGCTCGGACATCATGTCGCTTTGTGTGATCTATCTTCGGAAATGCTGCAACTAGCAAAGCAGGATATTGAAAAAAACGGTTTGCTTGAGCAGTATCGCCTGATTCATTCGCCTGTCCAATCCATTGCTGAACACATGGAAGCGCAGGTGGACCTTGTCATGTTCCATGCCGTTATGGAGTGGTTGGTTGATCCGAAAACCGCACTTGAAACGCTTTTGGAGCAGGTCAAACCGGGGGGCATCGCTTCGGTTATGTTCTATAACCACCACGGCTTGGTCTATAAAAATGTGGTTTGTGGCAACATTCCTCATGTTTTAGACGGCATGCCTCACCGAAAAAGATTTAAACTACAACCACAAAAAGGGCTAAAACCTGAAGAGGTTTATCAATGGATAGAAGATTCTGGTTTTAGTATTTGCGGTAAATCTGGTATTCGTTCATTCAGTGATTACATAGGTAATATGCAATACATGGGCGATTACGAGTTTGAAGATGTGTTGGCGCTAGAAAAACAACTTTGTCGACAAGAGCCATACCTCTCATTAGGCCGCTATATTCATGTGTGGGCTAAGAAGAACGATAAACAGGAATAACGATGAGTGAGATGACTCTCAATGCTGCAGAGCAACCAATCGATGAGTTGGTTGGCTGGGTAAAGCAGCACGATTTCTCGTTGAACCTGACCACTGAGCGACTGGCATTTTTGATTGCTATCGCTGTATTAAGTAATGAAAGGTTCGATGAAGAATTGGGTGAAGGTGAATTGCACGATGCATTTGCCATCGTCACTCGACTTTTTGATGAGACGGGAGAAGCTTCGGCTTTCCGTGCGAACAATGCCATTAACGAGATGGTTAAGCAGCGTCTTATGAGCCGTTTTGTCAGTGAGATTACTGACGGAGCGAGCATTTACCGCTTGTCGCCATTAGCGATAGGAATTACCGACTACTACGTGCGCCATCGTGAGTTCTCGAAACTGCGCCTTTCTATTCAGTTGTCTATGGTCGCTGATGAAATGGCGAAAGCGATTGAAGCGGCACAAAAAGGCGGCACTCCGGGCCACTGGAAGAAGAACGTGTACGGGATATTGAAATATTCTGTAGGCGAAATCTTCGATCAAATTGATCTCAACCAACGTGTGATGGATGAGCAGCAACAATCTGTGAAACAACAGATTGCTGACCTGCTTAACAAAGACTGGCGTGAAGCAATCAACAACTGTGAAGCGCTTCTGTCAGAAACATCAAGCACGTTGCGTGAACTTCAAGATACGCTGCAAGCTGCCAGTGATGAACTGCAAACTCAGATCCTAGACATTCAAGAGATTGTCTATGGTGACCCTGAGCTTGAGTTTATCGAGGAAGCCTTGTTTGGTCTTCAGATGAAACTGGACCGAATCACAAGCTGGGGCCAGCAAGCGATCGACCTTTGGATTGGCTACGACCGACACGTACACAAGTTCATCCGTACTGCAATTGATATGGATAAGAACCGTGCGTTTAGCTCGCGTCTGCGCCAGTCCGTTAAAGACTACTTTGATTCGCCTTGGTATCTGACTTATGCAGATGCGGAAAGGCTTTCTGACCTTCGTGATGAAGCCCTAGTACTGCGTGATGACGAGGTAACAGGTCAAGTTCCGATGGAAGTGGAATACGAAGAGTTTCAACAAGTCAATGATGAGTTGGCGGAGCGAATTGGTGACATGCTGAAAGCGCATAAAGACCAAGGCGCACCTATTGACTTGAGTGTGGTACTGCGAGATTACCTTGCACAACACCCTCATACTCATCACTTTGATTTAGCTCGCATTGTCGTTGATCAGGCGGTACGTCTGGGTTATTCAGAATCCGACTACCAAGCTGTTCAGCCAGACTGGAAAGCAATCAACGAATTTGGGGCAAAGGTACAAGCGAATGTCATCGACCGATACTAATGAATACATGTCAGAGAATCTGGCAAAAGCAATTTCTAACCCTCTGTTCCCAGCGCTAGACAGCATGCTTCGAGCAGGGCGTCATGTTTCAAGTGAAGATCTGGACAACCACGCGTTGTTGTCGGATTTCGAACTTGAGCTTTCTTCTTTCTACCAGCGCTACAACACCGAATTGGTGAAAGCGCCAGAAGGTTTCTTCTACCTCCGTCCACGTTCAACGTCTTTGATTGGTCGTAGTGTCCTTTCTGAGCTGGACATGCTGGTGGGTAAGGTACTGTGTTTCCTTTACCTAAGCCCAGAACGTCTTGCGCACGAAGGCATCTTCACTAACCAAGAATTGTACGACGAGCTACTTGCTCTGGCTGATGAAAACAAGCTGATGAAGCTAGTGACGAACCGTGCGACTGGTTCTGACCTTGATAAAGAAAAGCTGTTTGAAAAAGTACGTACGTCACTCCGTCGCCTGCGTCGCCTAGGCATGATCATCAACATCGGTGAAACCGGTAAATTCAGCATCAGTGAAGCAGTATTCCGCTTTGGTGCCGATGTACGAATTGGTGATGATATGCGTGAAGCGCAGCTACGTCTGATCCGTGATGGTGAAGCGGTAGTGCACACCAAAGAGCCAAGCCAAGGCAGCCTATTGTCTGAAGAAGATCAAGGCGACCAAGCCCAAGAAGAAACAACAGAAGAGGGTGAAGCATGAGCATGATTGAACGCGGTAAATACCAATCGCTGACCATGGTCAACTGGAACGGCTTCTTTGCCCGTACGTTTGACATCGATGGTCTGGTAACCACGCTATCAGGTGGTAACGGTGCAGGTAAATCGACCACAATGGCGGCGTTCATCACCGCATTGATTCCTGACCAAACGCTACTGCACTTCCGTAACACCACAGAAGCGGGCAGCAGCCAATCGTCTCGCGACAAAGGTCTGTACGGTAAGTTACAGCCGGGCGCATGTTATGCGGCGCTAGATGTGGTGAACTCACGTAACCAACGCCTATTGTTTGCAGTAAAACTGCAGCAAGTAGCGGGTCGTGATAAGAAAGTAGACATCAAACCGTTTGTTATCCAAGGTCTTCCAAGCCATGTGAAACCAACGGATATCTTGGTTGAAAGCGTATCTGCGACTCAAGCTCGTGTACGTCAAATCAATGAAGTAAAAGAATCGATCGCAGAATTTGAAGGCGTTCAATTTAAAGCCTTCTCTTCTATCGTGGATTACCACTCGCAGATGTTCGAATTCGGTGTGATTCCGAAGAAACTGCGTAACTCTGGTGACCGTTCTAAATTCTACCGCTTGATCGAAGCATCGCTTTACGGTGGTATCTCAAGTGCAATCACGCGCTCGCTACGTGACTACCTTCTGCCACAAAACGGCGGCGTGAAGAAAGCGTTCCAAGATATGGAATCAGCACTGCGTGAAAACCGCATGACGCTAGAAGCGATCAAAACCACGCAAGCAGACCGTGACTTGTTCAAACACTTGATCACAGAGTCAACCAACTACGTGGCTGCGGACTACATGCGTCACGCGAACGATCGTCGTAACAAGTTGGATAAAACGCTGTCATTACGTTCAGAGCTGTTCGGTTCTCGTGAAACTCTCGTTGAGCAAAACAACCTGCTTAACCGTGTTCAAGAAGAGCTAGAACTGCTGATCGAGTCGGAATCTGCGCTAGAGCAAGATTACCAAGCGGCTTCTGACCACTTGCAACTGGTGCAAAACGCACTGCGTCAGCAAGAGAAGATCGAACGCTACCAAGAAGATCTTGAAGAGCTGAGTGAGCGTCTTGAAGAACAGATGATGGTAGTGGAAGAAGCGCAAGAACGCGTGATGATGGTGGAAGAGCAAGCGACCATTGCGGAAGAAGAGGTGGATAGCCTTAAGACGCAGCTGGCTGACTACCAACAAGCACTCGACGTTCAACAAACTCGCGCCCTTCAATACCAACAAGCGGTTCAAGCGCTGGAAAAAGCGAAGCAACTACTTGGCGATGACAGCCTAACGGCAGAATCGGCACAAGCGCTTGTCTCTGAGCTTAAGAGCAAAGAATCAGAAAGCACCAACGCGTTGCTATCGGTTAAGCACAAACTGGACATGTCTTCTGCGGCAGCAGAGCAGTTCGAAACCGCGCTTAAACTGGTACAAAGCATCGTTGGTCAAGTTGAGCGTAAAGACGCGTCTGAACATGCGAAAACCGCAATAGCGAAAGCGCGTGAATCTCAGCAAGTCGCGCAAAACGAACAGCAATGGCGTGCACAGCACCGTGACCTTGAGCGTAGCCTTAACCAGCAACGTCAAGCGCGCGAGCTAGTCAACGAATACCAAAAGCAATTCCATGTTGAACTGACTGACGAAATCACGTTTGAACAAGAGCGTGAACGTCATGCGATGCAAATCGACTCGCTTGAAATGACGCAGGAAGACGTGCGTGAGCAACGCAGCGAACAGCGTCGTCTAGAGCAAGATGCAGCAGCGGAAATCAACAAGCTAGAAGCCATTGCTCCAACGTGGATTGCTGCGAACGATGCGCTAGAAAAACTGCGTGAGCAAAGTGGCGCTGAGCTAGAAGATAGCCAGTCAGTCATGAGCCAAATGCAAGTGGTGCTTGAGCAAGAGAAAACCCTTTCTCTGGCAAAAGACAAACTGGCAGAGCGTCGCAGTCAGCTTGATACCGAGATTGAGCGTCTTGCTTCTCCTGGTGGTTCAAACGACCCTCGTCTGAAAGGTTTGGCAGATACTCTAGGCGGCGTATTGCTGTCAGAGATCTATGATGACATCACTATTGATGACGCGCCTTACTTCAGTGCGATGTACGGTCCGGCTCGTCACGCTATCGTTGTTTCTGACCTATCTGGTATCGAAGAGAAACTGGTAGAGCTAGACGACTGTCCAGAAGACTTGTACATCATTGAAGGTGACATCGATGCCTTTGATGACAGCTCATTCGACGCAGAAGAGTTAGAAGGCGCGGTTTGTGTTCGTATGAACGATCGCCAAATGCGTTACTCTCGCTTGCCTGAAATCCCATTGTTTGGTCGTGCAGCACGTGAGCAGCGTTTAGAGCTACTGCGTAACGAACGTGAAGAAGTTGTTGAGAAGCACGCGAAAGCAGCATTCGATTCGCAAAAAATGCAGCGTCTGTATCAAGCTTTCAACCAGTTTGTGGCAAGCCACATTCAAGTAGCATTCGAAGCTGACCCAGAGCAAGCATTGGCAACCATTCGCGACAAGCGTAACCAAATTGCGCGCGTACTGGCTGATCTGGATGCAAAAGAGCAGCAGCAACGTTCTCAACTGCAAACCAGCAAGCAAGCATTGTCTTCTCTAGACAAGCTAGCACCAAACATGGCGTTGATTGAAGACGAGTCGCTGCAAGCGCGCTTTGATGAGTTGGAAGAGAAAATCGCCCAGCTTTCAGAAGCAAAAGCTTTCCTAAATAACCACGCGAAAGCGGTGGCGGAACTGGAAAAAGTCGCAGTTGCCCTAGATGCCGATCCAGAGCAATTCGATGCACTAGAAGCGGAATACAAAGCGGCAGACGAACAGCTACAAGATCTTAAGAAGCAAATCTTTGCGCTCTCGGACCTCGTTGAACGTCGCCACTACTTCGCTTATTCAGATTCAGTAGACCTACTGAACAAGAGCAGTGAGCTGAGCGAACAGCTAAAAGCAAAACTGGTTCAAGCTGAACAAATGCGTACTCGCTCTCGTGAAGAGTTGAAACAATCGCAAGGTCAAATGAACCAATACAACCAAGTATTGGCTTCTCTGAAGAGTTCACACCAAGCGAAACTGGAAACGGTTCAAGAGTTCAAACAAGAACTTCAAGAGTTTGGCGTGAACGCTGACGAAGGTGCAGAAGAGCGTGCAATGCGTCGTCGTGACGAACTGCATGAGCGTCTACACACTTCTCGTAGCCGTAAGAGCGAATACGAGCGTACGATCACCTCTACTGAACTAGAGATGAAAGGCTTGGCGAAACGTCTGAAGAAAGTTCAGAAAGAATACGTTGAGCTGCGTACATTCGTTGTTGCAGCGAAAGCTGGCTGGTGTTCGGTACTTCGTCTAGCGCGTGAGAACGATGTTGAGCGTCGTCTACACAAGCGTGAACTGGCTTACATGTCCGCGGATGAACTGCGTTCAATGTCGGATAAATCATTGGGTGCGCTGCGTCTAGCGGTTGCGAATAATGATGACCTGCGTGATGCGCTGCGTCTATCAGAAGACAATGCACGTCCAGAGCGTAAAGTTCTGTTCTACATTGCTGTGTACCAACACCTTCGTGAGCGTATTCGTCAGGATATCATCCGTACTGATGATCCAGTCGAAGCGATCGAAGAGATGGAAGTAGAGCTAGCGCGTCTAACGGAAGAGCTAACGCAACGTGAAAACCGCCTAGCGATCAGCTCTGAGTCAGTAGCGAGCATTATCAAGAAGACGATTCAGCGTGAGCAAAACCGTATCCGTATGCTGAACCAAGGCTTGTCGAACATCTCGTTTGGTCAGGTGAAGGGCGTACGTCTAAACGTGAAGATCCGCGAAAGTCACGAAGTGCTACTAAACGGTCTAGCGACACAACAAGAGCAGCATAAAGATCTGTTTGAATCGACTCGCTTTACCTTCTCTGAAGCAATGGCGAAACTGTTCCAACGCGTGAACCCACACATCGATATGGGTCAACGTTCTCCTCAGGTTCTGGGTGAAGAGCTACTGGATTACCGTAACTACCTAGAGCTAAGTGTGGAAGTGAACCGTGGTTCTGACGGCTGGCTACAAGCTGAATCTGGCGCGCTATCTACAGGTGAGGCGATCGGTACTGGTCAGTCAATCCTACTGATGGTTGTTCAAAGCTGGGAAGAAGAATCACGCCGTTTGCGCAGTAAAGATATCGTACCATGTCGTCTGTTGTTCCTTGATGAGGCAGCACGTCTGGATGCGAAATCTATCTCAACGTTGTTTGAACTGTGTGACCGTCTGGATATGCAGCTTCTTATCGCGGCGCCAGAAAATATCAGCCCAGAGAAAGGTACGACCTACAAACTGGTGCGTAAGGTGTTTAAAGATCACGAGCATGTACACGTAGTTGGTCTGCGCGGTTTTGGTCAAAACGATAAACCTAAGACTGAAGCACAAGAGATGATTGAAGAGTTTGAGTCCTAAACTCCGAAGCTAATAAAACGCCCGCAAGAAACGCGGGCGTTTTTGTATTTGTAAAACGAAATAAGCCGAGTCTGTAGGGCAACAGGCTCGGCTTTTTTGCAGGCGCTTAAATGTGAAAAGGTAAGTCCTATTCTTCTGAAAAGTCGTTTCCTTTTTCGATCATTTCAGCAAGCTCATCAAGTGCTTGGACAGAGATTTCCGACAAACGTTGTAGGTGTTGGTCAAAGTTCTCTTGTTCAACAAGCGGAGTATCATTGTTATTAGTTTCTTTTGTTAGCATCGCCCAACCTCTCGAGTTGAGTAAGGGGGAGAAAATATAAAATCAAAAATCGGCAGAAAAAAGAAACGATCGATGTGTATTTTGTTAGCTGGATCATCGATTGCAGTGATAAAAACGATGAATTACTTAGGAAGAGAGCGATAGTGCTCAAATATGAAAAGAAAGCTAGCAACCACGAGAATGGCTGCTAGCGATTAGATTAGAACTGAGATTTTACGCCAAATTGCTCTGCTGCGTACGCAACACGCTCTTTTGGTTTTGGATACTCAGCAGGAGTGCCAAGGTTCTCAATGTGTTTCAAGCGAGGTAGGAGACCTGCACCGTTTGCAATTTGGATTGCTAGGCCAGGGCGAGCGTTTAGCTCCAGAACCATTGGACCTTCTTCTTTGTCCAATACCATGTCGGTGCCCATGTAACCTAGACCTGTCATTTCCCAAGCACTGGACGCAAGCTCTAACAAGCGCTCCCAATGAGGCACTTGCAGTGTCGACAGGTCTTTACCCGTATCTGGGTGATGAGTCACTGGTTGGTCAAATTGCACCGCGCGAATGGCTTTACCAGTAGCAATGTCGATACCGACACCTACCGCGCCTTGGTGAAGGTTAGCCTTACCATCCGATGCTGCTGTAGAGCAACGCATCATCGCCATAACAGGGTAGCCCTTAAATACGATAATACGTACGTCTGGCACACCTTCGTAACTGAAGCCGTCGAAGCAGTCATCAAACTTAATTAAGTTCTCAACCACAGCTACATCGTTCTTACCACCAAGGGAGAAAAGACCCGCGAGTGCGTTACTGATGTGACGCTCAACTTCTTCTTTATTGCAGGTAGCACCAGATGGCTTTGTATATACGCCATCTTTGTGCGAAGTGATAACCAAGATACCTTTACCACCACTGCCTTGAGCTGGCTTGATTACAAAACCGGGCCAGTTCTCAACCATCTTGTGAATCTTTTTCACTTCAGCTTGGCTGGCGATCACGCCAATAAGAGCAGGCACAGTCGCGCCTGCTGCTTCAGCGATAATTTTGGTTTTGAGCTTGTCATCCACCAAAGGGTATTTAGAACGATCATTGTAACGACCAATGTAACTGTGGTTACGCTTGTTCATCCCCATAATGCCCTTATGGCGGAGTTTTGCTGGCGAAGTAAAACGTTCAAACATCGTTTAGTCCTCCGCTAGTGGTTTAAAGCGACGTAGCTCAGTTAGACGGTAACCCGTGTATGTACCTAGTAGTAGAATACCTGCCAGTACAATGAGCTGTAGGCCGATAAAGTTAAACGTTAGGTGCTGGATGTAGGTGTTGGTCATTGCCAAGTAAACCAGTACCGCTGTCAGTAGTGAGCCACCACCTTGAAGGGCAACTTCTTTCGCGCCTTCTTCTTCCCATAGAATCGACATACGTTCGATCGTCCATGACAAGATGATCATTGGGAAGAAGGTAATGGTTAGACCCTCAGTCAGACCAATCTTGAATGCCACAACGGTAAACACAGAGATGATCATGATTACTGTGATGATAACCGCGGATATCCTTGCGACCAGAAGTAAGTTTAGCCTCGATAAGTAACTTCGGATGATCAGACCCGTACCGACAATCAGTAGGAAGCCGACGATACCTGTTACAAGTTGCGTTTGTACAAAGGCAACCGCAATAAGAACTGGCATGAAGGTACCGGATGTCTTAAGACCGATGATAACGCGCAGGAATACAACAATAAGAGCACCAATTGGAATCAGCATGATGGTCTTAAACATCGCCTGCTCTTCAAGAGGTAGGCTGTGGATAGACAGGTTCAATAGACCGTCAGCTTCCACTTTGTTGTTGGTTGCTTCTTGCGGTGTAAGCTCCTGCTTGATCATAGAGAAGTGAACTTGGCTGTTTTTGCCGCCCACTAGGTCAAGTAGCGAAACATTCGATTCATCCCAAACAAGCAGGTTAGGCTGCGCTGCAGCTTGCTCAGAGTTTGGTGAGAAGAGTACCCACTTATCGCCAGACCAAACTTGAACCATAGGTTGAATCGTTTGACGGCGACGTCCATCTTCCAGCTCGATAACGCCAACGGTCTTACTCTGTACGCCAGCGGTAAGCAGAATTTTGTGCAGAGCATCGGTACGATCAAAGTCATTTAGAATCAGTGCTGCGTTTTGGCTATCTGGATCGTTCAGTGTTTTGATCAGCTCACGAGCGAATGTCTCATTGTCTGCTGAACGGCTCATTGCACGTTCAATCAACGCATTTGCTGCCGCTTGTTGAGGTGCTGAAAGGGTTGGTTTGGCAATTTCACCGGTTGGTGGCTGTTCATCCACTTTTGCTTGTGGATCAACCAAGAATTGGGCTTTGTAGTAAATGGTTTGTGCGCCAGTTGCTTGGCGGATAGACCATTCAGCACGACGACCTGAATCAGAGTTTACGTAAGAAACACCATAACCAGGAGATGACGCCGACTCACCGATTAAGGTGTAGCCTTTTTGTGTATGAGGAGCAGCGAGAGAAGCTTTAACTTCACCGCCATTTGCATTGAACTCAATGCGGGCTTCAACATCCCAAACTTGACGCGTTTCACCTGGAGTCCATGGAACGCCGTAATTCTGATGTCTGAAAACACTCAAAGCGATGCCCGCAACCACCAAAAGGATGATTGACAGGTAAAACGGTATTCTTGACGTCATAATCTACCTTATTATTTTTTATCTTCTTCCGTTTGAATATATTTACGACTCACATCGACGAGTGCGATGTCGCGCATAAATTCTCTTCCTAGTAACACAGGATGGTTCATTTGAGAGCGATCTGCCAACGTAAATTGCGCTTTTTCATGAATTTTTCCAACGCGCACCCAAAGTTCAACTACAGCACGACGCTCTAGTTCTTCATTGGTTGCTTGACGGATTTTCACGTAGCGAATAATTGGTGCTTCAATCCAAATATCTTTCTCTTCATCTGACTTGGTATTATCAGCTAGGTGGAAACGCACCCAGTTTTTGCCATTTCTTTCGAATTCTTCGATATCAACAGCGTTCAGTGAAGATGTTGCCGCGCCGGTATCTACGCGAGCGTCGAACGTTTGTTTGATTGAATCGATCGTCACTCGCTCAATTGAGCCAAGGACAATGTCATGGGTAGGAGTTGCTTGAACGGGAGCAGGAGCTTGAACAATGATAGGTTCTTTAGGCTTTCTCACTTCGTCCATTGCTTCTTTACGGAAGGTATTGAGTTCGCCATTTAACTTATCCACTTGGTCTTCCAAACTTTCGATGTAATCCGACTGGTTACTAAGTTGAAGCTCTAAGTTGGTAACGCGAGTATTGAAATTCGTTTCTGAAGCCTGAATAGCAGCTAACGTTTCTTGGTGGTACTGTTCGCCTTTGGTCAAAGTACATCCAGATAGTAAGGCGATGGCAACAACCGGAGTCAATCGTATAAACATTGAAAACCTTGGGATTGGAGTAAGTTGTTTGTTTTTTAAGAGTTTAGCGTTATCGCCAAAGGCTCACAAGCAAGAATCTGCTTCAGACTCTTACAGAATGAGGAATAGTGACGAAAAGCCAAAAAATTAAGGACGCAAGACGCATCCTTAATTAGATTTGAAGAGAGGTTAATGTCTTAATGGAGGGAGTGAGTTAAGACAATGTCAGAAATCTCAGTTAATTATGGCTTGGTTGCGACAAGCACCGCACGGCGAGGTGCAGGGTAGCCTTCTACCGTTTTGCTTGGGTCGTTTGGATCTAGGTAATCCGGCAGTGAATTGTGCGTCATCCAGTCGGTCGTACGCTGCTCATCTACAGACGTTACGTTCTCATCTACAATACGCACATCTTTAAAGCCAACCAGTTCTAGCCATACTTTCAGTGCTTTCGCTGACGGGAAGAAGTACACGTTACGCATTTGCGCGTAGCGAGACGTCGGAACCAATACCGCGTTCTCATCGCCTTCGATAACGAGTGTCTCTAGAACAAGCTCGCCACCTGATACTAACTGGTCTTTTAGCTGCACCAAGTGATCCAGTGGAGAGCGACGGTGGTAAAGGACGCCCATACTAAATACAGTGTCGAACGCTTCTAACTTTGGTAGTTGTTCAATACCTAATGGAAGAAGGTGAGCGCGTTGGTCATCGCCCATTAACTTACGAATCGCTTCGAACTGAATTAGGAACAGATGAGATGGGTCGATACCAACCGTTAGGCGTGCTCCTTCACCCAGCATGCGCCACATGTGGTAGCCGTTACCACAACCTACATCGAGCACGCTGCGGTTTTTTAGTGGTGAGATGTGCGGAAGAACGCGATCCCATTTCCAGTCACTGCGCCATTCAGTATCGATATGAATACCGTGCACTGTGTATGGACCTTTACGCCATGGGTGGAATGTACGCAGTAGGCTTTCTAGCTTTTTCAGCTCACCTTCATGGAAAGGCGTATCGTTGCTGATGGTTACTGAGTTTTTGATGTCCACTTGGTTTGGTGCACCTTGTGGAATCTTGTTCAGCGCTTTTAGCCAGCGACCAAAGTCACCGTGCTCAGCGTTTTGCCAATCTGTTAACTGTTGAGGTAATACGTTTAGCCACGGCTGAAGACGAGTGTCTTGAGCGATTAACTGATAAAAATTAGCAAAATTAAACATAGTTTTTCACTGAGTAATAAATTAAAAAATTGACACTAAATGCGAAACGTTAAGACTTTCTCGCTTCTCGCTTCTCGCTTCTCGCTTCTCGCTTCTCGCTTCTCGCTTCTCGCTATTTAATCGCGAACATCGAACCGAAGTTAAAGCACTGGAACCAAACGTCGTAGCTTGAGAAACCAATTTCTGCGAAACGCTCTTTATGATCTTTCTTTGAATCAGGGCGCATCACGTTTTCAATTGCGCTACGCTTTTGGCTGATCTCAAGTTCGCTGTAGCCATTTGCACGTTTAAAGTCGTGGTGAAGGTCAATCAACAACTCGTTAGATACTTCATCTTCAAACACGAACTTTTCAGACAGAATCAAAATGCCGCCTGGGCGCAGACCCGCGTAGATTTTCTCTAGTAGAGCATAGCGGTCTTCTGGAGAAAGGAATTGCAGCGTGAAGTTCAATACCACCACAGACGCGTTTTCGATTTCGATATTACGAATGTCCGCTTCGACTACATCAACTGGCGTATCACTGCGGTACGCGTTGACGTGAAGCTTACAGCGTTCAACCATCGCAGGAGAGTTGTCCACTGCAATGATTTGGCAACCTTCTTGTTTGATATGACGACGCATAGACAGCGTAGCAGCACCCAAAGAACAACCTAGGTCGTAGATGTTTGAGTGAGGCTTAACAAAACGCTCTGCCAACATACCAATTGCAGAAATGATGTTGCTGTAACCCGGCACCGATCGCTGAATCATGTCAGGGAAAACTTCCGCCACGCGTTCATCGAACGTGAAATCCCCAATTTTATCGATTGGAGCCGAAAAAATAGTATCTGGATTGCTCTTAGGGTTCATAACCAAATCTCTGCATACAAGCCGCCTGAAATGTCAGGCATCAAAAAAGGCGCGTATTTTATGGGAAATTCGCGCCTCTGTCATTTGCTTAATTATAAGCTTGCCTAAAACATTTGTATTTGCGAGTTGCCATCGTTGGCAGGAAATACAGACAAATTTGGCAGTGAGAGCTTAAGTTGTAGCTGCTTATATAGCTTTTCAGCCAGTTCTGGTGCTAAGACGTTATCTGGTGTGTGAATCATCAAGTACGGTTGAATGCCTTGTTCAATCCACATCGGCAGCTTCTTTAACCAAGGTTCGAAAAAGCGCAGGTTGTCGTCCATGTCTGGATGACCGATAAAACGAATCATCGGGTGTTTGGCGGTTGCGATTGCATGAACCGGAACGCGAGGCTTTTTCTGGTGGGCATCGATTACCGCTTCAGTCGTCGGCTGCGCGGCGAATACAGGGCGGCTGTCCATAATAATGCGGTCAATGCCGCTCTCTAACAGCCACTGATTCAACGCACGTTCTTCTTCACCTTTGGAGAAAAACGCCATATGACGAACTTCCACTCCAAGTGGGAAATTCGGCGGAAAGCTGGCACAGAACTTCTTTAATCTATCGAGGTGTTCTGGACCAAATGCAGCAGGGAGCTGAATCGTCCATTGCCCAACACGCTCATGAAGCGGTTCCATTACCTTCATAAAGTCACGTAACTGCTCGTCGCAACCTCTGAGCATCTGTTCGTGAGTAATGGCTTTTGGCAACTTAAAGGTGAATTTGAAATCGTCGTGAGTCGCGGCTTTCCAGTTTTGCACCGTGTTGAGCGTCGGTGTGGCGTAAAAGGTGGTGTTGCCTTCTACGGTGTGGAACACCTGCGCGTACTTTTCAAGTCGCTCTGCGGGTTTGGTGCCACTGCCATAAAAGCTTTGCTGCCACTGGTTGTGCGACCACATGGTCAATCCAAGTCGAAGGGGTAAATTATCCATATCTCTGCTTTACGTTTTTTCCTGAGTCCACTTTACGAGAGTTTTGCTGAAATGGGTAATTTCACGCTATAATCCCCACCAATTTTTTCGCTTTGGTGCGCTTTTGAACATTTGTTGTACTAAAAACCACCAATGAATGATAAAACACACTTAATTGTATGTTGAGTAGTCGATTTTCATAGGCTTTCAGCGTATAAATGGATCTTTACTCTGCTCGGCAATGAGGCTGACAGAGCGTAGTTAACAATATTTGAGAGATTGGGAATTTCATTATGCGTACCCATTACTGTGGTCACCTGAACAAGTCCCTTGCAGGACAAACTGTAGAACTTTGCGGCTGGGTTAACCGTCGTCGTGATTTAGGCGGTCTTATTTTTATCGATATGCGAGATCGCGAAGGTATCGTTCAGGTAGTTGTTGATCCAGATATGGCAGATGCGTATGAAGTGGCTAACACACTTCGTAATGAATTCTGTATCAAGCTAACTGGTGAAGTTCGCGTTCGTCCAGAAAGCCAAGTAAACAAAGACATGGCAACAGGTGAAGTTGAGATCCTTGCAACAGGTCTTGAAATCATCAACCGCAGCGACGTTCTGCCTCTAGACTTCAACCAAAAGAACTCTGAAGAGCAACGTCTGAAGTACCGTTACCTAGATCTACGTCGTCCAGAAATGAGCGACCGCATCAAGCTACGTGCTAAAGCGTCTAGCTTTGTTCGTCGTTTCCTAGATGACAACGGCTTCCTAGACATCGAAACACCAGTACTAACAAAAGCGACACCAGAAGGCGCTCGTGACTACCTAGTACCTAGCCGTGTTCACAAAGGCAGCTTCTACGCGCTTCCTCAGTCTCCACAGCTATTCAAACAGCTTCTAATGATGTCTGGTTTTGACCGTTACTACCAAATCGTTAAGTGTTTCCGTGATGAAGACTTGCGTGCTGACCGTCAACCAGAATTCACTCAGATCGATATCGAAACGTCATTCATGACGGCTGATCAAGTTCGTGCAACGACTGAGAAAATGGTTCGTGAAATGTGGCAAGAGCTACTGAACGTTGATCTAGGTGAATTCCCAGTAATGCCGTTCAGCGAAGCGATTCGTCGTTTCGGTTCTGACAAGCCAGACCTACGTAACCCACTAGAGCTAGTAGATGTTGCTGACCTAGTAAAAGACGTTGAGTTCAAAGTATTCTCTGGTCCAGCAAACGACGAGAAAGGTCGCGTTGCAGTTATCCGTGTTCCAGGTGGTGCTGAGCTTACTCGTAAGCAAATCGACGGCTACGCAGAATTCGTAGGTATCTACGGTGCGAAAGGTCTAGCATGGATGAAGGTTAACGACCGTGCAGCAGGCATGGAAGGTATCCAATCTCCTGTAGCTAAATTCCTAAACGAAGACGTGATCAACGGTATCCTAGATCGCACTCAAGCGGAATCTGGCGACATCATCCTATTTGGCGCAGACAAAGCTAGCATCGTTGCTGAAGCACTAGGTGCACTTCGTCTTAAGCTTGGTAAAGACCTAGGTCTAACTAAAGAAGGCACTTGGGCTCCGCTATGGGTTGTTGACTTCCCAATGTTCGAAGAAGACGACGAAGGTAACCTACACGCGATGCACCACCCATTCACATCACCTCTAGGTGTGACTGCGGAAGAGCTAAAAGCGAACCCAGCAGTAGCGAACTCAAACGCATACGACATGGTTCTAAACGGCTACGAAGTAGGCGGTGGTTCTGTACGTATCCACAACGCAGAAATGCAAGCAGCGGTATTCGATATCCTAGGTATCGATGCAGAAGAGCAACAACTGAAATTCGGCTTCCTACTGGACGCGCTAAAATTCGGTACGCCTCCACACGCAGGTCTTGCATTCGGTCTAGACCGTCTAGTGATGCTGCTATGTGGTACAGAGAACATCCGTGATGTTATCGCGTTCCCTAAAACAACTGCTGCGGCGTGTCTACTAACAGACGCACCAAGCCTTGCAAACCCAGCGGCTCTAGAAGAGCTAGCGATTGCAGTAACAGTTGCGAAAGAAAAAGACGCAGAATAAGCGCACAACAATTAAAGAAAAAACTCCCGCACCTGCGGGAGTTTTTGTTTTAATGGCATATATTCTAATAAATTTAGTGAGTTATTGATTAGGACTCTTCATGTCAATTATTTTGGGTATTGACCCAGGCTCTCGTATTACCGGTTACGGCGTGATTCGCCAGCAAGGTCGTCATCTGCAATATCTAGGCAGCGGCTGTATTCGCACTTCTGAAAAAGAGTTGCCAGGTCGTCTCAAGCAAATCTACGCAGGCGTGACGGAAATCATCACCCAGTTTCAACCAGATGTATTTGCTATCGAACAAGTGTTTATGGCGAAGAACGCTGATTCTGCATTAAAGCTAGGACAGGCGCGTGGTAGTGCAATTGTGGCGGCTGTGAATGCGGATCTTCCGGTGCATGAGTACGCGGCTCGTCTCATTAAACAAGCGGTAACAGGCACTGGTGGCGCAGACAAAGTTCAGGTTCAACATATGGTTCAACACATGCTTAAATTGCCAGCCAAGCCTCAAGCCGATGCCGCCGATGCGTTGGGTGTTGCCATTTGTCACGCTAACACCAATAAGACACTAGTGGCGCTCGCAGGCAAAGCAACCAGTGCAAGAAAAGGTCGTTACCGTTAGGCGTATTCTCGTATTAAAAATGAGACATCTCAGACAGATTTATGGATTGGATTTGTTGAGAAAATGTTACAAAACTATAGTGGTCAGAGGTCTAACAAGGAATCAATCAAGGAAGATTGAACATGAATCCAGCCACGCTGTGGCGCAGTGCATTTATGCCGCGCCAAACTCAATGGACAAGAACACAACAACGTCAAGCAGACATCCTCTCTCTATTTACCTTCATCGCTTTCCTCGTCGGTATCTACAGCCTGATCAAATGGTCCAAACATGGACATGAAAGCCTAATTTTCACCTCAGCACTCTTAATCGCACTCGAACTAATATCCGCCTTCAGCCTGAGATGGTTCAAACAACCGGCATTGTCGCTCAATCTTGGTTTTGTTGGCATGTCAGTGCATGCACTCAACATCATCTATCAAAGTGGTGGCGTGGTCGATTCTACCCAAACTTACTGGGTGCCTTTGTTAGTCGTCGCTTTCTTTTTATCTGGCACTCGTATCATGGCGATCTCTTGGAGCGCGTTAGTGATAGTGCTTTCTGCGGTAATGACGTATCAGCATGTGTCTGGTTTTGGTTTTCCCCAACTCGTGTTGTCTGAATCGGCGCAGCGTGTGGAGATATGGTCAGGTACCGTGTTACCGCTGGTGGTGATTTGTATTGCGCAAGCCTTTACCGCCAAGCAGCGAGACATCGCGATTGAAAGTGCAGAGAAAGCTAAAGCAGAAAGTGAGTTGGTGGCACAAAAGGCGACAGAAGGGGAGCTACGTTTAGCAGAGGTGCTAGAACAGGCGAATCAAAACTCAAGTGAGTTGAAACAAGTCTCCCAAGTGTTGGATGAACAATCATCGCAATTGGATGCTCAAGTGAACGCCCTTAATGTAAACAGTGAATCCCAAGCCAGTGCAGCCGAGCAAATGAGTCAGCAAGTGCATCACATGGCGACTGGGATTGAAGAGTCCAGCAAGTTTGTCCAAGAGCTGCGCGAGAAGAGTGAGGGCGTTCATCAACAAGCTGAGAAAAGCTCGGAATTATTGGAGGACTCTACCCAAGCGATCAGCCAGATCATTACCAGCCATGAAGACATCATGAAAGTGGCGGACTTAATTACGTCGGTTGCAGAGCAAACCAACTTGTTAGCACTGAATGCTGCTATTGAAGCGGCGAGAGCGGGTGAGCAGGGCAGAGGTTTTGCGGTCGTTGCGGACCAAGTTCGAGAGCTTTCGGCTAAGAGTAGTCAGTCGGCAGTGGAAATTCGTAACTTGCTTGATCGCAGTGAGCAAGAAGTGAAGCATGGTCAAAGCGTTGTGACGTCGAGTACAGAGCGAATGAACACCATTATTCAGCAAGTTACCACCATCTCTCACGATGTGCAGAGTCTGTCTGGCATCATGGCGACGCAAATGACGGCTTTAAAAGAGTTAGATGAAGCCAGCAGTGAAGTTGCTAACGGCGTAGTGAACACCAAAACCATTGCCGAAACTGTCGCGCAATACGGCAACGAGCTGAACGGGCAAGTGGTCGCGGTGCGCAATCTGACTCAACAGCTTGATCAAGTTGTCTCAAAAATTTAACCCCACCGAATAAAGGACTGGATGTCTATCCAGTTCTTTATTATCCTGTCGCAAATTCATTTCCAAAGAGTATTTATAGTGATTGGACGTCTTCGCGGCACTCTGCTTGAAAAGCAACCACCTGAAGTTTTAATTGAAGTTAATGGCATTGGTTATGAAGTTCAGATGCCCATGAGTTGTTTCTACGAGCTGCCAAATGTCGGCGAAGAAGCCATTATTTATACTCACTTTGTTGTGCGTGAAGATGCGCAATTGCTTTACGGTTTCAACACAGTAAAAGAGCGTGCACTTTTCCGTGAAGTGATCAAAGCGAACGGTGTTGGTCCTAAGCTAGGTTTAGGTATTCTTTCTGGCATGACTGCGAGCCAATTCGTTTCTTGCGTTGAGCGTGAAGACATTTCAACGCTTGTGAAGCTACCGGGTGTTGGTAAGAAGACCGCTGAACGCCTTGTCGTAGAAATGAAAGACCGTCTGAAAGGGTGGGGCGCTGGCGATCTGTTTACGCCATTTACGGATGCAGCACCTGCGGACTCTGGCTCTGCGGGTTCTAACAACGCAGAAGAAGAGGCAATCAGTGCGCTTCTTGCTCTGGGCTACAAGCCAACTCAAGCGTCGAAAGTGGTTTCTCAGATCGCTAAACCGGATATGACCAGTGAGCAACTGATCCGTGAAGCACTAAAATCAATGGTGTAACGGAAAGCCCAAGGGAACAATATGATTGAAGCCGATCGTTTAATCGCTCCAGAAAATCCTTCGTTTCGTGATGAAGATGTCATCGACCGTGCGATTCGTCCTAAAAAACTGGCAGATTACCAAGGTCAGGATCACGTTCGTGATCAGATGGAGATTTTCATCAAAGCTGCTCAATTGCGAAATGAAGCGCTTGACCACCTTTTGATTTTTGGTCCTCCGGGCTTGGGTAAAACCACGCTTGCGAATATCGTCGCCAATGAGATGGAAGTGAACATTCGAACCACTTCTGGCCCAGTGCTTGAGAAAGCAGGAGACTTGGCGGCGCTGCTGACTAATTTAGAAGAAAACGATGTGCTGTTCATTGATGAGATTCACCGCTTAAGCCCGATGGTTGAAGAGGTGTTGTATCCTGCAATGGAGGATTACCAGTTGGACATCATGATTGGTGAAGGTCCTGCAGCACGCTCTATCAAAATTGATTTGCCACCTTTCACTTTGATCGGTGCAACGACGCGTGCAGGTTCTCTGACTTCGCCACTTCGTGACCGTTTCGGTATTACGCAGCGCCTTGAGTACTATAAAGTAAAAGACCTGCAAGATATCGTTCAGCGCAGTGCCGATTGCTTGGGCTTGTCGATGGAATCAGAAGGTGCATTGGAAGTCGCTCGCCGTGCTCGTGGTACACCACGTATTGCTAACCGACTATTGCGCCGTGTTCGTGACTATGCCGAAGTGAAAGGTAATGGTCATATATGTGCTGATACAGCAGACAAAGCGCTGAACATGCTTGATGTGGATGCAGAAGGCTTTGATTACATGGACCGTAAGCTGTTGCTTGCGATCATGGAGAAATTTGGTGGTGGACCTGTCGGTTTAGACAACATGGCAGCCGCGATTGGCGAAGAGAAAGACACCATTGAAGACGTTCTTGAGCCATATCTAATCCAACAAGGCTACTTGCAACGCACTCCCCGTGGTAGAATTGCTACAGATCGCGCTTATCTGCATTTCGGAATTGAAAAGTAAGATTCCATCGCTGGGCGCTTAGCGCTCAGCGTTTCACTAATGTTGACCAACCTCTCATTTATTAAATCTCTTCTAATACTAAATAGGTAATAGAAACTTATAGATTGTTAACTCTATGTTCTTGCCTAACTGATTATTTTCTCTCCTGATTACTCTCTATTAACATACTCATCGAATATCGATTGATCTGGATCAATGTGATGGATTTTTGTGCAAAATCAGCGCATAAAGATTGATGTATATCAAAGCGGTTTCTCGCCATAAACCTTTTGAAACAAACTGTTTTTACAAGTAATATTAGACCCAGCTATATTAGCTGATGCTTAACAATTAACTAACCAATGAAGCACATTTTTGCAACAAAGCGTTGTGATAATTCAACATTTTTCAAGTGTGAATAACACTTGTGTATGGATTGCAATATGTAGAGAGTGTCATTCAGCCGACACATAGGAGTTACCATGATTGACGTAGTTGATCTGTCGCGGTTGCAGTTTGCACTGACAGCGATGTATCACTTCCTATTCGTACCATTGACTCTTGGTATGGCCTTCCTTTTGGCCATTATGGAATCGATGTACGTAATGACGAACAAGCAAATCTACAAGGACATGACCAAGTTCTGGGGTAAGCTGTTCGGTATTAACTTTGCACTTGGTGTGGCTACCGGCCTTACCATGGAGTTCCAGTTTGGTACGAACTGGTCTTACTACTCCCACTATGTAGGTGACATCTTCGGTGCACCACTGGCGATCGAAGCACTGGTTGCTTTCTTCCTGGAGTCAACTTTTGTTGGTCTATTCTTCTTCGGGTGGGATCGTCTATCTAAACGTCAACACTTAGCGGTAACCTGGTTGGTTGCTCTGGGTTCTAACTTCTCTGCACTTTGGATTCTTATTGCGAACGGCTGGATGCAAAACCCAGTTGGCGCTGAGTTCAACTTTGAAACCATGCGTATGGAAATGGTGAGCTTCGCAGACGTTGTTCTAAACCCTGTAGCGCAAGTTAAATTTGTACACACAGTAGCGTCTGGTTACACATGTGGTGCAATGTTTGTTCTAGGCATCAGTTCTTACTACTTATTGAAAGGTCGTGATGTGGCGTTCGCTCGTCGTTCGTTTGCTATCGCAGCTTCTTTCGGTATGGCAGCAATCCTGTCTACTATCGTGCTAGGTGATGAATCTGGTTACGAGCTTGGTGAAGTTCAAAAAGTGAAGCTTGCAGCAGTCGAAGCTGAGTGGCACACAGAACCAGCACCAGCGGCGTTCACACTGTTCGGTTTACCAAACCAAGAAACAATGAACACCGATTACGCAATTAAGATCCCTTACGTAATGGGTATCATCGCGACACGTTCATTTGATGAGCAAGTAACAGGTCTACACGACTTACGTGAAGAGCATGTTGACCGTATCCGTACTGGTATGTACGCATATGAATTGCTTGAAAAACTGCGTGCAGGCGACAAGTCTGAAGCAAACATGACTGCGTTTGACGAAGTGAAGGGTGACCTAGGTTATGGTCTACTTCTAAAACGTTACACAGAAAACGTTGTTGACGCGACAGAAGACCAAATCCAAGCTGCTGCAGATGATTCAATCCCAACAGTATGGCCGCTATTCTGGTCATTCCGTATCATGGTTGCGTGTGGCTTCATCATGCTATTCGTATTTGGTGCATCATTTATCCAAACATGTCGTCAGAAGATCGAACAGAAACCATGGATTCTTAAAGCTGCATTGTTCAGCATTCCACTTCCATGGATTGCGATCGAAGCAGGTTGGTTTGTTGCTGAGTACGGTCGTCAACCGTGGGCAGTAGGTGAAATCCTACCGGTACACGTTGCGGCTTCAGCACTAACAGCAGGTGAAATCTGGACTTCACTATTTGCAATCCTAGCGCTGTACACTGCATTCCTAATTGCAGAAGTATACCTAATGGTGAAATTCGCTCGTAAAGGTCCAAGCAGCCTGAAAACTGGTCGCTACCACTTCGAGCAAAACGCTGACTCTGTTGAAGACAAAGTTAGCCGCCAAGTAGAAGCGTAAGGTAAGGAGACAACAAGATGTTTGATTACGAAATCTTGCGATTCATCTGGTGGGTACTGATCGGTGTTCTACTAGTTGGTTTCGCTATTACTGACGGTTTCGATATGGGTGTAGGCGCGCTTGTACCTGTTATCGGTAAAAACGACACACAACGTCGTGTCATGATTAACTCAATCGCTCCGCACTGGGATGGTAACCAAGTTTGGCTTATCACTGCTGGTGGTGCATTGTTCGCAGCATGGCCTTTGGTTTACGCGACATCGTTTTCTGGTTTCTACCTAGCGATGATCCTAACTCTAGCGGCACTTTGGCTACGTCCGATTGGTCTTGATTACCGCTCAAAAATCGAAGATCCAAAATGGCGTAACACTTGGGATATCTGTATTTCAATCAGTGGCTTCGTTCCACCAATCATCTTTGGTGTAGCGTTTGGTAACCTTCTACAAGGTGTTCCATTCCAGTTGAATGAATTCCTAATGCCAACGTACCACGGTTCATTCTTTGGTCTACTAAACCCATTTGCTCTGTTATGTGGTCTAGTAAGTTTGTTCATGATCCTGATGCAAGGTGCAACTTGGCTTCAAATGAAGACAACTGGCGAAGTACATACTCGTGCTCGTAATGTGGCTCAGCTAACAGGTCTACTAACTGTTATTGCATTTGTGGTTGCAGGTTTCTGGATCCAAAGCATCGAAGGCTACGTTATCGTAGGTGGTATCGACACAGCAGCAGCTTCTAACCCTCTAAACAAAGAGGTTATCCGTGAAGCTGGTGCGTGGATGAACAACTTTGAAGCTTACCCACTACTATGGGCTGCACCTGTACTGGGTGTTGCTATGCCGCTTCTAGCAGTATTGGCATCTCGCCTAGAGAAGTGTGGTATCGCGTTCCTAACTTCAAGTCTTGGTAACGCTGGTGTTATCTTTACTGCTGGTATTGCAATGTTCCCATTCGTAATGCCTTCAGACCTGATGCCAAGCCAAAGTCTAACAATGTGGGATGCAACTTCATCTGAACTGACTCTGAACCTAATGACAGGCGTAGCGTTTGTTATGGTTCCTATCATCCTTGCTTACACGTCTTGGACTTACTACAAGATGTTTGGCCGCTTGGATGACCAGTTCATCGAAGAAAACAAAAACTCACTATACTAAGGAGCTATTACTATGTGGTATTTCGCATGGATTCTAGGTGTACTACTTGCTTGTGCATTCGGTATCATCAACGCTCTTTGGTTAGAGCACTCAGAAATGATGGATAAAGACAGTGAGTAATCTCGCTGACAAGGTAGCGAAACTTCACGCACCAATGGACAAGACTCTGCTAAGAGTCTTGGCCTTAATCCTTGGCTTTATGCATGTAGGGTTGGTGATGTGGGATCCGAACGCATACCATCGAGAAATTGGTGGCTTTAATGCGTTTATCGCACCAGCGCTGATTTGGGCAGTGTGCTCAAGCATGGTATATGGTGTGGGCTTCAAGCCAAGAAATTGGTACTGGCAGGTGCTGTTCAGTCCTTATTTCTCGCTCGCTATCTTAATTTATCTAACTGCACTGTATTTCATGTAAGCGTTACAAACTGAAATAAAGTCGGTTACTAAATCATCGAATAAAAGCCAGACTCATAGTCTGGCTTTTATTTTTTCTACAAATTTCAAAAATATTCCCTTAGCTCAGTACCAATTGCTGTCGCTTCAGTTATAGTAATTGCTTTAAAGAATTGAATATATTGGTACTCCCTTGCAAGGCACATCAAATTCCTTCCGCTGGCCAATCACGGTGTATTACGAAGACACTGATGCGGGCGGCGTCGTCTATCACTCAAATTATTTAAAATTCTTTGAACGTGCGCGTACTGAGTTATTGCGTGCAAAAGGCATTTCTCAAAATCTGTTGTTGGAACAAAATATAGGTTTCGTTGTCCGACACATGGATATCGATTTCAACCAAGGGGCTAGATTGGACGAGCATTTGACCGTTCTTACCCGAGTGTCAGAAATAAAACGTGCGTCTCTGCAATTCTGTCAAGAGTTAGTCAATGATGAAGGCAAAACATTGTGCAAGACAATTGTTAAGGTAGCATGTATCGATAATAAGAAAATGAAACCAATAGCTATCCCATCTTTTATCAATTCGGAGCTAACAAATAGTGACTGCTGATATTTCCATTTTAGATCTCTTTCTTCAGGCCAGTCTGTTGGTAAAGCTTGTGATGTTGACACTACTCGGTATGTCTGTCGCATCTTGGGCAATGATCATCAAGCGCAGCAAAGTGTTGTCTCAAGCATCGAAAGATGCCGAGTCATTTGAAGACAAATTCTGGTCAGGTACTGATCTTTCTCAGCTTTACCAAAAGGTAAAAGCCCGTAAAGATGACATTACTGGCACAGAAGAAATCTTCTACGCAGGTTTTACAGAGTTTGCACGTCTACGCAAAAGCAATGCGAATTCTCCAGCTTACATCATGGAAGGTACGGGTCGTGCGATGCGTGTCTCCGTTGCTCGTGAAGTCGATGAACTGGAAACGAGCCTACCATTTCTTGCCACAGTTGGTTCAATTAGCCCGTACATTGGTCTATTTGGTACTGTTTGGGGCATCATGCACGCCTTTATTGCACTAGGTGAAGTGAAGCAGGCGACACTTTCTATGGTGGCTCCTGGTATCGCAGAAGCACTGATTGCAACTGCTATGGGTCTATTTGCCGCTATTCCAGCAGTAATGGCTTACAACCGTCTAAGCAACAAAGTAAGTAAGTTAGAGCACACTTACGCGACTTTCTCTGAAGAATTCCACAGCATCCTGCACCGTCAAGCGATGGCGGGTAGAGACAGCGCAAGTAAGGAATAAGGCATGGCGGGTTACCAACCTAAAAAGCGTAAAATGACAGCAGAGATCAACGTCGTGCCATATATCGACGTCATGCTCGTATTGCTGATCATTTTTATGGCAACCGCTCCATTTGTCACCCAAGGTGTTGATGTAGATCTTCCACAAACATCGACAGCTGAATCGATGCAAGATATAGCGGGTGATACAGACAGCAGCTTTATCATCATTGAAATTGATCGCGACGGGAATTTAGGTCTGAGCGTGAATGACGAAGAGGTTCAGCGCGGTCTATCACTACAAGACGTGATTGTACGAGTGAAAGCAGAACGCTCTATCAAGCCAGATTCACCTGTTGCGGTGGGCGGCGATGCGGCGACGCCATATGCTGACGTTGTACTTTTGCTTGACGAGTTAAGTCGTGCAGGCATCCCAAAAGTGGGTCTGATGACCGATATCAAGGAATAGACATCGTACATCTATGAAAGACAACAAGAAGAAACGCAAAGAATACACCAAGCCGATAGCGATATCGGTTGGTTTGCATGCGCTGTTAGTCGTTGCTCTGCTTTGGGGTACAGATTTCACAATGTCTAAGCCGGAACCTACGGGGCAAATGGTGCAGGCAGTGGTCATTGACCCTAAACTTGTTCAACAGCAAGCGAAAGAGATTCGTCAGCAACGCGAAAAAGCGGCCAAGAAAGAGCAAGACCGTCTTGATAAGTTGAGACGTGAAGCTGAGCAGCTTGAGAAAAATCGCAAAGCAGAAGAAGAACAGATTCGTAAACTGAAAGAGCAACAGGCGAAAGATGCCAAAGCCGCTCGCGAAGCCGAAGCTGCTCGTAAGAAGAAAGAGCAAGAGCGTAAGGCAGAGGAAGAACGCACTCGTAAAGAAAAAGAACGTGCAGCAAAAGCAGAAAAAGAACGTAAAGCCAAAGAAGAGGCTGTACGTAAAGCTGAGCAGCAACGCATTGCTAAAGAAGCTGCCGCAGCAAAAGCGGAACAAGAGCGTGTAGCGCGCGAGAAAGCTGCGAAAGAAGCAGAAGAGAAAGCGCGTCGTGAACGTGAGGCCGCAGCAAAAGCAGAGCAAGAACGTATTGCGAAAGAAAAAGCCGCGAAAGAGGCAGCTGAAAAAGCGCGCAAAGAAAAAGAGCGTCTTGAGCGATTAGAGCGTGAGCGTAAAGAGCAAGAAGCAGCGTTGGATGACATCTTTGCTGGATTGGAAAGTGAAACAAGCGCAAACCAACAGGCTCAAGGGCAATTTGTTGCTGATGAAGTCTCTCGTTATAGCTCTATCTATACTCAGCTTATTCAAAGCAAACTGCTAAAGGACGATTACCTATTGGGAAAGGAGTGTAGAGTTAACATTAAGCTGATTCCTACGGGTGCTGACATGATCGTTTCGTCAGTCAATGTGCTTTCTGGTGACTCTAGAGTATGCGCGGCTGCAAAGAGCGCAATCGCACAAGTGCCGAGTTTTCCAATATCTACTGATTCAACAGTTAACCAAAGGCTGAAGGACATTAACCTTACGGTCGCACTACAACAATAAGGGATAAGCCGTGATTAAACGCCTTTTACTAGGAATGTTTGTACTGCTTGGCAGTCTAACGAGTGTGGCTCATGCTGCACTAGAGCTGGTGATTACTGATGGTATTGATTCAGCACGACCAATTGCTGTTGTTCCATTCAAATGGGAAGGCAGTAAACCTCTTCCAACTGATATTTCAGCTGTGATTGCTTCTGATTTGCAACGCAGTGGTAAATTCAGCCCTGTACCAACGAGCAAAATGCCACAAACTCCATTCAATGAATCAGAGGTGAACTTTGATGCGTGGACTGGCCTTGGCGTTGATGCTCTGCTAACTGGTTCAATTAAGCAAAACGAGCAAGGCAACTATGTGGTTAACTACCAATTAGTGGACGTTGTTCGTGGTCAACTAACGGGCGGTCAGAGTAAAGCTCTTGGTGGTGATGGTGAGCTGGTACTTTCTAAAGATCATGTTCTTTTCAATAAAGTAGCAACGGTTGAAGCTCCACGCATGCGTGAATACGCGCACCGCATTTCTGACCTTGTTTACGAGCAACTTACTGGCGAACGCGGTGCATTTATGACGCGTATTGCTTACGTTGTTGTAAATGACAAAGATCGCTTCCCATACCAACTTCGCGTTGCGGATTACGATGGTTACAACGAACGTTTGGTACTTCGTTCTAAGCAACCGCTTATGTCTCCTGCATGGTCACCAGATGGCCAGAAGCTAGCATACGTGAGCTTCCAAAATGGTCAGGCTGAAATCTTCATCATGAACATCTATACCGGTGAGCGTGAGAAGGTAACGTCATACCCTCGTCATAATGGTGCGCCAAGATTCTCGCCGGATGGCAGTAAACTTGCTTTGGTACTGTCTAAGACAGGTTCACTTCAGGTTTACACCTTGGATCTAAAAACACGTAAGCTGACACAAATTACGCGTGGCAGATCAAATAATACAGAACCGTTCTGGCACCCCGATGGCAAATCACTGATTTTCACATCAGACAGGGGTGGTAAACCTCAGATTTATCAAGTAAATTTGGGCAGCGGTTCAACTAACCGCTTGACTTGGCAAGGCAGTCAGAACTTGGGTGGACAAATCACTCCTGACGGTCGATTCCTTGTCATGGTGAATCGCAGTGATTCGGGCTTCAACTTGGCTAAACAAGATTTGGAAACAGGTGCTCTTCAGGTGCTAACAAAAACGTTGCTTGATGAGTCTCCGAGCATTGCCCCAAATGGTGGCATGGTTATCTATAGCTCGATTTACAACAAGAAAAACGTACTATCGATGGTGTCAATTGATGGTCGATTTAAAGCTAGATTACCGGCAACAAATGGGCGTGTAAGAGCTCCCGCATGGTCACCGTTTTTGTAGTAAGAAAAAATTGATTAATAAAGGAAAATAAGATGCAACTGAACAAGGTTCTAAAAGGGCTACTAATCGCGATTCCTGTGATGGCTATGACAGCATGTAGTTCAAGCGATGACGCTGCTTCTAACACTGGTGCAGAAACAAACACTGGTGCTGCAGAAACAACAGTCGTTACTCCGATCGATCAAAACGGTCAGCTAACGGAGCAAGAGCTAAAAGAGCAAGCGCTACGTGAAACTCAAACTATCTACTTCGCATTTGACAACTCAACAATTGCAGGTGATTACGAAGAAATGCTAGCAGCTCACGCTTCTTACCTAAGCAAGAACCCTGCTCTAAAAGTAACTATCGAAGGTCACGCTGATGAGCGTGGTACTCCTGAGTACAACATCGCACTAGGCGAGCGTCGTGCAGAAGCAGTATCAAACTACCTACAAGCACTAGGTGTACAAGCTGACCAAATCTCTATCGTTAGCTACGGTGAAGAGAAGCCACTTCTTCTAGGTCAATCTGAAGAAGTTTACGCTAAGAACCGTCGTGCGGTTCTAGTATACTAATTCGAGGTAAACCTCATGTTCAGTAACACTAAGCGCGCTGTTACGCTTACGTTACTGGCAAGTGCAGCGAACTTCGCGTTCGCTGCACCAGCTCCAGTATCAGATCTCAACAGCACGTCATCAGTATCTACTCGATCTTCTTCAGAAACCGACATCGAGCGTTTAGAGCGCTTGCTGCAAAATCGCAACCGCGTTCAGCTTCAAATGCAAGAGCAAATTGACCAAATGTCACAAGAGATCAGTGATCTACGTGGTCAGTTAGAGCGTAATAGCTACGAGATGCAGCAAATGCTGAAACGTCAGCGTGAGCTGTTTGTTGAGCTTGATCGAGTGCGTGGCGAAATGAAAGCCGCACCTGTTAAAGAAACGAAACCAGCAGAGACGGGTGGTAAGTACACATCGAATGCCGATGAACAAACGGCTTACCAAGACGCGGTGGATTTGATCCTTAAAAAACGCGACTACACCGGTGCTATCGCTGCATTCCAACAGTTCCAAAAGGACTATCCTGATTCAACATATTCTGCGAACTCACATTACTGGCTAGGTCAGTTGTACTTCGCGAAGAAACAGGATAAAGAAGCTGTGAAGAGCTTTGCAGCCGTGGTTTCTTACAAAGATTCCAACAAGCGTGCAGATGCATTAGTCAAGCTAGGCGATATTGCTGAGCGTAACAACAATGCAGCGCAAGCGAAGAAATACTATCAGCAAGTGGTGGATGAGTACCCAGGCAGTGCATCGGCGAAAGTCGCTAGCTCTAAGCTGAAGTAAAACAACAAAAGGGAGCTCAGGCTCCCTTTTCTATTTCTGGTACTAATAAAACCCCGTCAAAGCTTGGATTTACTAATAGATCCCTGCCTTTTGGATCGTATGCTGGTTAATTACTCCTACAAATACTCCGTCTTCGGTTAATACGGGGAGAGCAGTAATGGCGTTTTCACTCATCAACGCCAAGGCGTCAACGCAAAGGCTGGAATGCTGGACCGTGATTGCTCCCGGTTTCACCAAACTCTTAATAGCAGTACTTGGTGTTACACCTTTTGCGAACGCTCGTCGCAAATCACCATCCGTGAAGACTCCTCTTAAATTCCCTTGTTCAGCTATTGCAATTAACCCATAACCTGTTTGGCACATTACACTTACTGCGTCTTGTAATGTCGCATTGGGTGAGCAATGTGCGCTTTTGTGTTGGTCGTCTAACAGTTGTCCTACATTGGTTAATAGCCTGCTACCAAGTGATCCCGCAGGGTGAGATAGTGCAAAGTCATTCTGATCAAATTCTCGCATCGTCATCACTGTAATGCCGATAGCGTCGCCCAATAACAAGGTGTTGGTGGCGCTTGCGGTAGGTGCTAGACCAAGAGGGCATGCTTCCTTCTTAGCGGCGATGTCTAAGGTGATATCGCATTCTTTCGCTAAAAAACTATTGAGATTTGCGGTGACGCCAATAGTGGTAATTTTTTGGCGCTTTAGAAGCGGTACCATCATTTTAAATTCATTGGCTTCACCGGAGTTAGAAATCAGAATAACTACGTCGCCTTGGCGAGCCATCCCTAGGTCACCGTGTAGTGCTTCTGCTGGGTGAACAAAGAAAGCCGGTGAGCCCGTTGAAGCAAAGGTCGCTGCGATTTTTTTGCCGATATGACCAGACTTACCGATGCCCGTAATGATGACCTTACCTTCGCAATTGAGAATAGCTTTGCAAGCCTCTGCGAATGAAGTGGTCAGAGAGTCGAGTAGCAACCGAGCTTGGTCTAGCTCTTGTTCAATAACGCCGCGTCCTAATTGGCAAATATCTTCCGTGGAGTGCTGCTTATGCATATTGATTTCCTAACGTATTAAACATTTCATGCTGAGAAGGAGAAGAATAATAAAACTCTTGATGGTTTTCTGTTAAGAAAGTCATTTAGCCTAAGAAGGATTCAAGAGTTTCTATCACCAACAAATGGTCTTCGTACTGCGGTAACCCGGATACGGAAATACTACCAACAACACCGACGTTTCTTATAGAGAGAGGAAAGCTTCCTCCGAACGGCGCAAATTGTTTTGGATCCACAAGAGAAGCTTCTTCTATGCTTTTCCCCTTAGTTTTAAAGTACTGACCCATATACCAAGAGCTGTGTTGGTATCTGACCACAACATTACGCTTTCGAGCTATCCATTCTTGGTTGTCGATAGAGGTACCAGGCATCGCATATGAAAATAGGCAATGTCCGTTCAAGGTGATATCAATCGCAACGCTTGCCCCTTTATTTTCTGCATTTTGTTTAATTAGATTGCCTAGCTGCCATGCGATATTTGGGTTGAACTCGGTGAACTGAAGCCTGTCTTCTTGTGCGAGTAGTAAGTCTAAGTCTGTGATCATGCTACACCTCAGTAAGTTTGATTGTCCGTTGCTGTTGTGAACTTGAGTAAGCTGCTTCTATGATACGAATTACGTCTAGTGCTTGCTCTAGTGATACAGGTAAATCGTCACCTTTTCGAATCGACTTCGCAAGTTGTTGATAGAAAGCTTCATAGCCACCTATCTGAGTCTCTATTGTGGAAACCTGCCCTTGATGACTGGTGATAGTGGCGAAGTACTCTGGTCGATCTTTACCCCAACCATATGTTTCTGGACCTTGTTTATTCCGCAAAAAGTCTTCTTGGGTGTCCATCCCATATTTAATCAGGCTCGTATCTTTAGCAAAGATTTGGAACCTTGGTCCTTCGGTTGTACTTAAACAGTTTCCATGCAAAATGACCTCGTGCGTGGGGTAATTGAGAATCAAATGGAAATGGTCAACAGCTTGGGAACCTGACCGTTGATTTCTCAATACTGCAGTGACGCTTTCCGGTTTGCCAAATAGGCACAATGCTTGATCAATGAGGTGAGCTCCTAGGTCGTAGAGAATGCCGGAGCCAGGTAAAGCTTGTTCGCGCCAACGGTCTTTGACTTCAGGACGAAAGCGATTGTAGCTTGAGTAAAAGGTATGAATGCCTGGAAGTTTTCCTTGCTCAATGAGTGCTTGAATAGTCTTGAAATCCCCATCGTAACGTCGGCTTTGGTAGACTGATACTCGTTGATCTGATTGTTTAGCAAGTGCGATTAGTTCTTTGCCTTCTTGGACTGAAACGCAGAAAGGCTTCTCGATAACTACATGTTTTCCCGCCGATAATGCAAGCTTGGCTTGAGGGACATGAAGGTTATTGGGTGTTGAGATAATGACTAACTCGATACTTTCATCAGCAAGCATTTCGTTAATCTCAGAATAAACTTTTACATCTGTTAGTTGAGTATGAACTTTTTGTGCATTACTTGAGACAACGGCAACAAGATCTAACTCTTTACAGAAATTGATGATAGGAGCTTGGAAACATTGACCTGAAATGCCAAAACCAACAATGGCGGTTTTAATTGGAGTCATGGGCAATCCTAAAAAAGGCAGCACCACCGGAGAAGTTGATACTGCCAAAATGCAAAATGGGGGAAGGCTTAGTTCAGTTCAAGTTCTTGTTTTAGCAAAGCCTCAATCTGATATGAGGTTTCTGCTGTCATGAGCTGATCTCGGAAATCAGCGTGCATTATCTTTCTCGCGAGTTTGGAAAAAATCTTCATATGCTGATCGCCTGCAGCATGTTTGTTGAGAGTGAGCATAATGACAAATTGTGCTTCTTCATCCCCCCATTCAATCGATTTTGCAAGTCGGCATACGCTGATCGCAGATTGCTCGATATGTTCACTCTTAGTGTGCGGAATCGCAAAGCCAAAGCCAAGTCCAGTAGAAAAGACATCTTCTCGAGCCCATAAGTCATCCGCCAGTTTATTTGGGTATCGGCAGCGACCGGTTAAGAACAAATTGTCTGACAGTGTTTTGATCACTTCCTCTTTGTTTCGTAGATCTCTATCCAGGCTAATACAATCGGCAGAAACCATTGGCGCTTCAGACTGAGTCATACGGAACTGAGCAAGCACATGCTCCACCTCTTGGATCGTTCGACATTGCATCGCTTTGTTGAGCAGTTGACGACATTCGCGGCTATCAAGTTTCGCAATGCGCTCTTTGGTAGCGGGAATACTTGGTGAGCTCATGCTTATTTCGTCGAGACCTAGACCAACAAGTAGAGGGAGTACCGAGCCTTTGGCACCAAGTTCGCCACATAGCCCAATCCATTTGCCGTGTCGATGAACTTCGCGAACCACATGATCCAGAGTGCGCAAAAAAGCAGGGTTGAGGCTGTTGTAACTAGCCGCCACTTTAGCGTTATCGCGATCCACTGCCATTAGGTATTGAGTTAAGTCGTTGGATCCAATGGAGAAAAAGTCTATTTCCTCGCAGCATTGATCAATGATGAAAGCGACAGATGGAACTTCTAACATGATGCCTAACGGAACTTTTTCAGCAAAAGGAAGGGCTTCTTTACGTAGCTCTTGGCGCACTTCAGCGAGAATATCTTTTACCCACAATATTTCTTCTAAAGAGGAAATCATAGGGATCATAATTTTGAGGTTTCCATGAGCAGAAGCTCGTAAGATGGCGCGCAATTGAGTTTTGAACATCTCAATAAACTCGGGGTAGATCCGTACCGCACGGTAGCCTAGGAATGGATTGTTTTCTGCTGGAATATTCAAGTAATCAACAGGCTTATCACCACCGATATCAATAGTTCGAACGATGATGGATTTTCCATTTGCAGCGTCACACGCTTGACAGAAAATGTTGTACAACTCATCTTCATCTGGCGCGCAGGTTCGATCCATATAAAGCATTTCTGTGCGGAACAAACCGACGGCTTCTGCGCCGTTTGCGAAGGCGGCTTTCGCTTCTACTGAGTGAGCAATATTGGCCGCAACTTCAAGAACTTTTCCGTCGAATGTTTGTGCTGCTACATCACGAAATTGTGCTTGTCGGCTAGAGACAATTTCTTTCACTTTACTTTCTTGAACATAGTAACGTTCCACAGATTCAGCTATCTCTGTCACCACAATTCCGAGAGTCCCATCAACAACCACTTCCTCGTCTAGAAGATCAGTTAGGCGAGAACCTTCAACCCCCACAATCGTCGGAATTGCGAAAGAGCGCGCTAAAATTACGGTGTGTGAAGTATTTCCTCCATGAGAGAGGATTAAACCTTTCAAGAGAGACTTATCTAACTCAAGAAACTGACTAGGGGTAAGATCGTCAGCTAAGCAAACAGTAGGCTGTGTGAGCTTGTTTTGACTGCCAAAACGTTCATCACCATAAATGCTTTGCAGTAGCTGGTAGCACACATCACGAATGTCTAATTCACGTTCACGCATATAAGCACTCGATGAGTTCTTCATAACTTCACCAAAGTGTTTAGCAGTGGCAATAATCGCGTCTGCACTGCTTCGTCCTTCAACCAGGTTACTCGCGATGGTTTGTCTAAACTCTTCATCTTTAGCGATTGATAGGTGTGCTTTGAGCACTTCGCCTTCAGTGTGTTCAGAAGAGTTCAACTGAATCGTCAGAGATTTCACGACAGCCTCCAAGCCCGAATTGAGTTGTGAACGCTCTTCATTAAGAGATTTTGCTGGTGGTAAGTCAGTGAATGCATCAAAGTTAATCGCTCCCATTGCCGTTAATACGCCTTGACCAAAACCTTCGCTGACACTGCGACCTCGAATATGAGCCACATTTAAATTCGAAAAGTTCCTTGGGAGAGGAGCAAGGTTTTCATCTTCTTGAGTCGTTGTGGCAAGTGGGGCGTCGCAATGAGGAAACTCGTTAGTAATAAACTGTTTTAGTTGCGTCAACGCGCTGTCTTCATCTTGACCTTCGATAGTAATTAAGCACTCATCACCTAACAGCGTATCGGTACTAATTAGAGAGAGTACGCTTTTCGCATTTCCACTCATCCCCGTACGTTGGTTTTGCCATGTAATAGAAGAATCAAAGCCATTACAAACCGCTTCAACATGACTCGCTGGGCGAGCGTGAACTCCATTTGGAAGTTCGCAAGAGAAAGAGAAAGATTTCATTTCATATTGTCCTTTTACTTTGGCAATGGTCACTGCCTTTCGTTATGCATTCACAATATCAAAGTAGACAGTACAAACTATGGGACAAAACTACGAAAAACTGGATTTTTGTTAGGTTGAAAGTTAACTGTGATATATCTCAAATTGGCAGTCAAAAATGTGACTTTAAACATAGCTTAGGTTTAACTTTTACTTTTGATTTGCCTTAAGTGTTTGTATTTAAGGGTTTTAATTTTTCTTTGTTTATTCTGGGTATTTTTCGAGAGACGGATCAACTTTTCTTTGTAATCGAACAAATATCCAGTAAATAGAACTTTTGTCCTCTAACCGAATAGTACTATTGCTCACTATATTAGATACCAAAGCACGGCCGGCTGAAGTTTTAACCCTTTACGTGAAACAGTTTAAAAAACTTATCCAAGGAGAAGTCTATGAAAGACTTAATCTCAATACTTAAGGACACTCGCCAACACTTGATGACTGGTGTCTCTCACATGATCCCGTTTGTGGTTGCCGGAGGTATTTTGCTCGCAATGTCGGTCATGCTTTACGGAGAAGGTACCGTTCCAGAAGAGGGCACGTGGTTACACGATCTGTTCTTCATTGGTGTTGCTGGTTTCCAATTGATGGTGCCGATTCTAGCCGCTTACATTGGTTACTCAATCGCTGATCGCTCTGCCTTAGCACCCTCTGCGATAGCGGCGTTCATCGGCGCAAATATGTATAACACGGGCTTTTTTGGGGCAATTTTTGCCGGTCTGTTAGGTGGTATCGTGGTGTTCTACCTGAAGAAGATCAAAGTTCCATCTTACGCTCGCTCTGTAATGCCGATCTTCGTGATTCCAATCATTGGTACTTTCATCACCGCTGGTGCCATTGTATGGGGGATTGGTGAGCCAATCGGTGCAGCGACTGCAGCTCTGACGGATTTTCTTAAAGGTATGCAAAACGAGAGCATCGTTCTTCTCGCTGTCATCATGGGTCTTATGATCGCCTTTGATATGGGTGGTCCTGTCAACAAAGTTGCGTATGCGTTCGTCATTATGTGTGTTGGTGAAGGTATCTATAACGTAGCTGGTATCTCCTCCGTTGCTGTGGCAGTGCCTTCTATCGGTATGGGTCTAGCAACATTCCTCAATAAAAAGCTTTACGACTACAGCGAACAAGAAGCAGGACGAGCTTCGATTCTAATGGGCACGATGGGTATTACGGAGGGGGCTATTCCTTTCGCAGCTGCTGATCCATTGCGTGTGCTACCGTCCATCATGATTGGCACAGCAATTGGTTCTGCAACAGCAGCAGTGCTTGGTGTGAAAAGTTATGCAGCTTGGGGCGGCTTGATTGTACTTCCTGTGGTTGAAGGTCGCTTTAGTTTCATTATCGCACTTGCTGTTGGCTCATTGGCTACTGCTTTGTTAGTCAACTTCTTGAAAGCACGTCGCCCTGTCACGCAAGAAAAAGAAGAAGAGTCCGATGATTTAGACCTTGATATCGAGATTGGTTAATCCGCAGAACAGACTTATAGCTTGGTGAGCTGAATAGCCGCCAAGGTAAATACAAAACAACGAAAAATTAAGAGTTCTCCAAAACAATATAGGAAACAAAATTATGACTTCTATCGTAGCAGTAACAGCATGCCCTTCAGGTGTTGCACATACATACATGGCTGCTGAGGCCATCGAAGCAGCAGCAAAAGCCAAAGGTTGGTCTTGCCAAGTGGAAACACAAGGTTCAATTGGTATCGAAAACGAGTTAGATGAAAGCACGATCAAAACCGCTGATGTCGTCATTCTTACCAAAGATATCGATATCAAAAATGTTGAGCGCTTTACAGGCAAAACCATTGTACGTATCGGTGTCAGTGATGCTGTAAAACGTGCATCTGCCGTGATGGATAAGATTGAAAAGCATCTTGAATCAGTAGCAGCTTAGCCTCCCACTAAATTACAGAGCAGAGAAATTTTGGTCTCTCTGCTCTGTATAGCTCAGTGACTCTCGTTAGGGTTTCTTAGCTATACAAAACCATTAAATCGCTCAACAACTAGGTATTCTCAGGAGTCTATATATGAGTACCCCACGCATAGAACGTCTTAAGTCCGCACTGTTTGCCGCAAAACGCGAAATCTCATTGGAACGTGCACTGTTGTACACAGAAAGTCATAAGCAAACAGAAGGAGAACCGACATTAATTCGTCGTGCAAAAGCAACTGCCTATGTGATGGACAATGTTGAAATCTCTATTCGTGAAGATGAGCTAATTGCTGGTAATCGAACGGTACAACCAAGAGCGGGTATTGCTTCTCCTGAAATGGACCCTTATTGGATTGAGAAAGAGTTAGATATTTTCGAATCTCGCCCTCAAGATAAATTCTTTGTTTCTGAGCAAGACAAAACAACCTACCGTGAGCAATTACTACCTTACTGGGCTGAACGGTCGATGAAAGACTTCATCAATGCTCAAATTCCGCTAGAGGTAAAATCTGCTGTTGGTCAAAAGATCTTTAGTGTTAACCAAACAGACAAAGGTCAAGGTCACATTATTATCGACTTTGATCGTCTGCTAGATAACGGTTTAGGTTCGCTTCTCGATGAGCTGCAAAGCTTGAGTTTTAGCCAGCCAGAGAACGAATTCTTCAAGTCAGTTGTGATCTTGTTGGAAGCGTCGATTCGTCATATTCATCGTTATGCCGAATTAGCCGAGAACATGTCGCAAGCCACTGATAACGAACAGCGTAAGCAAGAGCTGATTCAGATTGCGGCTATTTCTCGCAAAATTGCAACAGAAGCTCCAGATGGTTTTTATGAAGCATGCCAATTGTTCTGGTACATGAACATTATTCTGCAATACGAATCGAATGCGAGTTCTTTATCGCTGGGTCGCTTTGATCAATATATGTTGCCATTTTACGAGCAATCGTTAGCACGAGGTGAGTCTCCTGATTATCTTCGTGAGTTGTTGGAAAGTTTGTGGATCAAGACCAATGATATTGTTCTGTTACGTTCTTCAGGTAGCGCCAAGTTTTTTGCGGGTTTCCCTACGGGTTACACGATTCTATTAGGTGGTTTGAGCGAAGTAGGGCGCAGCGCTGTTAATGCACTATCCACATTATGTTTGGATGCCTACCAAAGTGTGCAGCTGCCTCAACCTAACTTGGGTGTGCGCGTAAACGAGTTCATGGATCGTGGCTTCTTAATGAAAACCGCAGAAACGATTCGTTTGGGGACGGGGATTCCTCAAATCTTTAATGACGAAGTGGTCGTGCCTGCCTTCCTAAATCGTGGTGTGTCGCTAGAGGATGCACGTGATTATTCGGTGGTTGGTTGTGTGGAGCTGTCGATCCCAGGCAAGACTTATGGCTTGCACGACATCGCTATGTTTAACCTCCTGAAGGTCATGGAACTCGCGATGCAACGTCATGCAAACAACCCAGATATTACCTTTGACAGCTTGATGAGTGATATTCATCAAGACATTAAGCACTACGTTAAGTTGATGATTGAAGGCTCTAACATCTGCGATGTTGGTCACCGTGATTGGGCTCCAGTGCCGCTTCTTTCATCATTTATCAGCGATTGTATCGAGAATGGTAAAGACATCACATACGGCGGAGGGCGTTACAACTTTTCTGGTGTTCAAGGAATTGGTATCGCTAATCTGTCTGATTCTCTCCATGCACTTAAGCGTTATGTATTCGAAGAAAAACGCTGCACGTTCAAAGAATTTATCGCCACATTAGATAGCAACTTTGAGGTGCCAAACGGTGAAAAAGTCCGCGCTCGTTTGATGAATAAGTACGAAAAGTACGGCAACGACATTGATGAGGTGGACGCTCTGGGCTCTGAGTTATTGCGTTTATTCTGTAAAGAGGTAGAGAAATACGATAACCCTAGAGGCGGAAAGTTCACCCCGGGCTCCTACACCGTATCTGCTCACGTGCCGCTCGGTGCTGTTGTGGGCGCTACTGCTGATGGACGTTTGTCAGGAGAACAGCTTGCTGATGGTGGTTTGTCACCAATGTTAGGAAAAGATCAATTAGGTCCGACAGCCGTTCTAAAATCAGTGAGTAAATTAGATAACTACTTGCTGTCCAATGGCAGTCTTCTCAATGTGAAATTCACACCTGCAACGTTAGAGGGGGATCAAGGTTTAAGCAAACTGTCCGATTTCATCCGCGCATTTATGAAGCTCAAGTTACAACATATTCAATTTAATGTGTTGAACGCTGAGACACTGAAAAAAGCGCAAGAAAAGCCAGAGGACTACTCAGGGTTGGTCGTTCGAGTAGCTGGCTACAGTGCTTTCTTTGTCGAGTTATCGAAAGAAATTCAAGATGACATCATTCGAAGAACTGCCCATGAGCTGTGATCAAGCTAATGGAAGCAAAAGTAGCGCGCGGATATTCAATATTCAGCGCTACTCACTCCATGACGGGACAGGGATTAGGACTGTGGTGTTCTTCAAAGGTTGTCCTTTGAGTTGTCCGTGGTGTGCCAACCCAGAGTCACGTTCACACAAAATCACTTATATGCGTCGTAAAGCACTATGCCTTGAGTGTGATGAATGTGAAATGGATGTTGAAGAGTGCCCAAGTGGAGCGTACGAGCAAGTGGGCACGGACATGACTTTGGATGAAGTGATAGCACAAGTTGCAAAAGATGATGTGTTTTTTAATACCTCAAATGGCGGTATCACGCTTTCTGGTGGAGAAATCCTTACCCAAGCGCATTTTGCCATCGAGCTTCTGACCAAACTAAAGCAACTTGGTTATCGCACCGCTGTTGAAACTTCTGGTCATGGTAATAGCACGCAATTGAGTCGTATTGGAGAGTTGTGTGATGAAGTGTTGTTCGATTTTAAAATCATGGATGCACAAAAAGCTAAAAGCGTGATTGGGCTCAACGTGGAGAAAGTACTTGGAAACTTCAAGATGTTGGTTGAGCAGGAATGTAACGTAATTCCACGTTTACCACTTATCCCCGGTTATACCTTGGACTTAATCAATATTGAAAGTGTTTTGCGCTTTTTAAAACCTTTCAATATCAGAGAAATTCATCTGTTGCCGTTCCATCAATACGGCGCAAACAAATATGAGACTTTAGGGATGGAGTATCTAATGAAAGACATTCCCGTTCCTACTCAATCTGAAGTGGAAGCCATCCGCAGCCATATACAGGCTAGTGGATACCAAGTAGTCATTGGAGGCTAATATGAAAAAGAAAATACTGATCACTGGTGCGAGAGGCTTCTTTGGGACGCGTTTTATCAACCGTTATCGCAATGAGTTCGATATTTTGGGGTTAGACGTTGAGCAACTTGATATCACCAATAAGAGTGCGATCGATACAACATTCGCTGAATTTAAACCTGATTTCGTGATTCACGCTGCGGCAATTGCAGTCACGGATTTTTGTAACCAACACCCAGACATTGCGCACAAGGTGAATGTTCAAGGGGCAATTAATGTAGCGAACGCATGTAAAGCAAATGGTTCAAAACTCGTGTTCATCTCTACTGAACAAGTCTTCAATGGGAATATCGAAGCAGGACCATATAGTGAGCAAGATACGCCAGTACCAGACACTGTATATGGTCAAAATAAGCTAGAAGCAGAAGGTGAGTTGCGTTCTATTTTGGAAGACATGTGGATTTTGCGTTTTACCTGGCTATTTGGGTTACCTGAGCGAAATACCACCATTAATCCAAATGTGGTTTGGAATGCGATGCAAGCTTTAACAAACGGTGAAGTGATGCAAGAGCGCAGAAATGAGTTCCGTGGATTAACTTATGTTCATGAACTTATAGAGCAGTTTCCAAAAATCTTCACCATTCCATACGGCACTTACCATACGGGGGCAAATAACCCGGCAAGTCGTTATGAGATTGCTGAGCATATTTTGACCGAGTTGGGGCAACAAAGTCGCCTCGATCATCTACTTCAAGTGAATGACGCGCGCAAAACTCGAGATGTCAGACTCAACACCAATAAGTTGGCTGGGCAAGGAGTCGTGTTTACAGAGAGCAAAGCCGCAATCACTAAATGCTTACAAGAATTTCATTACATTTCTGCCTAATGGGCGGGAATGTAAACGATTTATAGACATTATTCTTCAAGAAAAAGATTCAGGCGAGTACTCCAAACAATTGAGTGGTCGCTGTTAAATTAGGAGTAGTACCATGATATTCATGCTAGATACGGCAAACATTGCTGCGATCAAAAAAGCAGTAGACCTTTATCCGATCGAAGGTGTAACGACCAATCCGTCAATTATTGCGAAAGAAAAACGCCCACTGAAAGAAATCTTATTAGATATCCGTGAGATAATTGGTGATGAGCGTATGTTACACGCGCAAGTTATGGGTAAAGATGCGGAAACTATGCTGAAAGAAGCCAGAGCACTGCGTTCAATTGATCCAGAGATCATCATCAAAGTGCCGGTAACGCCGCAAGGTATTAAAGCAATGAAGTTGATTCATGAAGAAGGCTACCGCATAACAGCCACTGCGATCCTGACTCCGCAACAAGCGCTTATGGCAGCGAAAGCAGGAGCGGAATTCCTTGCTCCTTATGTGAATCGTTTAGATAACATTTGTGGTGATGGTGTCGCTGTTGCGGCGGAAATGGCACAAATCATCGATAACTACCACCTTGATGCGAAAGTGCTTGGTGCTTCATTTAAAAATGTTCAACAAGTCCATCAATTGGCGCTGGCTGGCATTCACTCTGTGACCATTGCCCCGGATGTTTTTGACCACCTGCTTGTGCATCCATTAACTGACTCGGGGGTATCGGGGTTTGTTTCAGATTGGGAAACGGTTTACGGCGAGGGCACTAACGTTCTTGATGTTCTTTAATGTGATCCAGTACACGCTCTAATAGTTTGTAGACTTGGTTGTAACGTAAAAGCTGACCAAGATTAATAATGACCATGCTTAATGAGATTAAACTCACTTATAAGCTTGGTCATTTTTGTTTTTATATTATGGAAATAGTTGGTGTAACCGCATGTATTAGCGGTGTAGCGCATACTTATATGGCAGCTGAAGCGCTCGAAAAATTAGGGCGTAAGCTCGGTCACAAGGTGACAGTAGAAACCCAAGGCGCTTTGGGTAGCGAAAATCAGTTAACGCAAGATCTGATTGATGGTGCAGATGTCGCAGTGATCGTTTCTGATATTAACATTGAGGGCGCGGAACGATTTGAAAACAGTCGAGTTGTGCGTTGTTCTATTGCTCATTTTCTACGTAGTACGGAAGAGGTGATGAGCGCTATCGATAAAGTTCGTCAAGCGCCCCGAGGTGCTGAAATTAGTTTTTGAACATTAATCTTCTTCAACATGAGCGCTGAGGTATTGCGCTCGATACTCTGATGGCGAGCGCTCGGTTTGCGCTCGAAACACACGACAAAAATAGTTACTGTCTTTAAAGCCACAACGGTGCGCGACTTCTTTTACCTTCATATCGTATTCGACCAACAAAAACTTAGCGCGCTCTAAGCGAATGTGATTCAAATATTCATTGAACTTAATCTGTCCTTCCTTTTGGAACAGTTGTGAAAGGTAGTTCGGTGACACATAGAAGTGCTCGGCAACCGATTCACGAGTCAAAGGCTCTTGATAATGTTGTTCTAGGTAATCTCTCACCGATTCAAATAGCGCATGACTTTTTGAAGGCGTTTCAAGTGGTTGTTCGATAAGATCCACGATGTGGCTAAACAGCGAACTAACCAATAGTTTCATTGTTGCTTGTGACTCTATCTGTCGAGTCAATTCTTCTAGGGCATTAAGAATAAACGTGCCGACACGAGGTCCCCGACGTAAAACCGTTTCTTTGATCGCGGAGTCGAACTTCTCACCATCCCAACTTAACAAACTTAAGCCAAAACTTTGCTTACCAGCCATCACAGTCATAGTGACAACGGGTTTGCTTCCCCAGCTTGGTTGGTTCCAACTTTCTGCTGGTAAGTAAATCACGTCACCTTGCTTGAATACTCTTTTTTGTTCTACGCCGGTTTGGCTCCCTAGCTCCATCTCTAGCTCACCGAATAACACCATTTCAATACGAGGAAAATGGACTTGAAAGGCGAGTTGAGGTGGCTTAGGCAAGTTGCCTGCGCAAACCACATTACTGATTTCCCCACTGAGGTCTTTGTAATGATGAAGAGATTCAAGCAGGTAGTTTTTGTCGAGCATCAAGAGTAACCGAGTGAGCAAATAACAACATCAGTGTATGTCATTCAAGTGTGTCGCTGCTAGATACAATTTTCTCTATTTGTGAAGCGATACTGCTTTGAAATAACAAGAGGTAATAATAAGTGGCTTTATATAACCTCATTAATTTTTAATAACTTAGGTGGTTATTTGTATCGCCATCACAATTTGACTTTCTAAAGACAAATCTCCAGTTAGACGAACAAATATGCTATGTGATGAAGAGGTTTTGCTTGCTATTTTGAGGTAATTCCAAGTCGAGATGTGCTCTCGAATACAGCAAAAATTAAATCAGTTATCTAGGAGTTACCATGCTAACAACAACTATATTTCCAGGTCGTTATGTTCAAGGTAAAGATGCTCGAAAACAACTCGGAGCAGAACTCAATCGCTTTGGCAAAAAAGGTCTGATGATCTGTGACCCATTTGTTTATGACACATTACTTTCTGAGTTTGAACCTTATCTCGAGACCGTTGAAGTTGAGGTGGTCCGGTTTGCTGGTGAATGCTGTGACGAAGAAATAACACGTCTGACAACCATGTTGAAAAGCTTTGAGGGTGAGTTTGTGGTTGGCTTAGGTGGCGGTAAAACCATTGATACCGCGAAAGCAACATCCTATGAAGCGAGAGTTCCTGTGGCTATTGTACCGACATTGGCGGCGAGCGATGCGCCATGCAGTGCGCTATCCGTTATTTACACTCAAGAAGGAGAGTTTAAGCGTTACCTTATCCTTCCTCAAAACCCGAATCTTGTCTTGGTCGACACACAAATCATTGCCAAGGCACCTGTTCGACTACTCATCGCTGGGATCGGTGATGCGCTAGCAACATGGTTTGAAGCAGAATCATGCCAGCAAAGTTTTGCCTCGAATATGACAGGTCACGTCGGTTCTTTATCTGCATACGCGTTAGCGCGTTTATGCTACGACACTTTGCTTGAATACGGCGAAATGGCTAAAACATCGAACGAACAAGGTGTGGTCACTCCTGCACTCGAACGCGTTGTTGAAGCAAATACGTTACTTAGTGGATTAGGTTTTGAAAGTGGTGGTCTTGCTGCCTCTCATGCGATTCATAATGGCTTAACAGTATTAGAGCCAACACATGCGTTCTTGCATGGTGAAAAAGTCGCATTTGGTGTGCTCTCTTCTCTATTCCTTACTGACAAATCGGCTCAGACCATCGCAACTGTTTATGACTTCTGCGAAAAAGTTGGCTTGCCAACGACTCTGTCTCAAATCGGTTTAGAAAATGTATCCGATGAAGATTTATTGGCAGTAGCTGAAGCCGCATGTGCAGAAGGGGAGACTATTCACAACGAACCTCGAGCTGTCACTCCAGATATGGTGTTTGCAGCGATGAAAGCGGCAAATGCAGAAGGGTTACGTCGCAAGATCTAGCACTGCTTATCATTACATTCAGCCCCGCTTTTTCCTGCAAATCAGTGGGGCTGATTACTATTGGAGAACATAAATGATCACGATTCCTTTTGCGGGTTTATTGTTTGATCTAGATGGTACGCTAGTGAATTCTATTCCCTCAGTAACCCAATCTTGGACGACTTGGGCGATCAAAAAAGGCTTGGAGCCTGATTACGTTCTGTCTCGTATTCATGGACGTCCTGCTATCGATTCTATCTCTGAACTTTTGCCGAATGCATCTAGACAAGAAATTCAAAATGAAGTGATTTGGTTAGAAGAGTTGGAAGTTAGAGATACTACGGGCATTGAAGTGATTACTGGCGCTCAAGAGTTGCTTCATCAACTTAACGAATTTGAGGTGCCTTGGGCTATTGTGACATCAGGAACCATTCCTGTTGCCAGTGCTCGCATCAAAGCCGGAAAGCTGCCGATGCCCAACGTACTCATAACGCCGGAGCGTATTAGCAAAGGCAAGCCAGATCCAGAGCCTTATTTAAAAGGAGCCGAGGAGCTCGACTTAAACATTGAAAACTGTATTTGTTTTGAAGATGCCAGTGCGGGTATTCATTCTGGAAAAACAGCAAAAGCAAAGGTTGTCGGTATGTTTAGTCATGGTGAAAAGGATGCACTCATTGAAGCGGATTACATCGTCGACAATTGGCGTGATGTAAGCGTTATTAAAAATGAACTTGGCGAGTTTCAGATGATCTTAAGTCGGATGTTATGACGCCAAAACAATCCAAGTGTTTATGAAGTGAGGTCGTTTATGTCGATTTCAAAGCTCGATACTGTTATTCAAAACTATCAGTGGGGGAGTTTATCTTCTATTAACCGTATGTTCGGAATCGCAAATCCCAACGTAGAGCCTCAAGCAGAAATGTGGATGGGCGCACACCCGAGTGGTTGCTCTAAGATAAAAGATACAGGAGAGTTGCTCTCTCACGTTATCGGCGAAAATAGGACCGCAATACTAGGTGATTACACCAGTGCTCGGTTTGGAGAACTTCCTTTTTTACTTAAAGTTCTTGCCGCAGAGACACCGCTTTCTATTCAAGTTCACCCTAACAATGCAAAGGCCCAAGCTGGTTATAGAAGAGAGAACGAGCTAGGCATTCCGATTGCTGCTGATACTCGAAATTACAAAGACCCAAATCATAAACCTGAGTTGGTATACGCACTCACTTTTTATGAAGCGATGAACGGTTTCAGGCCCATTGAGCAGATCATCGCATTATTTAGGGCTGCACAGCTTTCAGCGCTTGATAAAGAGTTGAAACATTTGGAACGCTGCCAAAACGCAGAAGGACTTAAGGCATTCTTTAGTGCTATTTTGTCGTTAAGTGGAGATAAGAAGCAGCAAGCTCTGCATGAATTGTATGTCGCACATGAAGCAACTCAGATAACGGCTCTTAGTCGACAAGCAATACATTACAGTCGGTCATTTAAACAATACTATCCCGATGATGTTGGGTTGTTTGCGCCATTAATGCTTAATCTTATTGAGCTTGCACCTGGTGATGCGATGTTTCTTCATGCTGAGGTACCACACGCCTATATCCGAGGGACGGCGTTGGAGATCATGGCAAATTCGGACAATGTACTAAGAGCTGGTTTAACGTCGAAACACGTCGATATTCCAGAGCTGATTGATAACACAAACTTTGTTCCGACTTCTTCGGAAAATTTACTTATAACACCACTGTACAAAGAGAATCGAATAACTTATCCCGTGCCAGTTGATGATTTCAGCTTTGACATTATATCAGTCGATATAGAAGCCTCTCCCCAATATTTAAGAAGTGCAGAAATCCTCTTTTGCATAGAGGGTGAGATAACTATTTGGTCGGATAAAGAAAGTATCCAGCTCCGAGTTGGTGAATCGATGTTCATTAGTCATGATACCAAGAGTTATCAATATAAAGGAAAGGGGAAATTGGCTCGCGCATATAATTAATCAAAAGGCTCCAAGATTTTGTTACAAATGATTTAGCCTAAATCCTCACTATAAACACGGCAGAAAATCATGATCGGCTTGCTTGCCGATCATTGATGTAATGAATGCTTCGCTGCAACAATCAGAATTGTCACTCACAACAAAGATATACGGCTAGACTGCTATAAATTCCGGTTACGGGTTGGTTTTTGAAAATCAACAAGGTTACAATACTCGGATTAAAGGAAGTTGCGTAGAGCAAGAGCAATGAGCCACATATTAGATAAAATCGACACAGTTTACCCATTCCCACCAAAACCAATCCCATTAAGCCAACAAGAAAAAGCCGATTACATCGAGCGAATCAAAAAGCTGCTTAAAGAAAAAGACGCGGTACTTATCGCCCACTATTACACTGATCCTGAAATCCAAGCTCTGGCTGAAGAGACCGGCGGTTTTGTTGGTGATTCGCTAGAAATGGCAAAATTTGGTAACCGCCATCCAGCAAGTACACTGATCATTGGTGGGGTTCGCTTTATGGGTGAATCTGCAAAGATCCTGACACCAGAAAAACGCATTCTAATGCCAACGCTAGAAGCAGAATGTTCACTGGATCTTGGTTGCCCGGCGGACAAGTTTAGCGAGTTCTGTGACGCTCATCCTGACCACACGGTGGTGGTATACGCAAACACATCTGCGGCAGTAAAAGCACGTGCTGATTGGGTTGTGACTTCTAGTATCGCGCTTGAAATCGTCGAGCATCTAGACGCAGAAGATAAGCCAATCATCTGGGGACCGGATCGCCACTTAGGTTCTTACATTGCAAACAAAACTGGTGCAGACATGTTGCTATGGCAAGGTGAGTGCGTAGTTCACGACGAGTTTTCTGCAGATGCGCTACGCAAGATGAAGAACGTATACTCGGATGCGGCAATCCTAGTGCACCCAGAATCACCTGCAAGTGTTGTAGAGCTAGCCGATGCAGTAGGCTCGACAAGTCAGCTAATCAAAGCAGCGAAAGAGCTGCCTCAAAAGCAAATGATCGTCGCAACAGACAAAGGTATCTTCTTTAAGATGCAACAGTTAGTGCCTGAAAAAGAACTGATTGAAGCACCGACAGCAGGGGCTGGCGCGACATGTCGTAGCTGTGCACACTGCCCTTGGATGGCGATGAACGGTCTTAAAGCAATTGAGCAAGCGCTGCGTGAAGGTGGTGAAGAGCACGAAATCTTTGTTGATGAAGCACTACGTGTGAAGTCACTGATTCCGCTCAACCGCATGCTAGATTTTGCCGAGCAGTTAAACATGCAAGTCAAAGGCAACGCATAGTCATTCCGTCTACTTAGACTGTAGTTTGTTAAGATAAATCTCAAAAACCAGCCGAATGTGGCTGGTTTTTTTATTTCTTACAATCAATAGGTTAGTATTTAGTTATAGCAATCAGAAAGGAATCGGAAACTTATGGCTGTATGGCTAGTACTGAAAAAGTGGCTAAGCACCCATCTTTTCAAATTAAGCAACCGAAACCTTCTCGTCATTAGTGGCGCATATATTGCCATCTCGTGGTTATTGTTGGCTCTTGCAGGAGAGCATGCACTGACCGAAAACTTCTCTAACTTTATTTACTACCTCATGGTGACTGCTTCAACGGTTGGCTATGGTGACTTATCACCCTCAAGTGATATGGGTAAGTGGGTTGTGGTTCTGTTTATTATCCCTGGTGGTTTGAGTTTATTTGCTGCCATTTTGGGGCGAGTGGCTGGTGGCGCAATTGACTATTGGCGAGCAGGCATACTGGGTAAACGGAGAGTAAGAGTGGATAACCATATCGTATTATTGGGTTGGAATGGCGCACGAACCATGCACCTTATCCGCATGTTGCAGCATGAAGAAGAGGGCAAACGCCCAATTGTGTTATGCAGTCGTTCAGACATTGAAAACCCATTACCAGGTGAAATTGGTTTTATCAAGGTGAACAGTTACACCGACGCGCAAGAGATGAAAAACGCCAACATCACCGATGCTAACTGTATTATTGTCGATAATCTTAGCGATGATATTACTCTCTCTGCCGCATTGTATTGTGCCTCAGTGAATCCTGATGCACACTTGCTGGCTTATTTTAAAGATGAAGCGCTAGGTCGACTGTTGAGTGAGCACTGTCCAAAAGCGGAATGCATTCCAGCCGTTGGCGCGGAGATGCTTGCGAAAGCGGCAGTAGATCCGGGTTCGAGCGCACTTCATCAGGAGCTACTTGCTTCAACTCGGGGTATGACACAGTACTCGGTGATTTACCCACAAGATCAACCGACAACCAGCGTGGAAAAGATCTTCGGATTTATCAAGAAGCATCACCAAGCTACGTTGATCGCGTTCGATCTTGGTGACGGGATTGAACTCAACCCAGATTTAAATGCTCAAGTGCCACCAAGCACTAAGCTGTTTTACATTGCCGACGAGCGAATTGATGACTTCGCTTGGACAGACATGAACAAGGACAAATAATGCATATGATTGCCGACCTGTTGGCAGGTTTTCCCAATTTTCTTCTCTACTTTTCTGTTTCGATCGTTTTCGTGCTGGCGTTTAAGTTCGTCTACGTCAGATTGACACCTTATGACGAATGGCATCTGATCAAGGAAGAGAAAAATACCGCTGCGGCAGTTGCGTTAAGTGGTGCTTTTCTTGGTTACTGTCTGGCTATTGCCGGCGCTGCGACTAACTCAGTCAATATTGTGGATTTCATGGTATGGGGCGTTGTAGCGATGCTGGCACAGATCATTGCGTTTGGTATTGTGCGTTTTATTCTGCTGCCGAAAGTATCGGAGCGTATTGAGAATGATGAAGTACCAGCAGGCATTGTTTTAGCTGCCGTCTCTGTGTCTGTCGGTGTGCTTAACGCAGCTTGCATGACCTACTAGGAGGAACGATGAAACGCAGTTCCAATGTAAAACGCTCCTCAATGGACAAGAGTTTTAAAGTCGGACGAATCATTCCATTCGTTGCTTTTGGTGGGATTTTTTTCCTCGCAACTCAAGAATCAGAAACGGAAGGCTATATTTACGTCGATGCTGACGAGTGTAAATCTGCCGCGCCTGAATTCAGTGAGCAGTGTGACATCGCCTACCAAGAAGCAATGGCGCGTGCAGAAGAAAATGCGCCGCGCTACAACAACAAATATGAGTGCGAAAATGACTTTTACGAGGATGATTGTTACTACAGTTCTCGTCATCACTCATATGTCCCATTTGTTGGTGGTTACTTCTTCAGTCGCGCGGTGAGTGGGCTTAAGGGTTACAACAAAAGTTATTACTCAGAGCCGATGTATCGTTATAAATCGAAGTATTACAACGGTGCAGGGCAGTTTTACGGCTCTTATCGCAATCAATCCACTAAGGTTGCTACCAGTAGCCTAAATAAGCGCGGCGGCGGTACGATTGGTCGTGCGATGTCTCGCGGTGGCTTTGGTAAAGCTGTGTCAGTCAGCCGCGGCGGTTAACTGAAATGTTTCGACGAGAAATACAAGAAAGAGAAAACTGGCGTGAATTGGCACGCCAGTTTGGTTTTGGCTTCCATTCTATGTACGACCAACCGTATTGGGATGAGAGTGCTTACTATCAATTTACCCTTGAGCAGATAGAGAAAGACATTGAAGACCCAACGGAAGAGCTTCATCAAATGTGTCTTGAAATCGTCGATCAGGTTGTACGAAGTGAGCAGTTACTGACACAGTGTGCGATTCCCGAAGCTATGTGGTCACAAGTCGCTTCCTCTTGGCAACGAAGAGAGCCTTCTCTTTATTCGAGGATGGACTTTGCTTACAACGGCTCCTCTCCTGCAAAGTTATTAGAAAACAACGCAGACACACCAACGTCATTGTTTGAGACTGGCTTTTGGCAGTGGGTGTGGTTAGAGGATGTTGTCAATAAAGGTCGCATTCACCAAAGTGCGGATCAGTTTAATATTCTGCAAGACTTTCTGATTCAACGCTTTGCCGATATTGCCAAATTGCAGCCGGGTCAAACGCTGCATTTTAGTTGTTGCAAATACACCGAAGAAGATAAAGGCACGGTGCAATACCTCGAAGACTGTGCGCGAGAAGCTGGGTTAGCAACCGCCTTTGTTTTTGTCGAAGATATTGGCGTGACGCAAGATGGGCAATTTGTGGATGTCGATGGCAGAGCGATTCGCTGGATGTTCAAACTCTACCCTTGGGAGTTCATGTTCGAAGAGGAATACAGTCAGTACTTGGCAACTGCGAGTGTGAATTGGTTAGAGCCGATGTGGAAATCGATTCTGTCTAATAAAGCGTTGTTACCCTTGCTTTGGGAGAGGTTTCCAAATCATCCGAATCTTTTGCCCGCGTATTTTGCCAATGATCCAAAAGCGGCTAGCTTAAAAGACTATGTCATTAAACCTCTGTTTTCTCGCGAAGGTGCCAATATTGAGATTGTCAAAAATGGTCAGCGATTGGTGAAAACACCGGGTCCGTATGAATCGAGTCAAAACATCATTCAACAATATCATCCGCTACCTAAGTTTGGCTCAAGCCATACGTTGATTGGCAGTTGGTTAGTGAATGATAAAGCAGCCGGGATCTCCATTCGAGAAGACAGCAGTTTAGTTACCCAAGATATGGCGCGATATATCCCCCATGTCATTCTAGATTGATCAAAAAAGCTCTCCGGATTGGAGAGCTTTTTCATTCTGTCTTATGTCTCTCACAGGGTGGTGAGTTTATTCTTGCTCAGCCAGCATTACGCCACGTTGAGTCAGTCCGCAAAGCATCATCGGCATTGCGTTGAAGATCTCTTCAAACTGCTCTAGACCTTCCATACCTTGCTCTGCAAGTGTCGCGATTGTCGTTTCTGGATCGTAAAGCATAGTTAGAGAAAGCAGTACGCCACCAAGCAATGCACTGTCTTCGCTGTCATCAGGCATCAACGTTTCCCAATCGTCACGAGACAATTGCCAGCCTTGAAGCACACCTTCACAGAAATCACGCGTGTTTGCAGATACGATATCTTGATCATCCAACTCGCATCCTTCAGGCCACAGCCATGCACCTTCCAGTAGTGCTGGGCGTGTTTGGTTCCACATTTGAATGATCTCATCGATGTACTGTTCTAGTTGCTCACCATCAGAGAAAGGTGCTGTTTCTTCACCGCCCCATAGGAATGGTAGCCACTCTTGAGGATTCAACACGTTTGGCGCACATGCCATAGACGTAACAAAGCCTTGAGTTTTCGCTAGGTTTAGTAGTTTTCCATCAAGTTCTGGAAGAGAAAGGATGTCTTGTAGTTTCAAAATAGAATACCATTTGTTAATGGGCTGGTTGGTTGGCTAATCTTACCAATCAATCAGTGATAAATCGATATTAGGGAATGATTCGTCTACATCTATGGAAATTCGTTCGTCACTCAGAAACAAAAGCATTCTCGCCCTGACACTTTATTTGTGTTTCTTCATCGCGACCATTGGTTCTGTTGTTTACCTTGTTGTTGAGCCACCAGTGCGTGAAAAGCTTGAGCGTAATTTGGATTTGCGAACTCAATTGCTCGCCTCACAGATTGAAGGACCGCTAACCAGTTCCGTTGGTTTGCTCAATAGCCTTGTAGGCTTAGGGCAGACGCCAACACCAAGTATTTCACTTCAAGATACGATTCCCCAGTTACTCGCGGTGAGCGACGACATCATCGTCAGTGGCGGATTATGGCCAAAACCAACATTGGAAGATGAACGTTGGCAATATACAAGCTTATTCTTCAATAAGAATGACAACGGCAGCTTGGATCAAATCCATTCCTACAATAATCCAGAGTCTGGTGGTTACGACAACGAACCTTGGTACCAGTCTGTTGCAAACAAACCTGCAGGGGCAGTGAGTTGGTCTGGCGTGTATATCGATACCTTCACGCAAGTTCAGATGATCACGGCTTCAGCGCCTTACTACAAAGAGGGTGTTTTTGCCGGAGTGGCAACTGTAGACTTGTCTTTGGAAGCGTTATTCCAGTTCATTCGTGAACATACAAATCAATACTCATTAGGTGTTGTGATTCGCGATGCCGATGACCAAGTTGTGATTGAGCACAACTTTCAGCTTACTAAGAACATATACATCAGCCAGCTCGGGTTTGGTGGCTTTAATTGGCGCATGGATGTGGTGAATGCCAAGGTCAAAGTATCGGATCAAGTCTTTAATCAAGTAATGAGCGTTGAGACTGGTGTTATCCCATTTCTACTGCTCTGCGTGTTGGTGGGTTACTACCTATTAAACCGATACATTGTAGAACCGATTGTTCGAATTGCTAAGAAAGTGGATGACTCCAAAACGGGTGGCATTATTGATATCGCCTATGAGAGTGAAGATGAAATCGGGCACTTAATCACCAAGTTCAATGAAAAGACGGTTTACCTTGAGCGTGAACGTGTTAAGGCGCAGGCATCTACAAACGCAAAAACAGCCTTCTTAGCAACCTTGTCTCATGAAATCCGAACGCCGATGAATGGGGTGTTGGGAACCGCACAAATACTGCTGAAAACTCATCTAACTGACGAACAAAGAAAGCACTTAAATACCTTGTATGATTCTGGCGATCACATGATGACGCTACTGAATGAAATTCTCGATTACTCGAAAATTGAGCAAGGACACATTGAGCTCGACAACACGCCTTTCCCAATCGAATCGATTCTCGGTAGTATCAACAGTGTGTATCACACTTTATGTGCCGAAAAGGGGCTGCAATTTAGAGTTATTTCTAATGTTCCGTTTGGACGTTGGTACAACAATGACAAAGCACGTCTGCGCCAGGTGTTATTTAACCTCCTCAATAACGCAGTGAAGTTCACGGATCGTGGTTTTGTTGAAGTCGAACTGACTGAGCATGTGAAAGATGGCATAACCAAACTAACCATTAGTGTGAAAGACACAGGGATTGGTATCAGCCCTGATGCGCAGAAACGCATTTTCCGACCATTCGAACAAGCAGAATCGTCGACAACACGTCGATATGGCGGCACGGGTCTTGGGTTGGCGATAGTGAAGCAGATTTCAGAGCATATGGGTGGGAGTATTACTGTTCAAAGCCAAGAGTGTATTGGCACCAAGTTTATTGTCGAACTTGAGCTCAACCCTTGTGAGGCTGGGGTGTTAGAAGCATCTAATACACATAAACTTGATTGCCAAGGCTTACGTGCGCTTATCGTGGAAGACAACCGTACGAACACCATCATTATGGAGACCTTCTTGCGCTCTAAAGGGTTTGTATGCGTTTGTGTCGAGAATGGGCAGCAAGCAGTAGAGCAGGTGTCGAAGCATGAATTTGATTTGGTGTTGATGGATAACCACATGCCAGTACTTGATGGCGTAGGAGCGATTGCTGTTATTCGCTCTATGGATGCACCAGCTCGCTCGGTTTTGATCTTCGGCTGTACTGCAGACGTCTTCAAAGAAACGCAGGAGCGTATGTTAGATGTCGGAGCAAACCATATCATCGCCAAACCGATTGTTGAATCAGAACTCGATGATGCTTTGTATCGTCATGCGTCGATACTTTATCAATACCAAGACAAGCAAAGCGGAGAACAACCTAAACCTCAAAACGCCGAGGCATTGTTGCTGAACTTCTATATGGCATTAGATGATGGCAACTTGGAACAAGCAATGACGACACTTTCTCACATTTTCGAAAGTGCCAAACCAAATGTCTCTGATGAACTGAATAAAGTTATCCAACGCATCGAAGACTATTTGAGTAAAGCGCTTACCCCTGAGCAAGAGGACATCGACCAACTGACGGTACTGTTAGCAGAACACTAACTCCGTGCATTCACTAAGTAGTGTAGGGTACTTCCTACATTACTTATACCCAAGTGATTTCAAGATGCAGGACTCAGAGCGTTGTCATTTCTCGATTTAGAGTAACTAGATCTTTAAATCGCCGCTGCGCCTACAAACCAAGTCATCCTTGCTGAACCTAGCATCTCGATGTTACTTGGGTATAACCTCCATCTTCACTTCCCATTCTATAAACTTCGTGTTTACTCTGAATTTGCTTGATCCAATAGCATAAGACGATCTTTTTGAAATTCATTTGCCAGATATTTCTCTAGTTTTCTGTGTTTTTTCGTGAGCTAACTGGCTTAAAAGTAAATAAATTACGTTTTAAAACTCCATTTTGAAGTGTTTTATGGGGCTTTTTACTGATTTTGGTGAAAGCTGCTACTTTTTCTTTGAAAGTTAGTTATTAATTTACAACTCATATTTTAAAACGGAATCATAAACTAAAAATAATGTGATTTAATAGCACCATTAACTGCTATGTGGTTTTAAATGCAGTAAATGATTTTATAGATGTCGTTTTTATTGGTATTTGATTTTAGAGGTTGTAAATGAAGTCTCGTGGACCATTTTGTATTCGCAATGCCGCAGCGGATACTTTTGCTATGGTGGTTTTTTGTTTTATTACAGGGATGATTATCGAGATCTTGATTTCGGGTATGACGTTTGAGCAGTCTTTAGCATCACGCACATTATCTATCCCAGTAAACATCGCGATTGCATGGCCTTACGGTATGTTCCGTGATTGGGTATTACGCCAAGGTAACAAACTATCACCCTCTTCGTTTATGAAGAACGTGTCTGACTTGGTGGCGTACGTATTGTTCCAATCTCCAGTCTATGCGGGCATTTTGCTGGCAGTAGGCGCGTCAACTGACCAAATCATCACGGCAGTAGCAAGTAATGCAGTTGTGTCATGTGGCATGGGTGTCCTTTACGGTTACTTCTTAGATCAGTGTCGCCGTTGGTTCCGAGTGCCAGGTTACTATCAAGAAGCCTAATTGCCCCAGTTTTGCGCAATTTAGCTAGATAGTGAGCAAACAAACGCAAAAGGGCGCTTTTTTTCGTGTTTAGCCTTGACCATCAGGAACATAATCATTAAATTAGCGCCTCGTTAGCCAATGATGCTAACCACAATTTGATTCGGTGAGTTGTCCGAGTGGCTGAAGGAGCACGCCTGGAAAGTGTGTATACGGCAACGTATCGAGAGTTCGAATCTCTCACTCACCGCCACATTCGAGCCCCTAGAAGTTTCTAGGGGCTTTTCTCGTTTTATAACTCTCTGTTTTTGAACGAATCAACAGTTTCACTACGTATCACCCGTCTTTTACTATCCCAAACTTTATTGTATGCCAAAGTGTATGCTTCTAAGCTGTGAGAAAAATCGGCATACATTTGCGTCGAAAATTCAGCATACAGGTTTGTGGGGAGCAGGATTGCCAAGTTTCTTATCCCACCTTTTATCTCATTGAAAAATCATCATTCACCTATTTTGCATACCGAAAATTTTAGGGAGCAGGATAGGTCGAAAAACTGCATACAGTTTGGCTAAATTTCAATTCTAAGGAGGGGATGATGGCAAAACTAACGGCAAAAGAAGTATCGAATGCAAAACCTCGCGATAAGACCTATCGACTGGGAGATGGCGGAAACCTATATCTTCATATAAGAAAAAGTGGAGCGAAATCTTGGGAGTTTAGATACACCAAACCCTCAACAGGCAAACCAACATTTGCAGGCATTGGCTCTTTTCCAGATGTTTCATTAGCTGAAGCTAGATCAAAAGCCACAGAGTTCAGAAAATACATTGCCGAGGGTGTTGATCCGCAACTACTCAAAATTGAGCAAAAGGCGAGGTTAGCCACTGAACAGTCTAATACCTTCAAAGCAGTTGCCTACTTGTGGATGGACACGAAACAAAACCGTATCTTGCCTAAAACCATCGAGGGTAACTGGCGAAAGTTGGAACTCTACGCTTTCCCGATGCTTGGCTCGCTCCCTATTACTAAGTTATCAGCCCCAATGGCAATAGCGGCGCTTAAACCTGTCGAGGAGGCTGGTTATTTAGAGACCGTAAAGCGCACCGCGCAGTTGATCAACGAAGTGATGACGTACGCTGTCAATGCTGGACTTATACATTCAAACCCACTCAGTGGTATTAGAGAAGTTTTTAGAAAAGCGAAAGTCACTCATATGAAAGCCTTAAGCCCAGATGAGTTGCCCGAGTTAGTGCGAGCAATAGCCAGAGGTAACATGGCAATTACAACAAAATGTCTTATTGAGTGGCAACTGCATACGATGACACGCCCAATCGAAGCGGCGGCGGCACGTTGGTGTGAAATCGATTTTGAACAACGGTTATGGATTCTTCCTGCCGAAAGAATGAAAGCAAGGCGCGAACATATAATCCCATTAACAGCGCAATGTATGGCTATATTGGAAACGATCCGACCAGTGAGTGGACACAGAGAATTTATTTTTCCCTCGATTCGAGACCCTAAAAAGCACACGGATTCTGAATCTATCAATAAGGCGTTAGGACGTATTGGATTCCAAGGTAGAACGACAGCTCACGGATTACGCTCATTGGCATCAACAACGCTTAATGAGCAAGGGTTTGATAGTGATGTTATTGAGGCTGCTCTGTCTCACTCAGATAAAAATGCGATTCGGAAGGCGTACAATCGGACGACGTATCTAGAACGTCGTCGCCCCTTAATGGAATGGTGGAGTCAAAGAATTGAAGAAGCTAGTTACGGCAGTGTCTCTGTAACAGGCTATCGCACTTTAAACGTGGTGCCGCATTTAGAGTTTGGGGAGAAAGTAAGAAAAATATAATTTAACGTAAGAAAAATGCGTCACTAATTTCGAGTGCTTTCGTTTTCTTAACCATATTCATAGTGATATGTAATTAAATACGGGAGTGTCGCTATGTCTCTACGCATCATTCGCCTCAAAGAGGTTATTGCCTTGACAGGCTTATCAAAAAGTTCGATTTATCGTTATGCAGACGGAAAAGCATTTCCTCAATCCGTTCAATTAGGCGCACGGAGCGTTGGATGGATTGAGGAAGAGATTAACCAATGGATGCAAGGGCGTATTGATGAGCGCAGGGTTGAGTGAGGTGTTTTTTTAGCCTATACAATGTGTGGTGTGCTAGGTTAAGAGTCACCACGCATTGATAGGTTAGCTGATATGCACAACAGTAATTGAGAAAATACTGATTTCTTAATGTATGTTTAGCAGTCTCACGATATGTCATTGAAATTTAGAGGAATTATCATAAAATCCAAAAGGTCATGGCTTGAACCTACGACCAAACTGTTTGAGTGTTTACCGAATAAACACTGAAAATGAATTACGTGCTAGCTTTTTGTTGGCTGGTAAAGTTGGTGTACTACTAACTCGCACGTCAAAATTATGCGCATCAGTTACAATTTTTAGAACATAAAGCCCGAGGCCACTACCTTCTACTGACATTTCACGAGCTTTAGTAGCTCTAAATCCACGTTCAAACAAGTGTATGATTTCAGACTCTGGAATTTCAAATCCGATTGAATTTACCGTCATACATAAACCATTATCAGTTTCATCGAAAACAACTTCGATATCACCCGTTCTTCTATATTTGATTGCGTTTTGTATTAAAGACAAAGGAACAATTTTGAATGACTCGTAAATGTTATAATTGTTTTTAACCCTACCTCTTAGCACTACATCCGCCTTATTTTTAGACTTAGACGCATGAGAGAGTACTAGTTTAATCTTGTGAACCATACTATAAATATCAGTATATTTCTTTCTACCAAACTTAGCACTTTCTGGATTAAAATATAGAGCCGCAGTATCTAATGAGTCTAATAACATTACACTAATTTTGTACAAACTCTTAAGATCATCGGACGCATTGTCGAAAGCACAGCTACCCGATGTTGCATTTTTTGCCAGTAGTCTTTCACTATAGAAGCCAATCTCCCTAGCCCATTTAACGAACTCATGAAACTGGTCAAAGTTAGCCTTGGCTGTTTTAGAGACTAAATTGTCAATTGCATTAGCTTTTTCATCAAGACTCGAAAACCAAAGACGTACAGATTCTATTGATACTTTTCTCTGCATCAACAAGACGTTTTTCCGATTACGCTTACTATTCTGGCTAGAAGGGATGTAAACGCCAGCAATTGTAACGAGGCGTCCTGATATTTTTCGAGAGACATAACTCAAGCCATGTTCACAGACATGTGTATCACTAGAACCGTCGCCTAGGAGGCACTGATCATGACATTTTTCAAATGACTGAAGTTTCTCTCCTTGATACAAGTCACCATCAATATATACAGGCCATGGTATATCAACTATTTTATTCTCTATGATTGAATTAAGCATTAGTTATACGATCCAAAAGAATTTTACTGTTATCAATTATTTCTTGAGCAGAGCCTCTGGCATTTTGGTGAACGATATTTGTAAAATCCACCAGATTTATCTTGTTTGACAAATAATCCACGACTACTTTATTCAACTTGTTTTTCTTTGAAGAACCAAGATCTAATTTTTTAATGCAATTTTCAATATTAGCTGCAATATGAGACTCGTCAAAGAACTCTTTCTTCAAATCATTAAGTAATTCTCGAATTTTAAATTCATCTATGGGTTTATTTAATGTTGCGTCAGAACTGCGAAAGTAATCATTTAATTCAGTATGGAAATAACCGGATGATACAGCGACCACAGGAAGTAAAGGTCGTGATTCCTTTATAATTTTAATTAGTTTGGCTCCACCTTCATCTAGGTCCTCACGGACAACTCCCTTGACATCAAGTAACACCAGATCGTTCTTAACTAGCGCATCTGAATCAGCAAATGACACTGATTCATATTCTTTGGTCGTAAATCCAAGGTCTTTGATGTACTGAACTGGGTAACTATCCAACTCATCATCAACAATTGCTATTCTAAACTCCGAACGAAGATTCTTCTTGTTGACGTAATGAACGACACTATACGTTTTGAAAATCCTAGTCACGGATTCTTTTGGCACTAGCCAAAACACTACTGCTAAAAATAACCCAGCAACACCAAGTACGATACCTAAATCCATAATAATCCATCACTTTTTTTGAGGTCTATATAATACAGTAAGAAACTAATTGCGCAAATAGTCGTAACTGGGTTTGAGAAGAGTTATTCTCTTGCTGAGATAAGAGTTGCTAGGTACTTACTTATGCAACATACAAACTAGCAGTCTTTGAAGTACATTCTCTCTTTAAAGAAAACTAGAGTCGAAGTGAAATACAGATTAGAGTGTTTAGAACAAAGTTTCTAGGAGATCATTGTGACAACGCTTAATCGTATTGAGATGCACATTAAAGCCTCTCGTCGCTATGTCTTCGAGCGGAAAGACTTTGCTCACTTTGCCAGCTATTCTCAAATTAGTCGTAGCCTTAAACAGCTGATTGAAAAAGGGGTATTGATGAGACTAGGGTATGGCTTATACACCAAAGCCACAATAAACAGCTTAACGAACCAGCCAATGCCGACTCACCCTGGTGGCACGGATGGTGTGATGCTAGAAATCTTGAAGAAACTTGGTGTACCTTTTGAGGTAGACCAAATGTCATTGAAAAGTATCAATGGTCACTCCAATCAGATCCCCGCTTCGGTTCAGTATTCTTGGGATCACAAAGCATTTAGTCGTGAGGTCAAGGTAGGTAACCGAGTTCTATGTAGTACTCGAAAGCGCTCCGATGATTGATCCAAAGATAATCAATGTAAGTCAAACACTGGAGGAGTACTGTTCCGATTTAAGACAGTATTCCAGAAGTACCTTATCGCATAGTTATAATCTCGCTTTGTGCTGAGAGCATAATTACTGTTTCGTTTGATAAATCCAGTAACGTGGTTGCGACCAATTTGATTGATTCTTTTCACTGCATGCTCGTGCTCGGCAATGTTTAAGACTAACAACTCAATCCTTTTCGCTTGCTGCTTTCTTGATTTCTTTCCTCCTTTTCTTTTTAAGTCCCCTAATAGTTTATGTAGATCTTTCAGAATGTTGTACATAAGCAGTTCCTCCAATCAACCTAAGTAAGCGTTAGTGATGTCTACTCTCGCGTGCCCTAGTGACGTTGCAACGGCATAGCGTGCTCGATAATCGAGCTCTTTTGCTCGTTGGTAGGTTGAGCCGATTGCTGAAGCAATGTGTTTGATATGCTCTCGACCTCGTGAATGCTTGCACAGCACTGGAGCCAAGATATTGTTTTGACCAGATAACGCTCTCATTACTTGCGTGTATTTATGCTGTGCGTAGTGATGCCTCTCCTTGTGTGGGCTATAACCTTTGATTTTTGAGTATGCTGAATAGCAATGACTTCGGAATTCTTTATAGGACAGGTTCTTTGGGATCATTGAACGATGGCTTCCCTGAATCTGTGCCGCTTTTTTGAGTGCTTCAATCTGAGCTTTTAATGTTATATCTACGATCCTTGACCTGCCTCCTTTTGTTCCATCGATGATATTGACATGAGAAGTACGCGTCACAGGATTGAAGTTTCGATCCACTTGGGTAAGTAGGTCCGCTGGGTTGCATTTTACCGACTCTTCAAACCGCAAACCGAGCTGTCGTTGTATTTCAGAGAGAATAGAGAGACGTTCATCTAAGAGAGACTTTGCATGTTGATGTAAATCCTTGCTACAGGCTTTTGATTGCTCTGCTATGTGACTCCGGTTGGGGATATTTGTTTGTGCAGCAGGCACTCTGACGAGATTATCTTGCCTCATTTGAGCAATCACTGCGTTGACTGAACTTAAGTAGTCGTGGGCAGATGATACGCTGAGAGAACCATCTTCAACTCGCTCTGCTAACTCTTCGGCATATTGGAGAATGTGGGAGTTTTCAATTTTCCGAGAATCATTGATTGAAAAGTTATCGACGCAGTATCTTGCAAACTTCTCGAACCGATCTGCATTTTGTTGTGCCGTGGAATAAGACGTTGTCTTTGATTCACAAGCTTCAGTCATTGCATTTCTTCCTGCACGAGCCATATCACGGCTGCGCAATCCGTGGTTTCTAGCTCCGGTATTGCCTCTGGTGAACATGCTGCTTTCCTAATTAAAACAAGATTGTTAAGAGCGGTGGCTTAGGCTGAGTATTCATACTTTGATGAAGCATCAAGCCTTGGATGTTAAGTGTTATTGCGCATTTCATACTTGCGCGTGTATTGCTCTTTTGTGTGAGGATGTCCGATCCTCTGCGTTATTCATTGGTATTGCTTTACGGTGGTTTGCAATCAATTTGTCTGGCAGCCACATCGCATGCTTTCAAAGCTCCAACCCTATTGTTTGCCCGTATGTTGTTGGGCGTTTGCTTCGCAAACGCAGCCAAAGATGAGTCTATGCTCATATTTCGTGCATTTTCGTTTTTCGAAAAGGCATGGGAAGTCCATTTAATCAATGGCTTAGAGGTGATCGTAGTGTCCGTCTATGTAGACATAGACGGACCATAGCTAGTGACTATCGTGAAATGCTGTATCTAAGAGTCAGTCAATGCACAGCGCATTTCACACAGAAAGTAGCGATGTTTAAACGACGTTTCAGTATTGCAACGCTTGGCGTTGTCATTGGTTCTTATCATTGATGATAAGCGGGAGGGTTGTAGTGAATTTAAGCACTACTTGAGTTCAAGACGTAGGCACCTTTGGCTTACGTTTGTGCAACTCGAAAATGTCAGCGACGGTTGCAGAGGTTAATTACTCATTTCTGAATAATGCTTCGAACTATGTCGAAAGTATTTATTGACCTAGATATGAGAGGTCAGGCTCGCGCAGCATTTAGCTGGTTGTCAGATCTGGACAACGGCAGTGTCGATACGTCTATCCATATCATTTGGAAAGAACATATCATAGGTTCTCTCTTAGCTTAACTTAGCTAAACCGCTGCATTTAGAATTAGTCAGGCAGTTTTGGGGTGTTTAAACGAATAAATTCAAAATGAGGCAGACTCGAAAGGTTATAGAGCGGTTATAAGTTCATCTTTCGATCTTATATGCGACGGATGATCACACTAAGTAAGCACATTGTCTTTGACTTGATTTTAGTATGGTAATTAATATGAGATTGATTCCATATTTTGTGTTTTTAATCATCACTATTTTTCCAATGTTGAGGTGTGCATGAGAAATCGTTCTATTTTTGGGTGGAAGCTAAGCGAGAGTAGAGTTGTTTCTGTTGTTGAGCTTGAAAGTGGCACTCAGGATGACGTTGTTTGCCCTTGCTGCGGAGACTTCATGGTTGCCGCACATAGTAATAAAGGCATAGCTAGCTACTTACGCCATCAAAGTAACGCAGAATGTCGCTATTCGTATGAAACCCAGTTGCATTTGAGTGCAAAGGAGTTCATTGAACGGGAGAAGCTCATTCCTCATCCATATTCTAGTGGCATTTTTGATTCTCGTGATTGTGAAATGGTAGGAGTGAAAAATGTCCGTTTAGAGGTCTATCGAGACGGTAGGATTCCAGATATCGTCTGCCAGATTGGTAGGGAAGAGTATTATGTGGAAGTTACTAATACTCATGAAACCCCACCAGATAAAATAGTGGACTTTCGAAAGCAGGGTAGGAGTGCCCTTGAGTTATTTCTTGTTGGATTGGACTCAGATTCGCTGCTGAACAGCTATGAAAATGTAAAAGTTCAGATAACAGCATTAAATCCGCTAAATCCATTCTGGGATTTTATTGAGCAGCAAGCCGCGATGAGTATCAGCAAAGAAAGAAGTATGTTGTTGAGAAAGATAGCAAGGCATCGCAAACAAGTTCAAAGAATCACTGATAACATTTCTGAGCGTGAGGAACAGGCTGAGGAAAGGGTAGCCCGAATCAAACAAAGAGTTGAAAAGTGGCAAGAAAAAGAGCGGGAGCAAAAAGAGCTCTATACGCAGATAAAGTCCCTCGCGAATGACCTTCAAGTAGCGGTATTGCGGCTTGAAGAAGAGAAGTCATCTTTAAATCAAGAATTAGAACAACTCAAGCAAACCATTTATCTTAACAAGTTAGAAGCGGGAAGAATCATTAACAATGCGAGAGTTGAAGCAGAACAACAACGTGAAAAGGTTAGAGTAGAAGTTAGAGATGATGTTCTAGCTGAGTTAGCGTCGGAAATAGAAGATGCTAGAAAGAATGCTCAAGTGATTGCCGAGAATGCTCTAAAGCAAGAGCTATCAGTGGTTGAAAGCGCTCAAAGAACAGCGCAACAAATATTGGATGGAGCGCATTACAAAGTCACGAGTGAGCTTGAGGCTGCACTAGATAGAAAAGGTGTATCAAGTGAAGCGTTGACCGAGTTAGAAAACCGTGTCAAATGGTTAAGGCAAGAAACGGAGAGTCTAGAGGAAAAGAAAGCTGAGCTAGAGAGTGATGTAAATTTAGATGAACTTTGGAGTAAGCAACAACACTTGCTAAGTGCGATTGGCAAGGAGACAAACCGTTTGAATGAGCTTAAAGAAGTTGGTGATAAATTTGTCAAGATCATTAATGATATTGCCTTAGATTTTAAACAACTAGATACTGCGGAGTATGCCTCTCTTTTGCCTGAACGTATTCAAAAGAAAATAAAAACTCATCGAATGGTCTTAGAGATGCAAAACTCAATAGAATACGAACCGTTGTTGTGAATATAGTGTTTAACCCAATTCCTTAAAGTTATTCTTAAGAAGAGCTCATAGATAGGCTTTCAAGTGTGATGGATACCCATGAGCTTCTTGTATTAAAACTGTTTTATTTAAGTTTCTGATTTTTTGAGTGGTAGAGTTTCATCGTCTTAGTGTGGAACTATTACTTCACTAGGCTGTGTTCTTTCAATAGATTATCTTTTGTTTCATCAATCGCCTTAATCAAGCTTAAGTCAAACCGTTCCATGATCGATTCGTGTGCAAAAATCCTAACAAAGCACTTAATTGATTGATATCTAGATAGTTTATGATTTGAGTCTTTGAACTTCTTCACTGAGTAATGCCCGTCAAGTTTCTTCTCAAGAAGTTTAATCTCAGTCTTAGCTATGTCTTTAAACGCATTGTCAGTCATAACATCAATGGTAAACATAGAAGGATCGATATCTTTTCCAACAATTAACTCGTTGATTTTTGATTCTAAAAGATCGGTTTTTGATTTGTCGATCGTAGCCGTTATATGCAAACCGGAAGGGTAGATTTTTGACTCGTAAACCTTACTCCAAGGTTTTCTTGTGATTATGTCATTTGTGATACTTACTGCTGGCTGGATATCACCAATCAGTTGTTCTAGTTGCTCGTTCAGAAAATAATCATCAGAGTTATCTAAGTAGAACTTTTGGATTTGTTCTACATACGATGCCTGTTCTGCATCTGTAGGTAGTGTGAACTCAAAAAGGTTTGCCTGCGAGTCATGCTCTTTTGCTAGCTTACAAACTTTGCTCAACATGGATGAAAAGGCGCGATTTGTTTTGTGATAGTAAACTTGGCCAAACAAGTTGGCTCTAGCATTGATGAACTCAATAATCGAATCTAATCCACTTTCTTTATAAGCTAAATAAATTGTATCGTTAGCAACAACAGGAACCATAGACATAAAGAGCCTATTGTGGTCATAAATACCACATTTTACACCAGAGAAATAACTATCCCTAAGAAGGTAATCCATACGGTCTGCATCTATTGGACATGAAGAAATTATTGAGGTGAACAGTGGGAGTATGTCGAATTTTCGACCTGCTAACTCTATTTCGATTTCTCTCTGATAGTCTTTTTCTATAATCGATAGAACGTTATTAATGTTGATTTGACTACGTTTCTTTTCCGGCAAGCTATCGTAGATGATTTTTGCGAACAGTAGAGATATATGCTCGTGTTCCACTTGAGCATTGTCTTCAATTAGGTCTACGATTTGGGGGTAATCTTTGCCAAAGTAACTTTGGAACTCATCTTTATCACACATAAAGGAGTCAAATTGATGAGACATAGGGCCGTGTCCAATATCATGCATTAAAGCGGCCAATCTAAGTTCTTGTATGTTGGAAGCAGGCAGGCTCGAAAGCTTTGTAAATATTAGGTTATCATCATACTTTTTCTTGTAACGATGAGCATTGACACTCATGTTTTCTAAAATTTCATAAGATAGATGCATTACTCCTAAAGAGTGTTCAAAACGACTGTGCATCGCGGATGGGAATACTTTGTAAAGGAAAGTATTTTGCTTAATGTTTCTAAGACGCTGAAACAATGGATGATCTATAAAATCTAGCTCTAATTCTGTTAGTCGAATTATGCCATGGATTGGGTCGAGGATTTTTCCCGTAAGGTTTTCATTGAACTGCATATCACACCTAAATTTTATATAAAACACATGGTATATAGTTGGGGTGCATATCATGAAAAACAATAGAATAGGTTCGAAAAATTATTGAGTCTTGAGGCTGAAAGTATGACTTCTTGTTGACTCCGATTTGAGTTGCTCTAATGGCAGAGCTCGAATGGATGTGCAAATCGTAAGCGATATATCTATCGATAGAGTATAGGTTTAATGGGTAGACTTCGTTGGAATTGTAGTTTGATCTACTATAATTAGGCAACAGGAGATATTGTGTGGAGCTATGATATCTAGGCGTGTATGCGTAATGAAATGCTTTTTTCTACCCAACTCGTAAGTTGGTTATAAATTCAAAGAGTTATATTTCTAGGTGTTAGGTCTCACTCCCGCCACATTCTTGAAAAAAGACGTCCTAGGACGTCTTTTTTTGTATCTGCAGTTTAGAAACAACAAAAGCCCCGAGAGTTCGGGGCTTTTCGTTTTTGGCGAAGCGAGTGCTTGTTTAAGGTCGGTCTTATTGAGGTTGACTGAGCACTTGAACCTTTCTATTTAACAAAGCTTGTACCGCATTGGAATCTTTCTCGAAGCTTAAGATTGAGTTGCAAATATCGACGTTTGCAAGCATCGACAGAGACTCACTTAACTCTAGCTTGGAGTTAGCTCGGTTCACCTCTCGCTCTTTAGGGCTTATCTGCACAACGGTTCGACCTAGAAACGAGCCTTGCTTTACAGAGGCTGTTTGCTCGGTATGTTCTAACCGGTCGATAGACAAGTTCTTTGGTGTTGGTTGGATGTCATTGGACATAGGGTACCTAAACTCTTAAGTCCGAGCTCTGAAGCATAGATGGTGAAACTTCCATTGCGATATGGGCAGACAACAATGACTCCCAAGATTCGCTCTGTGTGAGCAGTTCAGCAAGTGCACTCTCAAACAACTCATAGTCGAGCTGCTCGGTCTGAAGCAACCTGTTTAAACAAAGCTTGTGCCTGTGGTTATCTAGGCTAAAAAACAGCTGATGCTCAGACCAATGATAGTTGAATGCCAAAAAAGAACGATAAAGATCAGAATTAACAATTTGTAGGTCGACAATCTCTGCTTCTAGTTGAAGCGTTTCTGTATCTGGGTGGAAAATGAAATGCACTCTTAAGTTATCGTCAAAAGCTAAACCCAGTTCGTCTTCAGTCAAATGTAATTCAGGCAAACCTATTTGATGAGCAAACTTAAGCAAAACCTCATCTACGATTTGGCGCGCTGACATAGAAGCAGTCCTTTTTAGAATTTTATCATCGAAATTATGGAAAGTTAAAACTGATGTTTATCAATATTGGTTGGAATTTTTTATATAAGCGTTTTTTCTATGCGGATAATAAAAACTTATCAACTATGTTGCTTATGTCTCAAGTGTTGTACCACTTACCTTTGCAGAAAGTTTGAGCATTTATTTGGAAGCAGTATCAACTATAAAATAAAGGCAATAAAAATTCCTTATCAAATAATAATGAGTCTTACTTTTGAGAATCTATATTGTCCGAATGGTGTATAAAATAATAGTTGATCTTTTATATATTTGTGTACCAAAATTGCGCCTGCTCATTTTTATTTAAAACATATTCAGTCAAATAGAATCCATAATGAAATGTAATACGTATATTCCGATACTAAGTGCATTGCTTCTCAGCGCTTGTGCTACCACAAATACGGTATCAGATGGGTTTTCTAATCATATTCAAGGAACGCTATTTGGTTGGATAACGTTTGATGATTACGTCGCTCCAGTGAGTACTTCTGTAAACGTCGAAGTATGTCAGGTTTCAGATAATCAATGCTTTACAGTTGTACAGCAAGACTATCAAGGGGTTCAGTTACCTGTTCAGTACTCGGTTGTTATTGCTCCAATACAAGCTGGAAATGGCGAAATGAAAGTGCGCGCTATATTGCGTTCTCAAGGTGAAATTATCGCAAAAAAAGAAGAGCAGTATATTTTTACGCAAGGCAGTGTACATAAGGACTTAAAGCTAGAAGCTTATAAGAATTACTAAAAAAGTAATCGTTTTCATTTGTCTTTATTATTTAAAAAAATTAAGACAATTGAAAGTAATATCTCCAGACCTAGGTCTCTATTAATCAATCAACTTAGGTCATCGGGTCAGTTTGTCTTTATATGAATATCGGTTGCGCCCATCATAATTTTTATGGTTATATCCACCGCCTTGGATACGTTGGCTAGGTAGAATGGTTTAAAAATAAACAGCTCAAAGTTGTTAGAAATATCAATATAAATGAAGTGGACTTTAACATTAGTACTTTCATTTATTCTAATATAAAAAGAGTTTTTGCTGTTTTAGTATCACTAGTTATAAGTTGAACTTTAGCAAAAGCTTATTAATTCCCGAAAACAATACATAACAATATCGGGAAGGTTTCTTTGCCAAGATTATTTTGCTACCAAAGGTAGCGCTTGAGCTATTCGTTATTATTCGGGGGGTATGGGAGTGTTATGCGCTTCTATGCTCTTTTCTTTGCTTCTTTAATTGAAATTGTCCTGCGTTTGTCTTCGCACTGCGGGACTTTGACAGTTTCTCTGATGGGGATTAGAGAAATTAAAATTATGAAGGGTAGAAAATGGATGTGTTAGGCCAACTAAACACAGAAAGGGTCGACTCGCGCTTGCGAAAAATCCATAGTGCTTGCTGCTATGAAAAACACGATGAAGTATTTCATTCTAGTCAATCTCACATTGTTGTCGTTCACAATGGTCAACTGAGAGTCCAAACAGGGGATTGCACGCTAGACGTTGTTGCTGGTTGTGGAATTTATCTCTCTCAAGGGGATTACTTACTAGAATACACACCGATAGATGGTCAATATACGGCTTCTGTTATCGAGTTTGACAACGAACTGGTGAGTCAACTATTGCAAAAGCATAGTGATCTTTTGATGTCGTTGCCAAAGGTTGAGAATGTTCAGTCTGGATTATTCCCTTTTACTCTCAACTTATTGATAGAACAGACACTATCAGGGATGAAGACGCTAGAAGAGCAGTCTTTTCCTGATGCTATTATGCGCTTAAAGTATGAGGAAATGCTCATCTTATTGTTGCATGGGGACCAAGGTGAACACCTCTACGCGTTGTTATCACAACTGACAAACCGAACCTCAGATCGACTACGTCGCTTTATGGAGCTTCATTACCTTAAAGAGTGGAAACTTACCGACTACGCCCAAGAATTTGGTGCGAGTTTGACTACGTTTAAAGAGCTCTTTAATGAATATTATGGTATTTCTCCTAGAGCGTGGATCAGTGAACGTCGTTTATTGCATGCTCACAAGCTATTGCTCACAAGCAAAATGAGCATCGTCGACGTTGCGATGGAAGCGGGGTTCTCAAGCCAATCTTACTTTACACAAAGTTATCGCCGCCGCTTCGGAACGACACCAAGTAAGGTTCGTTCTGGAGATGAACAAGTAGCAATTGCTAAGTGAAATGTCTGACGACTAAAATTTTCTGACTAATTTTGAAAGGCATTAACTGACGTAAACTCTATTATGCTCAGCGTAACAACGAACAAAACTATTACCTCTACTTCCTTCTGGATTGTTCGAAGTAGATGCGGAGAAGAACACAAATGAAAAAGCAGCATTGGCGACGCCGTTCGCTTTTTCCTAACAACATTGTGACGCAAAGGAAGGTCACTGTATTACAGCGAGGCGCACGATACGAAGGTTTATCCCAATCATCGCAAGAGCCCAATGTTGTTAATGTCAATCACCGACAGCTACTCAGTGAAGGCGTTCTGAGTTACGACCAATTGTCTTTACTCCAGCGCTTGCTTGATCGCAATGTCGTCGATTGTTTATGTGCTAGTCAGCTGATTAAGACATATCAAAAGCTTGGTACGTCTCTAGATCGATTTGCTATGCGCCTCTTTTTAGAGGTGGGTGGGCAACTCAGTGACAATCGTGCGTTGAGCACTTTTGAACAAAGACTGGATTACATTAATCACCGATTAGGTTACCGCTTCAATCTAGCGTCACCTAAAACGCTGATCCTTTCGATGTACTTGACTCTAAATGAGTGGGTTAATCAGCAGACGGATCAGACGGTGTTGCATGATTCCATCAAGCTTGAACAGTTAATCAATCAACTGAGTATTCAGAAAGAGTATTGGTTGAGATTGTCTGGAGAAGAGAGCAGTGCGATTTTTGCAGAGCAACAACTGGAACTGATTAAGAGCCAGCAGAGTGAATTGCATGAGCAGCTAAGTGTTCTCAATGAGCAGCAAAACCAAGTGGTTGAATCTCATCGAGCATTGGTTGAAGAGTGGAAACCAACTCTAGAAAAACTCAAGGGCTTATCTGAGTACAGCAGAACGTCGGATAAGTTTATCTCTGAATGGAAAATATGGTGTAGCGAAGCGCGAGTACAAGCGCCTGAGCTAAACGATGTTTGGGATGCGTGTGATCTTGTATACAGCGACCTAAATGCCGTCGCGAAAATTTGGCAATGGTTTCAAGACATGCAAACCGTTGGCAGCGTAGATCATTACTACTTTGACATTCAGAGCAACCAGTGCGGTCAAGCTTGTAACCATCTCAGCCAGATTTAAATAGGGCTAAATATGTTAGATCAAATGATGAAATCTCTAGCGGCAACGCTAGGGGTTGGGGATTTTATTGCCTCAAATAATGGTTCCTATGACATCGAAGTCGACCAGATGCTGCTTAACATTCGGCAGCAATCATCATGGGTCTTGTGGGAAACCGTTCTCCCATTTCAGTTTGAACAGCACTTTGATTATCAGAAAGAACAGGCGCTAAAGCACTGTATGCAGCTCTCTTTGAAAACGTTGCGAGATACGCGTAGCACGTTAACGGTGAACGACAAAGCGCAGTTGATTGTGCAAGGCAAAATGAATATGGAAAGCGCAACGACAGAAGCGCTTTGTACGCAACTTTCTCAACACGTGAATTTGGTGGAGCAGTTCAGCGATTTGCTCGAGCACCAGCGTGTAAATCATACCGTTAGCCACAGTGTTTGGATTCCATAATGCTTGCAGTTTTAAAGACACAAATGCGCAGACTCGTGTTATCAGCGGTGTGTGCTTCAAGCTTGATGATGGCACTTCCTTCTCATGCTTCTGAGCTTAATTGGTCTGATCAACCGTTTCGTTACTACGCGGACAATGATTCGCTAAAAGAATTACTGAACAACTTTGGCGCAAACTACCGCGTTTCTGTATCGGTGAGCGACAAAGTAAATGACCGTGTCAGTGGTCGATTTACACCAGAAGACCCAGCCGAGTTTCTCGACTATCTGGCGCAAGTTTACAACTTGATGTGGTACTTCGATGGCGCGGTACTTCATGTATACAAAGCGACGGAAACTCGTTCGCGATTGCTACAGCTAGAACTGCTAACGGCTCGTGAACTGCGTAGCACGCTGATTTCAACAGGGATCTGGGATTCTCGTTACGGTTGGCGCGCAGCAGAAAATAAAGGTCTGGTTTACTTGGCTGGTCCTCCGAGGTACGTCGATCTGGTTGTGCAAACGGCAGAAGCGCTGGAAAGCCGACTGGTACAAAAATCCAACTCTACGGATGAATTGTTTGTTGACATTATTCCGTTGAAGTACGCCTCTGCGACGGATAGAGAGATCACTTATCGTGACCAAGGGGTGACGGTGCCAGGTATTGCTTCGGTATTGAGCCGAGTTCTATCCGGTGTTCAAACTCAAGTTAAGGTGGCGAATGAGAGCGATGAAGCAGGAGCGAGTAAGTCTGCAACAGTGACTAAAAAAGCTTCTGTCCATAGCGGCGCATCGGTAGAAGCTGAACCAGGGTTAAATGCGATCATTGTGCGCGATACGCAAGCTCGATTGCCGCTGTATCGCAAGTTGATTGCTCAGTTGGATCAGCCGCAGTCAAGAATCGAAGTGGCGCTTTCAATTGTTGATATCAGCGCGAACGATTTGAGTCAGCTTGGTGTTGACTGGCGAGCTGGTGTTGCGGTTGGTAACAACAGCATTCTGGATCTCAAAACAACGGGTGACGTCGGTGATGGCGATGTCGAGCTTGGCAGCGGACAAACCTTTAAGTCTTTGCTTGACGCAACGAACTTGAATTACCTATTGGCTCAAATCCGTTTGCTTGAATCTAGAGGCAGCGCGCAGGTAGTTTCAAGACCAACCTTGCTAACACAAGAAAACGTGGAAGCCGTACTCAATAACAGCAGCACCTTTTACGTCAAGTTGATCGGTAAAGAGACGGCAGCATTAGAGCAAGTGACGTACGGTACGTTATTGAAAATCGTGCCTCGTATCGTCGGCGATCGATTTGTGGAAAGACCAGAAATCAACCTGAGTCTGCACTTAGAAGATGGTGCGCAAATCTCTGATGGTGACATCGACGGTGTGCCTTCAATTCGCAAGACAGAAATCAGCACACTGGCGACAGTGAAACAGGGACAAAGCCTGCTCATCGGTGGTGTATACCGTGACGAAATCAGCAACAAGCTGCGAAAAGTCCCTTTGCTAGGAGACATTCCATACCTTGGTGCTTTGTTTAGAAGTACGGAAAACACCACAAGAAGAACGGTACGTATGTTCATTATCGAGCCAAGAATCGTTGTGGATGGTATTGGCGACAACGTTCTCATCGGCAATGAATATGATTTAAGACCAAAGATTGGCACGTTAAACAACATTTCAAACAACAGTGCAGACCTTAAATCAGCGCTTGCCTTGTACAGCTGTACGACTCAAGTGCAAGCCGAGCGTTACCAGCAAGATTTGTTGTCACAAGGAAAGTCATCGTTGCTAGCAGAATGCGAGCTTCCTACGGGACAAAAAGGATGGCGAGTACAAATTAAAGAGTGTAATGGCTCAGAGAATCATTGCGTTCGACCATTAGAGGAGCAGTAGCCTCAATGCAGCAATGGAAAATTCGTATCCTCTCCGGTGTCCATTCCGGAGTGGAAGTCACCTTACCCAATGATTCATTGGTATTAGGTAGTGATGATTTTACTGCAGATTTGGTGTTAACCGACTCTGGCATCAAAGCAAGTCACCTTGTTTTGGTTTGCGATGGCGAAACAGTTTTATTGCGCGATTGTGAAGAGGTCTCCATCAACAATGAGAGTGTCACCGTGGATGCTGGTGGCATTGAGCTGGCGCGAAACGCGCTGGTCTCTGTGGGTCGTTTAACCTTTGCAGTCGGTTATCTAGAAGACGATTTGGTTATCGATGTGGCAAGCGATGCATCAGACAAGCAAGCTGCCCCCGTCAGCCATAAGCCATCGTCAGGTTGGAAGAGAACACTGCTCATTGGATTGATGTGTAGCTTGATTCCAAGCGTGATATTTGCAGGCGTTTGGTACAGTCAAATTCATGCCAGTGACAAAGACGCCATCACCGCAGCAGAACCGATTGTCTTGGTGCGCAACATTCTTAGCGAGCTCAAGCTTGACGATGTTCGTGTTGAATGGAACGCCAGTGCTCGACAGGCGGTACTTGAAGGTTACGTCGAAGACAGAACACAGAAACTCCAACTACTGGGTCGGATTGATGCCTTAGGTATCAACTACAAAAGTGACCTGAGAACGATGGAAGAGATACGCCGTGGTGTGCGCTTTATCTTGCGCAACCTCGGTTATCACCAAGTCAAAGTCGAAAATGGTGATGAGACAGGCACGCTGCTGCTAACGGGCTATATCGATGACGCAAGTCGTTGGAGCCAAGTTGAGCAGATATTAGAACGCGATGTCCCTGGACTTGTTGCTTGGAAGGTCGAGCTACAAAGAGCGGGTGCGTACATGGATACGCTTAAAGAACTGTTAGAAAAAGCGGAGCTCTTGAAAAAAGTTCAGCTTGTGACTAGCGGTGACCGCATCGAAGTTCGTGGTGAGCTTGATGACATTGAGACCACTCGATTTTATGGCGTAACGAGAGATTTCCGTGAGCAGTATGGCGAGAAACCTTATTTGGTTTTGAAGTCCATTCCTAAGGTAAGCAAAGGAACCAACATCGATTTTCCGTTTCGTAGCGTGAACTTTGGTCGAGTCCCTTACGTCATCCTCACAGATAATGTTCGTTACATGGTAGGTGCCCGCACTCCTCAAGGATATCGCATTTCTAGCGTTACTCCTGCAGGGATTGAACTCGTAAAAGGCGGGCGAGTGATCACTATTGATCTAGGGTACGAAGGTGAAAATACCAATGACAAATCTTGAGCAGTTATTACAAGGCGATTCAGGACAGCAAGAAAAAGAGGCGATCATCCTCAAGTTCAAGCAAGCGCAGTCAGCAGTAAAGCGTCAGCTCGATCTTGGTTGTTCACCACAAGAATATCAATTGCTACTCAAACAGCATGAGGCGTATCAAGCAGCCTTAACTGTAATTGAAACTTTCAAAGACAATAAATAAAAAGAGGCGATACCTATGTCATTTTATGATTCGAGTAAAAGTGTTTATCTCGACGACGTTAAGGCGAAACTAGAAGCACAAGCTCAAAAAGCGAACGAAGACGTAAACACGGCAATCAAAAACCTAGAAACGAACGCAGACGATCCGTCGAAGCTTGCAGAGCTGCAGCACACAATCAACAAATGGTCTGTGGTTTACAACATCAACGCGACCACAACTCGTGCAATCAAAGACGTGATGCAGTCGATTCTGCAGAAGGTGTAAGTTATGGATAAAGACATGCGTTTGCTGCTGGCTGAAACAGCGTTGATGGCAACCGGTCTGCATCGTCATGAAGAGGCAAATACCATCGCGGAATGCCTTGAGTCACAAGGTGGTGCAGAAGAAGTCGTCGCTATGATTCGTTCAATGAGTTTGATGAATCGTGGCTTGTACGAAGACGCTCATCGTCTACTTGAACCGCTTTGTATGACGTACCCAGACTTAATCAGTCTGGCAGCGTTAGCAGCAGGAAAAGCTGGGCTATCAAGCAAAGCGGAGTCTTGGCTAGATATGGCATCAAAAGGCAGTGAAGAAAACCAAGCCTTTGCCATGAGTTTCTCTAAGGACATCAGGAACCTTTAATGAAGGTTGAAAACAACGCATTCAACTACACGCTCGGTCATGTGCAGCAACCTTCTAGAGTTGATGCACATGATGCGAACAAGATGAGCCGTTTAATGAGTGATAGCTCATCAGATAAGAGCACATCGTCGACGCAAAAGAGCGCGGACAGCGTCACACAAGCCGAAGCCAAAACAACGGCGATAAAGGAATGGTACGAGACGCTAAAACGTACTGGAAATTTCAGTGCTACTACGCTCAACAGTACGCTTGAAGGTGCGTTTTCCTCGCCTAGCGAGAAGAAAGAAGCGTTATGGTACGCCTTTAGTCAGGAGAGAAGTGCAAAGGGCACCGATAAAGCGTCACCAGAATTGTTGGCATCATTAGAGCAAGAGTTGTTGGGCAGTTTTTCGGGGCGCTTATTAGCGGAGCCCCCTAAAGACCGCAAAGAGTTGAAAGCGTTGCTTTCTGAGCATTTCCCGCTTGGCGCGCAAAAAGAACAAGCGCTTTGGCACAGTTGGGCAGAGTTGAAAGACATCCCCGATCAAGCCCCAGTGTTGGACATGGTCCGAAAAGAGCTGAGCTTTGTTATACAAAAGAATGCCATGGTCAAGAACATGTTGACTTACAGCCACAAACTAGACCTCTCATAGGAACGGATATGATCAATACGCAGTACACAGAAGTAATGCAAACCAACCTCGAGCAAGTGCAAGACGCACAAGCTGAAGAGGGGCTTAGTGAGCGTTTCGAGCAAGCGATGCTAGCGCCGGAGGGAAACCACGGTTTAGAAGGTGGCTTGTTAGAAAACATCAGCGAACTGAAAAATACCATCGACAATGCAAAAACCAGCTTAACCGACAGCATGAAAATGGTCGGTGACGACCCCGCTCAACTTTTGCAGATGCAGTGGGCGTTGACTCGAATTACCTTTCAAGAAGAGCTGATTGCTAAGACGGTAGGTAAAACGACACAGAACGTAGAAACACTGTTGAAGGCCCAATAGTCATGATGAAGACAATGCGTGCCGCGTGCATGTTACTCGTTTTATTTTTAGTCGGTTGTCAGACGGAGCTATACACTGGAGTAAGCCAGAAAGAAGGCAATGAAATGCTGTCTATTCTGCTTTCTGAGGGCGTAGTGGCAACGAAAGAGCCGGATAAAGACAACACCGTTAAATTGATGGTCGATAACGCCCAGATTGCGTTTGCGGTTGATGCACTGAAACGTAAAGGTTATCCGAGAGAGCAATTTTCAACACTGAAAGAAGTGTTCCCGAAAGACGACCTGATCTCGTCTCCGCTTGCTGAAAGAGCGAGACTTATCTACGCGAAATCGCAAGAGCTGTCTTCAACCTTGTCACAAATTGATGGTGTTCTAGTGGCTCGCGTTCACGTTGTACTTGAAGATCAAAACCTTCGTCCAGGTGAGCGTCCGACGCCAGCATCGGCATCTGTGTTTATCAAACACGCAGCGGATGTCGCTCTGGATTCTTACGTCCCTCAAATCAAGCTGTTGGTGAACAACAGTATCGAAGGGCTGAATTACGATCGTATTAGCGTGGTTATGGTGCCATCTTCAGAAGTTCGAGTGACGGCTCAGGGCAACCAATTTGAAAGTATTTTGTCGATTCAAGTAACCAAAGACACGGCAAGCCATTTGATTGCAATCCTCGTATTCTTAGTGCTACTCGTCATTGGTTCTAACGCGGCGACGTTTGCATGGTGCCGCAGGAATGCAAAACGTGGTTAATTCTGATACGCCGGTTTCTCAGATTCAGCATCAGTTTAACTATTGTCCTTGCAGCTATATTGATGAGAGCTGGGTAAGCGAAAAACAGCCTTGGTTGTTACGACTCCAAGGCTGGAGGGAGCAAGCGACAATCAATCAGTGGTGCATTGAAGAGTGGCAGCTATCGTCGATTACTGACCATGTCTTTAACCATCCATTTAACAGTTTGGCACTGTTGCCAGCCGAAGCGACCAACAGATTGTTGTTGATGATTGGCGGAGCAATGTATTGCGAATCGATGCGCCAAGTCGTATTGAAACAGCCTAAACAGTGTCTCAATCATGTTTTTGGTGTCGATGAAACCCGCTTTCTTATTCAGCAAGGACCAATGATGATTTCAAACTGGCCAAGCGGTTGGCAAAAATCGTTGCCGCCGACTTTAGATGAAGCCAGCTTTGAAAAGACTGCCCGTGAGCTCGGCTATCTATGGATAAGATTCCTATTGGCAAAATCGCCCTCTGAGCTCGTGCAAAGATGGCAGTTCAAACTCGAACGTTCACTTACTCAAACCACACTCACTGCAGATTGGTTGGATGAAACGCATCGAGATCTTGCTTATCGACTTATAAAGAAAATCGCAAAACAGGTAATTCCTCAATGGTTTCATTTGTTGAAATAAAAACCGACAACTTACAGTTGGCTCCGGGTCTAAAAATTCTCAAAGCAAAAGATTATGTGAGTTACTTAGATTCGCAACATTTGGTTGAAGCAGCACATTCCAAAGCCGAGAGCATTGTTGCTAAAGCCGACGAAGCCTATGAGTTAGAAAGACAACGTGGTTATCAAGATGGTATCGATCAAGCGAAGATCGAGAACGCGGAAACCATGATGGCGACGCTAGCAAGATGTAATGAATACTACTTGCAGGTTGAACAGAAAATGACAGGTGTAGTACTGGATGCAGTCAGAAAGATCATCAGCAGCTTTGATGATGTGGATACAACTGCAAGTGTCGTAAGAGAAGCGCTTCAACTGGTTAGCAACCAAAAACAAGTGATCTTGCATGTGCATCCAGAGCAAGTGACTGAGGTTCGAGAAAAGGTTTCTTCAATACTCAGTGACTTCCCTGAAGTTGGTTATGTTGAAGTGATCGCCGATGCGCGACTCAAAAATGGCGGATGTATCTTGGAAACGGAAGTCGGCATCATTGATGCCAGTATCGACGGACAGTTGCAAGCGCTCAAACAAGCGATTACCAAGCAGTTCAGCGAGCGCCAACAGGTACTCTCATAACGCCTATCTTTGAAACTTGAAAGCTCAGCGATGCTGGGTTTTTTTGTTTTCAGTGGCTGGCTATTTCTAGATTCAGCATCAACTTTCTCTCACTAGCATGTAAATGAAAGCGGCGAGCGCTAACTGATAAAAGCCGCCCTAAAAACTTCTGACCAAAAGTGATATATGGCGAATGCCCTTGCGCTTATCGTTTTGATTATTCAATACGAAAAGGGGTCCTCGCAATGAACAAAGAAGAAATCATAAACAACTGGCTATCCGACGTATCTGGCGGGCAATGGCAGCTTTTGAATGGTCAATGTAACTTGGTTGGCGAAGATGGTATGCATTACGCCACGATTTTCAATTATGAAAATCGCATGGTGGTCATGTTCCCTTTGTCACCAGCCAAACAGCCAGAAGGGGGCATATCGCCTTCCAAACTGTTGGCGCTTAATTCTCACCCTGATGTCGTCGGAATTGCGTCGTTCTCGTTAGCGGCAGACAACGCTACTGTTGTACTCAATTTTTCACTGCCGGATAACTCCGTGGTGAATAGTGACCTCAATGTCTTTTGGCAAAATGCGCTCAGTTTACGCAGTGCCTTGTTTGATGCGATCACTGAATCCACTGCGGGGTGATCGATGCAAACGACGATTCGCACAGACGGGGCGACAAGTACCGCGGTTTTACTGTCCTCGCAACAGACACCAAGAGCGGTTAATACCTCTTTAAGTCAGACCCCATCGGTCTCCGTTTCCCTAGTTGGTAATCAGCCGCCGCTGAACACGCAACCTGTCTCAATGCCGCCATTGCGTCAGGCTGTGGAGGAGTTTAACCATGCCATCATGCGTGCTGCACAGTATGAAGGCAGCATTGAAAATTTGGTCCGAGATAAGGTGAATGCGCAGTTTCCAACAACCTCTGACGCGGTGAAAAACCAGATAGTTGCTCAGTCGGTGGAGAAGATTGCAGAAGCCAACCAAGCATTTGAGTTTAACCATTTGGGCAATGACCTGCTGCAGAACCCTGCAGTTGAGTACATGTCTCAATCGTTTTTGCGTCGAATCTTAGAAAACGTAGCGATCGCTCAAGCGAAAGATCCTTCAGTGCCAGTAGCAAAGACAAATGAAGACGCAGGTATCGGTTTTCTGGACGGCTGGAGTGACGACGACGCTAAGTGGGCAGAGCAGCTCAACAGCGTACTCAATGACCCTAAAGCCAATGCTCGGGTACTGACTACATTAGCTTATAGTCATTTGAGGGTATTTCGTGATCCTTCGCGACTTAAGATGATGGGCGATGCCGTGAATCAGCCATTGCTGAATGCCAAGGAAGCGAATCAAAGGCTGAACATTTTTCACTCACACGGTGCAGGGGCAAAGCCCGAGATCTCGACTCCGACCACAACCCAGCCCCACGGTTGGGCATGGCTTAAGTATGCCGATTGGAATACAAGTGAAGCGCTTGGCAACAAAACCGGCAATGACTTTATCGGCAGTCGTCAAAACGGCGACCCTCATAAAGGGACCGGATTCAAGTTTCAAGGAATGCAGGAGGCCATGAAGCCTGCGGCTTATCACAACGACGCCGTTGCTTTAAAAGAGCGTTCAGAGCATGAGTCCGGCTATGGTGGTTTCGTTATCAATGATAAAACCTTAACCACGATTGGTCAGGATGAGCCAACTTCAGTCAACTGGCGCCAACAGAACATGGATAAGAAATTACCTATGTTTGCTGGACCATCTAGTACCACCTCTTTTATGTACGAAGTGGCACGCCTTCTCAAAATGCCCGCTTCTGAAGCGCAAGCATTTCGAGCCTTGCTATTGGGGTGGATGATTCAGCCACGTGATCACAGTTTTACAGAGATCATGGGAGCACTGGATGCTTATGCGATGGAGCACAACGACCACGGCGCTGCGACGGTAGACAGTGATGGCATGATGGCGTGGCAAGCGCGCGAGACGGGCAATTGGCTTGGTGCTTACGAGGGGCTAGTGAGCCAAGACATCGATTTACCCGGAATGGAAGCCAAGACAATCACGCTAAATGGGCAAGAAATTCATTTACCTGCGATTGAACCGGTGAAAATGAGTGTTGAGGAGTTCGACCATTCTGTGACTCAAGGGAAAGGCTACCCATCACAATATGCCGGGAGTGAATATCTTGACGCACTGGCGCAGGCTGCTCAGAGTCATCAAGAGGCGGACGATACCTTTGGTCTGGCTTCTGAGAAAATTCTCTACGCTGCGCAAAATATGAACGACTTGAAGTTATACAATACCGAGCAGAGAACCATGCCGGAATTGCCTGAGCGAACACCGTCAGGACAGCCATTCATTGACGGTGTTAAAGCGGAAGCGTTAGGCAATTGGTTAGAGCGTCAGTCTCCTGAGCAATACCAACAGCTTCTCAGCAATGCTGCGTCTTTGTTGGCGGAATCTTCACAGGAAGGATCGCTGAGTAATGTTTTTCGTTACGGCGACCGTAATGATGTGTGGGATACTTTTCGTACGGTAGATAAGTCAAACATGCTTGATGCTCAGTTGGTGCTAAAAAACAAACCTGATCACCAAGATGCGTTGGCCTTTTTGCAAGATGTCGTGAGTAGCAAAGCTACGCCAGCTGAACGCCAACAAGCGGTATTAGAAGCCATTGGTGATGATGCGAATAACCAAGCGACGTTGATTAACGTGATGCTGCTGGCGACGACTCGATTCTACACAGGGAATGGCGCGAATATTATCAACCCAGGCTACGGCGACTTTGCTCCGCCAAAGAACGAGAGTGAAATGGAGATTCGTCTTCAATCGTTCCTAAAACGTAACCAATACACCAGTTCTGCTGAGCGAGCGCAGGCGAAGAAAGAGTATCGTCAGACCGTGGATATGTTGCAGGCTGCGCTAGACTCTCCAATGTTTGAGCGATACTCCGGTAAAGTCTGGCATGGCTGTCACACTAGTGTCGCCGATGCGGCGTTAGAGAAAGGAACCGGTTTTCAGTTTCCTGGATTTATGAGTACAACGCGTGCTCCAGACGTGGCACAAAGTTACATGGCGAAAGGTGCACTTTTAGTCATCAACCCTACGCCAGACATCGGGATGAATATTGAACCTATCAGCAAAGCTGAAGGTGAGAGAGAAATCTTGGTTCCTGCGGGGACGTCTTTTACTGTTGAGCAAAGCTACACCTTACATCTCGAGAAAGGTTACCCGTCTTCAGCCAATACTATGATGAAAAAGCGAATCCACGATGCAGAAGTTGCGATGGGTCGCCGCCAACCTCATGTGACCATACGTGTGACGACGCCAGAGATGGAAAAAGCGGGTTTGAGTGGTAAAAGCGATCCAAAAGGAGAGGCGGAGCTTGCTGACTTGATTGATCATATCAAGAAAAATAGCTCGAACATGGAAGAGCAAACCAAAGTTGTGGTTTTGAGCAGAGAATCCAGTGCACCAAACGTCAGTGTGGCGAATGCGGATAAAGCGGCAACAGAAGCCTTTAAACCGATGTATTCTGGTGGCTTTGTTTAGCTAAGTCCTCATCTAATTAACGAAATCCATTCAACTTGAAGTATCTCAGCAGCTGTAACTTGCTTGAGATTGAAAGAGTAAAGCTGGGTATATGGTGAGATTCTTTGATTCTCACCATATACCCAAGTCATTCTCGCTGAACCTAGCGCCTTGAGGTTTCTTGGGTATACCTTTCTATAAACGGCTTAAAACGAAAAAAAGCCGACCATATCTGGCATATTTTGTCGCTGTTATTGAGCACAATACTCCCATCAACTGACAATCTGTTCATCTTTAAAGGCTTTACTATTGCCTCATAAGAGCGGAACGTTTGCTCAAGAATACTTAATTTGGTTTTTGCAGTAATGGTTAGTTTAATAAAATTAACCATAGTAATAAAAAATAAAACAAAAATGATGTGATAGATGTATTTTAAATTCGAGATTTTATATCTGGTTGTTAAATTAATACATCAATATTAAATATCAGGATAGTAGGTGAGTATGGATAAGGTGAATACCTTACTAATTGAACTTGGTAACACGCTCGATATTGATCGAGTGACGGCATATGATAATCAAATGTGGGCTGCATATATGTCTGCAGGCAAAGAAGTTGAAGTTCAAAGCTTGGATGAGAGAGAAGAACTGTTATTTTCAATCAAGGTTTGCCAAGGTGAAGAAGCATTTGAGCTTAAAAAACTGCAGACACTTTTAGAATATAACTTCTTATACCGCGAATCAGGTGGCGTGCAGTTCTGCATAAACCCAGAAAACCAAGAAGTACACATGCAAGTAAGCATGCCAATGACGTCAGAAGTGAGTCGAGTTTCGACCATGATTACTCAGCTTATGGAGCTTTGCCAGTTGTGGAATCAATATCTAACGACTCAGCATCAGTCGGCTGAACAACACGAAAAGCTGCATTCTTTCATCTCTGTTTAAAAGGTTATGGTCATGGTAAATATCAATACATCACATATGCACTCGCTCAGCGAGCTGACTGCACACCTATCTACGCAAAATCAATCAGATGACAAAGAAGTCCGAGCTCATGGTGGCAAGGATATCTTCGTTAAAGAAGGTGCACCGAAAAACACAAGTGTAAGCGCTCGTATCAATCACCAAAACAAAGCGAAAGCGATTGTAGTGGGTTTATTGGTTAAGCAAGGTCTTCCGAAAGACGTCGCAAAAGCCATGATGCAAAACGTACTTAATGGTGAGAATAAGCTGACTCTTGGAAACCTTAAAGATTTAGAGCGACTATCGACAGGACCACGAGAGAACTGGCCGAGTGTTTCAAGCACTTCAAAGCCATCCAGTACGGGTAAAACAGACCCTGCAGATGCCCTGATCAGAAAGCACCAAGGCGCACTGCAAAAGCTGGGTGATTTTGCCTGTACTGACCTTAATACGTTCGGTGACAAGCGATCTGAGTTCTATAAATCGAAAGCGAAACCAAGATTAGAGGGGTTCTACGCCAACCCAGCGAGAGTTCAACAAGATAAAAAAGCAACCATGTCGGCAAACATGGTTCAAGTCGCAGCGCAAAGAGGCAATAGCCCTCAAATGGGCACACTGCAAAACATCGCGAAATCTGTTCAAGATGCTAAAGCCGGTTGCTGTACGACGTTTGCCTTTGCCGCCGCCTCTGAAATGATTCAAGGAATGCAAGGTGAAATGGATCAAAACACCAAGGTTGAAGTAGTGGCATTCAAGAAAGGACACTCAGGAACGCACTTGTATGTTCTGGTTGGTCGACAAGATGGTAGTGATATCAAAGACCCAAGTACATGGAATAAAGATGTGAAGATTGTAGACCCTTGGGCAGCATCAGCTTTTGGTGCAAGAATGTTTGGTGATATTGCTCATCCACCTGTTTCTAATATGTTCCCACCGTCTGAAGTTATTTTTGATAGCCATAAGCTAAATTAAAGATTTCATAATCGGTTGTTAATATTTAATCTCTTAAAAGAGCAGCATTTCGCTGCTCTTTTTTCATTTATTAAACTCAAAATTACTCATTGTTTATTTCTCATTTTTTGTGGCGCAAATCACGACAGTATCGTGAAACTAACAAAATAAAAGCCATTTTCGACATCGTAATTATGCCATTCGTTGTTTACTAGCGATAGTGAAACAGAAGGAATAAACGATGAATACATTACAAGTTCTATTGAAAGAGTTTTGCGAAATAAACGAGCTACCACCACTTTCTTTTTCTGAAGAAAATCGTTGCCAGTTATTGGTTGATGATCGTTACGTTATTTACTTTAGTGCGACAGAACAAAACGATCTTATTTTATCGGTGGCTTTTGGTGGGCTCGAAAAAAGCGGTGAACTGAGACTGAAAGGTCTCGAACTTCTCGCCCATGCTAATTATTTCGGTATTGCGGATGGGAGCTTAACGCTTTCACTTGCACCCAATGGTCGACAGTTGGTTCTTGCGGGGCGAAAGCCAATTGAGCATTTAAACGCAGCGAGCCTATCAACTTGGTTCCATGCCCTCAATGAGCAAACGCAACTCTGGCAGGTTCGATTTGCGATGCTAGACCAAGACCCAACCCAATTTATCAATCAAGAACAATCTCACGTTCAGACGCTTCGAGTTTAAGGAGTTCTCCCATGGTAAGTCCAACCAGCAAAATCAGTCAAAGCCCCGTTCCGAGCTTGGATCAATTCCGTTCTGTCGCGGCACAAAAAGATGATCGTGTGATCAGTAAGCGCGGTGAAGTCAAAGAGCCATCGACCTTCCATAAAGGGCAAAAATTCGCAGCGGTGAGTGAAAACGTGCTGCGCTCGAAATATCAAAAGTACTTCCAAGAAAACATTAAGACTCACTTAGATTTAAAACAGGCGCTGTTAAAAGAAGAAAAACCAGAAACGGCATTATTGGCGTTCTCTCTTGTTAGCCCATCAGGTTATCGCGGCGAGCCTTTGACTGAGCGTAAGATCCTTGAAGTCGTCAGCCTATTGGAAGAAGTAAAGGTTGACGGAAGCGCTTATGAAAATCTAAAAGGCACGTTCGATTCGATCAGCAAAGACCCACGTTTACAAGTCAGTATCGAAAACCAATACCCAGGAAAGATGGATGGCTTTGGCGCTGAGTTACTTGAGATGGCGAAAGAGAAGATTAAAGGGACTGGTGTCAACGCAGCGATTAACTTGGCGCTACCGGGTGTTGGCTTGTTGGTTGCCACTGGGCGTGAATTGCATAAAGCCGCCGTCAATGGTGATGCAGAGGCATACCACCACCAATTGGATCAAATTGCCCAGTTACCCGGTCGTGACCAAAGGTTGGCACTGCCAATGCAGCAAGCGCTTGCACATGGGCACGCAACTCTGTCGGCAGAAGGCGCGATTGGTGCCACGTTGGGTATGGCAACAGGTAGCCTTGGAGCATTTGGTGTTACCTCCGTAGGTACCGCAGGTGTACTTCCTGTAGCAAAAGAAGCTCTAGGCAGTGTGGCAGCATCGGGCTTAATCAGTGGCTCTGGTTTTGTTGCTGGTCAAGCTGGCTCTTACGGCTTGAACAACGAAGTTCAAGATCAACTTCGTCAAGAGCCGATGTCTGGCGTGTTACCACGTATTGAAGTGTCTAACAGCAAGGGTGACTTTACTTTCAGCATGCAAGATGCAGCATCAGTGCGCGCTTTAATGGCGTACTTAGGTCCAAAGGAAGACAAGTCTATGACATCGCCTCAAGCACCAAAAGAAGCGCAAGAAATGGAAGCTGCGCGTTTGACGCTCAAGAAGATGTTGGGCTCAGATGCTAGTGAGCATTTAGTACCAGATGTCGACCCTATACTTAAACTGAGTGTGGAAGATGCTCCAAGTCAAACTGAATCGGTGGCGAATGGTGCGTTTAAAAAACTGCTCAATGAAGATTGGGACTGGTTGATGCCAGCCGTCCGAGCCATTGATCAAGGTAAGGCACAAGATATCAATAAGACTTTGACCTACAAACTGCCTCTTGATGCAGCGAACGGACGCGTGTACTTGGATAAAAGCCCGAACCTTGATGATGGGCAACTTTCGGCGCTGGAAAAGCTAGGTTCACCAAGCCAACTACGTTTGATGTACTTAGCAGAAGGTTGGATTTAACTGATTTGGCTTTAAACCAAAGTCCGCAGTGAAACCCTAGCGAACAAGAAAACACAAAAGGGAGCAGATGCTCCCTTTTGTTTTTGATGAAAAACCGTCTAATGAAAAAAAGTCAAAACAACCGCGACCAAGGCTTGCTGTTGTAAAGACAAAACTTGCTTCTGCTTATTGCTCTTCAGATTGCTCCAAAGACGCAACCCAACGTAAGATCTCTGCGGTGGCTTCAATAAGATCGCCAGGTATGTATTGGTTTAGCTGGCCATCCGAATATAACGCACGTGCGAGTGGCACTTTCTGCATGACAGGAATCCCTTCTTCTTTGGCTATTGCAATCATGCGTTTCGCCATCGCATCGGTCTCTTTCAGGGTAATTACAGGTAGAGGTGTTTCGCCTTTCTTGTAGTACAAACCAATGGCAATGTGCGTTGGGTTTGTTACCAAAACATTTGAGCGTTTAACGTTATCTCTTTGGTTGGAGGCTTGCAGCTCTTGGTGCAACTGACGGCGCTTACTTTTGATTTCTGGACTGCCTTCCATCTCTTTGTATTCGCGCTTCACTTCATCCTTGGTCATCTTCAATTGTTTGGTGTGGTCAAACTTTTGGTAAGCAAAGTCGGCAGCAGCAATCACAATAAAACCAACTGCCGAAATGATCATTAATTGTTTGATTAGCACGCCAGTGATGGTCGGTACACACTCTAATCCACAGGTAGGAATTTGCAGTAAAGTGTTTAAGTTACCTTTTAACGTTACCCAAATAATGCATGAAAGCAGCGAAACTTTAAGGATCGACTTAATAAACTCAATAATGCTCTTTAACGAGAAAATTCGCTTGGCCCCTTCAACAGGGTTGATCTTCTTGATATCTGGTTTGACAGATTCGCCACTAAACAGAAAGCCGAACTGACCCATGTTCGCCATGATGGCAATGAGAGCGGCGACTAAGATGATCGGCGCGAGCAGATAAACCATTTCTTTGGCAATGGCGATTGCTACATCAAGAAGAGCATCTTGAAAGCCCTGATACGCCAGCTCACTTGGCAATAAAAGCAGGGCGGAGATATGCGACATATAGTAATCGGCAAACGCAAATAGCACGGTGATCAAAGCCAGAATCAACGCCGATGAAACGATTTCCTGACTTTTTGCAACTTGCCCTTTTTGACGGGCATCCCGGAGTTTTTTCGGGGTGGGGAGTTCTGTTTTTTCTCCGCTCATTACTGGGCCTGTTTATCTTTCGTAGTTAAATTTAGTTCAATCTAAAAGCGTTTTAATCATCGGAGAGGCGGAAGCTAGTGAACAGTCACCTATTCGCCTCTCTCCACCGTGTTCTTATGCGATCACCAAATGGTATTGAGCTGCTCTCTGAACAGTACAATTTCAGAGAAAAGTGCTTGAAAGTGATTCATCATCAACGCCAGGTACACAATCAACAACACACTGGCGATGGCACTTTTGATTGGCATTGCCAAGAAGAAAACGTTCAGCTGCGGTGCAAAACGGCTGATCAATGCCAGACCAAATTCGGCAAGGAACATCGCCAATACTAAAGGCGCAGACATCAATACCCCAAGCCACATTAATTGTTCGAACTGGGCATAGAAAAAGTGTACCCACTCTTCCGTTACGGACGGGAAAAAGCTGATGACGGGCCAAGAAGCATAACTGTTAAATAGCGCGTAAATAAAAGCGACAAAGCCACCGCCCGAGAAGAACAAGGTGATGAGAGTTTGAGTCAACAGTACTGCGGTTGGCGTCGATTGTGAGCCGAGGGTAGGGTTGAACATACTCGCCATTGCTGCGCCTCGTTGGTTATCCACGAGAAAGCCTGCCGCCTCGATTGCCCAAAAAGGGATCGCCGCAACAAAGCCAATCAGCAGACCTAACAGTACCTCTTTGCCCAAGATGATCATCAACCAGATCCCATCCGTTTCTGCGGGCAAATCCTGCTGGTTAATCATCGGAAAAATAAACAACGCAAGGGAGCACAAGACACCATTTCTCACCATGGTGCCGCCCAGAGTTTGCTTGTTTAAGATGGGCAGAAATATAAAGCAAGCCATTAACCTAGGAAGCGTTAAGCTGTATAGGAACAACGCTTGGTGCAAATCATCGTAACTCATCGTATTTGCGGGATTTTATCCAAAGCTAATGTTGCAAAGGCATGCAGTTCTGCGCCTAGCCACTGTGTGGTGACGAACAAGGTAATGATGACGGCGATCAGTTTAACGACAAAACCCAACGTCTGTTCCTGCACTTGAGTTAACGCCTGAATGAGCGAGACCAAAGTACCAACCAGCGCTGCAACGACAATCGGTGGTAAAGACAAGAACAGAACAAGCGTCAAAGCTTGAGTGGTAAAGTGGATTATTTCAGCCGGATTCATGCTTCTCTCCTTACTATCCGTAACTGAGCACTAAGCCATGAGTCAGCTTGGTCCAACCGTCTAGCAATACAAACAGCAGCAGTTTGAACGGTAGCGAGATCGTCATTGGCGATACCATCATCATGCCCATTGCCAATAGGATGTTGGACACGATTAGGTCGATTGCGATGAAAGGTAGGTACAACAAGAAACCAATCTCAAACGCCCTAGTCAACTCGCTTACCGTAAAGGCGGGGAGCAACAACAATAAGCTATCTGATTCCAAACGATCGACGTACTTTTGTGGCCACAATGTTCTTGCCGCATCGGTAAAAAACACCGATTCGGTTTCACGAATGTGCTTCTTCAAAAACTCACGATACGGTTGCAATCCGCTCTCAATCAGTCCTTCGATACTCTCGGAATCTTCTAGGGATATTTCATGCTGCGTCACGTAGTCATAGGTTTCAAAACCCACTGGTGCCATGATGAAGATCGACAGAATGATCGCCAATCCATAGAGCGCCATGTTAGGTGGTATTTGTTGTACACCCAGTGCGTTTCGCAATAGGGAAAACACCACCGCCAGCTTAACGAAAGAAGTCGCCATCATTGCAATGAAAGGAATCAAAGCAAGTAGGGCGAGTGTAACGATGAGGTTCAGTTCATCAGGTAACTGGATCATGCTGGCTCCTGACTACCACCAAACAGTTCGAGTACACGCACACCTAGGCGTTCATTAATGTTCACCAATTCGCACTCACCAATGATTTTGCCATTTGCTCGCATTGTCACTGGGTTAGAAATTGGTTGGTTAAGTTCAAAGGTAAAACCAGGTTGCAGAGCGTTAAGTTGCTCTAAAGTAATGGTCTGCTGACCAACATCAAACGTGAGTTCAATTGGTAGTTGCTGGTGGTCGGTAAGTGCTTCAGAGCTATTGATATCGTTCATATTGGTTTCTTTTTCTAGGATATGGAGTGTGGTTTCGTCGAGTTGGCATCGCCAAAGGTTTTGATTGGATACCTGAAAGAGCACTTGATGTTGTGCGATGTAGCAATCATCGAAGAACACCACATCGCCCAGTTCCAATTGTTCAAATTGACCGAGTGCTAAACGTGTTTTGCCAAAGCTCAGCCAGAACGGCAGCGCAATGTTTTGGCTTAGGTAAGACGGTGCTTGTGGCAAGGCGTCAATCAGCACATCTCGACCTTCATTTACCCATAGGCTAAGAGAGGCGTCATCACGGTTGATGGTAAGCATCAACACATTCTCTTGCTGAGCTTGCTGTTCATGAGGTTGCAACTTACTCAACACTGGCAGTTGCCCAAACAGACGCTTAATGACATCGGTGTAGGGCTCAATCTGACTGCTGAGTAGCGCCATTTGCAATGAGTTTGGCAGCGATTCAAATGCCGTTGAGTCAAGCATGCCATGTAGCCACTGTTGTAGCTGTGCACCACAAAAATCGATTTGAATCGTTTGTCCGCCAATGAGTAGCGTTAAACGGTAGCCCGAAAATTCAGGCTTTTGTCCAAGCGTGACCGACAGGCTGTTGCTCTGGCTATCTTGAAAGTGACATTGCTTCGCACACAGTTGGTTGCTTAGTGCGATGCTCGATGCGTCGACCTTGGGAAAATCAAGTATCATCGTTCGTCCTCAGGTTTCCATTCATCATAAATACTGCGTTGTTGTCGCGAGCGTTGTTGATCTTGTTGTTGGTTCATTTGTTCGCTGACCGAGATTCGAATTGGTTGGTCGATACCCAAGCGTTGCAAGCGCTCAACCAATTCTTGTTTAGCGTTTTGATTGATCAGTGACAGGGCATGCTCTTGCTTGATCAGGACGCTGTAACCAGAACTGTCATGTTTAATCGAGATCTCGCCACCTTTTAACTGACCTTCATTGAGAAGCAGTCGGACTTCCTTCTCGTTCGCACTTGGCAAAGACACATAGATCTTGTCAACCAACTTGCTGATCAGCTCGTTCACATCTCTTGCCGAACTTTGTGGTGCTTGTGCCTCCATACTCTTGAGGATCACATCACCTTGGGTGGTCGGCTGGCTTATATTCGACGCCGAGAACAGTTTGGTGTCGGCTTCAGGCGTCGAATGATGTAAATCAATGTGCTTCGAGTGTTTTAGCTTCTCTTCAAACGCTGACAACGCAGCTTTCGCTTCTGCATTAGTTTGCGCGTTACTTAAAGTGCCTGCTTCTTTTGTTGTCGTATCTGGCTTTTGTCGCTGACCATTTAATACGTTTTGCACGGCGGTAGCAGCTTTGCCATCAAGCTGGATTGGCGTTGGTTGACTATTCAAGTCTTTTTGGAAACCGCCAATAATGGCTTTAGGATCGTGATACAGACCATCAAGAGATGCGGTTGAACCTGCTGAATCAGCTTGGTTATCACGAGTCGTTTTTTCTTTTGTTGCTGAGGAACCGACGGATTGGTTTTTCACAATGATTTCCTCTTGCTGCTGTGCATGTTTACCTGCCATATTACTCAGAGGCGCTTTTTCAGATAGAGATTGAGCAGCGTCTTTATCGTTGTTTTCGGCAGGAGATTTGTCCTTGCTTGGGCGCTCTGTTATCCCTGTATTGTGCAAGCTGTTCTCATGCTTTATGCGTTCTTTATCGCCAATCGCTTGCTCGACTAACGAGTTAGGCTTAACGGGTTTTGTGATATCTGATTCCGCTTCTGTCGCGGTCTTTGGCTGTTCTACAACATCACTGTTCGAAGCGTCTTTTGAAGCTTGATGATTTGTGCCTAGCGTAGAGTCTTTTTCTAACGGAGAAAGATTGGCTTTAGCAGCATGTTTCGCACTGTCTGAACTGTCAGCACCGTTTGTACTGCCAGCTTTGTCCGTTTTTTCAGAAGAAGCTTGGTCTTTGGCTCTTTCTTGCTGAAGATTGTTAGGCTGAGCTTTAGGCTTCAGGGGCTCGAACTTATCTAAACTCAATGCCGCTTTGTACAAACGAGTCGTCTCTTGACCATGCTCCGCTTCTGACGGCATTGGCTTAAGAGCGTTGTTAAAGCGAGACTCAAGTTCTTCAGAGATGTTGCTTGTTGGACTCTGTTGACCTTGTTGTGAGAATTCTGTTGTGCTTGGGTGATCGTGTTTGACTCGCATCTTTACCTTCTATGAAACAACGACGCTACGAAACTCTTCCTGTTCGAGCTCTTCCTGGTACTGCACTTGACGCATTTGTTCAGCAATTTCTTGTTCGTTTAGCTGAATGAATTTTTCTTTTGTTTTATGAGCGGCAAGGGCTTCTTGTTTTCTTTCTTTAAGCCGTTGGTTTTCTTGTTCTAATGCTTTTTTTGCCTCTGCGGCACGTTGTTTTAAATCTGCTTCTCTCTCCCTTAATAGCGCGATTTCTTGGCGTAATATTTCAAGCTCTTTTAGTACCACCGTTTTCTGCTTCGCTTTGGCAAACCGTCGCTCTTCTTCCTCTTTTCGCCATTGGTGATAATCGACCACGGACTGCTCGGCTTTTCGCAATAAAGAAAGCGCACTATTGACTCGATACTCTTGCTGCTGAACGGCACTGTCTGCTCGATCCGCTCGAATCTTTTTTATCTCTAGTAACTGCTCGATCATAAGCCCGCCAGTCCTCGTAACTGAGTCACGGTTTCGTCGAGTTCACTTGGTTCGTGTGTGCCTTGGCGCAAAAATGCTCGGATATCATCACCTTGTGCAATTGCCATATCCGCGCGGCTGTCAGCGCCATGTTGGTATTCACCAATTTTGATCAGCAGTTCCACTTCTTCATATTTCGCCAACATTTCACGCATATGAGCTGCCGACGCTTGATGAGTTTTGTCCACGATTTGGTTCATCACACGGCTCGCGGAGCGAAGTACATCAATAGCTGGGTAGTGGTTCATCGCTGCCAGTTTGCGAGAAAGAATGATGTGACCATCCAGTATCGAACGGGTCTCATCGGCAACTGGCTCTGTCATATCGTCACCTTCTACAAGCACGGTATACAGCGCGGTGATGGAACCTTTGTCTGATTGACCCGCACGTTCCATCAGTTTTGGTAGTGCAGCAAAAACAGAGGGCGGATAGCCTCGTCGTGTTGGTGGTTCACCAGCAGCCAAGCCAATCTCACGCTGAGCTCGGGCAAAGCGCGTCACTGAATCCATAAGCAGCAAGACACGTTTACCTTGGTCTCGGAAGTACTCCGCGATAGAGGTCGCGACAAACGCTGCTTTGGCACGTTCCATTGCTGGTCTGTCGGAGGTCGCAACAACCAATACTGACCTTGCCATGCCTTCTTCACCAAGGTCGTGCTCGATAAATTCTCTTACCTCACGCCCCCTCTCACCGATAAGGGCGAGGACCGTTACATCAACATCGGCAGAGCGAATAAGTTTCGCGAGTAGGGTACTTTTACCACCGCCCGCTGCCGCAAAAATACCCATCCTTTGTCCTTCGCCACAGGTGAGCAATCCGTCTATCGAACGAACCCCCATGGAAATGGGTTTCTCGATCAGTTTTCTCTGCATCGGCGGCGGCGCGTCTCTGTAAACCGGATACCAAGCACTCGGCTCTTTGCTTTGGGCACCATCAAACGGTCGACCCAGACCATCCAGAATCTTCCCTAACAGGTGATCACCAACACCCACTTCGTGCATCTTCCCAAGCGGGCTTACTTCGGTATTGGAGGAAATACCAAACATGTTGCCAAGTGGGGTGAGTAACGCGTGATGTTGTTGAAAGCCAACCACTTCCGCTAGCAGCGACAAGGTTTGATCCGGGTTACGCAACTCACAAAGTTCACCGACACGTACACCTGGCACCACGGCTTTGATGATGGTGCCGGTAACTTGAGTAACTCGACCGCGGATTTGGATCAAACGTGTCTGTTTGATTGCAGATTGTTGGGTTTCGGTGATGTATGAGAAGTCGTTCAATTTAGGAAAACATGCGCAATAACTGATGCTGAGAGAATAAAAAGGATGGTGCAGTATTTATAGTGACTATTGGTCGGGAGTTTTTAGAAAACTTAAAACGCCCTAAAAAAACACGTCTGATTTTGACAGCCCGTTGCAAATGCAATTCTTATAATTCGCTCATATTGTACGAAAGGAGTGCAAGTGAATGAGTATTATCAATAATCAAATTACAACGGGTAACAAGTTTGACACGCCAATTCGAAGCGGTCTTGAGTCTTCACGTTCTGGGGAGTCAATTGGTGGCAACTATCGAGGCGAAACTGTCCGTGTACACAATGCTACTCAATCACTGTTTGACGCGATGGAAGAGCTGACGTCATTAGGCTCAGAAAAAGCGGAAAAAGATCTGACCAAACGCAAAGTGAAAGATGGCGGTATTCGCGTTAATGAAGCCCACGAGTTGGTTTCTGATTACCTAAGAAAAGTGCCTGATCTTGAGAAGAACCAAAAGATCAAAGACCTTGCTGCCAAAATGGCAAGTGGCAACTTATCAACAATTGCCCAGTTACAAGCGTACCTTAATGGTTTTTCTGAAGAGAAAAGCCACCAGTACCTTGCATTAAAAGCGGTCAAAAAGTTTCTTGGCGCTAACCCAGAAAGTAAGAACCTACTGGCGCTGATCGACCAAGCCCTTCTGAACTTTGAGCAAAACCCAGATTCATGGTCTCAAATTGATACTGAAATTCGCGTATCCAGTTTTGCAGACGAATACAGCCAAGAACAAGGCTTCAGCAGTTTGCACCAACTGCGTGGTTTCTATCGCGACACCGTACATAGCTACCAAGGTTTAGGCTCAGCATACAAGGATGTGGTTGAGCGCTTTGGTGAAAAAGAGGTGTCTACGGCGGTCGACTTTATGTTGCAAGGCATGAGTGCTGACTTAAGCGTTCAAGGTAGCAATATCGACTCAGTTAAGTTGCAGCTTTTGATGTCAGATATGCAAAAGCTTAAAACGCTGAACACCCTTCAAGACCAAGTTGGCAATCTCTATCAGATGTTTAAACCTCAGCAGGCAAGCCATGGCTTATCAAGTTACTGATTTGATGTCAGATGTCATTGCTTTGGTTGAGCAGCGCTGGGTGGGCAGTGAAGAGATCTGGAACTTAGCGAATGCCATGGAATTGGAATCCACCGAGCGAAAAATTAGCTTTTTCAGAGAGCTGCATAAACTGGTTCGGCATATCCCAATTGATGTGTTTAACGATGAAGAACAGCGACAAAACCTAATACAAGCCGTGCAAAAAGCGCTTGATGAAGCGATTGATTTAGAAGAAGAGGAAATGTGGGACGATGAATTGGATTGATGCGTCAGTGGATGATTTTTGCCGAGGAATGGGGCTTGACGCTGTGGATTTCTCGTCAGCAGGACGTGTTCAGTTGAGCTTTGAACAGAGCGGTACTTTGCACCTTGAGAAGCATCAGGACTGTTTGTTTCTGATGTTGGCGAAAGCGCTGCCGTGGCATCAATCTAATGAGCCGATCAAGAAGGCACTGAGCTTTTGCCATGCAGGGCAAGGTTGGCCATTTACCATTAAAACTGGCTTGCTCGATGAACAGACGCTGGTTTTCTCTGCGCAAATTGAAGGTGATGAAGTGACATTGCCAACCATCGAACAAGCATTCGCGCTCTTGGTTCGCTTACACAATGATGTGGCGAATTCATGAGTAGAATTAGTACGTTAAACGTTGGTATTGAAGGCTTTACTCATGTCTCTCTTGAGCAAGTTGAAAACGATTTCCCACAGCGTTTTCAACTGTTGCCTGATGGTCAAGCCATCGCGACACACTTAGAGAAACTGTATGAGCTTCGCCCATCTGAGCAGTACTTGATGTCGCTCGCCAAGCCAAAGCTTACCCATTCAGAGCTACTTCGCCCAGACAAGTATCGTCAGCAGTTTGATACGACTCAGCAGCGACTTCAGGAATTGGCACAGCAAAACGGTTCCCATGCGCTTTCCCAAGCGGTGGAAACGCTGCAAAACACGCAATTAGACCAACGTTATCTCACCATGGCGTTGAATCTACTGATTCAGGTTTAAGCCCCATGTTGCAAACAAAAGATGTGGAGCTATTGCTTATCCACGCTGCACTCCAAGTTCAATATCAAAAGCCCGAACAGGCGATCACGTTGCTGGACGCGTTGTTGGAAATCGAACCAGAGCATCAAGAAGCTCGCCAAACATTGGCGGTGGCATGCCTGAATTCTGGTCGTTACACCCGTTCAATCGAGCTGTGCGAAAGCTTATTGGAAGCAAACAACTCAAATAAAGCGGGCTTATGGTTTTGTCTCAGCCAAGCGCGCTGGAAACAAAATGATGTTGAGGGCGCACGCCGTGCTCATCGACGTTATCTGAAATCTCTAAATAGTGAATCAAATGAATAAGTTGATCGATATTCTAAACAAAGTTGGACAACGCAAAGACATCATGCTCGCCGTGATGCTATTGGCGATCGTCTTTATGATGATTTTGCCTTTACCGACGGCATTGGTGGATGTACTAATCGGTACCAACATGAGTATAGCGGTCGTCCTTTTGATGCTTGCTATCTACATTACCTCACCGCTGGAATTCTCTGCATTCCCGGCGGTTCTTTTGATCACAACGCTGTTTCGCTTGTCACTTTCTATTACGACAACGCGACTTATCCTTCTGCAAGGCGACGCCGGTCAGATCGTTTATACCTTCGGTAACTTCGTAGTTGGCGGTAACTTGGTCGTGGGTATCGTGGTGTTCCTGATCATCACCATCGTTCAGTTTATGGTGATCACCAAAGGTTCTGAAAGGGTTGCGGAAGTCAGTGCTCGATTCTCCCTTGATGCGATGCCGGGTAAGCAGATGAGTATCGACGGCGATATGCGTGCTGGAGTGATCGACGTTCATGAGGCACGTCATCGTCGTTCATTGATTGAAAAAGAAAGCCAAATGTACGGTTCGATGGACGGTGCAATGAAGTTCGTAAAAGGGGACTCCATTGCCGGTCTGGTGATCATCGTGGTGAACATTCTGGGTGGTGTGACCATTGGTGTGACTCAAAAGGGCATGTCAGCGTCTGAAGCGCTTGAACTGTTTGCTATTTTGACCGTCGGTGATGGCCTGGTATCGCAGATTCCGGCGCTGTTTATCGCTATTACGGCCGGTATTATCGTTACACGTGTTTCAAATGAAGATTCCTCTGACCTAGGTTCAGATATCGGTGGTCAGGTTACCGCGCAACCAAGAGCTTTATTAATTGGTGGTGTCCTATTGGTGCTGTTTGCACTCATTCCAGGCTTCCCGAAAATCACTTTCCTTGTGCTTGCCGTTGTTGTAGGCGGTGGTGGTTTCTTCTTGTTCTATCAACAGAGAAAGCAAAGCGAATCTGACAGTTCTGACCTACCTAGTTTTGTCGCCCAAGGGGCGGGCTCGCCAGCCGCCAAACCGAATAAACCAACCCCTTCTCGCAACAGCAAAGGCAAATTGGGCGAGCAAGAAGAGTTTGCGATGACAGTACCGCTACTCATCGACTTGGATTCTCGCTTACAAGAGAGCCTAGAAGCTGTGGCATTAAATGATGAACTCGCACGAGTCAGACGCGCGCTGTACCTCGATCTAGGTGTGCCATTCCCGGGCATCCACTTGCGATTTAATGAAGGGATGAGCAACGGTGAATACCTGATTCAATTGCAAGAAGTACCAGTTGCTCGCGGTCGAATTGAAAGCGAAAAATTGCTGGTGACAGAGGGCAATGAGCAGATCGATTTACTGGGTGTGCCTTACGAAAACGATGACGACTTTCTGCCGGGCATTGCGAGTATTTGGGTTGACCACAGTCACCGAGAAAAATTGCAAAACAGCCATGTGGGCTTTTTGACTCCCGACCGCATTCTGACTTACCACCTGTCTCACGTACTGAAAGAGTACGCGCAAGACTTTATCGGTATTCAAGAGACCCGTTACTTGCTTGAACAAATGGAAGGCAGCTACTCCGAATTAGTGAAAGAAGCGCAACGTATTGTGCCTCTACAAAAGATGACGGAAATCCTGCAACGCCTCGTTTCTGAAGATATTTCTATTCGTAACTTACGTGTGATCTTAGAAGCAATGGTTGAGTGGGGACAAAAAGAGAAAGACGTGGTTCAACTGACGGAATACATCCGTTCCAGCTTGAAACGCTACATCTGTTACAAGTATGCCAGCGGTCAAAACATGCTGCCTGCGTATCTGTTGGATCAGAGCTTGGAAGATACGATCCGTAACGGTATTCGCCAGACTTCAGCGGGCAGCTACTTAGCGCTTGACCCTTCTGTGACTCAACAGTTTGTCAGCGACGTTAAGCAAACCATCGGTGATTTGAGCCGCATGCCAAATAAACCTGTGCTGGTGGTGTCGATGGATGTGCGTCGTTACGTACGTAAATTGATTGAATCTGAATACTACGAACTGCCAGTGTTGTCGTTCCAAGAACTGACGCAGCAAATCAATATTCAACCGCTGGGAAGGGTAGGAATGTAATGGCGTGTGAACTCGCTCAGTCTTTAATGGCGTCAGGAATCGAAGTGACGCCTTACTTTTGGCAGAAAAGCACCATCTTGCTCGGGCAACGATACGAGTGCGACGGTATGGAACTGGTATTCCGAGTAGAAGAAGGTGAAATCATCATCGTACTGCTGCGAAGAGTCAGCCCTAATCAAGGTTTGAGCAATCCTTTCTCTGCCCTGTTTTTGCTCGCAGAACACGCGATCCGATTGTACCCACTCGATTGGAGCATTCGCGGCAACGTTGACGTATTGCGAGGCAGCAATATGAGTAGCCAAAGATTAGCGCAGTTCTATTTAAGAGCCTGTGGGGCGAGCCACGATGAACAAGAAGATTGGTACTTTTTGCGCCTCAGTGATTACCGCCCACTTAAAAAGAGAAAAAAGTAAAAACTCTCGACTGTTACTGACAGCATCCAAGAGATGCTTCGCTTTAAGATAGGTATCAAGATGAAGCAACCCTTTACCGAAACCATTGAAAAATCAGAACTTGCTATCCGTAATGCGGAAGATAGAACTGATGTCTTCAATGAATTACTTGAAGGATTAGGCGTTGGTCCAGTAGCAGGCAATATTCTGCTCGATGGGTTAAATGCTTCGCCCCAATTGATGAAACAAGCAGAGCATGAACTGCTTGAAGAAGTACAACGCCGCAGACAACAACAGCATCAAGTGCAAGCCACGAGTACCAAAGGCTCTAGGCGCAAGCGACCAACAATGATGCGTGGCATGGTGATCTAGAGGTTTCTAAATGACGGATATGACAACCATGAACTCTGTATCTGGAGTTCTAAATACAGCAACGAATCGTGACTCTCAAGCCTCTTTCCAGCAGCGTTTGGTAGAGACCCTTTCTCCAATTCTAGGCGATTCCGATGCAGCTCAATTAGAGTCTTTGATTCGCCAATTACCAATGGTAGTTGGGCGCACCGAACAAGAAAGTTTGGACCTATATGCAGATTCATTACGCACGCTGCTAGAAAAGCAAGCCGCCTTTACGGGGACTGCTGCCGCTGAGACTGCTGCGCATTGGATGCAGTCATTGCAACACCAAGCGGTGAATGGTCAGATTGCGCCTCAAGACGTAGTGACTGGCGTAAACAACACGCTCGCGCATCAATTCCAGTCTTGGTTCGATAAGCAATTAAAAGATACGGTCGACAGCTCGCTTCCAACAGATTTTATCAATGAGTTTCGTTTAGGCAGCCAAAGCACCCAAGCGCAGCAAATTGCAGCCCTAGATGCGAGCGCGCTTACAGCCGCGACAGCAGAGATCAGTAAATTTGTAGACGCTCTTGCGCAGCAAATGAGCTCTAGCGAAGTCCGTGATAGTGCGATTTCATTTCTGCGCAATGCCTTTCGTAATCTAGGCTCGGTAGACATCAACGGGATCAAGAACTCGGACTACTTGCTAACGCAAGAAAGCTTCAGTGCAGCGGTTACAGCTCAACTGGTTACTTCTTTGGACAGCGTAGGCATCACGTTAAGTAACAGTGATGCTAAGGCTTTGGCAGATAAGATTGCTTGGATTCCAGGTATGTCCAAGCAAGAGCTTACCGGTGCATTAAATGGCCTAGCAAAACAAGTGAAAGGTCAGTACGAAAACGAATACGGGGCAGGACAGGTTGGTCAACTGCAAAACGTGCTTAATGCCGTGGTAGCAAACCTCAAGAACTCCCCAAATGCGATAACACTTTCGAGTTTGTTTTCTAGCATTGCGGTAAGCCTTGTGAACACGCAAGTCGATACGTTTTACGGTAACCTCCATAAGGTACAGAAATACCAAGCGACGCAAGATCAGGTTGATCTAATCAAACAAAATACTGCACGAGACATAAACCTGCTATTTGAGAAGATTGTTGCCAGAAAAGACATTGGTACTGATTTCATTACGCGTCATCAAAAAATGATGGAGAACCTTAGCAAGTTAAATACGCGCTTGAGCAAAATCTCAGAAGAAGAAAAGAAGATAACCACAGGAGCTGACGGGAAAGAGCACGCTGATGTTAAAGCGGAACACTCTCTGACTGCTCGCGATTTACTGTCTGTGATTGAATCCAGCATTGGTGATCGCTTTGATGAGCGTGTGCTGTTTGCTTTAAACGAACGTCGCGTTAACCGACTTGAAAAACGAGATCAGCAAAAAGAGGAACTTCAGTCTTATACAGCAAGGCTAAAAATCTTTGGTGAAGTACAGTCTCAGATACATATCAAGCAAAGTGGAAGCGGTACTTATGGTGAAGGTTACAACCCTGAAAGTTATAAATTTAACCACACCAGTTTTAACTACAGTACTCCAGAAGAATTTCATAAGTCACCTGAGTTTAAACATCTAAGTGAAGTTTTTCGAAGTGACAAAGGCTGGGGGCAACCTGGACCAGGTAAGAGAGCGAATATATATCAAGATTATATCGATTTTGACGCGATAAACAGAGACAAGGTTAACTTGTCTAGTGTCATCGAGAGTCGAAATGGAACAGATGTTCGATTCATTTTTACTAAAGAGAATGTCGAGAAATACATCAAGCCAGAATTTCGACATCCATCTGGTGGAATTCAGCCTTCACCCGAAGACGTACTAAAGGTCACACACCGTATGTTTTTGAGATATGAAGGTATTGATGCAAAAAATGAGAATTATCAAAATGGCGAGAAATCCAAAAAATTGTCTGATTTCTCTAGTTCTGTCAGTGATAAATCCAAGTTGCTTAACGATGAAGTGCAAATCAAAACCACTGAGCTGAACGACACCAGTTCTCAATACAACTCTACCGTTGAAGCTATGAACAAGTTTGTTCAGAAGTACCACAGTATTTTACAAGAAATCCTACGAGCGATTTAAGGATAAACAACCATGACTACACAAAACGCGGCAACTGACCCATCTCAAATGCAAGCAGAGGAACTACTTTCGTTTCTAGAGGATGGGGGTACGTTAAAAATGCTGCACGACGTATCGGCAGATACTATCGAGCACATTTATGCGGTTGGATACAACTTTTTCCAATCAGGCAAGGTAGAGCAAGCCGCTAAGGTTTTCCAACTACTTAGCATGCTTGATCATTACCAAGCGCGCTTTTTCATTGGTTTGGGAGCCGCTCGTCAGGAACTGGGTGAGTACCTGCAGGCGATTGATGCCTACAGCTACGCTGCGCTTGTGGATATTAATGATCCACGCCCACCTTTCCACTCTGCAGAATGTCACCTTAAGCTTGAGCAATTGACAGAAGCAGAGAGTGGGTTTTACAGCGCGAAGGAGATGTCTGCCGGGAAATCAGAGTATGCAGACTTGCATCAACGAGCAGACATCATGTTAGAAGCGGTGAGAAACAAAAGGAGTAACTAGAATATGAATTCTATTGCACTTGACCGCACTCAGAGTCAGGTATACACACCTGATTCTGGCCAAACTACGTTAGACAAGGTAACGAAGACCGCATCTCATGCGTCACCTTCTGTAACCGTTGAAAACGTAAAAGGTAAAGATGCTGAAGCATTGAACACTGGTAAAGTTAAAGTTCAGCTTGATGCACCTAATGCCGCAGTAAGCGATAAGGTTAATGAACTTACGCTGAAAGCCATGGCTCAGCTACAAAAAATCGTAGACTCGATTGCCAAGGTTTTGCATGCGGTTGCCGACAATACGGGCTCGCTAGCAGTGAGAATCATCGCAGGTTCTGCGGATGATTTTGAAGTAGAGCTGGCTGCAATCACAGACAAACTGAAGAGCGCTCAAAACGAGCTTAAAATTCAGGAAGTGAAAGTAGCGAAAGCGAAGCACGAGCAAGAAATGGCAGAAAACCAAGAGAAGATCAAAGAGTCTGAAGCTGCGGCAAAAGAAGCTCAGAAGTCAGGCTTAGCCTCTAAGATCTTCGGTTGGATCAGTGCTGTTGTCTCTATTGTCGTTGGTGCCATCATGGTGGCTACTGGTGTTGGTGCGGCAGCAGGCGCATTAATGATTGCCGGCGGCGTGATGGGCGCGGTTAGCATGGTTCTACAAGAGCCAGCTGTACAAGACGCGATGAAAGAGGCTGGCATTAATGTCGATGCTCTCAACAAGGTCGTGATGGCTCTAGAGATTGCCGTAGCAGTTATCGGGGCAATCGTCACCTTTGGCGGCGCCGCTGCAGGTGGTATCGCGAAATTGGCGGCGAAGAGTGCAGGTAAGATTGCACAGAAAGTCACTGATATTGCGACCAAAGCAGCAGCGAACATGGCGAAGATCGCAGATATGGGCTCTAAAGCTGCGACTACGACTGCGAAAGCAATCCGTTTTGGTGCAGAAACCGTCGACCTTGCTGTCAATGTTGGTAAGGGGACCACTGATGCGGTTCATGCTTCTAATAACGCGAAAGTTACTAATATCCAATCGGATATCACTGACTTGCGAGCGAAGATGACCCTTAGCCAAGCGGTTATCGACAAGCTTAAAGAAGAGATCGCTAAGCTGATGGAAGACTTCCAAGAGCTGATGAGTGTCATCATGCAGATGATTCAGGCGAAAGGCGAAACGATGCAAGCGGTGATGAGCCGTCCAGCGACGGTTTAAGGAGCGTTTATGTTAGATAAAATTGGCAATACTGGACGTGCAGATCTTTACGGTTTGGGCGAGCTAGGTAAAACCACTAAGGCTGAAAAAGCGCCTGAGACAAAAACGGAAGCTGCGGCAATCCGTGGTAACAGCGAGGCAGCAGTATCAGGTCCTAAACATTACCAATTGGATGGTCCAAAAGCACCTGCAATCGGCGATCAAGCTCGAGTAGTTGAAAAGCTGATGAGCGCATTGGCGCCAACTGTGAATCTGCTAATGCAGACAACAGAAAAAGCCCTAAACGGTGAGCAGGTCATTAAATCTCCATCGGACGCAATTTCACAATCACTGTCTCTGCTTACGCTGCTTTATCAAGTGTCTAAGCTAAGCCGTGAGCAGCAAGTACTGCAACGTGAAATTGCTGTTGAAGCAAACGTAGCAAGCCTTAAGAGCCAAGCACAAGAGCTTAACAACTCAGCCAAAGCGATGATCGCAATGGCGGTTATCTCTGGTGTTATGGCGGGTGTTACCGCAATCATGGGCGCAGTTGGCTCAATGAAAGCAGGTAAGAAGATCAAACAAGAAGCCGCTGGTAACAAAGCATTTAAGGGACAACAAGCGAACTTAGATGCCAAAATGGCTGAGATCAAAAACACCAAAGGTTTTGAAGGCGCGAAAGCAAAACGTGGGGAAATGCACCGCGAAGCAAATATGATTCGTACCGATATGGATCATATCAAAGCGGATACCACGGCTTACGGACGTAAGTTTGATAAGCAAATGGGCAACAATCAAGCGACGAACTCAGTCATTCAAGCTCTGACTCAAATGGCAAACTCTGCGTCAAACGTAGAGCAAACCAAAGCTCAGGCTCGTAGTAAAGAAGACGAAGTTCTAGCGACACGCGCACAAGCATCTAAACAGAAAGCAGACGAAAACGTCGGCTTCCAAGAAGGGTTGCTAAAAGAGTTGCGTGAACTGTTCCGCTCAATTGCTGATAGCCAAAACCAAGCATGGCGTGCATCTATCCCAACGGTTTAAACCATAACGGATAAGATCGCATAAAGAGTTAAGGCGCTGTATATACAGCGCCTTTTTTGTATGGATCGCAATGGTATAAGCCAGATTATTCTTTTGGTTTTGAAACGCTTTGCTTCCGGTAGTAGCTGAACGCAATGATGCTCTCTACGGCTAAGATTGAAAACAGCTTCATGTTGTCCGATAGCGGTAGAAGTAGAATACAGACCAGTGCGGTAACGCTAGCGGTCAAACAAATTGATATCCGATGCTTTTGACGTTCCATGTCGAGTCCTACGGTATGGTTTTCAATGTCTTGTTACTTGGCGTTCTCATCAAGAAGGTTGAGTTTAGGCTACCTAATTTGTTGGATCATCGCTTCTTTCTATATGATTAAAGCTATTGAAAATTTGAGTGCCTTTATAGCACAGGTGCTTTGAAGGGCGAGCTGCCTTGGTTCGTATGTTTCGTTAACGATTTTTGATTTAGAACCACTAGATCTTCAAATTGTTGCCTCGCCTTCAAACCAAGTCATTCTTGCTGAACCTAGCACCTTGAGATTACTTGGGTATAAAGCAATTTAAGTAGGGAAATGAGCATGAACATGAGTGAGTTTTCGAAGCGTGTTGAACTGTCGCCTCATACACTCAGATATTATGAAAAAATTGGTTTATTGAAGAATATTCAAAGATCCCCCAGTGGACATAGGATGTATACCGCCAAAGACTTGTCTTGGATCGAGTTCGTCAAACGTTTGAAAGACACCGCGATGCCGCTTGAAGAGATCCTTAAGTACGCAGATTTACGTGAAGTAGGCGAGAGCACGATTGAAGAGCGTCAGGTATTGCTAGAGAAACATCAAGAAAAACTGACTGAATACATAGAGTTACAGAAGCAACACCTTGCAGCGCTAGAAGCAAAAATAGATTTGTATAAGCAAGGAAAAGTTCGTTGACTTAGAGTTAACTCTAACTTGTAGAGTGTTCCTAGATTCATACAAAAGGAGCATCAACATGTCATCGTCACGCTTTGATCAAGGATTAAAACTGCTTTCAGACATCGATGGTGAGGCAGGGCATAACGTTATTGATAGTCTGCAAGATATCTGTCCGGACTTAGCCAAGTTCACCATTGAATACCCGTTCGGAGATATTTACTCGCGACCTGCACTGGATATCAAATCGCGTGAAATCGCGACGGTTGCGGCATTAACAGCATTGGGGCACTGTCAGCCGCAGTTAAAAGTACACTTAAATGCAGCATTGAATGTTGGGTGTACAGCAGAAGAGATAAAAGAAGTCTTACTGCAAATGTCGGTTTATGCTGGGTTTCCTGCGGCATTAAACGGAATGTTTGTGTTCAAGGAGGTCCTCGCTGAACGGAGTGATCTGAATTAATAGGGAGCACGCAGGTCGTAGCATCAAACCGCACTCAAGGTCTTGAAAAGGTAATACAACAAAGCCAGAGCGTCGAATCTGGCTTTTTCTTAACTCATCTCATCTCTAATCTACTAAGAAGGCGAGGACAGCATGGGATGATCTTCTTATCTCTGCTTGGTCACCGCTATACCAATTCCTCGTTTATATAGCTTCAATCAATGGAATGTGCGCTGGTTAATGATTTTTATGTAAATAATGCCCCTGGACGTGATACAGCTAACAAAATCATTTTTGTTCGGTAACGTTCCCGAAAAGTTTGTATATTATCGCCCCATTGATACAAGTGGTAGAGACGCTCTGAGTCTGAGCGCTCTGAAATTCAGACTTTAGATGGGTATTTAAAGTCACCATAAGTTTGCAATTTTACTTGGGAACGTTTGCAAATAACCTAAGTATAAATTTACGTGAGACTATGGAAATGAAACTACACACTTTGACGATGGCAGTAGCGCTTGGGCTGGTTACAGCACCTGCATTCGCAACAACAGATGTTGACGCTCTTGAAAAGCGAATTAATGAATTAGAACAGAGACTTGAACAGACAGAAAAAGTATCCACAGAAGCAAATGAGAAAGCCTCAAGCTTTGAGTTTCATGGCTACGCTCGTTCCGGGCTGCTCATTAATGATGATCTGAATGGTGCAGTGGGTACTGGTCCTTACATGACGGCAGCTGGTGCTATTGGCGCGCCAATTGGACGATTAGGGGTTGAGGATGATCATTATGTGGAAGCAAACCTTATTCACAAACGCTTTGCAGATGATGGTTCCAGCGCATTGTTCCGAATTATGTTGGCAGATAGTACGGAAACCAATAACGAATGGACAGCGAGTGAGAGTCAATTAAACGTTCGTCAGGTATATGCTGAGCTAAACAAGTTGAGCATGTTCTCTGAATCAAGTGCGTTTGCTGACGCAACGTTTTGGGCAGGTAAACGATTTGACCGTGATAACTTTGACATTCACTTCTTTGACTCGGATATCGTTTTCCTATCTGGTACTGGTGCTGGCGTGTATGACGTCCAAATGAGCGATTCGTGGAAAGCAAACTTCTCGATCTATGGTCGTGATTTTGGTGAGATTGATAGCTCGTCAACTGATGTTGAAAACTATATCGCGACAATGAACAACCGCTTTGGTAATTGGCAATTGATGCTGAGCGGCATGACGTCAGCTGATAACAATGATCGCGTAGAAGGAGCTGCGGACAAAGGTTTACATGCGATGTTTGCTTACCATGGCGATAACTTCTTTGGCATGAGTGAAGGCTTCTCTAAAACTGGTATTTTGGTGGGTGATGGACTGGGTGCAGAACTTAAAGGCATTGGTTCAAACGGTGATTTGCTAGAAGACGCAAAAGCCGTACGCTTGTTCAGTTATGGTGTAACACGCATCGGCGACAACTGGCGTGTAGCACCTGCGTTACTAGCAGAACACAGCCAAGATCGCTTTGCTAAAAATGATGAATTTACTTGGGCATCGTTCAACATCCGCTTAGCGCAAGAGTTTACACAAAACTTTGAGATGGTTTATGAAGGCTCATACCAATACATGGACCTAGACAATGCGATTGATAAAGCAAGTGGCAGTTTTTACAAAGCGACAATTGCACCAACGCTTAAGATGTCTACCGCAGCAGGTTTCTTTGACCGTCCGGAGCTACGTTTTGCTGTTAGCTACGTTGATTGGAGCGAAGACTTGAATGGCTACTCGATTAGCCAGGATGCGGGTGCTGCAACGATGGGTGATGGCGGTGAAGTTCTGTTTGCACTGCAAATGGAAACTTGGTTCTAAAGGGATCTAACCGACAAAGAGTAATAAGAAAAGCACCAACTGATTTCAGTTGGCGCTTTTTCATTAACAGGACTGACGCTCAATTGTTTTGAAGGTTAGTACCATCTTACTCATTTCAAAACTTCTGTTGGCAATTCTATCTAGTAATAGTTTCGCACCATTTTCCCCTGCTTTATCAAATGCATAGTTAAATGTTGATAAGGTTGGGGTGCACACTGATGCGAGCTCATCATCACCAACTCCTAGCACTAAAACGTCTTTACCCGGTGTTAACCCGAGCTCTTGAATCGCTCTCATCGCACCGATAGCAATACGGTCTGTTGCACAGAACAAGCCATCTAGCTTAGGGTTCTTTGTTAAGTGTTGTTTTGCCAATGAATAGCCAGAATCGATTGTAAAGTCACCACGAGCATGGAAGGCGAGCTCAAAACCACGGTGTTGTAGCGCTTGAACAAATCCTTCAGAGCGTTGCTTATCTACCGCGATATCGTCACCTTGCACACCAATAAAACCCATGGTTTGGCAACCTTTTGCAACCAGTCTATTTCCCGCTTCAAACCCTACTCGTGCGTCATCATGAATGATGCTTGGAATATTAAACATGGAACCATCTTGACCGACGAGCACAACTGGGACGGCTGAGTTTTGAATTGCTTTTACCAGCTTGGAATCGAGGTGGGTGGCATAAAGAATGATCCCTTCAACCCGTTTTTGGTTAAAGATCTGAATGTATTCCAGTTCTTTTTCGTGGGCTTGGTGAGTGCTAGCAAGTAAGACATGTTTCCCAGCTTTTTCAAGGACATCGGTTAATCCATCGACACCTTGGGATGTGGCATGAGAGGAAACCCGAGGAACAATGACACCAACCAGATTGGTCTTTTGAGATTTTAGATCTTTAGCGACTTGGTTTGGCACATAGCCACACTCCGCTACTGCTTGGCGGACCTTCTGTTTTGTCGCTTCTTTTACGCCATACTCATCGTTTATAACCCGTGACACTGTTGATTTTGATACGCCAGCCAGACGGGCGACATCATGCAGACTCGCCATTGTTCCTATCCATTCTGTTTTTCGTTTTTGGGATTGTTTGCAAAGAGAAGATGAAAATCTCTTTGATAAGTAGCGATTCTAACCTCCTATACTGCTCTTAGGGAGAGAATTTGACGATCATTCTCACATTCTCTCTGCTTTATCTTTGATCATTTGGTTTTATTGAGCAAAAATCTGTTTTGCAAACGTTCCCGAAAATTTCGCAAGCTCAGATAATAATCCAATGGGGTATGAAATGAATTATCCGGCAGTAGCAAAAGAGTTGTTAACTCTATTAGGTGGTAAAAGCAACATCACCGCACTTGCGCATTGTGCGACACGCTTACGCCTTGCCGTTGCAGATGAGCAAAAAATAGATGAACAAGCGATTGATAGCCTTGAAGGGGTAAAAGGGCAGTTCAAAGTTGCGGGTCAGTACCAAATCATTTTTGGATCAGGCATCGTAAACCAAGTTTATGCAGAAATGGCGAAGTTGACGGGGATGAGTGAAATGTCCACCAACGACGTTGCGTCTGCTGGCGCAGATAAACAAAACATCGTTCAGCGTGCGGTGAAAGGGCTGTCTGATATTTTCGTCCCAATCATTCCCGCAATCGTCGCTGGCGGTTTGTTGATGGGTATCTATAACCTTTTGACTGCTCAAGGCTTGTTTATTGATGGCAAATCTTTGATTGATGCCAACCCAGGACTGACAGACTTGGCGAACATGATCAACACGTTTGCGAACGCTCCGTTTGTTTACCTGCCTATTCTGCTGGCATTTTCAGCCAGTAAGAAGTTTGGCGGTAACCCTTATTTAGGGGCGGCGTTAGGTATGTTGATGGTCCACCCAGAATTACTTAACGGGTGGGGCTTCGGGGGGGCTGCGGTATCTGGCAACATTCCGGTTTGGAATATTCTTGGCTTTGAAATTCAAAAAGTGGGCTACCAAGGTTCGGTGTTACCGGTTTTGGTATCGGCATTCATTCTTGCGAAGGTTGAGTTGGGTCTGCGCAAGGTTATTCCTTCTGTTTTAGATAACCTTTTAACGCCGCTACTTGCGATTTTCATCACGGGTTTATTGACGTTTACTGTCGTTGGTCCATTCACGCGTGATATCGGTTTCCTATTGGGTGATGGTCTGAACTGGCTATACAACACAGCTGGCTTTGTTGGTGGTGCGGTATTTGGTCTTATCTATGCTCCGTTTGTTATTACCGGTATGCATCACAGCTTCATTGCGATTGAAACGCAACTTCTTGCGGATATTGCGACGACGGGCGGCACCTTTATCTTTCCTATTGCGGCAATGTCTAACGTTTCTCAAGGTGCTGCAGCGTTGGCGGTGGGCGTAATGAGTAAAGATAAGAAGATGAAAGGTATTGCGATTCCATCGGGTGTCACGGGTTTGCTGGGTATTACAGAACCAGCCATGTTTGGTGTTAACTTAAAACTACGTTACCCATTTATTGCGGCAGTTTGCGCTGCGGCGTTATCAAGTGCGTTCATCACAATGTTTAATGTGAAAGCTCAGGCATTAGGGGCAGCTGGTCTTCCAGGCATCATTTCCATCACGCCGGATAAGATTGGTTACTACATCGCGGGTATGGTGATCGCGTTCTTGACCGCATTTGTTCTCACCATTGTTCTTGGTATGCGTGACCGCGCTAAAGTCGGTAAAAAAGCAGCGGCTTAATCTGAACTCCTTAAGGGTGGAGTCCCCCAAAATCCACTTCTTTTCCTAAATGTTTGGGGTGCTAGCCAAGCACTAATGGCTTGGCTAGCCTTTTTCAATTTTTACTTGGTAGTGAAGGTGTTCAACACGTTGGACTATCAGGGTTTTAATTTTAAGGTAAGCAAGATGAATCAAGTGTGGGTAACTGGTGATGCTGTTGTCGATCTAATACCGGAATCTGAGACTTCTTTACTCAAATGTCCCGGTGGTGCACCAGCGAATGTCGCCGTAGCAATTGCTCGTCTATCTGGTAAGAGTGCGTTTTTTGGACGTGTGGGTGATGACCCATTTGGTCGCTTTATGAAATCAACTCTGGATCACGAGGGCGTGTGCACGGAGTTTCTCGTTAAAGATCCTGAGCAAAGAACATCAACAGTGGTGGTGGATTTAGACGATCAAGGTGAGCGCAGCTTTACGTTTATGGTAAAACCGAGCGCTGATCAGTTTATGTCTGTTGAAGACATCCCAAACTTTAAGCAAGGTGACTGGTTACATGTTTGCTCGATTTCACTGGCAAATGAGCCAAGTCGAAGCAGCACATTTGAGGCGATTAAAAGAGCAAAAGCCGCTGGTGGTTTCATTAGCTTTGACCCTAACTTGCGTGATGAAGTGTGGCAAGATCAATCAGAAATCCAAGCTGTCGTGATGAAGGCTGTAGCGATGGCTGATGTGGTCAAGTTCTCTGAAGAGGAGCTCTTGTTCTTAACTGACTCAACATCGATGGCACAAGGTTTACAACAAATAGCCGCTTTGAATATTGCTTTGGTCTTGGTGACACAAGGTGCGAAAGGCGTTTGGCGCGTCTTTGAAAGTCAGAGTGAGCTGATCACAGGTCAAGTCGTTAGTCCGATTGATACCACAGGTGCGGGTGATGCTTTTGTCGGAGGGCTACTGGCATGTCTGTCTCAACATGACGATTGGAAAAATCATCCTGTTGTTAGCTCTGCGACTCAATGGGCAAATGGCTGTGGTGCATTAGCGACGACGCAAAAAGGCGCAATGACCGCGCTTCCAACCCAGACAGAATTGCTGCAATTTATTGGGCAATGATCTTCAGATCCAATTTCAGTTGAGAAAAATTATGAGCTTAGACAACCGTTGGACTGTAGAGCAAAGATATCGCCGACTTGAACAAATCCCTCAGTGTGATATCGAAGAAATGACACTTTTACGTCAGCAAGATAAAGGCTTTCCTAGTTTTCATATCGCCCCTAGATTTGGGCTGTTAAATGACCCAAATGGGTTGTGCTATTTCAATGGTGAGCACCACATCTTTTACCAGTGGACGCCTGTGGGACCAGTTCATGGAATGAAGTATTGGTATCACCTTTCTACTAAAGACTTCATCCATTTTACTGATCATGGCGTGGGTCTTCATCCTGACCAAGACTACGATTCACATGGTGTCTATTCGGGCGGCGCTTTGGTGGAAAACAACAAGGCTTTGCTGTTTTTTACTGGCAACAAGCGTGACCAAAACTGGAATCGAATCCCAACACAGTGTTTTGCCACCATGGATTCAGACGGCAACATTGAAAAGCACGGTGTGGTCATTGAGAACGAACATTACACGGAGCACTTTCGTGATCCAAAAGTTTGGAAGAAAGGCGACGACTATTTGATGGTGGTGGGTGCTCAAACCAAAACTGAACATGGTTCAATGGCGCTCTATCAAAGCAAAGATTTGAAAACGTGGCAGCATAAAGGTTCTATCAAGACCAAGTTTTCTGACCTTGGGTACATGTGGGAGTGTCCTGATTTCTTTGAGATTAATGGTCAATCGGTGATGCTGTTTTCTCCACAGGGCGTGAGCAGTAGTAATCCTTATGATTTTAAAAACATCTATTCTGTCGCGTATATCGTGGGTGATCAGTTGAACCTAGAGTCGATGACTTTAGAAAACCACCAAGATATTTTGCAGCCAGATTATGGGTTTGATTTCTACGCCCCACAAACCTATTTAGATGAGAATGGGCGTCGCATTCTTATTGCATGGATAGGGTTGCCAGAAATCGACACGCCATCGGTCACACACCAGTGGGCAGGAATGCTGTCTCTTCCTAGAGAACTAACGTTGAAAGATGGTTTTCTTGTTCAAACTCCGCTCCCTGAGCTGAAAAGTTTAAGAAAAGAAGAGGTGGTCTTTGCACAATCCCATACACTGGAAAGTACCAGTTGTTTGATCCAATTAGACCTTGTGGGCGATGGCTTTGAACTTGAGCTGAGCAACCTCAAAGGTGACAACATCGTCTTTAGTGCGACAGAGCACGAGTTTGTGCTGGACCGTCATCACATGTCACACTTGTACGCAGAAGAATTTGGTGGCATTCGAAAAGCACCAAGATTGGACGCTAAGCAGACGATTGAGATGTATATCGACCATTCTGTCATCGAGATTTTCATTAATGGTGGCAAACACACGATGACCAGTCGTTTCTTTATTGACGACCTCAATACGGTAACGTTGAGAGGGTTGGATCAAGCAAGGCTTTTCCCTTTGAAAGGTATTACAGGCTTGTTTGAATCGTCTATGTAGTTCGGCGCATCAAACGGCGTTGTCCTAGGGTAAGAGATGACGCTGTTTTCAATCAGCTTTGTTTTTCGATATATACGATAGTTTGCAAATAGGCTCGATAAGGTGAGCAATTACCATTACCATATTGGCAAATTCATTAGCTCGTGATTATTTATGTCTTTACCTCCTTGCCCAAATTGTAACTCGGAATACGTTTATCCAGATCAAGACCACTTAGTTTGCCCTGAATGCGCACACGAGTGGAACCCGACTCAGGCAGCAGAAGAAGACGCCGTAAACGTGAAAGATGCCAACGGCACTTTGCTGCAGGAAGGTGATAAGGTCACGTTAGCCAAAGATCTAAAAGTAAAAGGCAGCTCATTGGTGCTGAAGATCGGCACCAAAGCTGTGATTCGTCGTATTAAAGACGGCAAAGATCATCAACTAGATTGTAAAGTCGATGGTGCTGGCGAGATGATGGTGACGGCGCAGTTTGTGAAGAAGGCGTAATACCTGCACTTAGATATCGCCTTCAGAAGCAATAAAAACAGCTCATTAGGAGCTGTTTTTTTGTTTTTAAGCAACGCTTGATTATTGAGGGCAAAACGTTTGATTGAGCTCTTTTGCTACCTCGATACTTGCTAGCCCAAATCCACCCAATAAGGCGCCACTCGGTACGACAAGGATATTTTTGTTGATGCCGGCTGGCGTTAATTTTAGAACCGGCAACTTGTCCAGAATCTTATCCGCACTCTGATACATATCCCACGCTCTTTGACTCACTAAAATGTAGTCGGGTTGCATCTCTAACATCGCTTCCATACTGGTTGAGCGATAGCCTTTAAAGTGTGCTTGTGCAGGATTAATCGCCCCTGCGAGAGTAATGATGGTGTCGATTGCCGTATCAGCGCCACCGACGCGTGTTGCTCCAGAGCGGTCAAGCATAAAGAAAATAGCTTTTGGCTTGGTTTGGCATTGTTTGTGTTCTAGTTTCTCAATTTCTGATGTCACGCTTTGTTTTAGCTGCTTGGCTTCAGTAGGATGCCCCATGACTGCTGCCAGAGTGTCTATTCTAGACAACAGCTGAGGGACATGTTGCCCTGAAGGGATTGTTACCACTTCGACACCACTTTTCGCAATTTGTTTGATGGCAGTTTGTGGTCCCATTTCATCAGTGCCGATCAAGTGGGTAGGGCGCAGTGCCATTACTCCTTCAGCAGAGAGACGAACATGTAAGCCTAACTGTGCGATGTCTTCATTGCCTTCAATCAAATGTCTACTGGTAAAATCTGCACCGACTAGCTTGTCTTGCGCGCCTAATGCATAAATGATTTCTGTTACCCCAAAGCCTGCGCTGATCATGCGATCTTCAGCATGCAAGGGCATCGTGACCAAAGAAGCGAGTGCCAAACATAAGAGTTTTTTCATGTATTTCACCTTACATACCATGAACAAATACGGGTATGTTTGATAAATCAAAGCCCCTCCGTAGAAGAAGGGGCTAAATAATATAAATGTGCTTTAGAAAACGTATTTCGCGTTCACGCCGAAGTTGATACCTGGCGAAGTTAACGAGTCTGAATTTGCAACGGACGTTGGTGTTAACCCTTTCACACGGCTGTAGCTCCAGTATTTCTTATCAAATACGTTAAATACACCACCTCGAATGGTTAGGTTCTTGATTGGTTGCGCATAGGCGGTAACATCAACGATGCCGTAGCCTGGTGCTGACAAGTTATCTTTATTGCTCCAATCGCTGCCATCTTTGCTAGCAACGACCGTTAAGGTGGTTTCCCAGCCGTACAGTGCATTGGCTTGGTCGAAGCCAAGACCCAATACCCCGCTCAGTGGTGCGACACTGTCTATGGCTTTTCCTGAGTCTTTATCCTCACCTTCAGACCATGCACCACTGACACGTAAGTAAGTGCCATTTGGTACAGGTATTAATGCTCCGAGCTGCAGGGCACTTGAGAATTCCACACCGTAGATTTTCGCGTTGTCGATGTTCTCGTTTTTGCTGTACATGTATCGAGTACCTTGGTGCACTTCAGTCCAAGATGTTGAGTTAATGAAGCCACTGTAATCGTTGTAGTACGCTGCTAATTCCCAGTTCAACGCTTGATAGTTCTGGCGAACACCCAGTTCAATAGAATCACTGGATTCGGGCTTCAAATCAGGGTTTGCAAGCACTACAACATGCATTCCAGGGACGGGATTACGCTCAAAGCTGTAGTAAAGCTCTTCTGGTGTTGGTGCTTTAAAACCACGCGCGTATTTAGCGAAGGCGCTGGTGGTATCGGTAAAGTGGAACACGCCCCCTAATTGTCCTGTGATTGCATCTGTATCGAGATCTTTGTATTCACCTAGGTTGCCGTTGATATTGCGATGATCTTTGGTTGGTCGGTATTGGAACATGTCGTAGCGAAGACCAGTGGTTACAATCAAGCGGTCATTCATAAGATACATCTGATCTTGCGCGAAAAGCCCAGCTTTGCGTACGTCAGTTTTTGGTGGCATTTCAACAACGCCACTGGTGTCTTTCCCTTTATTATCCGTGTCACGAGTTTCGAGCTTGAACTCGCTGTCGATTAAGGTTGCTCCGTAAATAAAGTCGTGATTTGTGTTTCCTAGCACGAACGATTTATCGAGCTGTACATCCAGCTGGAGCGATGTATCCTTCGCGTTACGTTGTCTGGTTCGATCGGTGCTGGTAAAAGGTGGGAAAGCGCTTGTCAGTGTGTCTTTTGTGGTGTTTTTCGCTTCCGAAATCTGCCAGTTTGCTTGCCAAGTTAGGCGATCAAAAGCGGAGTATTGAGCATTCCAAGTGTGCTCAATGCCAACGCGGCCTCTGCGCTGAGTGTCCTCGAAATGATAGTTAGAATATTTATTGAAGCCACTAGAGCTGCCTTCTAGAGAACGACTTTTCCCATCCGAGTCTTGTTCGAAGTACTGCCCAGTAAACACGAAATGATGCTTTTCACTGGCTTGAAGTTCTAACTTAGACAAAATGTTGTTTGATGTGTAGTTCATCGGATCGGCTTTACCGCGACCTTCGCCAGTGATATCAGCCCCATCGCCATGCGTTTCCAGTTCGTCACCATCGCGGTGAGTAAAGATAATCATCCCTTTAAGGTCTTCATTAAACTGGCGAGCCGCGTTTACGGTTGCTTTGTAACTGCCGTCGCGAGATTGATACCCTGCGTCGACACTCGCATGACCTTCTTCGCCTTGGAGGAGATCATCCGCGGATTTTGTTCTCATCAAAACGCTGCCGCCGAGTGCACCACTGCCGTACAAACTTGAAGACGAACCTTTGTTAACTTCAATGGCGGTGAGCGTATCAACTTCGACTTGCCCTTGACCTTTGCCAAGAACATTCATCACAGTTCCGCTGACTCCTGAACCGTAAGCGACGGGTTGTTCTACGCCATCGACTAGAACTTTAACCCGGCTTCCGTCCATTCCTCGGACATTGAAATCTGACGCCCCAAAACGTGAGTTGCCATTCATGCTGACGCCCGGTATGTAACGCAGGCTTTCTTCGATATTGTTTGCCATCTGCTTTTCAATATCTTCTGAGCTGACAACCGCCACACTACCTGCGACGTCAGAAATAGACTGTTCCATACGAGACGCAACGACGACAACGGTTTCCATTTTTTGTGTGTTTGCGGTGGGCTTTTGTTGTTCGGCATCACTAGATGCATAAGTGAGAGGGGCAATAAGCGTTGGCAGCAATAATGTAAAAGGTGCCACCCTTGGCTTTAAAAGAGACATACTGCATTTCCTTAGAAAAATCGCACTAAAAATAAAAGCTCTTAGCGCTTCAAGTGGGAATGGTTATCATTATTATCGCAGTATGATGAACAAGATTTGCTCACCCAGATTTGATCTTTATCAATTAATAATGCATCTCATTTGCATCTTTTGGGTGGTGGTGGAATGTTCAAGTCGGCAAACACCGCTGATGGCTGCCTCTCAATCTCGCTGGAATATTTCTGGTGCTAACTCCACCGCTTCGCACATGGCGGGAATGTCTAGCAGCGTGATATGACTTTCGCACTCAGTAATAAACCCATCGTTTTTCAGTTTTTTGAACGTCCTAGAAAGCGTCTCTGGGGTCATTCCTAGCTGCGTTGCGAGCAGCTTTTTTGTCACGGGTAATGTGATTTTCCCTTCGCTTCTCGATTGAGCACGATAGAAGTCAGCCAATTTCATCACCAGTCTTTGGTTCGCGTTTACTTGCGTCAAAATGTTCACGGTATCCATCAGCTGGTGGATGCGATTGGTCATGTAGTTCATGACTTTTAATGAAGTCTGCGGAGACTGAGTAAACACCGTTAACACATCTTGGTAGTAGAACACTGATAACTCCGTGTCCTGATCGACACGGGCACTCATCGGATAGGTTCTTGGAGACATAAACATCGCCATTTCCGCAATCATTTCTCCCGCCATGAACACTCTAAACAGCTTTTCGTCGCCGTTTGGCATCAAACGAAACAGCGAGACTTTTCCTTTCTCTACCAAATACATATTTTCCGCAGGCTCCCCACGTTCAAACAGTTGATGCCCTGCATCGCAATGCAAAGGCGAGCGTTTTGAGAAGAGTTGCGTTTTTTCTTCTTCGTTCAGGAGCGAAACAATAGAGCCGGGCACGCTGTTTTCCTTAGCTTGATAATTATCAAGCAGCAAATTCGGACTTGGGGGATAAGATACAAATAATAATCATTATTGATTAATGTGCCAACTTATCCAACCTGAGAAAGGAGAACAGTTATGGACGGTATTAGCCACGTATTTCGATGGGTTGCCTTGTGCGGTCTGGTTGTTCTTTTTGTTCCCGTCGCCATCTTTGCTTAGGAGTCATTATGTCTAAACGATTAGCGATGCCCAATGAAGGGCGAGAAGTGACAAAAACACCGGGACACTGGGTACTCGCTCAACTGGGTAAGAAAGTGCTGCGTCCTGGTGGCAAAGAGCTAACACAAAAAATGCTGCAAGGGTTGGCAATTACCCGTGATGACCGTGTTGTAGAATTCGCGCCTGGTATGGGTTACACGGCACGCTTGTGCTTGGAAAAATCCCCTGCAAGCTACACCGCTATAGAACAAAATGAGCAGGCAGCCGAGATTGTTCGCTCTTACTTACAGAGTTCAAACCAACGTTGTCATGTTGGGAATGCACAAGAGACAGGGTTAGAGCCAGAATGCGCTTCTGTGGTTTATGGCGAAGCCATGCTGACGATGCAATCCGATGCGCGTAAAAACGAAATTATTGCTGAGGCTGCTCGAATCCTCGCAACTCATGGTCGTTACGGTATCCACGAGCTGTGCATTACGCCAGATACTATCGATGAAGGCAAAAAGCGCGCAATTCAAAGAGAAGTTTCCGAGACCATTCAACACCCCGCCAAACCGATCACACCCGCAGAGTGGAAATCTCTGATGGAAGAGAATGGTTTTGTCGTTGAATTTGAAGCCGTTGCTCCAATGCATTTACTCGAACCAAAACGTGTTATCGCCGATGAAGGCTTGAGTGGGTTCTTAAAAATCGTGAAAAACGTACTGACTAAACCGCAAGCGAGAAAGCGTGTGTTAGGCATGCGTAAGATTTTCCGCAAACGCGAAAAGAACCTATCTGCGATAACGCTTGTCGCAAGAAAGAAGGAAAGCTAAATCATGTTTGAATACACTTTATATGAAGATCTCGCCAGCGAAGTGGATATCCCCAAAGCAGGTATCACGAGTTGCCCTGTGTACAAAAGTGAGCGTTTGCGAGGTGTTATCTTCGGGTTCGCCGAAGGTGAAGAAATGAGTGAACATACTGCAGCAGTACCAGCGATTGCACAAATACTCGAAGGAGAATGTACGTTCACGTTAGAAGAAGAGGCGAAGGAACTAAAAGCTGGCGCTTGGTTGCTAATGGACGCGCATTTGCCTCACAGCATTATCGCGAAAACGCCATTGAAGCTGATGCTGTACCTGTTGCGCGAGCCTAAGTAACACGCAGTATTGAAATACAAACCAATGTAAATTTAGCCCCAACCAAGTGTTGGGGCTTTTGCGTTTTTTGCTGTCGGTACTTATCTGACGAAGTTCTGTAATCCTGCCACGCTGGCAAAGTTATAGAGAACAAAGCCCGATGCCACCATAGTAACTGCCAAAACAAGGTTCAGCGTATCGCTCAAGTTGGCATTAGGTTTGACGCTGTGGTTTTTCATTTGGCGTTGAATCGTTAAAGCGTTGAACACCAATATCGAGTTGGTCATTGCCGTTCCTACAGCCATCACGAATGTCGCGACCATGCCCCACATTAAGCTGCCTAGCATGTTAGAGAGAAACAGAACCAGCACCGCGCCAGTACAAGGGCGGAAGCCGATAAGCAGTAGTGCTTTCCATGAAATATTGCCGTTAGAGTCTGCGGAATCATCATCTTCTTGAGAGGGGGGCTGCTTGATGCGGCGTTTAACCACTGACGCAAACTCTTTGACTGCAAGCAGAATAATAAACACGGCACAACCTTGCGTCAGCAGACGAACATTATCGGAAAGGCTGAAAGCAAACTGCTCTGCAATCTTGGCGGTAATCACGAAAAGAATGCACGCGCTCGCTGCTTGTAAGGCGGCAATAATCGCGACCAAAACAAGTGCTTGTCGACGACGATAGCCATGAATAAGGCTCATTGACGTCACTGCCGTTTTACCGTGTCCAGGGGCAACCGAATGCAGCAAACCATACAGAAAGCTAAAACCCAACAAGTACCAACCGTACAACAGTTGCCCTTGACTGATGAGCATCAGATATTCACTGAGCGAGTTTACCGTGTCACGTTGAAGCCGAATCAACTGCATCCAATAAGCAGGGAAGTGATTCCAAATATGCAGAGTTATGGTCAATAGCACTAAGCCGAACACTGCGAACAGACCGCGTTTGAAGACTAACGAGTTGCCCATTACTTCTCCTCCGGATCACAGGTGAAGAGGGCTTTTTGGGTAAATAGCTGACCGAGTTCGTTATCTGGGTCTGCATCAACAGAGAGTGACATCGCGTAAGTCACTTGCTCAGGTGTTGGGTTTGGTTCAACCACGTCGATATGACAGCGATCAGCGTAAGGCTTATTGATGGTGATGGCATGCTTATGTTCCCAACTCATATCTACGAAGTAGCTTGGATCAAAGATAAGCAGACGTAGATCAGGCGTGTAGATACTGGTGGGCTTAGCGAGTTCAAGATTGAACTTCAATGTTGCTTTTGCACCATTCATCTCGATAGACCCTTCTTCCACCATCTTGTAGCGAATCGGTTCATCGTCGGCATAAAAGTAGGTGAAGTAATGGCTTGATAACAGGTTGTAAATCACCTGACTAGAGAGGGTCGAAAGTACCTCATCTCGATTTTCGTCGGTGAGTTTCTCTCCCGCGAGCATGTAAGCCGTGGTCATGGCGTCAAACTCCCAGTTCATTGAGAGCGATTGAATCTTATCTTCTTTGATATTGATTTGGGTTTCCATCGTCACCCAAGAATGAGGGTGGGCGTGGACAAAACAAGAAAACAGCAGTGAGAAAGCAGTAAGAGTTAGGCGTAATCTAGAAAGAGAAAACGATCCAAAAATGGACATCCGATTACCTATGATTAAAATGATGCGAAATTTCCGATTGTTATAACATAACATTAGTAGCATTTGAACATTGTTCATTACTGTTAGTGTGGTTATTTATCGACGATTTATCCGTTTACCTGTTGAGATGCATAGGGTGGCAATAAAGCTGATGGGTTAACTATTTTATTGATTTTCGTTCTCATTCTTTTTCCCATTTTGTGGTTAACTTGAGCCCATTAAACAAATAGAATGCAGTTCGGTGGCAAGATGACTTAAACCGACTCTTCACGCGTTCTGCACTTTTCTAACCAACTTTTTCAAATCATGAATCTGACTCATAAAGACTATTTTAAAATCGCATTTCCTTTCATTGTTTCTACGGTTACCCAACCATTATTGGGGGCGGTAGACACCGCGGTGATAGGTAAACTCGGTGTGGCTGAGATGATTGGTGGTGTTGCGATCGGCACCGTCATCATGAATACCTTGTATTGGCTGTTTGGCTTTTTCCGCGTCAGTACTACCGGGCAAAGTGCAATCGCATTAGGTAAAAATAGCCCAGAAGATCAAGCGAGCAGCTTATTCCGTCCTTTCGTGCTTTCGCTCTGCCTTGGCTTGATTTTCATTGCGTTGCAGTCCGTGATTTGGATGGGAGCAGAACTGATTATCTCCCCTGATGCCGTCGTGGCAGAAAACGCGAAGATTTACTTCGACATCATGATCTTTGGTGCGCCATTTGTACTGCTGAACTACACCGTGATTGGTTGGTTGATGGGGCAGGCGAAAGCCAAAGAAACCTTGTTCACGCAAGTGTTTGGTAACGTGCTGAACATCGTGCTGGATATCGTATTTGTGTTGTACTTCGATATGGGCATTGCTGGTGTTGCGGTGGCGACACTTATCGCGCAAATCTCGACGTTTGTTATTGGTGCGGTGCTGGTGTTGAAAACCTGTCGTTTCCCGCTGTTTGATTACATTCAAACCGCAAAAATGACGCGTAAAGATCTTAAAGTTATCGCGTCTTCCAATATGGATCTGCTGCTTCGTACTGTGTGTCTATTGGTGTTCTTCAACATGATGGCGCGTGTAGGCTCTCAGCTTGGTTCTGATGTGCTTGCGGCGAACGCAATCTTGATGCAAGTGACCTTCATCGTCAGCTATATGTTCGATGGTGTGGCGAATGCGTCGAGCGTCTTTGCAGGTAAAGCCGTAGGGCAGAAGAATCCGACATTGCTTGATAACGTGATTAAGCTAAACACGCAATGGACCGCGGCGTTTGTTGTTGTATTGACCTTGTTGTTGGTGCTGTTCAAACACCAAGTGGTGACGTTATTTACCACTTTGCCAAACCTTGTTGCGCTGTACCTAGACATGAGCCTTTGGTTATTGGCATTCCCGTTGGTTGCTGGTTTTGGTCTTACGTTTTACGGCATCTTTACTGGCACAGGGACGACGCGACCAGTTCGTAACTCTACCTTCCTAACCATGGTGTTGTTCTTAGTGACTCAATTTATTGCGGTGCAATATTGGGGCAATCACGGTTTGTGGCTGGCATTCACTTTGTTCTACGTTGGACGCTTTGTCTTCTTGTTTCCATACCTCGATCAAGTAAAACAAAAGTGTCAGTAATTCACGGTTTTACAAACTCGGTTATTTAGATGCGCTACCACAAGGGCGGAGCCATCTGCCCTTGCTGATAAAAGCGTGAAAAAGGTGATGAAATAACCCCTCTGAGTTGTTTTCTTGCTCAGACCTGCGTGATACTATCGTTATGTTATATTGTTACATTTAGTTTGATGTCGTGATTTCTCAACCAATACTCTCCGTTAATAATCTCAGCCTTACAGACTCAGAACGCACACTTTTCAAAGACATTTCTTTTGAGCTGTTTCAAGGTGAAGTTCTTGCCATTATGGGACCTTCCGGCATTGGTAAATCCATGTTGTCGAAAGCCGTCGCAGGTTTTTTGCCGTCAGATATTTGGGTAGACGGAAGTATCCAGCTTAACAGCAGTGAAGTCGCACAAACTGCCATGTTGCAACGTAGTCAATCTCAGCGTCCTGCGGTCATTTTCCAAGATGCACTTAAAGCACTGAATCCATTGGCGTCTGTCGAACAACAACTGTGTTTGGCATTGACGGGCAACAAAACGCGCTTGTCTTCAGCAAACCGAGAAACGGTGACGACCTTGTTGTCTCAACTCGGATTTGCGGATCCAAAAGCAGCATTAGCGCAGCATCCAAGCCAGCTATCTGGTGGTCAACGTCAGCGTATTTGTATTGCGATTGCGTTGCTTGGTAGTGCTAACTTGATCATCGCTGATGAGCCCACCAGTGCGCTCGATCCAATCACCGAAGCGGAGATCCTTGAGTTGTTTCGCAGTAGTGTTCAGCAACGCAACATCAGTGGTTTGTTGATCACGCACGATCTGTCTGCGGCTTTGGCGTGTGACAAAGTCTTGGTGATTGCGGATAACACCATGGTGGCTTATGGCGCACCATGGCAAGCCATTCAGCAAAGTTCGCATCCTTTCTGCCAACAACTTGCGCAACTGCTGCCTTAACCTCATCTCTGGAGCCTATTTTGACTAAGCACAACTTGAGCGGGCACACGCAGCCTAAATCGGCGGAAGTTCGCTTTGAGCAAGCCAGTGTTCACTATTACTCCAAACCAAGTTGGTTAGGAGGCAAACCGTTTAAAGCGCTCGAACAATTGGATCTTGCCATCGACACAAAGAATATTGCGATTGTTGGTCCTTCTGGTGCGGGTAAATCGACCTTGATTGAACTTCTGTTTGGTCTTCGTAAACCCACATCTGGTGAAGTGTATGTGTGTGGCTATCCGCTATCGCGTAGCTCGGCTAAGCAGCGACAAGAGTTGTGTCAGCACATTCAACTGATTCCGCAAGAGCCGCAGTCTAGCTTGAATCCGTACTACACCGTTCGCCAGATCTTACTGGAGCCGCTAAGCAACATTGGTTTGACGCAAGAGCTCAACGAGAAGGTGGAAAAGGTTTTGGCGGATGTCGGTTTGGATCTCACATTGCTGGATCGCAACCCGCAGCAATTATCAGTTGGGCAAGCGCAACGTGTGGCTATCGCCAGAGCTTTGATTGTTGAGCCTTGCGTGTTGGTTGCCGATGAGCCAACCAGTAGCTTAGACCCCGTCAGTCGTAAACAGATTCTCGACTTGTTGGCAGGCATTCAAAAGAGTCGTCAGATGCGCCTGATTTTGGTGACACATGACCTCGATGCGGCACAAACCCTATGCGATGAAATCCTAGTGTTAGACAAAGGACGCGTTGTCGAGCACGGCACAGCACAGAACGTGACAAATAACCCATCGCACTTGATCACGAGAGCCTTGATGAGCGCTCAACACAAAAGTAATGAATTCACAAAAACCATTGGAGAGGTTTCTTATGCACCTTAGTACTCCCAAGTTAGCTTTGTCGCTGGCTTTAAGCGCACTGCTGACGGGTTGTTTTGACTCTGGCGAAAGCAAGCCAGAAGCGGAAAAAGCAGCTGCACCGCAAGCAACGGAAATTCGCGTTGCCATGATGCAACCACCACGCACAGGTTTGTCACCACTTTCAGATGACGCGTTCAAACTGTCACGTTGGAGCACGGCAGAAACGCTGGTGAACCTAAACGATCAGTCGGTAGCAGAGCCTATGCTGGCAACAGAGTGGGAACAAGTTGACCCGATGACGTGGCAATTTACGGTACGTAAGGGCGTGAAATTCCACGATGGTTCTGACCTTGATGCCAACGCGGTTGTGAACTCTCTACAAAAAGCATTAGATGCTGCACCAAAGCCACGCATTTTGGATGGTATCGAATGGCAAGTTCGCGCATTGGACGACTTCATTGTTGAAATCAAAACGACCTTTAACGATCCATTGTTGCCAAGCCGTCTATCTAGCCCACAGTTAGCGATCCTTTCTGGTGCTGCATACCAAGAAAACGGTCGTGTTGTGCCAATCAATGCGGGTACGGGTCCATTCGTTCTGACAGAAATCAACGGCACAACCAGCGCGAAACTGAAGCGTTTTGACGGTTATTGGGGCGAAAAAGCAAAAGTAGACAGTATCTTTGCTGAATACGTACCAAACGGTTTTGCTCGTGCTGCTGCACTACGTACCGGTGAGGCGGATGTAGTTGAAGCCGTTCCTGTTTCGCAAATCGCGATGATGGAATCTTCACAGCTGCACGAAGTCGCCATGCCACGTACCAACACGCTTTACCTAAACAATAAATCAGATGTGTTTAGCCAGTTCGGTTTGCGTAAAGCAGCGGCTCAAGCGGTTAACCGTGAGCAAATCATCAAAACGGTTTACGAGAACCACGCCGACTCAGCGAAAGGTTTGTTAGGTCCTGCATTGGCATGGGCTCAACCACTTCGTGATGCGAACCCTCGTATGGAAACTATGGAAATGCGCCACGCGAATGGTGAGAAGATCACCATTGGTACGTTTACCGACCGTGCAGAGTTGCCAGAAGTGGCGGTGCTGCTAAAGCAACAACTTGAAGCGGCTGGTTTTGTGGTTGAACTAGACGTTCGTGAATACGCACAAATCGAAAACGATGCACTAGCAGGTAAGTTCGATGCGTTCTTGTTGTCACGTGCAACAGTGCTGGATTCTGGTGATCCAGTGGCGTACATGCAAAGTGACTTTAGCTGTAAAGGTTCTTACAACCTAGGTCAGTTCTGCTCTGAAGAAGTGGACGCAGCATTGAAACACGCTGATCGTCAGCCTTTGGGTGAGAAACGCCAACAAGCGATCATCGAAGCAGAAAGCAAGATCCTTGAGCAATACGCTGTGATTCCACTGCTGCACGAGCGAGTAATCCAAGGTGAGAGTGACCGCGTGAAGAATGCACAACGTGACCCACGCGAGCGTCGCCTGATCGACCAGTTTACTGAGGTAAACTAACTCGATGTCGTCTGTTGCCAACATGCGCTCTCGTTGGAGCGCTTGTATGCCTGAATGGTTTACGCGGTTTTTGTCGCGCTTCCAGTCTCTCGGGATAGTGGTTGTGCTGGTGGGTTTGATGCCGGATATTGCCGGTATCGACCCAAGCCAATCAATCCTCCGTGCCCGTGCGGGTGCTCAACAATTGCTGACGGCAGAAGCTCTGCAAGCAATTCGAGAAGATCTTCAACTTGACCGCAGCGCTGCTGAGCGACTGTGGGATTGGTTGACGCTTGCCATGCAAGGTGACTTAGGTGTCTCTTGGGTGAGTGGAGCATCCGTGATGGAGAGCGTTCAACAAACCGCAAAAACGTCACTATTACTGATGCTTACAGCGTTAGGCATGGCATTTGTAATGTGCATGGCGAGCGTGCTTTACACTGTGCGTCGTTGGCAACAGAATCGTTTAGTCACTCAAGGTCTGGGGCATCATGACACGCTCAGTTCGGTGTTGGTCTCACTGCCGGAATATGTGATTGCTTCATTGCTGATCATGGTGTTTTCCATCTGGTTGGGTTGGTTCCCACCCTATGGTTGGCAAGGCGTGCAAAACCTCTGGCTACCCAGTTTGGCAATGGCATTGCCTGCTGCTGGCTTGTTCGGGCGCTTGCTCAATGACAGTCTCAAGCGTGTACTAGATGAGCCTTGGGTGATCACTTGGCTATCGGCGAACGTCAGTAAGTTTCAAATCTTACGCTTTGCCTTGTGGCGTGCCGTTAGTAACTTGATTCCTCAAATCGCAATGACGGTGATTGGCTTAACCGGCGGAGCGGTTGCTGTGGAACAGGTGTTCTCCATTCCGGGTATCGGACGACTAATCTTAGGCGCAGCGAAGTCACAAGATCTGCCGATGCTGCAAGGTGGCTTGTTGGTGTTGCTGGTGTTCTCGATGTTGATCAGTAGTGCGAGCATCTTATTGCAACGCTGGCTACTCGGGCACAGTGTCACAAGTGGCAAGCTGATCAGCAGCCACAGCACGTTCCGTTTTACCCAAAGCACCACCAAACGTATCGTCAGTGCGACAATCTTTGTCTTGCTGATTGGTTGTGCGGGATGGGCGTTAATGCGCGATCCTTACACCATCCAATTTACCCGCCTTGAATCGCCAAGCTTTGCTGCACCGTTTGGTGCCGATGCGGTTGGACGAGATCTGCTTGCTCGCGTTGGCGGCGGTATGATGTCGACAATCAAAATGGGCATCATCGCGACGTTCCTAAGTTTGGTGATTGGTTTGCTACTCGGCTTCGTGACTCGTTATAGCCAAGGCTTAATTGAGATCACCAAAGGTGTGCCATACATTGTGGCGGGTCTGCTGATCGCTGGTCTAACGGGGATGAACCCAAACAGCGCCTTGATTGCGATTGTTATGGTGTCGTGGGCACCATTAGCAGCGCACTGTGCAAGTTTGTTGATGGAAGCCAAAGCGCAGCCTTACACACATCTTGCGCCCATTTGGGGAACCAGTCAGTGGCGAGTACTCCGTTACTACTTGTTGCCTTACGTACTGCCGCCATTGATTCGTCACGCGTTTCTACGTTTGCCATACATTACGCTCAGCCTGACTTCTCTGAGTTTTATCGGACTTGGCGTTAAGCCGCCAGAACCTGAGTGGGGCTTATTGATTGCAGAGAATCTGCCTTATATCGAGCGCTCACCACTGGGTGTCTTGCTGCCAATCTCAGGCTTAGTTTTGATGGCAATTGCAATCAACTTGTTGTTCGACGATTAAACCGGACTCATGAACTTTCCAACAGCCTCAATAGCGATATTGAGGCTGTTTTCTTTCTGTTTCATTATTCGCCATTGTGCGTCCCAAAAGTCACCCATACATTTGCGCTCTGGCGTGTCATTATTAAGCTGACTTTCTCGGTTTTATCTTGATAGGCAAGGGCATGAAAGAATACGCGCCGCAGTACAGCAAAAAAGAAAAGATCATCAGAGTCGCTATCGCTGGCGTATTTTGCGTTCTAGCTGGTGTGCTGTTTAAGCTTAAGGGAGAGCCTCTGCTGCAAGCAGTCGCCGAAGCGCCGGAATGTTATCAAATGTTCGGTATGCAGGGATTAGAACTTCTGGTTCACATACTGTTCTTTTGGATGCCACTGTCCGTGTTTTTACTTTCTGCGGTATTGATGTTGCCACTTGGCGTACGTGGTTTGATCGAAGGTCAGTTCCCACCAAAAGGCGTCAAAGTATTCAGACCCACAGCGATTCAACGCGGCAAGCTCGGTACGTTCAAATCCCTTATTCATCTCTTGCTCCCCTTATTGTGCTTTGGCTTTGTCGTGTGGGGCAATGTTCAAATTGAACCCATGATAGAGATCTTCCAACCAAAACAAGGGGAAACAACTTGTATTGACAGAAGTTCTTGATGTGTCTTTGTGACCTTGGTCCCTTATAGATAAGCCAATAGATTCAATTATTTGTTGAATCTAAAATATTAGTCGTAAAGATAAAAATTATTATAATACGTTGCACTGTATATGAAATTACTTGTGCTTTCTCTTTGTTATAATTGGGCGCGATTTGAACAATATAACAAAAGGTATCTATTCATGTTCAGCAACCTCTCTATCAAGCAAAAGATAGTTCTCCCTCTATCTTTGATGATTGTATTACTGACTTTAAGCTCAGTATTGAATGTTCTCACGATGTGGAAACAAACCGAGCTTAGCGACACGCTTAACGAGCAGGTTACCCCAAGCCTTTTTACCATTGAAGATGCGTATCGCGACCTTTATCAAGCGACGTCAGCGATTCAAGGTTTAGCTCTGGCGCAGTCTCAAGCGGAAATTGACCACCATCTATTTGAATACAAAGACAACGCATACAAAGCTCTGCCACGTATGAAAAAAGTCATGTCACTGTCCGATGCTGGGGTAATGCCTCGCAGTCATGGTAGCGAGGTGCAGAAGCTAGTATCAACAGGTGAGAAATGGCTGCAAAGCTATGAAACCATGATCAGCAAGCCACAATCGCAGTGGGTAAGTTATTACGAGTCAAACAAAGCGGAATTTGAACACCAATTTGGTGCGGTACGTGAACAACTAAATGTGGTGAAAGATGCGATTGAAGCAAAACAAAAGACGCTAAAAACGGATATCGCAGCAGCGGCGCTCCGTGCAGAACTTATTCTTGAAGCAGGCATCGCAATCGTGATTATTGCTGCGCTTGGTATGGTGGTATTACTGCTAAAAACTGTTGTGAAGCCAATCAACGACATCAAAGAAGCAATGGTGCAAATTGCGTCTGGAGAAGGGGATTTGAGCCAACGTATTAGCATCAACTCACAAGATGAAATTGGTCAACTTGCCGGTGGCTTCAACCAGTTCGTGACTAAAATTCAAGCGACAGTGTCACAAGTCGTCGAAAGCGCAAACACATTGCGTCAGGAAATGAACAACCTGAATTCGTTGACCTCAACCATTGCAGATTCAACAGTTCACCAACAACGTGATAGCGAAGCTGTTGCCGCAGCAGTTCATGAAATGCAAGTGACCAGTCGCAACGTGAGCGACAGCGCTACAGAAGCCGCTTTGGCAAGCCAAACAGCGAACGAAGAGCTGTCGAATACCAATGTGATTTTGGAGCAAACAGTCGCAGCGATTCGTGATCTTGCGGGTGAGATTGAAAGTGCAAGCCAAGTTATCAATACACTAGATAATGACGTAAGCAACATTGCTTCGGTATTGGACGTTATCCGTGGCATTGCAGAACAGACCAACTTGTTGGCATTGAACGCGGCGATTGAAGCGGCGCGTGCTGGTGAGCAAGGTCGTGGTTTTGCTGTCGTGGCAGATGAAGTTCGTTCCCTAGCGAGCCGCACGCAAAAGAGCACGGGCGAGATTCAATCGATGATTGAGAAGCTGCAAGCAGGCGCTGCTCAGGCGGTGGAAGTGATGCAGGGCAGTAAAACCAGCAGCGAAGACACCATTCAATCGGCAGGTTTGGCGACAGAATCTTTGGCTGAAATCCTTAACGCGATCGCACGTATGAACGAGATGAACACGCACATTGCGACAGCAGCAGGTCAACAAAGCTCAGTGAGTGATGAAGTGAACAGCAACGTTCAAGGTATCGCAGACAGCAGCACGTCGATTGTTGATGTGGTGAGCCAAGCGCAACAGTCACTGTCTATGCTGTCAGAACAGACGCAACAGTTAGACAAGCAAGTCAGTCAGTTCCGCGTTTAATCAAGTGGAAGATTAGGTAACTCAAAGCCCCTTTAGTTTGGGGCTTTTTTGTCTATAGGTGTTTGAACCCGCACCATTATTCGGGGGGCGGGAAGTCTCTATTCATCATTGAAACTGGTGAAAAGTTGTTACTCATGACAACATCGATCATATAATCTGGCTCTACAATTTCACTTTTCGCTGCCAGATTTCGCTTATGCAAATTCCTCAAATTGACGTAACGTCTCTCTACATTCTTAAATACCTTCTCGAAGAAAAGCACGTATCGAATACTGCTTTGCTGCTCAATACGAGTCAGTCTTCAGTAAGTCGAGCACTGCAAAAGATGCGAGTGTTTTTTGATGATGAGTTATTGGTACGTACGAGCTTTGGCTATGAACTTACCCCAAAGGCAGAAGCGATCAAGTTAGATATATCTGCGTTGATTATTAGTCTTGAAAAGTTATCGCATAAGAATTCATTCGAACCAGAGAAGGTGGAAGGCACCGTTCGATTCTATGGTTTGCAGCCGCAGATCAACACTATGATGCCCAAGCTTGTTGCTGCCATTCGTGAGCGAGCACCAAATCTTGTGGTCAGTATCGACACAACACCGAAACGCCATTTTGAGGAACTGGTGTCTGGCGATGTGCATTTCTCGCTTTCTTCCCACGAGCCGCCGACATCGGAACAAAATATTTATCGCAAGGTCGTGGCTAAACGAGACTTTCGTTTATTAATGAGTAGAAACCATCCACTTGCCAATGAAGCCTTAACGGCAGAGAAGTTGCGTGATTACCATTTTGGTCAAATCTCTCTACAAGGAGAGAAAACGTTGTCATTTGAGCACAAGTTCATTGAGTTAGGCTTAGCAGATAAAAAGCAGCGTTTGTCGGCGCCAGTACAACTTACTAACTTCACATCAGCGCCGAGTATTGCGGCGGAGACGGACATTATCTTTCATTTACCGACGCCATTCGCCGAAGCGGCTTGTCAGGATGAACGCCTAATCACACGCGAAGTGCCAGAACCACTACGTTTGGATTTCTCACAAGTGTATTTGTATTGGCATAAGCGTTTTCATGATGACCCAATGTGTATTTGGATCCGTGAGTTATTCAACGAGTTGTTCGAAGATAACGAAATGCATGCATAAATGCTTGGTTGAGTATTGTGAATCAACGTTGCAGATCCTGCATAGTAAGATTCGATGTCGTGCATACTGTATTGATTGAAAGCATAGGGTAATGAGAGTTTAATTGATAACAATTATCAGTTGTAAATAAAATTAGTTATCAAACATGCTCAAGAATATCCCTTTTAATTGTCGCACTGCGGTAAACGTTACCGCAGGTATTTCAGCGGCACTCCCTCTTGTTTCTTTTGCTGATTCTCAAATAACTGAAGACCACACCATCATGGAAACCATGGTGGTGACGGCTTCTGGGTATGAGCAATCTACGTTGGAAGCTCCTGCGTCGATTAGTGTGATTGACCGCGCGCAAATCGAAAACCGTTCTTATAAAGATCTAACCGATGCCCTGAAAGACATACCGGGTGTTGTTATCACTGGTGGCGGTTCTCGCCAAGAGATCTCCTTGCGTGGCATGCCTTCAGATTACACCGCAATTCTCGTTGACGGACGTAAGCAATCTGGTCGTGAAACGCAGGTTAGTAGCGGGGGAGGCTTTGAGCAGGATTGGTTACCACCGCTAAATGCGATTGAGCGTATTGAGGTAGTGCGTGGTCCAATGTCGACTTTGTATGGCTCAGATGCCATCGGTGGTGTGATCAACATTATTACACGCAAAGATTTTCCAGAGTGGACAGGTAGTCTGCGCGCGGAAGCAACGCTACAAGAAAACAGTAAGTCAGGCAATTTCTATCAAGGAGAAATGTACCTCGCAGGTCCTTTGATTGATGGCTTGGTGAGCACTGCGATTTCAGGGATGTCTCAAGAGCGTATTGAAGACGAAATACTTTATGCAAACGGCGGTAAAACGCTTGAGAACTACCGTGCATCTGTGTATTTCACTCCAACGGAAGAAGATACATTCACCCTTGATTACACTCATCACGATCAAGAGCGAGTGAACACGGAAGGAAAGTCGAGGACTAGGAGCTCTGCGACCAACAATAACCGTCAATCGGTTGGTATTGCACATGATGCTAACTATGAATCTGTAACTGGTTCTTCATACATCAGCACTGAAACGGTTGAAAATATAGGGCGCGGTTTAGAAGTGCAAAACATCAACGCCAATACTCAATGGTCCAAGGCATTTGGTATGCATTACATTTCAATCGGTGCTGCATTTGAAAGTGAAGAACTGGATAACGGTGATTTTGTTTTTAAGAACTCGCAATGGTCGGTATTTGCCGAAGATGAATGGTACCTGACAGACAACTTTGCGCTCACATTGGGTTTACGATACGACGACAACGAGCAGTTTAACTCACACTTTAGTCCGCGTGTGTACGGTGTTTGGACTCTTAATCCAGAATGGACAATGAAAGGTGGTGTTTCAACGGGGTATCGCGCACCAAGTTTGACGGAAATGGAGGAAGATTGGGTGCAAGAAAGCTGTAACGGTAAATGTGAAGTTTATGGCAATGCAGACTTGAAACCTGAATCTTCCGTCAACACTGAGTTAGGCATGTATTACTCCGGAGTGAATGATTTGAACTCCAGTTTGACTGTGTTTTACAACGATTTTAAAGACAAGATCGACACGATTAACCTCGATCCAAGCTGTACTGGACGTGCATGCGATGCAACGTATGTAAATATTGAAGATGCTATCACGTATGGTGCGGAAGGCTCGATTAACAAAGGCGTGACTGAAACGATCAATGTCGGTGCCACTTACACTTATACCTATAGTGAGAAAAAGTCAGGTGAAGATAAAGGTCAGCCGTTAACACAAGCTCCAGAGCATTTGGTTGCGCTGAACGCAGATTGGGCGATTCGTGACAATATTAACTCGTGGGTTCGTGTGTCTTATCGCAGCGAAGAATCCGACCCAATTACTGTGGATTCAAGAAATGCCTCTGCTCCGTCAATTACTTATGTTGACTTTGGTGGTAACTGGCAAATCAATCGCCAATTTAAGCTGATGGCAGGTATCTACAACCTATTCGATGCGGAAACAACATACGATGAATATGGCTATGTTGAAGATGGTCGTCGATACTGGGTTGCTGCAGAAGCATCGTTCTAATGGTGGACTTAAAATCAATGAAGAAAATCATGACTTTGCTTAGTGCAATTTCACTCAGCATATTGACGGTAAATGTACAGGCAAACACCTTAGAAAGTGCTGTCGTTGACAAAGATATTGTGTTTAAAACCGTTAAAGGTCGAGAGATTAAGCTCGATCTCTATAAACCGAAAGTGCACAGTGAGCAACCTTATCCACTTTTGGTTTGGGTTCATGGTGGTGCTTGGAAGCGCGGGAGTAAGGATGCGATACCTACTAAGAACCCACTGTTATTGCAATCAGTCATCGAGAAAGGTTATGCGCTTGCTTCAGTCGATTACCGTTTGAGCGGCGAGGCTATATTTCCGGCGCCAGTGCAAGACATCAATGATGCTATTAACTTCCTTCATGATCATGCGAAGCAATACCATATTGCGGCAGATAACGTAGTGATGATGGGGCGCTCTGCGGGTGGACACTTAGCGGGCTTGATTGGAACGACGAATGCGCACGGCGACATCTCATTTTATGTGAAGCCCAAATATCAGGTGAAAGCGGTTGTGAGTTTTTTTGGTCCCACTGATTTGTTAGCGCTAGGCAGTAAGGGGGGAAAGAGTGCGAGTAAGAAATCATCGGTGTCTCGCTTTTTAGGTGACACGCCAAGTGCCATTCCTGAAATCGCCAAGCAGGCATCATCAACGACCTATGTTAACGACAAAACGCCGCCGTTTATCCAGTTACATGGAACGATAGATAAGCGTGTTCCTTTGTCACAAAGCGAACTACTCAAAGCTAAATTGGATGAGAATAACATTGAGAACCAGTTGTGGATTGAAGAAGGAGTGGGGCATAGTGCGCCGATATTTGATTCCCAGAAGTATGTTCCGCACGTGATGGCGTTTCTTAACAAACACTTTCCTGTTGTTTCGAAATAAAAGAAAACCGAGCTGAAATTATTCAGCTCGGTTTTTATGCTCTAACAGCGATTGCAATCTTCTCAGTATAAGCAGCGGAATGTCATATTTTTTAAGGTTCGTTTTGCCTTACCAAAGAAAACCAGACTGCATTGATCATCCAGATAGAAAACACGATTGTGGCGTATGGTCACCGGCTCTTCATAGCCCAATACGATGTACTCGTTTCCCTTAGACTTTGAATATTCGTACTTATAGTCCATTGCCTGAAACTTTGTTTCCGCGGCATCAATAGCAGAGTAATGAAGACGGCTCTCAAGGTAGTCCTTATAGAGTAGAGTATAGGTCGTCCACCTGTATTGCATCGCTTCTACTTTGCCAAACAGTTGTACTTTTGATTGATGTGCAGTGAACAAGAGAATGCCGTTGAACACAACTAATGCTATCAATACTTTGAATTTACGGGCATTGAAGTAAAAGCTGATCTTTGTGATAAATGCATTCATGGTTGTTAATTGTCACTATTGTTTTTCCGTCATCGGAACGTTTTATTTCTGGGTAAGCTTTGGCTTTTAGTACCTGCTCAAAGTCGTGCTTGTAATAAAGAGCATTCCCGGTTTCCCAAAGGTTAAAGAGGGTGACTAACAGCATTACTATAAAAAGCGCATTCCATAGTTTTGTGTTTTGCTTGCTGACGGGTTTGAGTTCGCACTCTTCTGGCTTGGTCATTGGCTGTGAAACTGGCTCGTCTGGAGCAAATTCAAAACTGAGGGAGTAGCCAACCCCAGGGGTATTAACCAGAATGGTCTTTTCGTTATCTTCTAATGTGCGTCGGGTGCGATTAATCAGCTGCGGCAAGCTCTCTTGTGAGATATGCTCATAGCCCCAAACCTGCTGAATAATCTCTTTATTGCTGATCGTGTTTGGATACGCATCAACAAGGCAATTTAACAACGCTTTTTGCTTATTAGTTAGCTTAACCGTCTCTTGTTCTTCTGTTTTGCCATTCAAAGGAGATGGGTGTAAATAGTGAGTCGTCCTGTCCCAAAGGTAATTCCCTAATACTAAAGAGTTATTGTTACTCATAACCAACGTGTTTCGTATGTTAGGGTGTGTAGGGGGAGCGAATTATAGGGATTTAAAAAAGGAAATCAATGGTTATATTTGAAAGATAATTACACAAAGCGAAGCGTAAATGTTCAGCTTATGATTCAATGTTAATCAGTTGTAAATGAAATTCAATGCCATTTTGTTATCATTTCAGTTTATGCTCTGCTTATATTAATTTCTCTCCAATATGATTTTTTGTTGACTTTCTTTGTCACGAATTCTCTGGTTTTGTCTACTCTTTTCTCCTGTTTTTCTTAAGAAAAATCCAATTTCAATTGCTCACAGAAAATTTATTTTTCCAATAGAAAAGCGCTCAAATTGAGAGATCAATAACAGCTTTAGAACAAACATTTTTGTCTATCGTAAAGAGCGGTAAATTTTGTTGTATGTACAACATTGAGTAATTATCATCCCGACTAATATTTGCTGACTTTTTATTGAGTCACGTTTTTTAGTTAGGAAGAGAGAATTTTCATGACACGTAGAACCACGCTATCGCTCTTGATTGCGTCGAGCCTATTATTGGTCGGGTGTGAACAGAGCCAAGAAGGACAAGCACAAGGTGGTCCAGCGCCGACACCAGAAGTGACGGTAATGACGGTTGAACCGGTTCGCCAAGCGTTAACGGTAGAATTGCCTGGTCGTAGCCGAGCGTTTAAAGAGGCAGAAGTTCGCCCACAGGTAACGGGTATTATTTCTGAGCGCAATTTTGAAGAGGGTGGTGTGGTTGAGAAAGGTCAATCGCTTTACCAGATCGACGATTCTACGTTCCAAGCAGACCTATTAAGTGCAGAAGCGGAATTGATCCGTGCTCAAGCTTCGGAAGAATCGACGTACTCAACAGTTCGTCGTTACCGCGCGTTGATTACGAAGAAATCGATCAGCCAACAAGATCTCGATGAAGCAGAAGCAGCGTACAAAGAAGCGAAAGCGCAAGTGTTGGTAGCGAAAGCGAAGATCAATACAGCGAAGATCAATCTTTCTTACGCACAAGTGAAAGCGCCAATCAGCGGTGTGATCAGCAAGTCTAACGTAACGGCGGGTGCGCTAGTAACGGCAAACCAAGCGGCGACGCTAACGACTATCCAACAGCTAGACCCAATCAATGTTGATATCGTGCAATCTTCTGCTCAGCTACTCCGTTTGAAAGCAGCGATGTCACAAGGTCACTTGCAAAAAGACGAATCCGCTCAAGTAACACTAACGCTTGAAGACGGTTCGACGTATGCGCATAAAGGTATTATGAAGTTTACCGAAGTGAATGTAGATGAAAGTACTGGCAGCGTAACGCTACGTGCAGAATTCGCGAACCCAGATGGCTTATTGCTACCGGGTATGTTTGTGCGCGCAACGGTAACAGTAGGTGTGGACCCAGTGGCGATTCTTATCCCGCAGAACACAGTTACGCGTGACGCAACGGGCAAAGCCTCAGTAATGACAGTGGGTGCGGACAACAAGGTAACAATAACTCCGGTAACAACGGCGGAGTCTATTGGTAACCAGTGGCGTATTACTGACGGTCTGAAAGTGGGTGATAAAGTCATCACAACCGGTCTACAGATGATCCAACCGGGTAATCCAGTAACTATTCAATCAGGTGAGCAGGCTTAATCATGGCACGATTCTTTATCGATCGTCCGGTATTTGCTTGGGTACTTGCGATTCTGACTATGTTGGCGGGCGTAATGTCTTTGTTCAACTTGCCAGTTTCTCAATATCCAACGATTTCACCTACCACGATCTCAATCAGTGCTCGTTACCCTGGTGCTTCTGCGAAAACCGTAGAAGACTCAGTAACTCAGGTTATCGAGCAAAACATGACGGGTCTGGACTACCTGCGCTACCTAAACTCAAGCAGTGATGCGTTTGGTAATGCCACCATCACGCTGACCTTTGATAGCGAAGCCGATCCAGATATCGCGCAAGTTCAGGTGCAGAATAAACTGCAATTGGCGATGACATCTCTTCCGATGGAAGTACAAAGCCAAGGTATCGTTGTAAACAAATCTAACACCTCATTCTTGATGGTTGTGGCGGTTTACTCTGAAGACCCGGACTTTACAGAAAACGACATCGGTGACTTTGTTGTTACTAATATTCAAGATCCGATCAGCCGTGTAACGGGCGTAGGTCAAGTGCAAGCGTTTGGTTCTCAATACGCAATGCGTGTTTGGCTAGACCCATTCAAACTGACTCAGTTCAACCTTACTGCAATCGACGTCGCGAACGCTATTCGTGAACAGAACGCACAGGTTTCTTCTGGTCAGTTGGGTGCAGCGCCTGCGCAAAAAGGTCAGTTGCTTAACGCAACCATTTCTTCAGCAAGCCGTTTAACCAGCGTGGCTGAATTCAGAAACATCATTCTGAAATCAGAAGCGAACGGCTCAAACGTTTACCTGAAAGACGTGGCACGTGTTGAGCGCGGCGCAGAAAGCTACGACATCAAAGGTCAGTACAACGGTTTCCCAGCGGCAGGTCTTGGTATCTCGCTTGGTACTGGTGCGAACGCGCTAGAAACGGCAGAAGCAGTAAAAGAACGTCTTGGTCAGCTAAGTGCGACTTTCCCTGATGGCTTGAAGATCGCTTACCCGTTTGAGACAACGCCATTCGTTGATGCGTCGATCAAAGAGGTAATCAAGACACTGCTTGAAGCGATCGTGTTGGTATTCTTGATCATGTACCTGTTCTTGCAGAACTTCCGTGCGACGATCATCCCAACGATTGCGGTTCCAGTGGTATTGCTGGGTACGTTTGCGATCCTTTACGCGACAGGCTTTAGTGTTAACACCTTAACCATGTTTGCGATGGTTCTGGCAATCGGCTTGCTGGTGGACGATGCGATCGTTGTGGTAGAGAACGTGGAACGTGTAATGCACGAAGACGGTCTCGATCCAAAAGAAGCAACGAAGAAGTCAATGGGGCAGATCACTGGCGCACTCGTGGGTGTTGGTTTGACGCTGTCTGCGGTATTCGTACCGATGGCGTTCATGTCTGGCTCAACTGGTGTTATCTACCGTCAGTTCTCTATCACCATCGTAGCGGCGATGACGCTATCGGTATTGGTGGCGATCATTCTTACTCCGGCACTTTGTGCGAGTTTACTGAAGAAAGGCGATGCAGAATTTTCGGATAAGAAAGGCTTCTTTGGCTGGTTCAACCGTAAGTTTGATGCAGCAACGGCGGGTTACGAAGCGGGCGTAGCGAAAATGCTGAAACGCACTGGTCGTATGCTGTTGGTATTCGCGGCAATGAGTGCCGGCGCAGGTTGGTTGTTCATGAACCTACCGACGTCGTTCCTACCGGATGAAGACCAAGGTACCGTGTTCTCAATGGCAATTTTGCCACCGAACTCGACTCAAGAGCAGACTGAAAAGACACTAGAAAAAGTCCGTAACTACTTCCTTGAAGAAGAGAAAGACAATGTTAAATCTGTCTTCTCGGTTGCGGGCTTCAGCTTCGCGGGTCAAGGTCAGAACATGGGTATGGCGTTTATCGGTCTGAAAGATTGGTCAGAACGTGAAGCACCGGGTTCGGATGCGGCTTCGCTAACAGGTCGTGCGATGGGGTACTTCTCAACCATTAAAGAAGCAATGGTGTTTGCATTTGCGCCACCGGCGATTCAAGAGTTGGGTAACGCGACCGGTTTCGACTTCTATCTACAAGACTCAACCGGTAACGGTCATGAAGCGCTTGTAGCGGCTCAATACCAAATCCTAGGTATGGCAGCACAAAACCCGAAACTGGTGGGTGTGCGTCCAAACGGTCAGGCAGATGCACCGATGTACCAAGTGCATATCGACCACGTGAAATTGCGAGCGCTTGATGTGAGCATTAACGATGTAAACCAAATCCTAGCTTCGGCATGGGGTGGTGCGTACATCAACGATTACATCGACCGCGGACGCGTGAAAAAGGTAATGGTGCAAAGTGATGCTGAACACCGCATGCAGCCGAAAGACTTCGACTCATGGTACGTGCGTAACTCACAGGGTGAAATGGTGCCATTCTCGGCATTCGCAACGGGCGAGTGGACTTACGGTTCTCCGCTATTGCAACGCTTTAACGGTCTACCAGCGATGAACATCCAAGGTGGCGCGGCTCCAGGCGTAAGTACTGGTGAAGCGATGGCAGAAATCGAAGCCATGGTAGAAAAACTGCCTCCTGGCTTTACGGTGAACTGGAACGGTATCTCTTACGAGGAACGTCTGTCTGGTAACCAAGCGCCAATGCTTTACGCGCTGTCGATTCTGGTTGTCTTCCTTGTACTAGCAGCACTGTACGAGAGCTGGTCAGTACCATTCGCGGTTGTGCTTGTAGTGCCTCTAGGTGTGCTAGGTGCGGTACTTGCAGTAATGACTCGCGGTATGGATAACGACGTATTCTTCCAAGTTAGCTTGTTGACCACTGTTGGTCTGGCAACGAAGAACGCGATCCTTATCGTCGAATTTGCCAAGGAATACTACGAGAAAGGCGCAGGCTTGATTGAAGCAACGCTGCACGCGGTACGTGTTCGTCTTCGTCCTATCATCATGACCTCGCTTGCGTTTGGTCTTGGTGTAGTGCCACTAGCGATCAGTGCGGGCGTAGGCTCTGCGGGTCAGAACGCGGTAGGTACGGGTGTACTTGGTGGTATGGTAAGTGCGACCTTGCTTGGTATCTTCTTCGTGCCTGTGTTCTTCGTTGTGGTTGAGCGTTTGTTCGACCGCCGCGCAAGAAAAGAGGCTCAAAAAGAGCAAGTGGAATCTACTTCACAGCCAACGGCAAGCCAAGAGTAGGACTTAGCGCTAAAGACTAAGTTATACTATTGCTAATAAGTACAGAAAAGGGCGCTTCGGCGTCCTTTATTTTTGGATTCAATTGGATAGTTTGGGTTTTAAGTTTAATTTTTACGTCATTCTGAACAGCGAGGAACGAGCGTGATTCAGAATTTGCTCACCGAGAGCCTTAGCTTGACGTGAAATATTGAGTGAGAGCGTGTGGCAATTAGATTCCTGATCTCGCCTAGGCTCGTCGGAATGACGGGGTGTTGCTCTCTCGGTTATGTTTCTCGTCATTCTGAACTGCGAGGGACGAGCATGATTCATAATCTGCTCACCGAGTGCTGTGGCTTGATGAGAAATATTGAGCCAAGAGCGTGTGGCCGTTAGATTCCTGATCTCGCTTAGGCTCGTCGGAATGACGGGATGTTGCTCTCTCGGTTACGTTTCTCGTCATTCTGAACAGCGAGGGACGAGCGTGATTCAGAATCTGCTCACCGAGTGCTGTGACTTGATGTGAAATATTTAGTGAGAGCGTGTGGCCGTTAGATTCCTGATCTCGTTTAGGCTCGTCGGAATGACGGGGTGTTGCTCTCTCGGTTATGTTTCTCGTCATTCTGAACAGCGAGGGACGAGCGTGATTCAGAATCTGCTCACCGAGTGCTGTGACTTGATGTGAAATATTGAGTGAGAGCGTGTGGCCGTTAGATTCCTGATCTCGTTTAGGCTCGTCGGAATGACGGGGTGTTGCTCTCTCGGTTATGTTTCTCGTCATTCTGAACAGCGAGGGACGAGTGTGATTCAGAATCTGCTCACCGAGTGCTGTGGCTTGATGAGAAATATTGAGCCAAGAGCGTGCGGCAATTAGATTCCTGATCTCGCCTAGGCTCGTCGGAATGACGGGATGTTGCTCTCTCGGTTATGTTTCTCGTCATTCTGAATAGCGAGGGACGAGTGTGATTTAGAATCTGCTTACCGAGTATTGTGGCTTGATGAGAAATATTGAGCCAAGAGCGTGCGGCAATTAGATTCCTGATCTCGCTTAGGCTCGTCGGAATGACGGGGTGTTGCTCTCTCGGTTATGTTTCTCGTCATTCCCGAAAGCGACGAAGGAGCGCAGTCGGGAATCTCTTGCAAACACCAGACTATCCAATTGAAAAAAAGCCGAAAGTAGAACAGGCAATATGAAAGATCAGAAGATTTCTCCGATATCCGTGTTGGATCAAAGCCCAATGTTTGTGTGTGGTGTGATGCATCGAACATTCCGTAATCGTGCACAAGCAGAGTTATCGCGTCAGAACTTGATGACGTTGGAAATGGCGAGTGCCTTGGCCGCGTTGGAAGAGTTTCAACCGATGAGTCAGCAAGAATTGGCGGATGCGGTACTAACAGAGCGAAGTGTCGCAAAACGCATGGTGGACAACTTAGAAAAGCGTGGCTTTGTACAAGTCTCTAAGAGCGAAACCAATCAGAGATTAAAGATTCTAACACTCACAAAAGAAGGGGTAGAAGCGGTACGCAAAGTGCACCGCATCATGACTAACCTCAAGCAAGATTTCTTCTCTTGCCTGACGGAAGAAGAATCCGATGAATTCTTCCGTTTGGTGCGTAAAATGACCTTAGCCAATCACGCTTAATTCAGCATTTCAAACGATGGCGAGCCAATTAGCTTTCTGTGAGAAAACGGTTCGCCACTTCAGCTTCTTGTTTCTTCATCAATTGATGCGCGGTCAGCATGTGTTGTTCCATCACTTGCTTGGCTTTTGATGCGTCACTTTTACGCAATGCTTCAACCAGTGCACGTTGGCTTTGCACACCCGTTTGCCACAGCTTGTGGTTGCCCGGTTCATACAGTTTGCGATAAATCGTTAGCTCGGTAAGCATTTGCGCAGTAAAGCGAACCACAAACTTCAGCAGCTCGTTGCCAGAATAGCTCGCTAAGAGGCTGTGAAACTCAATCGATGCAATGTGGTGTTCGCGCTCTTGATACACATCTTCCGGTGGCGTCTGGTACTTATCGATCTGCTGATCGAGACGAGCAAGTTGCTCATCGGTCAATGTGCCCGCCAATGATGCTGCGATCTCTGGTTCCAGAGATAAGCGGATCTGGTACAGATCAGAAATTGAAACGTCTTTGAAGAACAGGTAGTTACTCAGTAGTGCCTGAGCTTTGTTCTCACTCATTTCGCTAACAAACACACCGCCTTTTGGCCCAGTCTTGGTCGAGAGAATACCTTGAGCCTCTAAGATACGCATGCTTTCACGTACTGTGCTTTTTGACGCATCAAAAGTTTCCATCACGTCAATTTCGCTTGGGAGACGATCGCCGGGTTGTAAAGCTTGATCGACAATCCATGCTTTGATCGATTCGGCTAATTGTTGAGTTCTACGTCCTTTTGCGCTGCTTGCCACATTATCCTCGCTGGTTTTTCTCGCGGTATCTAGGGTCTGTTGATCTTTCGTGGTTAAATTTTGTTCGAGATAAAGTCGTTTTAGGCGAGGCAAGGAGTGTGCCGCCTAGTCACTCTAAGCAAATACTCCTTAACAAAGCATAAAACGATTTTGCGGGGGCGCCTAGCCCGAACCCTTTGGGCAGCGTTTGTTGGCCATTTCTACTTTGTTATCGACTGCTCATGTAGGCTAACTACACATCAAAGTCTCTGCCTTGTATAAACACCCAACAATTCGCTGAAAAAATCAGCACGAAAGGTTAACAGACCCTATTGAATTCTGAAGGAAATTCAAAGGATGTCACCTGTTTTCTACGTTTCTTTTTTTGGAAAAAGTACGGGTTGTTGATTATGAAACCATCCGATTATCGATCGAATCGCTCTCACAAAAAAGTCTATTTATCATGATAAATGTCTTTCATTTGATATTTATCATGATAAATTAAAAATGAACATGGTTAGAAAAAGAGCGATTCAAGATGGAAAAATTTGTAGAAACTGCCAGCCTAGCGTGGGAGTGGTTGGAAGATATTGCTCAATGCAGCCAAACCCAAGACCCAGATAGCGAAGGTGTTACTCGCTTGTGTGCCAGTGAAGAGCACGCAAACGCGAATGAAAAACTGCGTGAGTGGATGTTGCTGTCTGGTATGGAAGTGCGCATGGACAATGCTGCAAATCTTATTGGTCGCTACCATAGCCCAAATCCAAATGCCCAGACACTGATTTTTGGCTCTCACCAAGACACGGTGCCAAATGGTGGTAAATACGATGGCATTTTGGGTGTGATTCTACCAGTTGCGTTGATTCACTATTTTCATCAACAGAAATTCGAATTCCCATTCAATATTGATGTGATTGCCTTTAGCGATGAAGAGGGCACTCGATTCCAATCGACACTGCTTGGCTCAAAAGCGATATCTGGGACGTTTGACCCAAGTGTGCTGGATGCGCGAGATGCCCACGGCGTGACCATGCGTGAAGCGTTAACGTCGTTTGGTTGCCATCCAGATCAGATCGGAAAAGACGCTTACGACAAAGAAGAGGTGTTGGGCTTTGTGGAACTGCATATTGAGCAAGGGCCACAGCTTGAACAAGCGAACTTGCCGGTCGGTGTGGTTACTGCCATCACTGGGATTGAGCGTCATACTTTGTCGATTGTTGGCAAAGCCGGACACGCAGGCACAGTGCCAATGGACATGCGTCAAGATGCGCTAGTTGGGGCAGCTCAGGTCATTCATATGTTTGACCAACTGTGCAAACGTGAAGACGACCTAGTGGGCGTCGTAGGTAAAATCGCCAACTTCCCAAATGGTGTGAATGTGATTCCTCAGCAGACGGACATCACTATCGAACTGCGCTCTCCAAATGATGCCTCTCGCATTGCCGCACGAAAAGAAATGCTGGAGAACATTCAAACCTTGATGGCGCAATACAACCTCGCGTATCACCACGAACAAACTTATGAGCAAGCTGCTGTCACCTGTTCTGATTCACTTTCTTCGGCACTTACTCAAGCGATCGCACTATCCAATATTGACACCAAACATCTATTCAGTGGCGCGGGTCATGATGGTCTGGCTGTGTGTGAGCTGACGGATATTGCGATGTTGTTTATGCGTTGTACGGGCGGGGTTAGCCATCATCCTGATGAAGCGATTTTACAACAAGACCTAGTAGCAGCAGTCGAGGTTCTGAACCATTTCTGCATGCTGATGAAACACCAATAAAAGCGAAATAACACAAGAGAGGGTGGGGGTTCATCCTCTTTTTTACTTTCAAAACCAAGACTTGGTTTTAGCTTGTGAACGTGAAGGCTCATACCAATGGGTTTTCATTCCTATACTAAGGAGAGATTTTGTTATGGATATGACAAAAAAGATGGAGACAACAGAGAAGAAGGCTTGGTACAAGAGTATGCCGGACCCAATGGTCCTGATCTTTATGATTTTGGTGGCAACGTATCTACTGACTTTTGTTGTGCCTGCCGGGGAGTTCTCACGTGTTGTGGTGGACGGTCGTACTACCGTTGTCCCTAACTCATTTGCTTATCTGAGTGATGTACCTGCGGTGCATTTCTTTGACATTTTTGTCGCGATTCCGAAAGGTTTGATCAGCGCGGCACCTTACCTGTTCATCGTATTTATTGCAGGTGGTTTGTTCCACATCTTGCAACGCACTGGTGCGCTTGAGAACGCGATTGGTGTGGCGGTAAACAAAGCCGGCGTGAAGAACCGTAATCTGATCATCACAATCGGCACCTTTATCTACGGTTTCTTTGGCGTGGCGGTAGGCTTTGAGAACAACATCGCACTCGTTCCGGTTGCGGTTCTGATTTCTGCTGCGGTTGGTTACTCCAGCCTTGTTGGTACGGTAATGGCAGTGGGCGGTATCGGTGTAGGCTTTGCACTGTCACCAATCAACCCTTATACCGTAGGTGTGGCTCAAGGTATTGCTGAACTGCCTACTTTCTCGGGCGCTTGGTTGCGTGCAGCGATGGTAATTTCCTCTCTTGCATTGCTGTCTTACTACATCTGTACTCGTGTGGCTAAGATGGAGTTTAAAGAGCCAGATTCAGCAGAGGGCTTAAGTAAAGATCTTTCAGAATACCACCTAGAGAAGAAAGACAAACTGACGCTGGGCGTATTCCTAGCGGGCCTAGGAGTGATGCTCTACGGCGTATTTGCCAATGGTTGGTACATCAACGAGATCGCAGGCTTGTTCTTATTGATGGCGATTGTGATCGGTGCGGTGAACGGTTTAAGTGCGAATGGCATTGTGAAGCAAATGATGGAAGGTGCATCGGGTGTAACCGCAGGTGCATTGGTGATTGGTGTTGCGGCGTCGATTCAAATCATTCTCGACCAAGCGCAAATCATCGATACCATCGTTAACGCGCTAAGCTCACTTATCCAAGATATGCCGATTGCTATCTCTGCGATTGTCGCAAGTGTGGTGCAAGGTGTGATCAACCTATTTGTGCCATCGGGTTCTGGTCAAGCGATGGTGACCATGCCGATCCTAATTCCTGTTGCAGATCTTACTGGCATGAGCCGTCAGCTTATGATCACTGCATTTCAAGTTGGTGATGGTCTTACCAACCTTATTGTACCAACTTCTGGTGGTACGCTAGCCATGTTGGCGCTGGGTCGCGTCTCTTACGAGCAGTGGTTAAAGGCAATTATGCCATTCATGGTATTTGTTTACGCCTTGTGTTGGTTGGCGCTGTTTATTGGACAAATGGTCGGCTACTAACGTCTTTTTATATCGAGAATCTATGACGATTTCACTTATTCATGTTAATCCTGAAACGGGATTATCGGCTTCCATCACAGCCACTGGCGGCGTTGCCGTTGGTGGTTATGTGAACCACAGTTGGCGTGGAATTGGCGCCTGTGCAACTCAAGGTTTGTTTACCAATCCTTGGTATGCAGACAATGCCAAGCGATGGTTATCTCAAGGACTGTCTTGTCATGAGGTGATTGACCGTTTGAAAGAAGGTGATACGGAATTCGCCAAGCGCCAATGTATGGTAATGGACAAACATGGCCATACCGCGTTTATAAACGGCGAAGAGAACATCGCGTACGTCGGCTCTATAGCACTTCAAGATTTGGCGGTTGCCGGAAACATGCTTGAAAGTGATGCGGTTATTGAGGCGTTTGCAGATTCGTTCCTAGCTCAGACTGTGCTCAATGCTGAGCAAGTGAGAGCCGGGGGCAAACCGCAATATCGTGATAACTATGAGGCAACGCTAGCAGAAGTGCTTATTTCTGCACTAGAAGCCGCATTGGAAGCGGGAGGGGATAAGCGCGGTACCTATTCTGCCTCTCTTCGTATAGAAAGTTATACTCATGCGCCGATCGATATTCGTGTCGATTGGTCTGATGACAGCTTGATGGAAGACATGAGGAAGGTACTGAGCCGAGTACGAGCACCGAGCTTTCAAGAGTTTCTTAATGGCGTGCCGAATCAGTAAGAGGATTCATGTCGCGCAAAATAAAAAGCCGAACAGTGACTGCAGTTCGGCTTTTTTGTATTGGTTAAAACATAATTTTGTTTTCAACTTTAATGATGCCATTGAGTGAAACAGAAATGACATCGTTATCTTTCACTTCAACTGTGTGAGTTGGTAAGTCGATGTAAATTAAATCGCCCGGTTTGAGTGTGAAATACTGACTGAGTTCACTCACGATTTCTGCTGGAGAATAGGTAATTTCAGCAAAGGCGTCATTGTTAATGGCTTTACCGTTGATTTGCGAAGAAACATGAATCTGGGTGAAATCGAGTCCGCGAACGATCTCATTCGCAATTGGGGCAAAACCGTCTGCACTTTTTGCTCTTAGCGAATGGGCATCATGCTGCAGCCAGTTTGTTTCCGTAAGATCGCCCCCAACGGTGAGTCCAAATATAGCGGCTGACGCTTGCTTAGTATCGATGTTCTTACTTTGCTTTCCTATCACGACCACGAGGGAGCTTGAATACTCGATGTTATCGGCATCAGATGGCACTTGGATTGGAGCGCCGGTAGAAATTAACGCTGAAGGCAGTTTAAAGAAAAACTGATAATCACTTTTCTTCGCCTTATCTGCTTGTTTTTTCGCTTGAACGATGAACACTTTTTCTGGCTTAGTCGGAAGCAGCAGACTGACATCATCAACGGAAACTTGACGAGGTGAGAGTGATGAATCGGAGAAAATGTCCCCCTTAAGAGGATAGATTGAGTCTTCTACTAACTTGCCGTAACTGATTTTCCCGAGGTGCTGATAGCGAACATAAGTCGTTGAAGCTGCATTTGCCGTTAGGCTGACCACACTTAAACACACGCCCAAACATAATGCGATGAGTTTCATTATAGAAATCCTTATTTTTTAGCGCATTATATCGGTTAATTGCTGGGAAGCGTATGCCGATCTCTCCTACTTGGGGTTATGTCCCGATTAAATTAGGTTGTAACTCTTAAGAATGACGATACCCAATGTACAGGTAATTGTTGAGAGTACGGTCGTTAAAGCGATGATGTTTGCCGCTAAGACAGAATTACCTCCCATAGAGCGTGCCATGACATAACTTGCCGCCGCAACGGGAGAAGCGTTCATAAAGAACAAAATGCCAAGCTCAATCCCTCGAAAGCCAACTAAATATGCACCTGTGGTAATCACGATAGGGGCGACGACCAGTTTGTAGCTGCTGGCAAACCAAGACGGCCCTTTCTCTTTCTTCATCAAACTTAAATCGAGTGAGCCACCGGTACACAAGAGGGCGAGGGGAAGCGTCATCTTCGATAGGTAGTTACCAGCATCAATCGCTACATCTGGAACAGGAATCGACAGAAGGTAGAACACCATGCCAGAGACGATCGCGATGATCAGCGGGTTGCGAGTTAAGGTTCTCACCATCATTTTGGCGGCTTGAGATCCAGACGTTGCGCCTTTTGGAGACAAACAAATTACCGCTTGTACGTTATAGATAAAGGTGGTTACCGCAACATAAAGTGCAGCCAGCGCCACACCTTGTGAACCGTAAGCATTCGCCACATACGCAATGCCGATGATGCCCGTATTGGCGCGAAAGCCACCTTGGATTAAAACGCCTTGATCGGGTGACGATTTGAAGAACAGCTTGACGGAAACATAGGTGAAAATGAAAAACGCGATGCTGGCAACAATACCGTAATTGACGAAGCCGCTAGCCGCGGAGAAATCGTGCTCGGAGACGACGATACTTAAGAACAACATCGCAGGCAGCGTGACCTGAAACACCAGTTTAGAGCCGATTTCGATAAAGTTGTCGTTGATAAGTCCTATGCGTTTGAAGACAACGCCCAAAACCAGCATTAAGCAGATGGGACCAGTGATCGATAACGAGAATTGCAACTGATGTAAAACAGCATCCATGAGTGTATCCGCAGCAAAAGAAAAGAGTTTTATAATTGTCATACAATTAAACCACAACTCAATCTTGGGAGACAGTAGGGTGGTGAAATTTTCTTCAGTTATTGTGGGGTTACTGGTGAAAGGAGAGGGAAACCAGTCTGGCTTGTATCACCAGACTGGAAGCAAACTCTAAAGCAGAATTACTTTTGGGTATTTGCAAGGAGGTAATCAGGACCAGCTGTTTCTGCCGTTACTACAGACAGCTTGCTCGTATCCGCACCAACGCCTTGGTATTGGGTAAAGCCTTTTGCTTGCTCGCTCTTCGGTAGTTCTACTGAGTAAGAAGCGATTTGCTCTGCGTTAGTCACCGTGCCAACGTACACTTCGTTGTTGTAGGTAGGATTGACCAGCGGTAACTCTTCTGTCGCACGTACACTGACGAATTGCTTTTGCTGATGGTTATCAACCACGTTACTATCGAAATGAACATCTACGCCAGCGAAAATGTTTTTCACTTCACTGTTGTTGAACAGGCTCACACGGTGCGTTTGGTTGCCGTAGACAATGCCCCATTCCGTATCTACAAGGGTGTTGTTACGAATGGTGATGTTCTTTGGTGTCCATTGCTTGTTGAGCTCTTTGCCTTTCACTGCTTGGTCGAGCTTCTCGCCGTTTGCCACATCAATGATGCCCGTATTGATTACGATGCCGCCACGTAGATCCGCATTGCCTTCAATTTTGCCATCACGACCACGCGTGCCAGTGATGTAGTTGTTCTCTATCACGTGGTCTTCATCGTAAATACGCATACCGCCAGTAAGTAGTTTTTCGTTACCTAGAATCACGTTGTCTTTCACTACGTTCGCTTTACCGTGACGAAGAGAAATCAGAGACGCACTTTCAAAGATAGTATTGCCAGAGATTTCATTGCCACCTGACTTAATCGAAATCAGCTCGCGTTCACCATCCATATCAATCAGTAGGTTATTGGTGAACTTAGAGTTTGATGCCCACTGAGAAGATTTTGAATCACCAATTCGAATCGCTTCCCAGCTGTTGCCGTTGTAACGAATCGCATCTTTGATGTCGAATTCATTGAACTGATTTGGCTTTTGGTCCAAGAAAATGTTGTTAGCAATAAGGTGGTTATCTGGTGTGTCATCTTTTTGTACACCAATCAAAGTGCCGCGCTTTTGCTTACCTTCAAAACGGTTATTGATCACCTTGCCATCTTTACCCCAAAGTGAAACCCACAAGTATTTCGGGTATTCCGAGCGACGTTCGTCCGGTTGGTATTCGTAAGCGTGGTTGAAGTAGTAGAACGTAGAGTTTTGTAAAGTGTTGTTGTTACCCATCATACGCACACCACCGAAACGTTCAGCAGGACCGCCTTTGGTAAACACCAAACCGTCGACAGTGATGTTGTTACCTTCAAGACGAAGCTGAGCCAAACCCGTTAGCCAAACGCTGCCAGGTTGCTCCGCCTTGATGGTAATGTCGTTGGCTTTTACCGTGACGATATCAAGATCCGCGTATTTACCCGCAGGAATCGTAATTGTTGTACCGTCTGCGGCGTTCTCCATTTGTTGTTTCAATGCTTGCACGGTGTCTGCGGATTGCGCTTGAAGTGCGCTGCCATCCACTGTGTTTAAGCGATCCGTAGCAAGCAAGTAATCGCGAGTGAGGTCATTCACTGCGGTTTCAACAACAGCGGGAGCCGCGGCTTCCGTGGTTTGAGAAGGTGAAGTGTTACAACCTACTAGGGTTAGGGCAGAAATGGACGCGGCAACCACGCCAGCAAGCATTGTTTTTTTCATAGTCATGATCTTTTTTAAGTAGAAAGCGGTCGGAAGACGACCGCTTAATTAGAGAAGGGAGGAATCTAGCTTTCTGTAACCGTTTCTGAAGCTTGCTCTACTTTGTCGTCAACCGCTTTTACAAGCAGTAGACCAACAGCAAGAACAATCACACCACAGAAGACGAAGATTAGGCGTCCCCACATTGGGTTAGGCAGAACGAACATGGTCATCACGCCAACACCTGCGACTGCAATCAGTGAGCCAAGCATGCGGCGTTGTTTGTTATCCAGTTTCTTCTGTTCTGTAGACTCAGATACAAGTGGTGTCGCTAGGTTTTCGAAGAATTTGTCTACGTTCTTTTGACGTTCTTCTGAAAGCGGCTTGTAGAACAATGTCGACATCATGAAGAAGCCAGCGGTGAAGACTAGGTGAGCGATCAGACCGATAGCAACTTTCAAGTCAGACCATTCGCGACCTGTTAACGGCTCTAGGTTAAACCAGTTTTGAACCATGTCTGCTGTGATGACGAAGCCAACAAAGTAAGAGACGATACCACCCATGACTAGCGTGCCCCAGCCAGCCCAGTCTGGCGTTTTCTTAATAAAGAAGCCGCAGAACGCAGGGATGGTCATTGGGAAGCCAATTAACGCGCCCACATACATCATGGTGTCGAACAGGCTTAGCCCCTTCAGTGAGTTGATGAACAGAGCAACCAATATGATGGCAACACCAAAGAACGTTGAGGTCAGCTTAGATACCACCACCAGCTCTTTTTCTGTTGCTTGAGGGCGAAGGATTGGCTCGTAGAAGTTCTTAACGAAGATGCCTGAGTTGCGGTTTAGACCAGAGTCCATAGAAGACATGGTCGCTGCAAACATGGCGGCAATCAGTAGACCCACCATACCTGCTGGCATGTACTCTTGTACGAAGTAAAGGTACGCGAAGTCACCAGCTTTAGAACCTGCATCTGGGTATTGTGCTGCTAGGTCAATACCTTGACCTGCAATGAACCAAGAAGGCATGAACCAAATTAGTGGACCCATTGTCATTAATAAACAAGCCAATAGAGCTGCTTTTTTCGCGTTCTTAGAGTCTTTTGCTGCAAGGTAGCGGTAAGAGTTCAGCATGTTGTTGGTGATACTGAACTGCTTAAAGAAGATAAAGAATGCCCAAATACCGAAGATGCTTAGGTAATTCAGGTTGTTACCTGAAACAAATGATGCGCCTTCTTCTACAGGGAAATTATTGATGATCTCTGTAACGCCACCGCCTTGAACGATCGCCACAACCGCACAGGTTACCGTTACTGCCATAATGATGACCATCTGCATGAAGTCAGAAGCGATAACTGCCCAAGAGCCGCCCGTTACCGACATTACAAGTACAACAAGACCTGTCACTATGATTGTGGTGGTCATATCGAAGCCGAATATGCCCGACGCGATGATTGCCAGACCATTCAACCAGATACCTGCTGAGATTACGCTGTTTGGCATGCCAGACCAAGTAAACACTTGCTCGTTGAACTTACCGAAACGCATACGAATTGCCTCTATAACCGTCACGACGCGTAGCTGACGGAACTTAGGCGCAAAGTAGAGGTAGTTCATTAGGTAACCGAATGCGTTAGCTAAGAAGATGACGGCCACCGCAAAGCCATCAGCATAGGCTTTACCAGCTGCACCAGTAAACGTCCATGCACTGAACTGCGTCATAAATGCGGTTGCACCTACCATCCACCAAAGCATGCTGCCGCCGCCTCGGAAGTAGTCACTGGTGGTACTGGTAAACGTTCTGAACATCCAACCTATTGCAATTAAGAATAGAAAGTAGATGCCTACAATAAGGGTATTGAGTTCCATCTTTAGACCTTTTGATAGTTATTTAATGTCTTGAGGTAATACTAACTATCAGTCTGTTTATTTGTAGTACAATAACTCAAAAGCGTGACGAATGATCCGGAATGGGTTATTTCAATAATCATACAAGTGATCGTGATCGAATATTGACATTGCACTCAAAAAGGGAAAAGAAAACTACTACAACATCACATTAATCTATCAATAAATTGGATGTGTACGAGGTACGTTCAGTGGGATTTCTAGGTTTAGATATCAAAGGGTATAACGGTGTAAGAAGGTAGGAAGTATTATTATATTTGTATGACTATTTCAGATAAAAAAACGCCCACGACATGCCTGTAATGCGTGGGCGAAAAACGGTATTGATACCGTCTGAGCCAATAGCTCTGTTGGATTGCAATAGAACAGTGAAACGCGGTTCTGGATGTAGCTGAAAGATACTCGAGGGGTATATCTCTCATCGCTGCTAAGCACGTTACGCTGTAAGATCTTCGACAATCATTGCAAAGTTCAACAAAGCTAGGCTCTGTAAAGTGTTGTTATGATATGGGAGCAACTATACCAATCGACACAAGTCATCATCCTCGTCTGATCGATCTCGGCGCTTTACTTATGCCGATTGGTATTAACGATCTCCGCTTAACTTTCTCCACTTAATTAATGATTACTGACGAATAAAGCGTTTTCATTGGCTTATTGTCCGTCAATAGCAAGCCTAAACTGGTCGCTGGTCACTGGTCGAGATGGGGCGTGGCGACAAAAAGAACAATCTCTACACCCACTTAAGTCCGATGAGGACGACAACGGTAGGGAGTAACAACAAGCTGCTCAGGACCATTAAAACTTGAGCAAAAGTGAGTAGGGATGACAAAACAGTATTCTTCAATGTTGAAATTTTCACCGGGTGAATCCATCCTGCTCGCTTTGCTTTGCCTCTATTGGCTATTTCTGCTGCTTGCTCACCTTTCTATCTACTTATGTCTCAGCCTTACATAAGTGATCTTCGCTTCTGTTGCGTCGAGCCCTCTTCATTTCACCTCTAAAAACCAAGGATGCTTAACCTGTAATTTGACTCTATGTAGGAAAGATCATGGCGAAAAGCACACGTCAACAGTAACTTTATGTTCTGTGTCTCAAAATCTCCAAATGATTATATTGTATGATAAATAAAGGTAAACTAAGTTGGTGTAAAAATATGCGGTAGAGCACACTTTTGCCCTAAATATTAAGACAATTAAAAACAGTGAAACAGTCTTAATGCATTTAATATCAATATTTTATTTAATTAAGTGGAAGTTGTAATAAAGCTTTATAATGTGGATAAATCATACAATTAGATCTAATTCACAGATCGCTCAACATCGGCTAGGTACTATATTTGTAGTATTTTAACTCAAGATAAAGGCCGATAATAATGAAATCCCTACGACCTCTACATCTAGCAACCTGCCTCAGCACCATTCTTTTCAGTGCTAACACTCTTGCTGCAGACTTTGTGTTTCTTGATGAAGCAACGCTTGAACAAAATCGCGCTGTTTTACAGTCAGATAAAGCGAGCGATTCAATGAAAGACGCGTACGATCGTCTGATTGAAGAAGCAGAACTGGCAATGAAAGATGGCCCGTTCACGGTTACCGCGAAAGGCATGACTCCACCAAGCGGTAGCAAAAACGATTACATGAGTATAAGCCCTTACTGGTGGCCAGATGAATCCAAAGAAGATGGTCTTCCTTGGGTCCGCCATGATGGCAAAACTAACCCAGCTTCGAAAACGGCGGAAACAGATTCTAAACGCATAGGTCATTTCACGCGCTCTGTTCGTGCACTTGCATTGGCTTATTACTTCAGTCAAGACGAGAAATACGCAAACCAAGGTATTGAGTATGTTCGCACTTGGTTTATGAATGACGAAACCAAGATGAACCCGAACGTGAATTACGGGCAGGGTGTTCCTGGACGAGCAGAAGGACGTCGTGGCGGCATCATTGATACACGTACGCTGGCAGATCGCATGCTGGATTCCATTGCCATCCTATCGCTTTCTCCAGCTTGGACGGATAAAGACGAACAGCAAATCACACAATGGTACGGCGAGTACTTAGATTGGTTGATTGTTGATGACTTATCAGGTGGTCCGAAAGGCGAAGCGGCAGCGGCGAACAACCACGGCACTTGGTATGACTTCCAAGTCGCGAGTATTGCTTACTTCTTAGGTAATGAGCCTCTAGCAAAACAGATGGTTCAAAAGGGCAAGATGCGTGTAGACACTCAGTTTGAAAAAGACGGTTCTCAACCTCATGAAATCGAACGCACTCGTGCTTACCACTACCACTACTTCAGCTTAGATCCATTGGTCGGCATCGCTCAAATCGGTGACAAAGTGGGCATCGACCTCTGGCACTACCAAAACAAGAAAGGTGGCTCGTTAGCACAAGGTATTCAGCTAATGGCGACTTATCAAGATCCAGCGTCTGACTGGCCATACACCGCAAAAGACAATCCACGCCGAGTAGAACGCATGACACCAATTTACCTAAAAGCAGGTGTGGCGATGGAGAAACCTGAATGGGTGAAACTGGCAACAGAAACCGACTTTAGCCAATTCACAGTGAAGAAGAATTTGGCAGAAGTTTGGGCTCAGCGCGATATCGAATTGCTTTATCCAAAACAATAAAACCCTAGAAGGGCGGCGTGTAATGCGTCGCCACTTTGAAAAACTATTTATCTACAGTGGAACACTACTATGACATCTAAAAAACAAATTGCTTTAGCGATCGCGACCACCCTTTTTGCAGGCAGTATTTCAGCCGCATCACTAGACTTCCGTGAAGAATACAAACACGATTCAGAACAATGGGCAGGTCGTATTAAGATCAGTGGTAGCACTGGCAATCATTACTACGGCGTTGAAATGAAGCACACAGGCAACCTAAGTGAACTTCAGCGCGGTGACAGTGAGTTTGAATATGGTTACCACTTCAAATTGGATGACCACTGGCGTATTACTACTTCGATGCCAATTACGTTTGGTGATGAAGCCGTAACATACAAACCTCAGGTTCGCGTTCAATACAAATTCGATTCTGGTATCACAACGAAGCTTCGCTACCGTCACGAATTCCGCAACTACGCATCGGGTAAAACTTCAACGGGCTTAGATGGTCAGCAACATGATTCACTAAACGCAGGCAAGATCACAGGTAATATCGATTACAACTGGAACGCATGGCAATTTGGCTTTGAAGCGAACTACAAAGAAGATTTCTTCAGTAATGAGTGGAAGCTTGGCAACCGTGACGGTAAATACGAGTGGGATTACAACCTAAAAGTGGGTTACAAAGAGAAAGGTTGGGATTGGCGTCCATACGTTGAGTTCGGCAACGTTCAGTGTAACAGCTCTTGTGATGACAGCTCATCGCGCCAGCTACGTAGCCGTGTTGGTGTCACGTACAGCTTCTAATCCAAGCGAATACAAATTTAGAGTCTTTCCAATAGCCCGCCCCGAAGCGGGCTATTTTTGTATGGCTTTCGCATGATTACAGTACAAGAGCATATCAACATGAACCTAAAAACGTCTGCATGATCTATGTTTAATCCACTTAGATTGGTAACTTGTCGGATTAACTGGCAAATAAAGACGTATTGAAAAGTGGGAACTTCGCCATTGAGCATTTTGAGTGACACGTTCGAAAGAGACGCAACCAAGTTCGCCGTCACCAAAAGGAAGCTGGCGCTAGATACGTCAGATTTTTTCATATTCGAATGTATAGTGAGCTAGAGACTCAATCGATAAAGGGTACCGATGGTAGTTTTTCCTTGAGGTGTAATTCGAGTTTTTTGTGCCAACAACAACTCTGCTGTCGCGACCGCGTCCGCTAACGCATTATGTCCGTTGTACTCAGGCAAGCCATAACGAGCGCGAGTGCCTGACAGGGTGACATCAATTTCGTCACGAGGATTGATCGCTTTTTGTAAGTGCTTTTCAATGCACATAGTGTCGAGCCAAACCAAGGGCGGCTCGCTGAGTTTAAATACGCGCTGAAGATACTGATTGATGAACTGAGTTTCGACGACACAAGCGTGAGCGACTAAAATCTTGCCTTTGGCTGCGCAGAAGAATGCACGCATTGCATCATGGATAGAAACGCCTTCAGACAGCATTTGCGGCGTAATATGGTTGATCACGGCAGTTTCTGGCTTGATTTGCGAATCGCTATTAATGTACATGTGCTGACTGGTGGCAAGATCTACTTTGCCATGAACAATGTCGACCCAGCCGATTGATAAAATCAAATCTTCTTCGCTGTCTAATCCTGTCGTTTCCAAATCCAATACAATATAGCTGGCATCCTGAGCGAATTGCGTGGCGTCCAAATATGGCGTTTGAACCAACGCTTTGATGTGCTCTGGCATTGTTGTTTGCTTCGCGTATTGCTCACGCTTTCGATTCAGGCGTGAGCAAGGATGAAAGTGGTCTAAGATCCGCTTCATTAACGGCTCCCAAAGCGCACTTTCGCGGCTTCTTGCAAATCCGCAATAATACGGAAGGCGTCTTTCAGGTGTTGGCGTTCAAAGCTACCGAACGTGTTTGGGTCGATGTGGTTATTTGGCTCTTCACCGCGTTTAAGCGCCTCTAACTGATGACCAAAACGGAACGATAAGATGAACTGGTACGCGTTCAGGATGTTCTTGTACGCATCTTCACTCAATACACCCGCTTCATTGGCGGCTTTGAAGCGCTCGTCGGTCGCGGTTAAATCACACTCAACTGCTAAACCGTAAATGCGCGCCAAATCAATGATTAGGTTGATGGCGTACTTTTTCACGTCTAGCGTCTTCTTATTCTCGCCGGATTTCTCCAAGACTAAACTGTTGAAGATGCCAAGCGGAGGGTTCGTGTTTACCGCATCATTCACCAGCATGGAAAGGAATTCACGGTTACTGCGAATGTTGGTGTGCAGTTCATCTCGCAAGATACTTTCGTAATCTTTATTGCCATAAAGGGTACGAATTTCCAAGAACACACTGATGTTCAGTAAACGTTCGTACTCTGGGTTGGCAACCCATTTCTTGTAGTACTTCTTCCAGACACTCAAAGGTTGGCACCACTTTGGCGTTGCGGCCATAAATTTGCCAGGACACAAAGGATAATCACAACTCGCAAGGCCGTTACTGACGATCATAGCAAGATGCTTGAAGTAAATTCGGTCATTCTCCGTCGCGTGGTCAGCAAGGACAATCGCACTGTCTTGATCCGACAGCATATGGACTTCGTTGCGAGCGTGCGAACCTGCCACAATCCATGAGAACTTACATGGTGGAGGTCCAAGTTTATCAATCGCGATTTGAATCAAGCGGCGCGTGTAAGCGTCCATGATCATCGTCATCACTTTACCGATGACTTCCGGTGAAACGTGCCCATCAACCAGAGCTTCAAAGATAGCTTGGCGCTCTGGTGTGAAGCTCGACAGTGATTTTACGCTGCCCGCATATTTGATTTTTTCGATTAAGAAGATCGCTTGTACGCGGTGATTTTGTACAAGGTGAGTCGTAGTAAGAACACCTACGACCTTATTGCTCTCGACCAGCGGTAGATTGCGGATATTGTGTTGCATCATCATAGATGCAGCGTGTAAAACTAGGTCATCCGGTTTGATGGTCTGTGGATCGTGCGTCATGACCTCTGAAATAGGGCTGTCGGTACTTACCCCTTGCGCGATAACACGCTTGGTCATATCGCGGTCGGTAATTAAACCGACGATTTTGTCATTCTCATAAACCACGGCACAAGGCGAGCACTTAGTTAGCATTTCGTTGGCAACGGCTTGAATCGACTGGTCGGCTGTCACTACAGCAACGCGACCACTGGCGACTTCACCAACTCGGCGAATGAACAAACCTTTCTCTTTGTTGGACCAAACGACATCCAGTGCTGATTTCAAACGAACCTGTGCCTGTGAAGCAAAATGCTCCGCACATTCAGGATGCGATTCAAACAATTTTTTGAGAGCAGAATTAGGAATTACGTACACCAGCGAGTTCTCGATAGCGATGGCTCGATAGCCCTTATTGCTGTCTATTTGCCTACCAAGAAAAGTAAAACCGAAAATGTCTTCAGGACCCAGTTTCGCGCGCAGTACACCATCAGACTTTCTTTGTTCCATGGAGCCTGTGCGGATGATATAGAGTGATTTCTCTTGCCCGGTCACGCATTGGTCAATGACTTCACCTTTGCCAAGGTAAGTAATCTGCACGTGCGATGCGAGTTCACGCAAAGCCGGTTTTGGAATTTTGTCGAATGGGTCGATTTGCCCAATAAATTGCAAGATGTTTGGCAGCAGAGATTCAGTCATAACACGGCACATTAGATGATTTAATTTGTATTATTATATATCTAAAACCATGCAAAGTATCATTGATTAGGAAAATTTTTGTGAAGGTCGAAGGGATTCTGAGAGGATAAGAAGGAAAGAGTAGACAAAAAAGCACGCGCTAGGGCGTGCTTTTTAATGTCAGATCTTGAAAGTGCTTTAGTTGACTGCGGTCAGGCGGTGTTTTGAATCGAGTAGGTGGTTTGCCGAAGCTTGGCGAGCCTTATCCGGGTTACCTGCCATGATTGCATCGTAAATTTGGCGGTGTTCTTTGATACACGTGCTACCTTCTTCCGAAGAGTGGGCAATGAAGTTCACGAACATGGTCGTCAGAATATTGCCAAACGGGAGGTAGAAATCGTTACCTGTCGCATTGAAGATTAGGCTGTGGAAACGGGTATCGACTTCCATCCAACGTGCTTGGTCAAATTCTTCGGCTTCTGCCACTTCAACCATTTGTTGGAAAGTTTCCGATAATTCAATTCGTTGCTCTGCTGTCGCGTGGATAGCTGCGAGTGCACAGGCTTCCGGTTCGATAGCTCGGCGTAAACCTAGGAACTGACTACAGAATTGGTCAGTGTCAGCAAGTCCGTCCATCCATTCAATTAATTGAGGATCCAAAAAGTTCCAGTAAGCGCGGTTGATAACACGCGTACCAACTTTAGGACGAGACTCTAACAGACCCTTCGACGTCAGCAATTTTACTGCTTCACGTAATGCGGTGCGGCTAATGCCAAATTGCTCACAAAGAACCATTTCACCGGGTAGGATAGAACCTTGAGGGAGCTTACCAGACAAAATGCCACGAGCGATTTCACGTGCAACTTGCACATGAAGGCTTCGCTTCGAGCCTGAGATAGAATGAAATTCGCCAGACATAATCTTCACTTAATTGCTAAATATGTATTATTTAAGCCGTACTATAGCACTCCTACACCCCTGTACCAAGCGGATGTTAACGTAATATAAGAGGGGTCACAGAACCTTTCTTTGCAGCAGGCACAATCAATGTTTGCGTTGACTTCAGCCTATTCTCTCAATCGTTTTGAACGCTATCAACTTGTTAAATTATTCATACAAATAATAGCTCAAAAATCCAGCACACTGTGACCAGAAGCACAATTGCGGTTCAAAAATGGCGAATTTTGCCAGTTCTCACTCAATTGATAGTAAATACGCTTGCAGGAGAAAGATCTTATTGTATGATTTATTCGTTCGGCACGAATAACTAACATAGGTAAACCGTAATGTTTAACGATTTGAAAGGTAAACGCGTACTTATCACTGGCTCTACAGCAGGTATGGGCTTAGCGGCTGCACGCGTGTTTGCAAAATACGGCGCAAAAATCGGCATCAACAGTCATCAAGCTGGTCCGGATGCCGATGCTGCGGTAACCGAGCTTACCGCACTTGGTGGTGATGTGAAGTTTTTCCAAGCGAATCTTATGGTGACCGCTGATTGCGAAAAACTGGTTAAGGAGTTCACTGATCATTTCGGTGGCATGGACGTGCTAATCAACAACGCTGGTGGTCTTGGCGGTCGTGAAAACCTAGAAAACATTGATGATGAGTTTTACAACCGTGTAATGGATCTGAACGCACGTTCAGCGTTAATGACAACCAAATATTCAATCCCACACCTACGTACGTCGGCTGCAGAATCTGGTGAAACTGCTTGTGTGATTAGTACTGGTTCTATCGCTGCTCGCGAAGGTGGTGGTGTTGGTGCAGGTATCTACGCAGCATCAAAAGCGTGGTTGCATGACATTCACCGTAACTGGGTGAAAGAGTTCACTAAAGACAATATCCGTTTCAACATCGTTTCACCGGGCACAATCGACACAGCATTCCACGATGGTAAGTCTGATGAGTTGAAAGCGGCGATCGCAAATGGCATTCCAATGGGACGCTTTGGTCGAATCGACGAAGTTGCACCAACATTTGCTTTCTTCGCTTCACATGCATGTGCGGGTTACATCACTGGTCAAGTTCTGGATGTAAATGGTGGTCAAATGGCGCCATAAGCGCTGACCCATTTCGTTTCAGACGAATACACTGACCTCAAAAAGCCAGCTTCGTCTGGCTTTTTTTGATCATTTATTGAGTGCCAAAGCACTGGAAACATAATTATAAGGAGCGTCAAATGGCAAAATTTTCTCTTGTGGAAGATTCACACCGCAAGATTCATGTGCAAGTTGCCAGACAAATCGCCCGCAAAATACTGTCAGGTGAGCTAAATCAAAATGAAAGGCTACCGAATGAAATGGAACTCTGTGACGCATTTGGGGTGAGTCGTACGGCATTGCGCGAATCAACCAAACTGCTTTCAGCAAAAGGGTTGATCGAGTCTAAGCCAAAAGTAGGGACAACAGTTCGTGCGCGTAATAATTGGCATTTTCTCGATCCACAACTCTTGGAATGGATTCAAGATTTAGAAGATACCGAGCCGTTTCTGGCTCAGTTTTTGGGGCTACGTAAAGCGATTGAGCCTGAGGCATGTGCCTTGGCTGCAAGTAACGCAACGGCAGAGCAAAGAAAGGAATTGTCGGTCATTTTTCAGCGTATGACCATGGCAGCCAGTCGCTATGACTATGACGATTGGACGGTCAACGACCACCTGTTTCACCAGACAATTTTCTTGTCCACGGGTAACCAATTCTATATTCCGTTTGGCAATATTCTCTCGACCATCTTTAAGCTGTTTATCGATCATTCAGCTGAAGGTGGTCGATTCTGCATTGAAGAGCATCGTGAAATTTATGACGCCATCATGGCGGGCAATGGCGATCAAGCTCGGTTAGCGTCGCACACTTTGCTGAATGACGAAAACCAAAAACTGTCCCAGGTCGTTAACGGTTGATGAATCAACATATGTTTGGCTTTGCTCCATGAATATGAAAAGGGGGGCATAGCCAAGGTTTTAATGACAACCGCTTGTTGTGTTTGCGGTTCTCTGTGACAACTTTGAAAGGTCTAGCATGTCTTCCCAACCCTATATAAGAAAAAATCTGTCCCTCGCTTGGCCTCTGGCCTTGAACGCACTGTTAATGCAGTCGATGTTAATGATCGACACCTTCCTCGTATCACCGCTCGGTGAAGTTTCTCTTGCTGCCATGGGTATTGCTACCACTATCGTCTCCTTTGTTTTAGGTATACAAATGGCGTTGGCGAACGGTTCACAGTTGGTACTTAGCCGTGCGGTCGGATCTGGGCAACATTTGTCGCTCAACAAAGGCTTCTGGGCGGGCTTAATTATCAACGTTTTGGTCGCGGTCTTGTTTTGGACATTAATTACCGCCTTCGACAAAGCGCTGATCAGTAAGTTAACCGATAATGTCGCCCTTTATGCAGAGACTGAACGCTACCTTGCTGTTGCTAAGTTCATCATTATTTTCAACGCAATTACTCAAGTGATGATCGCTTTGTTTAATGCACTTGGTCGAACCAAAGTGCCGTTTAAAGGTTACTTGATTGAGTTGCCAGTGAACATGGCAATGTCTTATGTGCTGATTCACGGATTAGCAGGCTTTGAGGGGATTGGTGTGCAAGGTGCAGCGGCAGGCAGCTTAATCGCGATCACCATTCGACTGTCGTATTTGACTCTCTGTATCAAGTTAGATGACTCCATTGTCTTGTCGACTAAAAATCTGGATGCTTCACTGAAGAGAAACACACTCAATCACTTTAAAGAGATTTTCCCTGTTGCAGCAAACGTGACCATGCTGCAAACCGGTGCGACCATTTACATGTTGTTGTACTCGCAGCTTACCTTGAACGCCTACGTAGCTATGACCATTGTGATGCCTTGGATTAAAGCAGGTACACAGTTCATCACCGCTTGGGCACACTCGTCGGCGATTACGATCAGTCAAGCTATCGGGTCACGACAAATGGATGAGTTACGCAAGAACGTTGATATCAGCATCGACATGGCAGTGATGATCTCGTTTGTATCCGCTGCCTTTTTCCTTGCGTTGAGTTTCGTTCTTCCAGATTTGTATCCAGATTTGGACCCGACTACATACGTTGCACTTGCTTCCATTGCCCCGCTGTACATTTTGTTGCCAATTGTGCGTGGCTATAACACGGTGCATGGGCATGTTTTACGTGCATTAGGTAAGACAACGGAAGTATTCAAGATTAACTTCACTGGTCAGTGGATCGTGTCTATCCCGTTATGTGCGTTGATCATTCTGCATTGGGACCTTTCTTTTTTCTGGGCGTTCGCCGTTATGCCATTTGAGGAGATAGTAAAAGCGCTACCGTTTAGGCATTTGGCGCGTAAATCCCTTAATGAGTTTGATTTAAAGAAAGCAGAGAAGCTTATGTATGATTAATAAGTAAGTTGTCATCCGATTAAAAGCCCTCAACGACGAGGGCTTTTTTATGGCAGTTGCTTGCTCACTATGGAAGGGAGACAACCGATGAGAGGGGCTTTTAGTACCGATTTCTGCGGATAAGGTACTCTCAGTGAAAGGGGCGTTTTAAGTGATAGGTCAGATTCAAGAAAGAACAAGAAGCCCTCGCTTTGAAAAGCCCGAAACATTGGTCAAGTTGGTAGAGTTTTGTTCTCTAAGTTAAAGCTAAACCGCAAGTAACCTGATAGCTAATGATTAATTTCAAACATCCCTAATCAGCAGAGTCCTGTGGTTAGGTGCTTTTTGTGCCTTCAATAAAACACGTACAAACGATTTGTTTTGATAAAACTGAGAGAGACTTAGTGATTTGAATTGAAAGAAAAAAAGCCGAACATGACGTCCGGCTTTGAATTAGTTCCCGATTTTTTACATTAATTTCTAGTGGCTATCTAAAGATTAAATTTGTGCGAATGCGCCTTCCCAAGTGTAAGCCACACCGTCGAATTCAACGCGATGTGCAGCGTTTTGCTTGTCTTCATCTAAGTTGCAAATAGCGAACAGATAAGCGTTGCCTGTTGTGGTTTGCAGACGAATCACAGTACCCACTTCGTTGTTGCCAACGACGGTTACTGACTCAACTAGACCACGAGCGCCAACCGATGCTTCGATAGACTCGTTGAAGTAACCGTGTGTTTCTAGCACTGAGGCAAACACGTGGTTCTGACCTGATTGACGTAGAATAAGTGCTGGTTCGCTCTTCAAGTTGAAGTCTGGATCATTTGCGCCTGTGCGGGTGAAGAACACTTTGCCGCCGTTAGTTGCGCTTGTGATTAGCGAGTAGTAGCTGTTGTCGTGCAACCAGCTTACCAGTGAACTGCCTTCGACTTGACCAGAACCGATGTTCCATAGGTGCTGGTAGCCGTTGTCTTCGCCCATTGGACGCAGCGTGCTTTCTACATCGTATTCAAAATCCGTACGGATGATTTGACCAGAGTAGTGCACTGGCAGGTCGTATTGGTGTTCTTGATCTGCTTCGATGCGGTAAACATCAATCACAAGCGGTTTTTCAAATTCTGGCAACTCAGCAAGAATGATGCTGCGCTGCATGTCTACGCCGTTGTAATAACTAGAGATGCGACCGCTCATGCCTTGCAGTTTTTCGTCATCAGCTTTGAAGAAGTGCTTAGAACCGAACTTGGTTTCTGCTAGCGCTGTGTCGAAGTTGTTTTGTGTCTTTTGGTCAACCGTTACTGTGTTGTGTGCGACCGTCTGCTTACAGTAAGACTTGTTCTCTGGGATGTAACGACCGCCAAATTTAGGCTCAACGTTTACCCAGCGACCAAAGCCGTAATCGTGCAGCACTTCATGACCGCGGTTAAACACGCTCAGGTGTAAACCATCGTAGTGACCGTGGTCTAGCGCTGAGTGGTACTGATGATCGGAGCCGTGTTGACCAAACCAGATAAGCGCCATTGTGTCGTCGTCTTGCTCGTCACGGTGACGAAGAATGCTTACGCCGCCTTTTTCGCCCTCTGGACCGTCTGTTACGAATAGGCTACCCCAGTTGAACGGTTTGATGTTATCTGCGGCTGCAACTGCGTCAGACAATGTTTTACCTGAGATATGAACCCAAACGTCTTGCTGGTGGTCTGCCATGCCAAGTAGCGTTTCAGACTGCTCGTAACGGTGGAAGCACACTGACGTAGCCATGATTACGCCTTCATCGTTAATCGAAATCGTCTTCGATGAATCGTTCAGTGCTGGCAAAGTACCATCTGGGAATGCCGTCTTAAATACTGCGTAAGACGTGGTCTTGATGACCGAGTTGTTAAATTCGTAAATACCAAGCTCAGGCTGACGACGTTCAATCGCTTCTGCAAATAGGTAGATTGGACGCAGCGAGAAACGGTGGTAGTAAGGACCTTCCATGTAGTAGCCGTCTGGCGAGAACAACTGGTCTAACTGAGCTAGGAAGCCGCCGCTCACTTTATCCAGTTTCAAGCCGTAAAGCGCTTTGTCTACTGCATCTTGATCGTTAATTGCGTAACCACAGATACCGACTGCTGCTACAGCCCACAGACCGTGGTTGTGTACGATGTCGAAGTCGTGACCGTAAGTGACTACGAACAGCTCAATCATTTGTTTGAACAGATCGTTTTCAATCAGTGTTTTTTGCTCTTCTTCCAATGTGTGGTAAATGCAGCTGTACGCACAAGAGGCGTATAGCATCCACATGTTCTCGTTCAGAGTTTGGTGGAAGATCTTACCCGGAGGGTTAGAGTCACGGCTGGTGTTGCTCTCTAGCGTCGGGTATACCTTCGCGTAAGCCGTTAGCATGTCCACGATGTAATCGCGGTATTTCTGTTCGCCAGTGATAAGGAATAGGCGACCCGCTAGATCAATGTGGATGTAGTTTTGCTTGTGGCGGTTATGCTCGTAACCGCCTCCTTCGCCGTGACCTGGAACTTCAATACCTACTTCTGCCATGTAAGCGTCAGTTTGTTTGATGTCACGTGCTAATGCGTTTCCTAATAGGCTATCCGTGCCAAGTGCTTTGCTTAGTTCTGCCGCTTCTTCGAAGTTCATTAATAGCGGTTGGTAAGACTGGGTTTGGTAGCTCATTATTATTTCTCCTGCCCGAATGCGTTCACTTCTAGAGAGTAGAAGCCATTCCAGCTGTAGGTTTTACCGTTCAATTCTACTTGGTGTGGGGTTTGGTCGTCAGCGCCTAGCACATTGCTGATCATCACAGTAACCAGTGATTTTTCAGTCGTGATTTCTACGATGCTACCAACGGCGTTGTAACCCACGACGCGGATATCTTTCACCTGACCACGTGCATTCACCGATTGCTCAAACTCTTCATTGAAGTAGCCGTGTGTTTCTAGCACAGAAGCAAATAGCGTCGATTCGCCCTTGCTGCGTAGAATGAATGCAGGTTCGCTACGTAGGTTAAAGCTTGGGTCATTGGCGCCAGTGCGAGTGAAGATCACTTCATTATCGCCGTTCTGTTTCGCGCTGCTGCTTGTGCCTAACCAAGTGTAGTAGGTGCTGTTTTGTAGCCAGCTAACTAGCGCCATATCTTGCACTTTGCCGCTTGCTACTTTCCAAAGGTGTTGGTAACCGAAGTCATCGCCAAGCGTGTTCAGTTCACCAAAGCTTTGGTAATCGAAGTTAGTACGTACGATTTGACCATCGTATTGATGAGAGTAGTCGTACTGATGCTCGCCTTCACCTTCGATGCGGTAAAGGTCTAGCAATAGCGGTGCTTCAAGCTCATCTAGGTTAAGCATGAACACACTGCGCTGCATGTCTGTGTTCGGGTAGTGGTCGTTCGCAAACGCGCTCATACCGTTGATTTCAGTGCCTTCCACTTTGAAGAAGTGAGGCAAACCGTGCACTGAATCAGCGCGGTCTACATCGAAACCATTCTGACATTGCTCATCAATCGTTACCGCGTTATGCGCGATAGTTTGACGTGCGTACGATTTGTTTTCGTCTAGGTAACGACCGCCGAATTTAGGCTCAACGTTTACCCAGCGACAGAAGCCGTATTCACGCAGCACTTCTTGACCACGGTTGAAGAAGGTAATGCCAAGCGTATCGAAGTTACCATGTCCCATGCCGTGTTGACCGTAGTTCATCACAAGCTGTGACACATCACCGGTTTTATCCTGCATACGGATAAAGCCTTGTGCACCGTTGTTGCCAGTTGGACCTTCGTTAAGTTCCACACTTGGCCAGAAAGGCATGCCGATTTCACGGTCTGCGATTGCTTTATCGTAAGCTTGAGAAAGCTCTAGACCGCATGGGTGCATCCAAACGGCGTTTTGAATCTTCGCCATGCCTAGAATGTTGTCATCCAAGTCGTAGTGCTTGCTGTAAACGCTCACTGCAACTTGAACACCCATATCGGTAATGCTCATGGTACGAGATGCGTCGTTTAGGGCAGGGAACTCACCATTCGGGTAAGCTGTTGCCAGCATCGCCTGTACTGTGTTGCCAATCACTTTGTCTTTGTAGTTGTAGATGTCTACTTCAGGCATGTGACGGTGTACCACTTCTGCAAATACACAAGTTGGACGAATCGCATAACGATGGTAGTACGGACCTTCCATGTAGTAACCAGAAGGTGCGAACAGTTGTGAGATTTGCGCTAGGAAGCCGCCAGTATCATCACGATCTTGACCATACACAGACATCTCTAGATATTCAGGTTTGCCAATAGCTAGACCACAAATACCAACAGCCGCCACTGCCCAGATACCGTGGTTGTGAATACGGTCGAAATCGTGCGCGTATTTCACGGTGAACATGTCTAGCATTGGTTCGAAAATGCGCTCAACAACCGCAGTGCGCTCTTCTTCTGTCATCACTGATGCCACGCAAGAGTAGGCAAGACTAGTAAACATTAACCAACAGTGTTCATTAAGGATCTGGTGGAAAAGACGACCTGTAGGGTTAGTGTTTTTCTGTACGTGGAAATCAAAGGTGAGGTACTTCTCTGCGTAAATAGCGAGAAGATCTTTAACGAACTGCGCGTACTTTTCTTCTTGAGTGATCAAGAACAAACGACCCGCTAAGTTCATGTAGGTATAGTTTTGTTTGTGGCGGTTGTGCTCGTAGCCACCCGCTTCGCCGTGACCTGGTACGTCTAGAGGCAGACGCATAAAGGCTTCAAGTTCCTTGCGATTCGCTTCAATGGATTTGCCCATTAAGCTTGGCTTTCCGACTTCCTTTCTTAGTAGTTCGACTTCTGCTTCAGTCAACAAAATCGGTTGTGTAGTCATTTCTTTACCACCCTCAGATGAAGTGTGTTGTTTTCTTAAACTTTCTATAAAGTAATACAATATTAAGTTTGGGTGTAGTTTTTGTGGCAAAAAGAGAGAGTGAAATCACGCGATTTTAGTTAACTTGTTGATTTTAAATACGGTGAAAATCCTTTTTGTGGCTGATATTTCTACGTTATCAATCGTTGAGTGGAATGCTTTAGGTCTCTCCATTTGATGGATATCACATATTTTTAGATATATTGTATGACAATTGAAGTGGATCGGATATGCTCTTTACCAATTCGACAGCAGACCCTTTCGTTTCGTGTTTCACTTTTATCAACATGACGGTTTTTTAAGAGAACCTTCTTGTGAAAGCATGGTTAAGAATGAAGTGCAGTAGGGTTCGCTTTAATAGAGACTTTTTAGGAGTATGACGATGAATTCTTTCTTTGTATTAGATGAGAACCCGTGGGAAGAGTTAGGCGGCGGTATCAAGCGTAAAATTGTTGCTTACACAGATGATCTGATGGCTGTTCACCTATGTTTTGACAAAGGTGCGATTGGTGCTCCACATACGCATGAGATTCACGATCAAATCGGTTACGTAGTACGTGGCAGCTTTGAAGCAGAAATCGAAGGCGAAAAGAAAGTACTGAAAGAGGGTGACGCGTACTTTGCTCGTAAGCACATGATGCATGGTGCGGTTGCACTAGAGCAAGACAGCATTCTTCTGGATATCTTCAACCCAGCTCGTGAAGACTTCTTAAAGTAACGTATAGCGCAACCTCAGTTGCTAAGGTGACAGTATGAAATCATTAAATATCGCGATCATTGGCGAATGTATGGTTGAGCTACAGAAAAAGGAAGGTCAGTTGCGTCAGTCATTCGGTGGTGACACGTTGAATACCGCTCTTTACTTATCCCGTTTGACGAAAGCTCACGATATCAAAACTAGCTATGTAACTGCCCTGGGTAATGATCCTTTTAGCCAAGAAATGCTTTCAGCATGGCAAGAAGAGGGCATTGATACCAGCTTAGTGTTGACTGTTAATGGTAAACAGCCGGGTATTTACTACATCGAAACGGATGAGACAGGCGAGCGTTACTTCCACTATTGGCGTAATGAAGCAGCAGCAAAGTTTTTGTTTGAACAGAACGAATCTTCGGCACTAGTCGACACGCTTTATTCTTATGATGCGGTTTACCTGAGTGGCATTACATTAGCGATTCTTACTGAAGAAGGTAAGACGCAGTTGTTTGCATTCCTCGAACGCTTTAAAGCGCAAGGCGGCAAGGTTATTTTCGATAATAACTATCGTCCTAAATTGTGGGAAAGCCGAGAGAATGCCATGTCTTGGTACCTTAAGATTCTTAAGTTTACCGATATTGCTCTACTCACATTTGAAGATGAGCAAATGCTGTATGGTGACGAGCATCTAGAACAGTGCATTGAGAGAACCTCTGCACTGGGCGTGGATGAAATCATCATTAAACGTGGCAGCAAAGATTGTTTAGTTGTGGCGAATAGTGAAGCGCAATACGTGGCACCAAACAAAGTCGATAGCGTGATTGATACGACGGCAGCAGGTGACTCTTTCAGTGCAGGCTTTTTGGCGAAGCGTTTGACTGGTGGTAACGCGGCTGAATCGGCTTACTCTGGTCATTGTATGGCTGGTGAGGTTATTCAGCACAAAGGTGCCATCATTCCACGTGAAGTGATGCCCGATCTTCCTTTGTAATTCTTTTGCGGAGTGTTGAATAATCGGCGCTCCGCAGTGATTTATTGAACTCAAGTTAACGACGATGAGTACACTCTTATGACGACATTAAACGAACAATTAGCAAACCTAAAAGTAATTCCTGTTATTGCCATCAACAAAGCAGAAGATGCGATTCCTCTAGGTCGCACTTTGGTTGAAAACGGTATGCCTTGCGCTGAAATCACGTTCCGCACAGAGTGTGCTGCAGAAGCGATTCGTGCTATGCGCGCTGAGTTCCCAGAAATGTTGATTGGTGCGGGTACAATCTTAACTAATGAACAAGTTGACCAAGCGATTGAAGCCGGTGTGGACTTTATTGTTAGCCCAGGCTTTAACCCTCGTACGGTTCAATACTGCCTAGACAAGGGCGTAGCTATTGTACCTGGCGTAAACAATCCAAGCCTTGTTGAGCAAGCGATGGAAATGGGTCTGCGTACACTTAAGTTCTTCCCTGCTGAGCCATCTGGCGGTGTTGGTATGCTTAAAGCACTAACGGCAGTTTACCCAGTAAAATTCATGCCAACAGGTGGTGTGAGCCTAGGTAACGTAGATGAGTACTTGTCTATTCCTTCAGTGCTGGCATGTGGCGGTACTTGGATGGTTCCAACAAAACTTATCGATGAAGGCAAGTGGGATGAACTAGGTACATTGGTTCGTGACGCCGTCGCTCACGTAGCATAAGTGCAGTAGCGCCCCGATAAAATTAGCGAAAAGAATGTAAAGCGAGCCTTAGTGCTCGCTTTTTTGTGTTTGAAAGAGGCGAGATAAAGGAACCAGAAAAGAGATTTCCTACTCAGTCGTCCTCCTTCTAGGAAATGACGGTAAGGAGTAGGGGAAAAGCTGAGAGGAGAAGCATGAGGTTTGAGAGCTGGGAATAGAAATGCGCAGAACCTACTCCGCGTCATTCTCGAGAGCGACGAAGGAGCGAGTCGGGAATCTCAATTTTTGTATTCATCTATAATCGCGCTTGCGATCCAGTTCATCTGAAACATCTCATTACGTTTCCTACAAATAAATGCCACGCATTTTTGATCTTCAGACAAAGCACAAGAAAGAAAAATATTCCATACTTTAATGGATTTCCAATATATTATTTGTATTACAATATAGCGCAATGGCTTACGTGGTGATTATTCCTTTAAATCCCAAAGATCCAAGAAAATAAAGGCTTTTAGTGCGTTTTCTTCGTCGAATAACTTATGCTTTAGATCACAATTAAAGCTTATTGTAGTACAAATAAAAATATGAACGGAGTAATCTAGGCAGTAGAAAATGATCAAACTCGAAAGGCTGAAAAAATGACTATTGATACTTTTGTTGTTCTTGCCTACTTCTTCTTCCTAGTTGCCATTGGTTGGATGTTCCGTAAGTTCACGACGTCGACCAGTGACTACTTCCGAGGGGGCGGTAAGATGTTATGGTGGATGGTAGGTGCTACCGCCTTCATGACGCAATTTTCAGCATGGACGTTTACAGGTGCCGCAGGACGCGCGTTCAACGACGGTTTCGTTGTTGTAATCCTATTCTTAGCCAACGCATTTGGCTACTTCTTGAACTATCTCTACTTTGCTCCAAAGTTCCGCCAGCTACGTGTAGTAACGGCAATCGAAGCAATTCGTCAGCGTTTTGGTAAAACGTCAGAGCAGTTCTTCACTTGGGCTGGTATGCCAGACAGCTTGATCTCAGCTGGTATCTGGTTGAATGGTCTCGCAATCTTCGTGGCTGCGGTGTTCAATATTCCGATGGAAGCGACCATTATCGTAACTGGTTTGGTTCTGATGTTGATGGCGGTAACGGGCGGCTCTTGGGCGGTTGTTGCTTCTGACTTCATGCAGATGCTGGTTATCATGGCGGTAACCATTACTTGTGCGGTGGCGGCTTACTTCCACGGCGGCGGTATTGGTAACATCGTGTCGAATTTCCACGGCGACTTCATGCTGGGTAATAACCTGAACTACATCAGTATATTTGTCCTTTGGGTGGTGTTCATCTTTGTTAAGCAGTTCGGTGTAATGAACAACAGCATCAACGCTTACCGCTACCTATGTGCAAAAGACAGTGAGAATGCGCGTAAAGCTGCAGGTCTTGCATGTGTGTTGATGATTGTTGGTCCTATCATTTGGTTCCTACCTCCTTGGTACGTAGCGGCATTTATGCCTGACTTCGCAGAGCAGTACGGCTCAGTAGGTGGTGATGCAGCTTACTTAGCGTTCGTACAAAACGTAATGCCGGCGGGTATGGTGGGTCTTCTGATGTCAGCAATGTTTGCGGCGACCATGTCTTCAATGGACTCTGGTCTAAACCGTAACGCAGGTATCTTTGTGATGAACTTCTACAGCCCTATTGTACGCCCGCAAGCGTCACAGAAAGAGCTGGTTATCGTGAGTAAAGTGACGACCATTATGATGGGCTTCATCATCATCGGTATTGGTTTGTTTATTAACTCACTACGTCACCTGAGCTTGTTTGATATCGTACTAAACGTAGGTGCGTTGATTGGTTTCCCAATGTTGATTCCTGTGTTACTTGGTATGTGGATTCGTAAGACGCCAGACTGGGCTGGTTGGGCAACACTCGTTGTAGGTGGCTTTGTTTCTTACATCTTCGGTATCTCTCTACAAGCACAAGATGTTGAGCACCTATTCGGACTAGAACAAGCTCTAACAGCACGTGAGTGGGCTGACCTCAAAGTTGGCTTGAGCTTAGCGGCGCACGTTGTCTTCACTGGTGGTTTCTTCTTACTAACAACACGCTTCTACAAAGGCTTGACGCCTGAGCGTGAAAAAGAAGTGGACCAATTGTTCGAGAACTGGAACACACCGCTTGTCGCTGATAGTGAAGAGCAACAAAACCTAGATACAAAACAGCGTGGCATGCTTGGTAAGCTTATTAGCGTAGCAGGCTTCGGTATCCTAGCGATGGCTCTGATTCCAAACGAGCCAACAGGTCGACTGCTGTTCATCTTGTGTGGTGCGATTGTTCTCTCGGTTGGTGTTCTGTTAGTGAACGCGGCGCGAGGACCTAAAAGCCCAAAGTTAGCTAACGCGAAAAGCTAACCGCAATTAACAAACTCTCTATGAAAAATCCCACGGTCAATACCGTGGGATTTTTTTGTTTATGGTGTCATTAATCGAGCCACAAACGATCTTTATCATTCCAAGGAACTTGCAGTGAACGATTCTGAAAGTGCGCCATGACGGATGTTTGCGCTGCTTTGAAAACGTTGCAGTAGAGCGCGTTGCTAAACCATTCAGCCCAGAGAATGACAAAAAGCCATGAATAACACCCAGATAACGCTTGCAGTGTGCTCCCACGCCTTGAGCTGTAGTCATCGATAATCATCACGCCGTGGGCCATGTTCTGCGGTGATAATGGTTGTTCTGGGTAGTTCACCGATGGTTTGTAACGAAGGGCAAAGCTTCCCATTAACTTGGAATTCTTCAACTAGTACTCAAAAACCAGTCTCAAGATAATCGGTCACTCTTTAACTGTAAAAAGAAAATATCCGCGGAATAATGTACAAACATAATGTCATGTCTATACCCAAGTAACCTTGTGATGCTTGATTTAGTGAGAATGACTTGGTTTGTAGACGTGGCGGTGATTTAAAGGTTTCGTAGAGTTCAATCAATAATCGCCAACAAAGTATACAAGCCAATCCACTTACCATTTGCCAAGAATATCCGTTGGGGGCGTGTCATGAACTCGGTTTTTTATTAAACCAATGGCGGTGTCAAACCACTTGGACAAACCTTGTTATCGCACGGTGTTCTAATCTTTGCATATTTTTGGTAAACAGGGAGTCGATGGCAACATTCTGAATCCTGCATCTTGAAGCTGCTTGAGTACATATACAGTTTGAACGTGGGGTGTGGATCTCAAAGAGGGAGAAGGAGTGAATTTAAGAGGAGAAAAGAAAGCACAAAAAAAGCCTTGCTACGGGGTTAGCAAGGCTTTGGAAGCGCAGTTGAGTAAGGTATTAACCTTCTAGCTCTGCGAAGTAATCAAAGATCACTGGTACGTCGTTTTGACCAAGACCTTGGTCCACTGCAGCTTGTAGGCTCTTAGAAGTCCCTTCTGCGATAAGAGACTCAGTGCCTAGGTCTTTTACCATCTCTAAGAAGTAACCAAGGTCTTTGTTTGCGTTTGCAATAGAGAAACCAAGCTTTTCTTCGCCATCTACAGCGTAGAACTTACAGAACTGCATGAATGGTGAGTTTGATGGACCAGCTGACATGATGTCGAATAGTTGTTGACCATCAACGCCAGCACGTTTAGCAACCGCAAATGCCTGAGACATGGTCGCTACTGTTGTCATACCCATGAAGTTGTTTACTAGCTTAGTCACATGACCAGAACCTAGCGCACCAAGGTGGAATACGTTTTCACCTTGATCGTCCAGTACAGGCTTCACCTTGTTGAATGTTTCGATGTCACCTGCAGCCATGATGTTCAAAAGACCATCTTTTGCGTGAGCAGGCGTACGACCTAGAGGCGCATCGATCATACCTGCACCTTTAGCTGCAAGGTCTGCACCGATCTTACGAGTAGAAGCAGGGATAGACGTACCGAAGTCAATCAGTGTCGCGCCTTCTTGAATACCCGCTAGGATACCTTCTTCACCATAAACGATTTTCTCAACAACTTCAGATGTTGTTAGACATAGCATCACGATGTCACTTGCTTCAGCCAGTGCTTTAGGTGAGCTTGCTTCTTTTGCGCCGCGAGCAACACATGCTGCTACTGCGTCTTTATTCAGATCCATTACGTTTAGTTCGTAACCACGGTTTTGAAGGTTCTCAACCATGTTTCCACCCATCAGACCAAGGCCGATGAAACCAATGACAGGTTTTGTCATATCAAACTCCAAATATCGTATTGTATGATTATATGCTTTTATCTTAATTCCTCATTTTGAATTTGCAATCGGAAAATGAGACGAAAGGCGATTTGCCACTGGTTTTTGATAAAAATGAGAGGTTGGTTAGCCTATTGATACGATTTTTATTGGCTTTGAGTGATTTTTATGTCTTCGGAAGGAGGTCACGAAAACGAGAAGGTATAAGCAAAAAATGGGTATTTGATTGAGATACGTTTGCCTTCTGAATATGGTTAATTGTATGACAATATCGGGCGGTTAATCTTCAGTAAAAGAATCTAAGCCAAAGAGAGGAGAGAACGAGGAATAGAGAAACCAGAAATAAAAGAAAGGTAAGAAAGAGAAGAGCCATAATGTTTGGCTCTTCTCTCAATGGTTAAAGCTTGATTAAGTTAGGCGATTAAAGGTCAAAGCGGTCGTTGTTCATTACTTTTACCCACGCAGCAACAAAATCGTGCACAAACTTCTCTTTGTTGTCGTCTTGTGCGTAAACCTCGGCATAAGAGCGGAGCACGGAGTTTGAACCGAACACCAAGTCAACACGTGATGCTGTCCATCTTGTTTGACCAGAAGCTCGCTCGCGGATTTCGTATTCATTATCACTGGTTGGATGCCAGGTGTAGCTCATATCAGTGAGGTTTACGAAGAAGTCATTCGTTAACGCGCCGACATTATCAGTGAACACACCATGCGCAGCGCCGCCGTAGTTGGTACCAAGCACGCGCATGCCACCAACTAATACGGTCATTTCGACTGCGGTTAGTTGCATCAATTGGCTTCTTTCAAGCAATAGTTCTTCTGCCGTCACAACGTAATCTGATTTTAGCCAGTTACGGAATCCATCATGGATCGGCTCGAGTACATCGAAGGATTCGGCGTCAGTCATTGCATCGGTTGAGTCACCACGACCTTGGCTAAATGGCACAGAAATATTCATGCCCGCATTCGATGCTGCTTTCTCAATACCCACTCCGCCAGCAAGCACAATCAAATCCGCCATGCTGATAGGGGAGTTGTGGGTGGTGCGAATTGAATCGAGCGTGTTGAGCACTTTCTGCAATCTTTCCGGTTCGTTACCTACCCAATCTTTTTGCGGTGCAAGGCGGATACGCGCACCGTTTGCTCCACCTCGGCGGTCTGAACCACGGAATGTTCGCGCGCTGTCCCATGCGGTTGAGACTAATTCTGCGATACTTAGCTCGCTGTTAAGAATCGCCATCTTGAGTGCATCGATATTGTCTTCAGATAAGTGATAAGACACCGGTGGTACCGGATCTTGCCAAATCAAATCCTCGGCTGGCACATCAGGGCCGAGATAACGAGATTTAGGTCCTAAATCGCGGTGAGTCAGTTTAAACCAAGCTCGAGCAAAGCAATCCTCAAAGTACTTAGGGTCGTCGCGGAAACGCTCGGCGATTTTGCGGTACTCTGGGTCAAACTTCAGTGCCATATCCGCATCGGTCATCATCGGATTGCGGCGGATGCTTGGGTCTTCCACATCCACAGGCATGTCTTCTTCTTTGATGTTGATTGGTTCCCATTGCTCTGCGCCTGCTGGGCTCTTCGTTACCCACCAGTCGTAGGTGAACAACAAATGGAAGTAGCCGTTATCCCACTTGGTTGGGTTGGTTGTCCATGCGCCTTCGATGCCACTAGTGACGGTATCACGTCCTATGCCACGAGAAGTTTTATTTAGCCAACCGAAACCTTGGTCTTCAATTTCAGCGCCTTCAGGTTCAGGACCAAGTAATGAAGCGTCGCCGTTGCCGTGTGCTTTACCAACAGTGTGACCACCGGCTGTTAATGCAACGGTTTCTTCATCGTTCATTGCCATACGGGCAAATGTTACACGCATGTCGTGTGCGGTTTTGATGGGATCGGGTTTACCGTCGACCCCTTCTGGGTTTACGTAAATCAGGCCCATCATCACTGCTGCAAGCGGATTCTCAAGATCACGTTCGCCAGAGTATCGGTTGTTTTCACCGCCACTTGGTTGCAGCCACTCTTTTTCTGCGCCCCAATAAATGTCTTTTTCTGGATGCCAAATGTCTTCTCGACCGCCGGCAAAACCGAACGTCTTGAAGCCCATTGACTCATAAGCCATGTTGCCAGCAAGAATCATTAAATCCGCCCAGGATAGCTTGTTACCGTATTTTCTTTTGACCGGCCATAAAAGGCGACGGGCTTTGTCGAGGTTACCGTTATCTGGCCAACTGTTGAGGGGAGCAAAACGCTGGTTGCCTCGACTTGCACCACCACGACCATCGGCAATTCGATACGTACCTGCCGAGTGCCACGCCATCCGAATCATCAAACCACCGTAATGACCCCAATCCGCTGGCCACCAATCTTGGCTATCGGTCATCAGATCTTTCAGGTCTTTTTTGACTTCCTCTAAGTCAAGAGAGTTAAAGGCATCAGCGTAGTTGAAGTCTGCGCCCATTGGGTCAGTTTTGTGATCGTGTTGATGTAGGATATCGAGGTTGAGGGTTTTCGGCCACCAAATGAACTCTGTGGCTTGTTGGTTGGTATTCGCTCCATGCATGACAGGACATTTGGAGTGATTGTTGTTGTCGCTCATCTTTTGCTCCCTAACTGGGGTTAGTGTCCTGAAAGTTTAGTTATTGGTTAGCTATTTCGCCCTCATGGTTTGGTTATATTTTTCAAGGTTTTGGTCAAAAGATGATCGGTGTCATTCTTCTTTTGATAAACAGTATTTGATGCTAAATAACTCAAATTTTTATCCATTAAACATCTAAATAAAAGCATCCTAAAAGAAGTATCTAAACGTGATTTTTCAAAATACGTACCTTTGTAATCCATGTCGGATTTCATTGAACTTGTTCTAAGGTCATCACATTTCTAGGGCTAAGTGGTTTAAGTTTGTGCCAAAAATCGTAACGCTGTGTGCAACAGAGTGAGCTGAGGGGTATTCGCAGTATTGGCTCACCGAAAAGGATTGATTACTGTCCCATTGATTACGAGTACTGAGCCGAGCGATAGCTCACGTAAATTGAGAGTCGAGAAACAAAGGATGAGAAGTAAACAGAACAAAGCGGTATTACTCGCGTTTGTGTCAGGGAGTGTATTTGGCGCGGCGCTCGTTATCGCTATGTATATTCAAATTTGATGCGTGTATGGCAAAGCCACCAAAATTGAAAAATCAAATTGTGCAAGGAGTAGGGTTGTTTTCAGCCCTGCTCCTTGTTAGTTTTAAAAACATGAAAACGACATTTACTCCTTCATCAAACTTCTTCTGGTGGCGCTCTAATTAGAGCGGCGCGGAATCTTTACATTCTTACGCTGCTGGACGGTAGCTGAGAATGTCATGTCTTTTTTATCTCCAGTAGCGATCTATTTTTCTTTGGAGATAAGTTATGAACACCTCACACGATACTCAAGAACGCGAAATCATTTTAACTGGTGATCGAGCTACAGGTCCTTTGCATCTGGGTCATTACGTTGGTTCACTACAACAACGTGTTGCTCTACAAACTCAACATGAGCAAACCATTTTGGTTGCCGATATGCAGGGCTTAACCGATAACGCGCATAATCCCTCTAAGGTCTCGTCTAACATTTTAAATGTGGTCGCGGATTACCTTGCCGTCGGGATTGACCCAACCCAAACTACCATTTGTTTGCAGTCTCAAGTCCCGGCTCTTGCCGAGTTGACTATGTACTACAGTAACTTGGTTTCTATCGCACGCTTGGAGCGTAACCCGACGGTGAAAAATGAAATTCAAAGCAAAGGGTTTGAGCGTTCCATTCCGGCTGGGTTTCTGACTTACCCAATTTCTCAAGCCGCGGACATCACAGGTTTTCACGCGACTCTCGTGCCTGTCGGAGATGACCAATTACCGATGCTAGAACAGACCAATGAGATCGTTAGAAAGATAAATCACCTTGGCGGAAAAGCCATCTTGAAAGAGTGTCGTCCATTGCTCAGTGACGCACCACGCTTGCCAAGCACTGACGGTAAAAACAAGATGTCAAAAAGCATGGGCAATGCAATCAACCTTGGAGCAACAGAGAAAGAAATCTCTGCGGCAGTGAAATCGATGTACACCGACCCAAACCACCTACGCATTGAAGACCCAGGTCAGGTTGAAGGAAATATTGTATTCACATACCTTGATGCGTTTCATACCGACAAAGATTATGTAGAAGAACTCAAAATGCTTTACCGCCGTGGTGGATTAGGCGATGGAACAACCAAGAAAGTATTGGAAGAGTGTCTGCAAGAGATGCTTCGTCCTATTCGAGAAAAACGCGCCATGTTCCTTGATGATAAAGCACAGCTTATCGACATCCTAAAACAAGGCAGTCAGCTTTCCCGTGAGAAAACCGAGCAAGTGTTGTTTGATGTGAAAGGAGTGTTTGGTTTGAATCTGTTCTGAGACGACCATCGAATACCTACCTCGCTAAACGAATTCAATTTGGGCTACGGTGACAGATTATTTCGTTAAAGGCACAACGTTTTTCATGGCGTTGTGTCTTTTTCTTCTCTCATTTTTTGTTGAATTTTATTGATAATAATTCTCATTACATTATTTTAATGGTCTCAAATACACATATTGTTGCGGAGACCAACATGGAACACACGGATATTACTCAACTGCTTATTCCAAAAAGTGATTGGGCGGCGCCTGACCTCTTTCTCTATGAAGGTGAAGATAAACTTCGTCTGAGTTTAGAAGGGGCGATTCAATTTAGTGGATTAAATAGCATTGGTGGTGTGGTACTGGGCTTTAGAATGATCCAGTATGCAGTGCAATTAGCGGCGGGTGATCAGTCTTTGCAACGTGATGGCATCAGTGTGTATACCGCTTTTCCGGGGCGTGGTGCACAAGATGCATTTGAGTACACGTGTCGTGCGTTACGTGATAAGCGTTATTGTTGCGATACGACGTTGCATCACCCAGCGGCGCAGACAGGACAACGTGGTCAGTTCTTATTTACGATTCGTTTGAATGAACAATCTATGGTGATGACACCAGCAAATGGTTTACCAAGGAAAAGCTATTTTGAAGCAGATCGTCACTCGCAAGACAGCCGAGAAGCAGCACTGAAATGGCGTGATGAGAAGATTAATTTTGCGAACACGCTTCTAAGTTTGCCACCAGAAGAGTGCTTGCGCGTGCTGTAACTCTTGAGTTGTACCAACAGAATGAATAACAAAAGGTCGCTTTAAGTGAGCGACCTTCTTGTATCAAGCATTCGCGGGAACCAGATTCCTAGTCGCGCCTAGGCTTGCTGGAATGACCTAGTTTAAGTTTTGAGCGAGTACGGAATCTCTTGGTTATCCTTATTTCTTAATAAACAAGTGAGCGATTAACCCGCGAAGAACTCACGGCGAAAATCGGCTACCGCTTGTTGATAATAACGTTGCCAATCCGAGTCCGACAAACCCGCGTGACTGGTGGCTCTTTGCGTTGCTAATTTAGATTCAAGCTGTTGCAACTCGCTCTGATAATCGCGCACTTGCCGCTTTTGCTGCGCGACCTGTTGCTCACGAGCGTGTATCTCCTCACTCTCTTGCTCAGAAAGGTAAGTTTGTTGAAGCTTCTCAACCAAAGCCTTGCGCTCCGCATGACCCATGTCTTTCGGTATCAGTTCAACAGCGCGTTCATATTTCGCTTGTTCGCCGACCAATCCCAATGCTTCTTGATTGCCTTGCCAATCTTGGACTAACTTCTCAAAGGTTTGCACATAGTCTTGAGGTGAAGTCGAATCCAACTGCTCTGCCTGCAAACTGAAGTCATAGAGTGCAAACTCATCGGCAAAAATTACGTCTGCTAGTTCCCCCCATATCTTCCTCGCTTCTGCCTTGAGAAGTGCGATGCGAGAGGCAAGAGGCTGATGCTCATCAAACATTAAATTACCAACACTTTGTTGCCATAAGCTATTGAGCTGGTGGTAATTCGCCAGCAGAGCAAAACGTTCTTCTGCCATGTAGCTCTCTAACTCAGCAAGCTTGGATTCACAGTTATGGTCGGACATACATGAGTGCCAAAACGCTTCTATCTCATCCTTTAATACTCTGCCTTTGGCATCACTTAACCGTCCTGCAATTGCTTTGAGTGGAGAGGGGGTATCCTTCGCTTTTGGTACGATTGTTTTGTTTGCAGTTTGATTGGTTGTGGAAGACGTAGATGCAGCGACTTGGGGATTCGTCGCACTCTCCAATACGGAAGAAAACGGCAGAAAGCTCTCGCTCTTTTCGCCTTTGCTTGAGAACCAAATCGTGCCCGCCACAACGGCGGACACAGTAACTAACGCAATACGCTTCATGGTTTGATCACAGCGCTAACAGGGAAGTGATCCGACAGATTGTAATGCTTCCACAAACTCTCCGCTGTTGAGCGTGGAATGTCGACACGGTTATCGTTAAACGACTTCACGCCATATTCATTACTCACCATTACATAATCTAGATATTCCACATATTCACCCCCGGATAGGGCTTCTCCAGCAAAGTTGTTGATGCGAGGATCAAACGTCGAAGCGGTATAACCAGAGTATTGCGGTTCTATCGCGCTTAGGTTGGCGATCATTTGCTGGTAATCGCCAGGGAACTTCAATTTGTTCACATTGAAATCGCCGCTGTAAACCACCGTTTCATTGCTCGGAATATTGAGAGATTGCGCCATTGTGCGCATTTGCTTGAACTGACGCTGTCGGTATTCGCGTGCAGTATCAGTATCGAAAGAGGCTGTATGCGTAGCGAATACGTGATATGCCTGACCACCTTTAATGATCTCTGCGTAATTCACTCCTTTGTCTGCGAAGCAATCTGTTCCGGAGCAATCTGGGAAGACGTATTGAGCCTGATTAACGATAGGGTAACGGCTCACAATGATCACGCCACCGTCGTAAATGTTGAAGCCATCTTTATCCAGCATCTTAGTTTGGTAAGGATATTCTTTGGCGAGTTCGCGTAAGAAAGCATCGCGACCACTGGCAAACACTTCTTGCAGTGCTAACACGTCATAACCTTTGACATAATCGGGAATGAGTTCAAAACGGTCACCAATATGTGAAGCAATTGCAGGCAGCGCCCAAATGTTATAAGTCATCAACTTGAGATTTTGTTCATCAGTATCGACGACTTCATCGATTTTGTTTGGAGTAATGGTGTAGTACAAATCGTCATAGCGCGCAGTGCTTGCGGATTTAAAAGCCAATTCAGAAGGGCGAGACCCAAAGGCACTAGTGCTAGAACGGTGAATATTACGATCATCTTTCAGCGTTAAATCCACATCTGCTGCAGATAAACCGTACTCAATGGTCGAGTTGTACCAATGACCTTCCATGACTTGGTTAAGCGTAACGCTTTCACCTTGCGGGTTAGACACCACAGTCTCGAAGCGATAATTCTGACCAGACTTAACCCCTTCCCAGCGGTTAAAGCTGAGTACGGATTTGGTTTCCCAAGGACCAAGCACTTGCACATGTTGCTGCCATTCCTCTCCGTATTTCAGTAAATCGCTGCCTTCGTGCTTCACTTGAATGGTTAACGGTTGGTCCGAGTTATTAGTGAGGTATACGTCCGTATCTGCCAAGCTTGGTAATGCCACTAAACCGCTTAGCAAAAGACTCCACTGCGTAAATTTCATCTTGTTTATCCATAAGTTGTGTTAGAGCAATAATTCTTATTTATAAATATGACTAGCACGTTAAATATGGATGACAGATTATCTTTTGACCGAATTTGTTGATGAGTTGTGATCCAGATTCCAAGTGGAAATTGGAAAATATGAGGTGACCGAATCAGACATTTATTAAGCACTTGTTAAACAACAATTATTTCTTATCTTTATTGTTCGATGGTACCTATCGCTTTTATTGATGCAACCGATTAGACGTTGACAGGTTAGGTTGTAATAATCCCGCAAACCATTCTGTTTCGCATAATAAAGTATTGAACTTAACCTTCTGATTCCACTGCTTATTCAAACTCAAATATGTGATCGGGATAGCGTATAGAACATGCCTGTGATGAATTCTCATTTAGTTTGGAATTTTTGTCAGAACAACAAGGTCTGTTCTCTTTCGCACAAAATTAAAATGAGAGGTAACCAGCGAAGTTGCCTCACTTATCTCGTTTGCTATCAGGAGAACGAAATGCAGTCCCTTGCTCAGTTAAAAGTGAGAACCCGTTTGGCGCTTGGCTTCGGTACATTAGTGGCGCTTATGGCGATACTTACGGTTGTCGGAATTCAGAAAGTTAACTTTATTGATATGACCTTATCTGAGGTTACGGATGTCAACTCTGTGAAGCAGCGCTATGCCATTAACTATCGAGGTAGTGTTCATGACCGTGCGATTGCAATTAGAGATGTTGCAATGGCGCGAAATGTGGAAGAAATGCGCGCCTTTGAAGAGGAAATCAAACGTCTGGAAGCGTTTTATCGCGAGTCTGAACAACAGATGCAAAGCATGATGGCAAGTGATGTTCCTTTTACCGCTAAAGAACGCGAGATATTGCAACGTATCGATGACATCCAAGCGAAAACACTTCCTCTCGTTCAAGAAGTTATCGCTAAAAAAGAAAACGGCAAACCGGTCACGGATTTACTTTTGGAGCAAGTCCGCCCTAACTTTGCGATGTGGCTAAAGGTGATCAACGAGTTTATTGATTACCAAGAAACGTTGAACCAGAAATTGACGCCAGTAGCGCGAGAGCAAGCAAGTGGCTTCCAAAGCTTAATGCTTGCTCTAAGTGGAATTGCTTTGCTGATTTCAATCTTAGTTGGTTTTGTTATTGAGCGTAGCTTCCGACGCTCTCTAGGTGGCGAGCCATTTGAGGCACAACGCGCGATTCAAACAATGGCAAAAGGTGAGTTAACCCAAGATCATAGCGACAGCGCACAAGGCAGCATTTTGCATTCTCTGTCTTTGATGTCAGAAAAGCTCAGCTCGATTGTCAGCAATATTCGTGGCGCTTCTGAGCAATTAGCAGAGCAAGTCGAAGAAGTCTCTCGTGGTTCTCGTTCGGTATTTGATACCGCTCAACAGCAAGCGTCTCTTACGGATCAAATGGCGATCAGATTAGAAACCATGCATGCGAGTATCGATGAGATAGCCAAGATCGTAAATTTATCGGAGCAAAACTCAGTTAACACATCAGAGAATGCTCGTGATGGTCGCGAACGCATTGCTGCTGTGGCAGAACAAATGTTATCCGTTACTGCAGCCGTAAATGGCACAGTAGGGCAGGTGAAGGCACTTGAGACAAAAACGCGTGAAATTGGTGGCATCGTGAATATGATCAGTGACATCTCTGAGCAAACTAACTTGTTGGCACTTAATGCTGCAATTGAAGCTGCGCGGGCGGGTGAATCTGGACGCGGTTTTGCAGTCGTTGCTGATGAGGTAAGAAACCTCGCTAAGCGTACGGGGGAAGCCACTACTCAGATTGAGAAGATGCTGAAAGAGGTTCAAGCCCAGACGGTCGCAAGTGTGAACGCGATGGAAAGCACGCAACCACAAGTGGAAAGTTGTCAAAGGAACACAGAAGAGGCGACGCATTTATTGGTTAGCATTGAGAAACAAGCGCAGGATTCCCTTGATCGAGTGCGTGATATTGTGACTGCCACAGAAGAACAAGTTCAAGTTGTGAGTGAGCTTGTCGTGGCGATGGATCAGATTTCCAGCATGTCGAAAGAATCGATTGACTCGATGAAAAACAATGATGTCGCAAGCCAGAATCTGAACGCACTTTCTAATAAGCTCAAACAAGAAGTGGCTTATTTTAAAGTTTAAAATCTGATTGCGACCTGTAAAAAAGCTCAGTGAGGATTCTTGCTGAGCTTTTTTATTTGAATTCATAAGTTTATCAATGTTTTGTAAAACGTTTTCGTTTAAATATTTCTGAACTAACTTCATAAAAAGTTATGCTATCAATTGCACTTAATTGTGCAAGGGGAATATAAATCACCGCTCAAACATATAACTAATTAATGAGTGTTGTTATGTCTCATACCCGTCTATTCCCACGTCATCGCTTGGCGCTAGCTTGCATGCTTGCCAGTGTTTCCAGTTTCTCATTTGCCCAAGAACAATGTGATGTTGCTGATCTTCAGCACGCGGTTGATCTTGCTTCCGCAGTGTCTGCTGCCGACTATCACTGTTACAGCTCTTGGTTTTCTGCTCCTGCTGACTCGTTAAATGATATTTACACCGAAGCGAGCTTGAGTCGCATTCAAACTGTATTAAATCAAGAAATTGCTCGTTACCGAGGTGACGCCGAGCAAGCGCGTAAGTTAGAAAACTTGGGTGAATTTGTGCGTGCTGCTTACTACATACGCTATAACGCGCAGCAACCGAATTTCTCTCAAGCTCTGAGCCAACGCTTTGCGCAGTCAATAAATGCGTTTCTTGCTAACCCACACGCGCTTGATCAAGGTCGCGAACAAGTGGGTGCGATGAAGAGTTTGACCTTAATGGTCGACAACGTAAGACAATTACCGTTGACCATGGATGCTCAGCTCACTGCTCTTCGTCACTTTAATCGCGAGACGGCAAAAGATACGCAGTGGGTGGCTGGGCTGAACAATCTATTCCGCGCCATGGCAGGGCATGCGTCGAAGGATGATTTTTATCGTTACATGGCAAGTCACACACAGCACATCGATACCTTAGCTGCCTTTGCTCGTGATAACGCTTGGGCGCTTGATACTGATGCTAGCTTCCTCGTGTACAACGCGATACGTGAAACTGGTCGTTTGCTAGCAAGTCCGGATAAAGCGACTAAAGAAAAAGCACTACGTGTAATGCAGCAAGTGATGGTGCAAAACCCGTTGGGTAGCAAACACGACAAACTTTGGTTAGCGGCGGTTGAGATGATGAGCTATTACGCGCCGGAAGGGTTGAATGGTCTCGATTTAGACCAAGCAAAACATGATTTAGCTGCGCGTGTTTTACCGAATCGTCATGAGTGCGATGGTCCTGCAATTATTCGCTCACAAGATCTGACCCAAGCTCAGGCGATAGAAGCATGTGGCGTGCTTTCTGCCAAAGAAGCGGACTTTCACCAAGTTGCGAATACCGGGAATCAGCCAGTGGCAGATGACCATAACGAACGGGTAGAAGTGGCGGTGTTTGCTAATAATGGCAGCTACGTAGATTATTCATCTTTCTTATTTGGCAACACAACTGATAATGGTGGACAGTACCTAGAAGGTAACCCATCAGAAGCCGGCAATGTGGCGCGCTTTGTCGCTTATCGTTACGCCAATGGTGATGAGCTTTCTATTCTCAATCTAGAGCATGAGTACACCCATTATCTGGATGCGAGATTCAACCAATACGGTTCGTTTAGCGAAAACTTGGCACATGGCTATGTTGTTTGGTGGTTAGAAGGTTTCGCTGAATACATGCATTACAAACAAGGCTATGACGCAGCGATTGGTTTGATTGATAATGGAAAGATGAGTTTGTCGGATGTGTTTGCAACCACTTACTCTCATGATTCCAACCGTATTTATCGCTGGGGTTACCTAGCCGTGCGTTTTATGTTGGAAGAGCATCCTCAGGAAGTGGACACTCTGCTGGCGCTTTCGCGTGCTGGTAAGTTTAAGCAATGGGCGCAGCAAGTGCAGGTATTAGGTCAGCAATACAACGGCGAGTTTGACCGCTGGTTAGATTCTGTTGCTAACCAACCAGAGCAGCCAGACCCAAATCCAGATACCAAGCCAGACGAGCCGACAGACCCTTCTGATCAAGTCACGGCGCTAGCGACCAACCAAAGCGTGGTAATTAGTGGGGAAGCATACAGTGAGCAATTGTTCTATGTTGACGTTCCAGAGAAGAGCACACACTTTGAAGTCGCGTTGCAAGGTGAGAATCAAGGTGATGCAGACCTTTACATGAGCTTTGAGAAAGAAGCGCATTACTACGATTTTGAATTCAGCCAGTACGCAGATGGTAGTAATGAGGTAGTCACCTTTGATACCGAACCTTCTGGCTACATTAAACCTGGTCGATACTACATCAGCATTGCTGGTCGTACTGAATTTAATGCTGTGACTCTGGTTGCGACGCTAGAGACAGAAGCACAAACACCCCCAACACAAGAACAAGATGATTTAGCGCCTGTAGTGTTGGAATCGGGTCAGGCAAAGACCTTAACCGTGCATCAACAACGTTACGCTGCGGTATATGTTCCGCAAGGCGTAAAAGAAGTTCGCGTATGGTTAAGTGATAAAAACAACAATGACGAAAATGGCAATGTTGACCTCTACGCTAGCCGAGCGTACTGGCCGACAGTAGAACAGCACGAATATGCATCAAACTACTGGGGCAGCAATGAATATCTGCAAATTCCAGTTACCGAAGCTGGTTACTTGCATTTCTCATTAAATGCCAAGCAGCAAGGGGATGATGTCGAGATGCTGGTGTATTTTTACTGAACTATCCCAAGTAACCTCGAGATGCTAGGTTCAGTGAGAATGACTTGGTTTGTAGACGCGGCGGCGATTTAGCGATCTAGTCACTTTAAATTAAGCCAAAGCCGGACGTAGTTGTCCGGCTTTTTCGTATCAAGATTCTGAGCTTCTATATTTCTTCGGCAGAGTAGGTGAGTGGTTCTGCGATGTACGTTTACTTTGTCTGCTTCTGTTACTATCGATATCTCTTTATATCCTCTACGAGCAGCTGACATTGCTTGTCTAGCTATATCGATTGTCTAGTTATGATGATTAAAAACAATCATTTAAACCAATGTGCGGTAAATCATGTTTTGCTATTTTATGACGTGATGCTGCAATAAAGTTGTCATGTTTGGGCTATAAGTTGTGCGACTTAAATGAGCGAGCTAAATGGCTCAACACTCAACCTGAAGATTAGAGAATCATGGTAAAAGCTGTAAACCCAACGGATGAAATCATCATTAAGTTGCTTCAACACCAAGGCTGTATCAAAAGCGAAGCAGAAGTTCTTTTAAAGAAAGAGGTCTACCGTCTCCAGCCAGACGAAATTGAGAAAGTGAAAAACTATGCTCAGCATTTCGGTATCGATGCGAAAGAAAAACTCATTGATGAGATCTTGGAGCTTCGAAGAGAAACGCTGTTAAAGAAGATTGCCAGCACTGAGGTGCCGAACTAGCCTAAGGTGATGCTCAATCCTATCTCGACATTTGATCGACTTCTATACCCAAGTAACCTCGAGATGCTCGGTTCAGCGAGAATGACTGGGTTTGTAGACGCGGCGGCGATTTAAAGGTCTAGCGGGTCTAAATCAAGAATCGACAACAAAGTATACAAGCCCAGTCAACTCGCCCTTTGGGAGCGTGTCATTGACCCGATTGCTGCGTCAAACAACTTGGAAAGAGCGGGCTATTACGCTACGTTGTTTTCCTTGAACTCGAATCAATGACAACGCTCTGAATCCTGCATCTTGAAGTCACTTGGGTATATTGTGTAAAAGTAAGTAAATAAGAGAGTGAAATAAGGCGAGTTGTTTGACTCCTATCGGAATGCGTTTTAGTTTTCGGCTTAATCAATCTTTGTCATGAATAGGTTTAGATAGCCAGTATGGACTCAATTACTCAAGCAGCATTAGGGGCAACGGTTGCAGGTGCAATAGCCGGCAAACGCTGCAATGCGAAAGTGTTATTAACGGGCGCAGCGCTCGGAACCTTGCCTGACCTAGATGTGATCCTTGATTATGGTGATGCAGTCCAAAATACGATTAAGCACCGTGGATTCTCTCACTCTTTACTTGTTTTACCTCCTTTCGCGTTGCTGATTTCTTGGCTGTACTGTCAATGGAAACCAGACACATTCTGGACGTTGTCTCGAGTATTTTTTCTGACTGTGAGTGTTTTGGTTACGCACACTTTATTGGATACGATGACAACCTACGGCACCCAGTTAATATGGCCTTTTGAGGGCTATTTTGAGCTACGGAACGTCTTCATCATTGATCCGCTTTACACCTTACCTCTACTGGTCGCAATTGGTGTCGCTCTGTTTTCTAAATCGCGTGGTGGACAGTGGTGCCAAGCGGTTGTGCTGATCTCGACACTTTATCTGGGGTGGGGTTACGCTTCACAGCAGATCATTGCCTCCCGAGTGGAGCAAAACTTAATGACGCAGAGTCTACCAAATCAACAGGTGCTGATTACACCGACACCATTTAATACTCTGCTTTGGCGTGTGGTCGTGATGGATGATGGTAAATATTGGGAAGGTTTGGCATCAGTTTTCGACAATAGCGAACGCATTGATTTTGTCTCACATCCTCTAGGCAGTTGGCCACTAGAGGACAAACCGGATACCTTAAAAGGGCTTCAGGCGTTTTCACACAACTACCTTAACTACCGTGTAGAGAATGATGCATTGATTGTGACTGATTTACGATTAGGTATGTCTAACAACCTTTCCTTTGAGTTTGTTTTCGCCGAGAAGAGCCAAAGCGGGGAATGGCAGTTGTTGGAATCGACACAACGTTACCCAAGTGAGCGAAGCTTAGATTTGTTAGGGCAGCTGTGGGAAAGGCTGAAAGGCGATCAAACCATTGATGCGAATTTACAACGTACGGAGTTGAACGCACGTTCTTAGTTGGCGAGTAAAAGAGCCGCCCAACTCGCTCGTCCCTCACTGTTGAGGATGACGACGTTAGAATTGCTAACGCAACATAATGTCATTTCCAAAAGCAACGAAAGGGCGCAGTCGGGAATGTCTATGGAACACTGAGTTACAGCAAGTGCCGAACCAGATACAGAAAAGCCGGATGTGATGTCCGGCTTTTTGCTATTTACTTCAGGTTCGCAACTTAAGCTGCTAGTACAGGCACACCACTGTGAAACTTAAAATCGTCGTCTGGAGTTGAAATCAGCTCGGCTTCGATACGACCAAACTCTGCCACGCGCTCGCTAATATCTTTACCCGCGATTTGCTCTGCCAGAATCAAATAATCCTGATAATGACGCGCCTCTGAACGCAGCAGAGAAACATAAAACTTGGCAATATCTTCATCCATATGCGGAGCCAGTTTAGCGAAACGCTCACACGAACGCGCTTCGATGTAAGCACCGATGATGAGCTTATCAATCAAGGTTTCTGGTTCATGCGTTTTCATGTGTGAAATTAAGGTTTTTGCGTAGCGGCTTGCTGGAATGTTCTGGTACTCAATGCCACGGCTTTCCATGATTTCGAGCACTTGGTAGAAGTGGTGCAACTCTTCTTTGATCAGCAGAACCATCTTATCGATCAGATCCTGACTGTATGGTGAATCAGACTTAGCGATGATGGCTTTAGAAATATTGCTCTTACCTTTTAGTGTCTCTAATGACCCCGTTTTGCGGTAAGCGAAATCTTCGTAGGGTTTAAACCAGTCGAGCAGGGCGTGTGAACTTGCTTTGTCTACGGCGTATTTACGGATCAAGAACATCGCAGACTGACCCGCTTTCAGCTCACACAGTAGATGGTCTAATAAAATGGTTTGAAGGTTTTCCGGCTTCTTTGCTTCTTCAACCCACTCATCTGGGGTGCTGCACTGCAAGAATTGGTTAATTGGAGCAAGAAGATCCTGATAGGCGTCGAGATTCATCATTTTAATTTTTAGTACTTTACATTCAAATTTGGGTTATCCAGCCTGTGTCATTTTCAGAGTAATAAGACACAAAAAAGGCTGCAAACGCAGCCTTTAATCGGATAGGGCGGAAAGCTTGTGGAGAGTTTACCACTTTTTCTTTTCACCGAAGAGCGCATCCATATCACTGTCACGCTCTTTATCGGCAATTTGCTGCATTTCTGCGTCGTTCTTGTCCTGGCGTTTCTTATCAAGATCACCAAGCATTTCTTCAAGCTTTTGTTTTGCTTGAACTGAATAAGCATCATTTTTTGTGCTCAGAGCATCAATACCTTTGCGAAGCAATTGCAGAGCGGTACCAGGCTGACCACGAGCAATCGAATCGTTTGCACGCTTAATGACGTTTTCGATGTTAATACGAATCTGCATGGTTTCCAGACGCGCGTTTTCAGTCACATAAGTTTGTGTATCGAGTCGACCTTTGTTGTGCTCGTTACGAACGGTGTCACGCAGGCGTTTTACCAGTTTCAGCATCAAGATAGCTTGCTTGTCGCTGCTTGGCATTTTAAACGTCGTGCTTTCGCCGCTTTGATTGCTCTCATTCAGTTGGGCAATCTGCTGTTTCATGTTCTCGACGCGCTGAACAAGTTGTTTGTTCTTCGGATCGAGGTCACGCATGCTTTCAAGCGCATCAAGAATGCGATTATTAAGACATAACAGTAAGTCCTTGCTGAAAGGAATATGATGAGCGTGTCCAATCAGCTCTTCTGTACCGTCAATCAGTGCCACGTAGCGAGCAGACTCTTGTCTTTTCGCTGTCTCTACTTTGACCTTGTACTGCAACATGATGTTATAGCCAAGGATCAGTACCAGTAGGATGACTACCAAAGCGATTATTAAACCAGTATTCATATCTTTGCGTCTGCTTTTTTACTTTTGTATGGCTAGCGTTCAAGAATACATGAATCTTATCTTTCTCGGCACCCTATTTGTTTGATTATTTTGCCCCAAACACGTTTTCCGACGTAATTAAGCACGGAATGCGGTGAGCTGTAAGAAAAAGCGAATTTTTAAAATTCAACTCTATGCATATTTAATCAAGGTGTTCGATTCGCTATGAGTTTGAGCTATAAGTTAGAAATTACTGTTCATTTAGTTGCTAACACGTTATAACTAATCATTATATCTACTCGGGCGAGTAGACAAGATAAGTATGACGTTATTATCTCAATCAATGAGTAAGGGATTACGATGAAGCTGCAACAACTGAAGTACATTGTTGAGGTTGTGAACCATAATCTGAATGTTTCTGCGACGGCAGAGAGCCTATATACCTCTCAGCCTGGTATCAGTAAGCAAGTTCGTTTGCTGGAAGATGAATTGGGTATTCAGATCTTTGAACGAAGTGGTAAACACTTAACGCAGGTGACACCCGCTGGTGAAGAAATCGTGCGAATTTCTCAAGAGATTCTGGCGCGAGTTGAAAGCATTAAGGCGGTTGCTGGTGAACATACTCACCCTGAAATGGGTACGTTGAACATTTCTACCACTCACACCCAAGCACGTTACGCACTTCCTGACGTGATCAAAGGCTTTACGGCACGTTACCCGAAAGTGTCGTTGCACATGCACCAAGGTACGCCTTCGCAAATGTCTGAAGCGATTGCGAAAGGTACGGCCAATTTCGCGATTGCGACAGAAGCTCTTCACCTATACCAAGATGCCATTATGCTGCCTTGTTACCACTGGAATCGTTCGATCGTGGTACCAAAAGAACATCCATTGGCGAAGAAAGACACGGTAACCATTCACGATTTAGCAGCTTACCCATTGGTGACTTACGTGTTCGGCTTTACTGGTCGCTCTGAACTGGATACGGCATTTAACCGCGAAGGTTTGACGCCGCGCGTTGTGTTCACTGCGACAGATGCTGACGTGATTAAAACTTACGTTCGTATGGGCATTGGAGTCGGTGTGATTGCAAGTATGGCGGTTGATGAAGACCAAGACAGCGATTTGGTTGCGATTGACGCAAGCCACTTGTTTGGTGCGAGTACGACAAGCATCGGTTTCCGTCGCGGTACCTTCCTACGTTCTTACATGTTCGACTTTATGGAGCGTTTTGCACCGCACTTGACTCGTCCGGTAGTTGAACAAGCGATTTCTCTGAAATCGAACTCGGAAATTGAAGAGATGTTTAAAGACATCGAGCTTCCGGTTAGATAACACTTCATTGATGTTTCGATTCCCTCTACAATGCGCTCGTTGTAGGGGGAGCTATGAAAACGCAATTTCAATTTATTAATGACTGCTTAATCGAAAACCAATCTTTGTGGCGATTCGAGCCATTTAAAAGCAGCGTTCACGTATCGTTACCTTGGCAAGAGCAACACCCTCAGTTGTGCCAATGGTTAGCGTCTCTTAGTCCCTCTCAAATCGAAGAATATAAAGCGGAACCAGAACTTGCGCTAAAAGCACTCAGTCCGTTTTTGCCTGAACTTGAACAACTCGCAGAACTTACTTTTTTAGAGCCACTAGATTTAAAGGGTTTGGAACTTGTCCGTGGTTTAGATAACGGCATCCCCGGTCGTAAGTTAGAGCAAATTAGCTCGATGGGCGAAGCGGCGATTCAACATCATCACGGTGAAGAATGGCTAGAGTGGTGTTCAGGTAAGGGGTATTTGGGACGAATCCTGACAACGCAAACCGATCAACCTGTTACTAGTTTTGAATACCAGCAAGCGCTGTGTGATTCGGGGCAACAAGCAGCGAATGAACACCATTGGAAGATGACGTTTATTCAAGGTGATGCGTTCGATAGCAAAGCGAGAGCGGTGTTTAAACCGACGCAACACGCGGTAGCACTTCATGCTTGTGGTGATCTCCATGTTCGCTTAATGCAGTATGGAAGCGAGAATGGGATTGCTGCGATGACAATCTCACCTTGTTGTTACCATCTGATTCAGTCTGAGCAGTATCAGCCGATGTCGACGCAGGGCAGGGCTTCTTCTCTCTCATTGTCTAAGCAAGAACTGCGTATTCCGTTACAACAAACAGTAACGGGCGGAGAACGTGTGCGACGTCATCGTCAGCAGGAAATGGTGTTTCGTCTTGGGTTTGATTTGATCACACGACAAGCGTTGGGCATGGAAGAGTACCAACCAGTTCCAAGTGTGCGTAAGTCGCAATTAAGTGAAGGATTTGAATCTTTGTGTCGTTGGGCAGCGGACCAGAAAGGCATCGATCTCTCTGACCAAATCGAATTCGAACATTTCGAAAAGTTAGGCGAGAAGCGCTTTTGGCAAATGGAGCGTTTGAGCTTGGTTCAGTTGATGTTTCAACGACCGTTGGAGATTTGGCTTGCTTTGGACAAAGTACTTTATCTTGAAGAACGTGGTTATCGTGTTAGATTGGCAGAGTTTTGCGCTAAATCAGTCACACCTCGAAACATTTTAATTTGCGCTTATAAGGTTTAGTTATTTTTTATAATTAAATGCTCTATGCAAAAAAGCCCACTTTAATGTGGGCTTTTGTAAACAAAACGTGACAATTTGTGCGTTATTTTGTCATTAGTTGAACATTGCGATAGCTTGCGCTGGTTCAACGTATTCTAGGTCAAAGCTCTCAGCAACTTCTTTGCAAGTCACTTTACCGTGGATAACGTTTAGACCTTCAAGGAAACCTTTGTCTTCAAGAAGCGCTTCGCGGTAGCCTTTGTTTGCTAGCTTCACGATGTATGGAAGCGTTGCGTTGTTCAGTGCGAATGTTGAAGTACGAGCAACTGCACCTGGCATGTTTGCTACACAGTAGTGAACAACTTCGTCAACGATGTAAGTTGGGTCTGCGTGTGTTGTTGCGTGAGAAGTTTCGAAACAACCACCTTGGTCGATGGCTACGTCAACAACCGCCGCACCTGGCTTCATCTTAGCGATGTGCTCTTTTGTTACCAGTTTCGGTGCTGCTGCACCAGGGATTAGAACCGCGCCGATCACTAGGTCTGCTTCTAGAACATGCTTCTCGATAGCGTCTTCAGTAGAATAAACCACTTTAGCGCGACCTTGGAATTCTTCGTCTAGTTTACGTAGAGTATCTACGTTACGGTCTAGGATAGTTACGTCTGCACGAAGACCAACAGCCATACGAGCTGCGTTCGCGCCAACTACACCGCCGCCAACGACAACAACTTTCGCAGGCTCAACACCAGGTACGCCACCTAGTAGTAGACCGCGACCGCCGTGCGATTTTTCCAACGTTTGCGCACCTGCTTGAATAGACATCCGACCTGCCACTTCTGACATTGGTGCTAACAGTGGCAAACGACCCATATTATCTGTTACAGTCTCATACGCTATACAGACAGCTTTGCTCTTGATTAGCTCTTCAGTTTGTGGAAAATCTGGTGCTAGGTGTAAATAAGTAAATAAAATCTGCCCTTCGCGGAGCATTGCTCTCTCGACAGCTTGGGGTTCTTTTACTTTTACAATCATATCTGCTTTCGCAAACACGTCTGTAGCAGTAGGAAGAATGGATGCGCCTACAGCGATGTAATCATCGTCTGAAAAACCAATGCCGGCACCTGCATTGGTCTCAACCAAAACTTGGTGACCATGTGAGATTAGCTCTCTCACGCTAGCTGGGATCATACCCACACGGTATTCGTGGTTCTTGATTTCCTTAGGTACGCCAATGATCATCCTGTGTCCTCTTTCTAAAATGGTTGTATTAACTGTTTGTAGGGTGTTATTGTCGAATTAATATCTAGTATAGATGTTGATTTGTAATATTTGGCACCAAATATTAAAAAGTTGTAGTATATTTTTTTGCAAGGAAGTAATAAGGTGGAATAAAAAATGGCAGACAACTATAAGAAGCCGTCCAAGGAACTAGACCGTATCGACCGCAACATTCTTAATGAACTGCAGAAAGACGGTCGTATTTCGAACGTTGAACTTTCAAAACGTGTAGGACTTTCTCCAACGCCGTGTTTGGAGCGTGTGCGTCGCTTAGAGCGTCAAGGTTACATCACAGGGTACACTGCGCTATTAAACCCGCAGTTCCTCGATGCATCACTATTGGTATTCGTAGAAATTACGTTGAACCGTGGTGCACCAGATGTGTTCGAGCAGTTTAACGCAGCTGTTCAAAAACTAGACGACATCCAAGAGTGTCATCTTGTATCAGGTGATTTCGACTATCTTCTAAAGACCCGTGTATCTGATATGGGTGCTTACCGTCGACTACTAGGCGATACGTTACTACGTCTTCCTGGCGTAAATGACACTCGTACGTACGTCGTTATGGAAGAAGTGAAGCAAACTAACCAGCTTGTGATTAAAACTCGTTAAATTCTTGCAAAGAAAGCGGTAAATGCTTCCGCTTTCTCCATAGAGTAATTGGGTTTTTCTCTTTGATATGGTTAAATCAATTTACCGAGCGGCTTTGTGCCGCTCGGAATGTTTTGCTTATTCCTAATTCATTTCCATATTCAAGTTGATTTATGTTCAAAGAGAACGCAAAGAAAGTCGAAACCATTATCAAAACCAGTGAAGAGCCTCAGTCTTCACGTCTAAATGGCTTCCAACGCTTAAAAGAGTGCTGCTTTATCGTTGGCGTTCTTAGCTCGGTATTGTTGGCCGTTGCATTATTTACCTTTAGCCCAGCTGATCCGTCTTGGTCCCAAACTGCTTGGGGGGGAGAGATCAATAACGCTGGTGGCTTGTTCGGCGCTTGGTTAGCCGACACGCTATTCTTTACCTTTGGTTCCCTTGCGTACCCACTGCCATTCCTGTTGACAGCAGGAGCATGGGTTATTTGCCGTAAGCGTTCTGAAGACGATCCTATCGACCTTATGTTGTGGGGTACTCGTCTACTTGGGTTAGTTATCCTCATTCTTACCAGTTGTGGTCTTGCTGATATTAACTTTGACGACATTTGGTATTTCTCATCTGGTGGTGTCGTTGGTGACGTACTAACCAGTCTATCTTTACCTACACTGAATGTGTTGGGTACAACGCTTGTGCTTCTTTTCCTATGGGGAGCCGGCTTTACTCTGTTTACCGGTATTTCTTGGCTGAAGATTGTCGAATGGTTAGGTGACCGTGCGCTTGGCTTAGTTGCTGCTGTTACTAATAAAGCTCGTGGTACTGAGCAAGAAACGCTAGAGCCTCAATTAGACGAGTTAGCTGAGGATCGAGTCGTGAGTAAGCGCGGTCAAGATGATCTTGAAGATGAACCTCTGCCGCACCTTACGGCTTATGATGTAGAAGAGCCGAAAGAAGAGGCGCCTGCACATGAATACCCGATCTACATGCCTCAATCTGCAGCGGAACAACCGAAACAGCAGTTTACGACACAACCTATAGCGCAGCCAACGCCTCAACCAGCGGTTGTGAATGCAGCGCCACTACAATCTCAAGTTCAGCATCAGGCTCAAGAGCAAGCTCAATCTCAATCAGTTGAGCCTGTTCGAGCAGTGAACACAGACAACGTGGATCCGACGGTTGAGCGTACTAAGCAACTGAATGTCACCATTGAGGAGCTAGAAGCGGCAGCGCAACAAGCTGACGACTGGGCTGATGAAACGCCACAAGTTCAAGTATCACAAGCCCAAGAGCCAGTGGTTGCACCTATTGTGGTTCAGCCTGAAGCGCAACAGTCCGTTGCTCAAGAACCAGCTCCACAGCAAGTTGATCATCAACAAGCGCTACAAGAACCGTTTGTGGCTCCTGAACCAACTGTCTTTGAACAGGTCGAGAATGAGCCAAGCTACGATGAGTATGCTCAGTTTGAAGCAGATCAGGCTCAACAGACCCAAGTTGTTCAAGAACGAGCATTGGTTCACGCGCCAATCGAACAGCCAACTACAGAGCAATCTTTACACGAAGAGCCTGTAATTAACGCTGCAGCTTTGGATAACATTGCAGAACAAACAGAGCCAAGTCAGCACATCGAGCCAACGATTTCGAACTTTGATGTCTTGGATGAAGAAGATGATTACCAAGCGCAGCAACCTGTTCAGCAAGTTCAGCCTACACATATTGAGCCGCAACAACCTGCTTCTCAGCCTGTACAACCGCAGGCTATACAAGAACAACCTATGCAGCACCAAGCTGCGCCTCAGTCGGCAGCACCAGCGCCTCAAGATGTCGAGGTAGAAGAGGTTCAAGAAGGTGACCAAGATGTAGCGGCGTTCCAAAACTTGGTTTCGAGCGCTCAAGCGAAAGTGGCTGCTCAGCAAAACCCATTCTTGGTACAGCAAGAGCAAAACTTGCCAGTACCAGCAGAGCCATTGCCAACGCTAGAATTGCTTTACCACCCAGAGAAACGCGACAACTTTATCGACCGTGACGCTTTGGAGGAGGTGGCTCGTTTGGTTGAAACCAAACTTGCAGATTACAAGATTAAAGCTGATGTAGTCGGTATTTACCCAGGTCCTGTTATTACTCGATTCGAGCTTGATTTGGCTCCAGGCGTAAAAGTGAGCCGTATTTCAGGTTTGTCTATGGACTTGGCTCGTGCATTGTCAGCAATGGCAGTACGTGTTGTCGAAGTTATTCCTGGCAAACCGTATGTGGGTCTAGAGTTGCCTAATATGAGCCGCCAAACCGTGTTCCTGTCTGATGTAATCAACAGTCCTCAATTTGAACAAGCAACCTCGCCGACAACAGTCGTTCTTGGTCAAGATATTGCTGGTGAAGCGGTTATTGCTGATATTGCGAAGATGCCTCACGTGTTAGTTGCGGGTACGACTGGTTCTGGTAAGTCGGTGGGTGTGAACGTCATGATCTTGAGTATGCTGTATAAAGCATCGCCTGAAGATCTACGTTTCATCATGATCGACCCGAAAATGTTGGAACTTTCAATCTACGAAGGTATCCCTCATCTTCTTTCTGAAGTTGTAACGGATATGAAAGACGCGTCTAACGCGCTACGTTGGTGTGTTGGCGAGATGGAACGCCGTTATAAACTGATGTCGGCATTGGGCGTCCGTAATGTCAAAGGCTTCAACGAGAAGTTGAAGATGGCAGCAGAAGCGGGTCACCCAATTCATGACCCGTTCTGGCAAGAAGGCGACAGCATGGACACTGAGCCACCGTTGCTAGAGAAACTGCCTTACATCGTTGTGGTTGTCGACGAATTTGCCGACCTAATGATGGTGGTAGGTAAGAAGGTTGAAGAACTGATTGCTCGTTTGGCACAGAAAGCGCGTGCGGCTGGTATTCACTTGATCCTTGCGACGCAGCGCCCATCGGTTGACGTTATTACCGGTCTGATTAAAGCGAACATTCCAACGCGTGTGGCATTTACAGTATCTACTAAGACTGACTCGCGCACGATTCTTGACCAAGGCGGCGCAGAATCACTACTCGGTATGGGTGACATGCTTTACCTACCTCCGGGTTCAAGCCATACAATCCGTGTTCACGGTGCGTTTGCGTCGGATGATGATGTTCACGCTGTTGTGAACAACTGGAAAGCGCGTGGTAAGCCAAATTACATCGACGAAATCATCAGTGGTGACCAAGGTCCAGAAAGTCTGCTTCCGGGTGAACAGATGGAATCGGATGAAGAAGTGGACCCATTGTTCGATCAAGTCGTAGAGCATGTGGTTCAATCTCGTCGTGGGTCGGTTTCTGGCGTACAACGTCGATTCAAGATTGGTTACAACCGAGCGGCTCGAATTGTTGAGCAGCTTGAAGCGCAAGGCATCGTAAGTGCTCCGGGTCATAACGGTAACCGTGAAGTACTGGCTCCTGCACCACCAAAAGATTAATGAACTTGTGTTACTCACCTCAGTCCAACTGAGGTGAGTGGTTCTAACAATAGGTATCTGAATGAAAAAACTATTTTCAGCGAAACTTTTCTCTGCGCTTGTTTTAAGCTTTTCTCTCTTCTCTACTGCACATGCCGCGTCTCCTAAAGATGAATTAAACAAACGCCTGTCTATGAATGATGGCTTCAGTGCGGATTTCTCACAGCAAGTAATCAGCCCAGAAGGTGAAACAGTCATGGAAGGGGAAGGTACGGTTGAAATTGCTCGTCCAAGCCTGTTCCGCTGGAGCACGACATTCCCTGACGAAAACTTGCTGGTCTCTGATGGTAAAACACTGTGGTACTACAGCCCATTTATTGAACAAGTCAGCATCTACTGGCAAGAACAAGCAACAGAGCAAACGCCATTTGTTTTGCTAACGCGTAATCGCGCAAGTGATTGGGATAACTACAAGATTTCTCAAAAAGGTGACGAGTTCACCCTCATTCCTACCGCAGTAGACTCCACACAAGGTCAATTCCAGATTAATATTGATGCAAAAGGTGTGGTGAAAGGCTTTAATGTAGTTGAGCAAGATGGTCAGAAGGGGCTGTTCAGCTTTAGCAACGTGAAGCTTGGCAAACCAAAAGCAGACAGATTCACCTTCACAATCCCAGATGGCGTGGAAGTGGATGATCAAAGGAATTAATTGGTAGTGAGCAATTACACATTAGATTTCTCGGGGGACGAAGATTTTCGTCCCCTTGCTGCTCGTATGAGACCGGAAACGATCGAACAATACATCGGACAGCAGCACATTTTAGGTCCTGGTAAGCCTTTACGTCGCGCGCTAGAGGCGGGTCATATTCACTCGATGATCTTGTGGGGACCACCAGGCACTGGCAAAACGACATTAGCGGAAGTGGCTGCAAACTATGCCAACGCAGAAGTAGAGCGTGTGTCTGCGGTGACGTCTGGTGTGAAAGAAATCCGTGCTGCAATCGAGAAAGCGCGTGAGAATAAAATAGCGGGTCGCCGTACCATCTTGTTTGTGGATGAGGTGCACCGCTTCAATAAATCTCAACAGGACGCGTTTTTACCTCATATTGAAGATGGAACCGTTACTTTTATCGGCGCGACCACAGAAAATCCATCGTTTGAGCTAAACAACGCATTGCTGTCACGTGCACGTGTGTACAAGCTGACTTCTTTAGATAAAGAAGAAATTTCATTAGCGTTGAACCAAGCCATTAGCGATAAAGAGCGTGGGTTGGGGAATACACCAGCACATTTCGCCGATAACGTATTAGATCGCTTAGCAGAACTGGTAAACGGTGATGCTCGCATGTCCCTCAATTACCTTGAGCTGCTCTATGATATGGCTGAGGATAATGCGCGGGGTGAAAAAGAGATTACTCTGAAGTTACTTGCGGAAGTAGCAGGAGAAAAGGTCTCTCGCTTTGATAACAAAGGCGACATTTGGTACGACTTAATCTCTGCGGTCCACAAATCCATTCGTGGCTCAAACCCTGATGCTGCGCTCTATTGGGCTGCGCGTATGATGGCTGCGGGTTGTGACCCTTTGTACATCGCACGCCGCCTGCTGGCTATTGCCTCTGAAGACGTAGGCAACGCAGATCCTCGCGCAATGCAAGTAGCCCTATCTGCTTGGGACTGTTTTACCCGTGTTGGTCCGGCAGAAGGTGAACGTGCGATTGCACAGGCGATCGTTTACTTAGCGTGCGCACCAAAAAGTAATGCCGTCTATGTGGCGTGGAAGCAAGCGCTCACAGATGCTCATAACTTACCTGAATATGAAGTGCCGCATCACCTTCGAAATGCGCCAACGAGTTTGATGAAAGACATGGGTTACGGTGCAGAATATCGTTATGCTCACGATGAGCCAGGAGCCTATGCCGCAGGTGAACAATATTTGCCGCCTGAGATGGGTGATCGTAAGTACTATCAGCCGACAAATCGTGGTCTAGAGACCAAAATCGGCGAAAAGTTAGATTACTTGGCTACTTTAGACGCAAATAGCCCACAAAAGCGCTATGAAAAGTAGGCGTTTTTGGATACATTTATTGCGTAAATTTTTTTAACGCGTACGCCTTGGAAAGTGCGCGTGATTTCACAACAAAAAGCATAGGATTAACAATGCTGGATTCTAAATTACTTCGTACAGAGCTGGATGAAACAGCTGCTAAACTGGCGCGTCGTGGCTTTAAGCTAGACGTAGAGACTATTCGTAAACTTGAAGAACAACGTAAGTCCATTCAAGTAGAAGTTGAAAATTTACAATCCACGCGTAACTCCATCTCCAAACAAATCGGCCAAAAAATGGCGGCTGGTGACAAAGAAGGCGCAGAAGAGATCAAGAAACAAATCGGTACACTAGGTAGCGATCTTGATGCGAAGAAAGTTGAACTTGAGCAAGTAATGGCTCAGCTAGACGAATTCACGCTTTCTGTACCAAATATCCCAGCAGATGAAGTGCCAGATGGCAAAGATGAGAACGATAACGTAGAAATCTCTCGTTGGGGTGAGCCAAAATCTTACGACTTCGAACTGAAAGATCACGTTGACCTAGGCGAAATGGGTGACGGTCTAGACTTCGCAAGTGCAGTTAAGATCACTGGCGCACGTTTCATCGTGATGAAAGGTCAATTTGCTCGTCTACACCGTGCAATCGCTCAGTTCATGCTGGATCTTCACACAGAAGAACACGGCTACACTGAAATGTACGTACCTTACCTAGTAAACTCTGACAGCCTATTCGGTACCGGCCAGCTTCCTAAGTTTGGTAAAGATCTTTTCCACACTGAGCCGCTAGTAGAAAAAGTAAACGACGAAGAGCCACGTAAACTGTCTCTAATTCCTACTGCAGAAGTGCCAGTAACGAACCTAGTTCGTGACACGATTTCTGACGAAGCGGATCTACCACTTAAGATGACGGCTCACACACCATGTTTCCGTTCTGAAGCAGGTTCTTACGGTCGTGATACTCGTGGTCTGATTCGTATGCACCAGTTCGACAAAGTTGAGCTAGTACAAATCACTAAACCAGAAGATTCAATGAACGCGCTAGAAGAGCTAACCGGTCATGCTGAGAAAGTTCTACAGCTTCTTGAACTTCCTTACCGTAAAGTGGTTCTGTGTACAGGTGACATGGGCTTCGGCGCTCGTAAAACTTACGACCTAGAAGTGTGGGTTCCTGCTCAAGAAACTTACCGTGAAATCTCTTCATGTTCTAACATGTGGGACTTCCAAGCTCGTCGTATGCAAGCGCGTTTCCGTCGTAAAGGCGAGAAGAAACCTGAGCTTGTACACACGCTAAATGGTTCTGGTCTAGCGGTTGGTCGTACCATGGTTGCTATCCTAGAAAACAACCAAGAAGCAGACGGTCGCATTGCAATTCCAACAGTACTTCAGAAGTACATGGCAGGCGCAACGCACATCGGTTAATTCATTAACCACTAGAACATCAAAACCCAGCCTTAGTGCTGGGTTTTTTGTTATCTGCGCCGAGTGAAAATACTCAGCTTTGTAACTCATACCATTAAGAATGTAGGGTCCGCCCAGAATCTAGCATTGCGAGATAAATGATATTTTTCTAAGCGATTTCCAACGTGACAAGCTAACGAGCTTTCACCCATTGATATTAAATGTTATGCCAAACCCTCACCTTTCATTGCTCGTTACTTTTGCTCTTACCTTGACTGTTAACAATGGTGTTATCGCAAGTGAACGGATACAGCCTCAATACCTAGACAGTAAGCGAGCCAATCTCTTTTTCGCGCGAGAAATAGCGCAACCTTCCAAAGAAAATATGCAACTTCGTAACTCGCTCGATTGGGGCTATGAACTTGAATTGAGACGTGCTTCTGATGAAGAAAAATTGGTATCTAATTGCCATGACTTAGCAACTGCATATGTTATGGGTTTTACTGCGGCAAAAGCTTATGAATACGGCGCGTTTAAAGCGTATTTAACGCAGTGCCAAACTTGGAGCGAGATAGCAAAGCTCATTGCCTCTGAACGTTCATTTATATCGGACTTTAAGCTAGATGATAGCTTTCCTAAATTTGCGCCAAGTGTACTTGCTTTTGTTATTTCTGACGAAAGTGCAGAGAAAGCAAAGACACTATCAACGTGGGATGAGGCAGACCATATCCAAAGAACTCAGGTCATCAGTGAAGTAAAAGCAGAGTACTTCGACGCGACCGATGGTTTTCAAGTCATTACTGTTGTGGCAAAAGGGGATTACAACGCTGACGGCATCGAAGATATGGTTGTTAAAAAAGAGAATAGTGTACTCAGTGGCTCTTATTCATCTTCACATGGATATGTATTAACCCGCATGTCTGAGCAAGCGCTATTTACTGTGTTGGCTGAATGGTAATGAAACGATTGGTGGTCCTTTGGGGGGGCGGTGTTGCTATGATGAGCACATTTGCTATCACTGACATCTCGCCTAGAAAGGTCTTTGAATGTTCAGTAAACCAAACTATGAACTTTAGTATTTTTATAGAGCAAGGCAAAGGCGAGCTTATCTTTAATAAGTCCATTGCAAATAAAAGCCCAGTTTTACAGCGGGTAAAACATCGAGATTATCGTGTCGAACATTATCATCGAGCGTTAGTAGATGAGAAGTCATTAGAATTTAGTATTGGTGAACGTGACATATTAATCAGTGAGTACTTTAGCGAGGAGTTTAATGAGGTGGAGAAAGTACTCAGTATTACTTTAAGGCAGTCTGGTCAAACTCAGTATTTTGAGTGTGAGGAAGGAAGTACGAGTAACCTGACATCACTTTTCCAAAAGACGTCCGACTAATTAATTCAGTACAAGATTATTACCAAAGCGTAATAGTGTTTTAGAATTTACCCTAATTATCTTGTTATTTGTAATCGATATAATCATCCACCTTACCACGGTAAGTAGATTTTCTCATTCAAGTAACGAGGAGGGCTTATGGCCGTAGGGTGGGCAAATTACGATAGTGTCAGCCAACAGATTCAACATACCATCGACGATGAAATTTCCCGTGTTCGAGGCAATATTAAGCAGGGAGAAAGCGCGCACTATTGTGATGAGTGCGGAGATGAAATTCCAGAAGCGCGTCGAACAGCAATGAAAGGCGTTCGTCTTTGTATCGAATGCCAGTCAACGATCGAATTGGTGTCGCAACGCCAAGCACTGTTCAATCGACGAGCGAGTAAAGACAGTCAACTTCGATAGCTTTCCTTGAGTCAATGACAAGAAAACGGTTTGAGTAGAAATTCAAACCGTTCTTATTTGTCTCTTTGTCACAGTGTCCTGCGTTAACCGAGAACGAATTAAGCGAAGCAATCTTCGCGTTGCAAAGCAGCATCAATCGCATTAACCAACTTTTCAATTTCGTCTGGTTTGCTGATAAACGGTGGCATCATATAAATCAGTTTGCCAAATGGACGAATCCAAACACCGTGCTCAACAAAGAGAGCTTGGATGGTTTCCATATTTACTGGGCTATACGTTTCCACAACGCCAATAGCACCTAGCCAACGGGTGCTTTTCACCAAGTCGTATGTTTCAAGTTTTGGCAGCAACTCGGAAAACAGCGTTTCAATTTGTTGGGTTTGTTGCTGCCAATTACCTTGCTCAATCAATTCCAAACTTGCGGTGGCAACAGCACAGGCGAGCGGGTTACCCATAAAGGTTGGACCGTGCATAAAACACCCAGCATCACCGCCACAAACGGTATCTGCGACGTGTTTGCTAGCTAGGGTTGCTGAGAGGGTCATGTAGCCTCCAGTGAGCGCTTTACCGACACACAGAATGTCTGGTTGAATATCTGCATGTTCGCAGGCAAACAATTTGCCAGTGCGTCCAAACCCGGTTGCGATCTCATCTGCAATCAATAACAAGCCGTATTTGTCGCAAAGCTTACGCACACCTCTGAGAAATTCTGGATGGTAGATGCGCATTCCACCTGCGCCTTGAACAATAGGTTCTAGGATCACCGCAGCAAGTTCTTGATGGTGCGTCTCTATCTTTTGCTCGAAGTCAGTAAGGTCTTCTGATTTCCATTCATCCCAATAACCACAAGTTGGTGACTCCGCAAAGATATGTTCAGGCAAAAAGCCTTTGTAGAGAGAATGCATTGAGTTGTCAGGATCGGTAACCGACATTGCCGCAAAAGTATCGCCGTGATAACCGTGTCGTAAAGTGAGAAACTTTGGTCGGCGTTCGCCCCTGGCATGCCAATATTGCAGTGCCATCTTCAAGCTCACTTCTACGGCAACGGAGCCAGAATCAGCAAGAAAGACATGTTCAAGGTTACTTGGTGCGAGGGACAGCAGTTTCTTACACAAATTGATTGCTGGTTGATGGGTAATCCCGCCAAACATCACATGAGAGACCTGCTCGATTTGCTGGTGAGCTGCTTGATTTAAGTGCGGATGATTATAACCGTGGATTGTCGACCACCAAGAAGACATCCCGTCTATAAGCTCAGTGCCATCTTCCAATTTAATACGCACGCCATTTGCTGATGCAACTGGGTAGCAGGTCAGAGGTGTCAACGTCGAAGTATAAGGATGCCAGATATGCTGGCGGTCGAAGGCGAGATCCATGTGCTATTCCAATAATAATGAAGTTTAAAAAGTAACCAGATGTAAACTTTGTTGTTTTATGTTGTGTTGACAGTTTATCGAGACTCAGTAGACTGTCAACACAACAAAAAAGTGATTAAAGGAATACACGTGGAAGTTCGTCATAACTGGACGCATGCTGAAGTGCGCGATCTCATGGAAAAACCATTCATGGATCTCCTATTCGAAGCGCAGCTTGTTCATCGTCAATATCAAAAAACCAACCATGTTCAAGTAAGCACGCTTTTGTCGATTAAGACAGGTGCTTGTCCAGAAGATTGTAAATACTGTCCTCAGAGTGCTCGCTATACCACAGACATTGAAAAAGAACGTTTGATGGAAGTTGAGCGTGTGCTCGACGCTGCACAAAAAGCGAAAAACGCTGGCTCGACCCGCTTCTGTATGGGGGCTGCGTGGAAAAACCCGAAAGAGCGCGACATGCCACATTTGACCGATATGATCAAAGGTGTGAAAGACATGGGGTTAGAAACCTGTATGACGTTAGGTATGTTAACGCCAGATCAAGCTAAGCAATTGGCTACTGCAGGTCTGGATTACTACAACCATAACCTCGATACCTCACCTGAGTTCTATGGCAACATCATTACCACACGTACTTACCAAGACCGCTTAGACACGCTTTCTCACGTTCGTGATGCAGGTATGAAAATTTGTTCTGGCGGTATCATTGGTATGGGTGAAAGTGCACATGACCGAGCAGGTTTGTTGGTTGAATTGGCTAACTTGCCAGTGCATCCTGAAAGTGTACCAATCAACATGCTAGTAAAGGTGAAGGGCACACCACTCGAAGAAGTTGATGACGTTGAACCGTTCGATTTTATTCGTTTGATCGCCATTGCCAGAATCATGATGCCTCAATCCGCAGTCCGTTTATCGGCTGGTCGTGAAAACATGAACGAACAAATGCAAACGCTTTGCTTTATGGCCGGCGCTAACTCTGTTTTTTATGGCTGCAAGCTTCTAACTACACCAAACCCTTCTGAAGACAAAGACATGATGTTGTTTAAGAAGCTTGGCATTAACAGCCAAGAGGTGTCTCAAAAACCTGATGAAATCGAAGAAAACGAGCTACTCGATCGCGTCGTAGAGCGCGTTGCTGCTCGCCCGACAAAAGACGATCTTTTCTACGATGCCAGCGTTTAAATCTCGTATCGAATCCGCTCTTGCTGAGCGTAAAACGCGAGGGCTGAGTCGTTCCATGAATGTGGTGTTTGCTGGTAACCAATCAATTTTGGAGCACGAAGGCAGACGTTACATCAATTTCTCAAGTAATGATTATTTGGGCTTGGCAAATGACCAAGCACTTGTCCGTGCTTGGCAGCAAGGCTTGAGCGTATATGGCAGTGGCAGCGGTGCTTCTCCAATGGTTACGGGTTTTAGTGCGGCGCATGGCAATTTAGAGGCGGCGCTAACTGAATGGCTGGGCTACGAGAGGGCAATCCTATTTGGCTCTGGTTTCAGTGCTAACCAAGCGCTGCTGTTTACTCTGCTAGAAAAATCAGACGTATTGCTCCAAGACCGTTTGAACCATGCCTCTTTGATGGAGGCCGGTGTGTTGTCACCAGCTAAAATGAAGCGCTTCAAACATAACGATATCGAGCACCTTTCATCACTCATAAGCGCTGAAGATAACAATCTTGTGGTTACCGAAGGGGTGTTCAGCATGGACGGTGACTGTGCCCCACTTGCTGATATCGCTGATGTCACCAGTAATCATGATGCATGGCTTGCTGTAGACGACGCTCATGGTATCGGTGTTCTCGGGGAATCTGGCGGTGGCTCATGTGAATTGGCGGCGGTTAAGCCCGAGATATTGATCGTGACCTTCGGCAAAGCAGTTGGAATGTCTGGTGCAGCCATTTTATGTGATCGCGCAACGGGGGATTTTTTAACTCAATTTGCTCGTCACCATGTGTATTCTACGGCGATACCTCCAGCACAAGCCTATGCGCTGACGCATGCTGTCTCGATGATTCAAGAGCAGTCGTGGCGGCGTGAAAAACTGACAGAGTTGGGGAAAGTGTATAGAGACAATCTCAGTGATCTTGACGGTTTTGTTGAGACTCAAACATCGATTAAGCCGTTTTTGATTGGTGAATCTGATTTGGCTTTGCAAGTTGCAGGTGCTTGTCGTCAGAACGGTATTTGGGTGACGGCTATTCGTCCTCCGACGGTACCGAAAGGGACGTCTCGTCTTCGAATTACGCTTACTGCTAATCATACTAATGAACAAGTTAAAACGCTTTCAATGGCATTGAAGCAAGCATTAGGAGCGCTGTAATGGATAATGCAACTTCCGCTTTAGCACAAATGGTCGCATTAGAGAGCTTTCACCAAGATAAGGATGCGATTGCCTCTTCATTTGATAAAGCTGCAGAAACATACGATAAACATGCAGCGTTTCAACGCGACGTTGGGCATCGGTTACTTAATAAGCTCCCTACAAATTTAACCGGCAAGCGTGTGTTAGATTTAGGATGTGGCACTGGCTACTTTTCTCAGCTTCTTCAGCAGCGGGGCGCAGAAGTAGTGTGCGGTGACATTTCTCAAGCCATGTTAGATAAAGCAAAGCAACGTTGTGGTTCAGAATACATGCATTATCAGTTGGCTGATGCTGAAAACTTGCCTTTTGATGATGAAAGCTTCGACTACGTGTTTTCTAGTTTGGCTTTACAATGGTGTACAGATTTGAGTTACCCATTAAGAGAAATACGTCGTGTCTTAAAAGTGGGGGGAAGCGGGTGTTTCTCTACGCTAGTCGATGGCTCGCTTTATGAGTTGCGTGAGGCTTGGTCAAAAATTGATACATATCAACACGTGAATAACTTTATTACCCACAATCAGGTAAAAATTGCGTTAGCGCAATCTTGGTGCCACAACCATCATCTAGACTTGACCCCCATCACAGTTTGGTACGATTCAGCGTTTTCTGTCATGCGTGATCTCAAAGGCATTGGTGCAAATCACGTAAGCGGGCGCTCACATGGTCTGACGAGCCGTCGCACTTTGTTGCAGGTTGAGCGCGCGTACCAAGCATTTAGAAACGATCAAGGTCTTCTACCTGCAAGTTATCAGGTTTGTTTTGGAGTCATAGTTAAATGATTGATGCATTTTTTATTGCTGGTACGGATACTGATGTAGGAAAAACGGTAGCGTCTAAAGCTATTTTGCAAGCACTTGGTGCAAAAGGGCTTAACACCATTGGTTACAAGCCAGTGGCAGCAGGAAGCGACAAGACGGCGGAAGGTTGGCGTAACTCGGATGCATTGCATCTGCAGAAAGCGGCGACACTCGATATCGCATACGACGATGTAAACCCATACGCTATGGAATTACCTGCTTCTCCTCACATCGCCGCTAAACATGAACATGTAGAAATTAAATACGAAGTACTGAGCGAGAAATTGGCTCAACACAAAGAGCAATCTGACATTGTTCTAGTGGAAGGTGCTGGTGGCTGGCGTGTGCCTGTGTCTGATACAGACAGCTTGTCGACTTGGGTACAGCAAGAGCAGTTACCTGTCGTATTGGTTGTAGGTATTAAGCTGGGGTGTTTGAGCCATGCATTGCTCACCGCTGAAATCATCAAAGCTGATGGTTTAAATCTAGTCGGCTGGGTGGCAAATCGCGTGAATCCGGGCACAGAGCACTATGCAGAAATCATCGATATGTTGGAAGAACGTCTAGACGCGCCAAAACTCGGTGAGATCCCGTACATCCCAAGTGCTAAACGTAAAGAGTTAGGCAAATACATCAACGTTGAACCGTTGCTGAACGTATAAGTAATAAGGTTTTAGTTAAAACCAAAAGGGCTGCGAAATGCAGCCCTTTTTTCGTGTAAACCTTTGTGTCTAATCGTAAGATTCGACGTTCAGTTTATTTCTCTTGGCTAAGCCCCATCAACGCCTGTTGTGTTTCTGCAACGCGCTTTGACATTTGAGCATCGGTTGAAATACCTAGTTGTTGCTTTGCCTCATCCTCTGAGATACCCAGGTGACAACAAAGTAGATCGATAGCCATTTGATAGTCGTTAGTTTCTACCATGATTTTTCCCTCAAGACATGGAAGTTTGGAGCTGCTTAATTGTCCTAAAAGCTAACCCCGTTTCGTTCATCTAACCCGAATCTAGCACGTACAGATAGTCGCACAATAAGACCAAAGTCTATACTCGGTCTAAAGTGCTGATTTAAGAGTATAAAAAGGTGTGTATACCCAAGTGACTTCAAGATGCAGGATTCAGAGCGTTGTCATTGATTCGAGTTCAAGGAAAACAACACCGCGTAATAGCCAGCTCTTTCCAAGTTGTTTGACGCAGAAATCGAGGCAATGACACGCTCCCGAAGGGCGAGTTGTCTTGGCTTGTATACTTTGTTGCCGATTCTTGATTTAGAGTGACTAGATCTTTAAATCGTCGCCGCGTCTACAAACCAAGTCATTCTCGCTGAACCTAGCATCTCGAGGTTACTTGGGTATATTATTTCAGTCTCGAAAACAAATGTTGCAATTTATTGCTTAACCTTGTTTTTATCGCGGATAGACTATATCTATAACGCAACGGAGCACGAAACTAAGCGGAATCAGCTTTTCAAGCGTTCTGTTACTTATAAAAACCTGTTCCATATAATAATCCGTTTAAAAACATCTGTTTTAAAAAACGATAAGCTTCCTCGGAGAAAAGTAATGAAGCGAATTATGTTATTCCTAGCAACTAACCTAGCTGTTGTGCTAGTGCTTAGTGTTGTTCTGAATATTGTTTACGCTGTAACTGGAATGCAACCAGGCAGTCTATCTGGTCTACTTGTGATGGCTGCTGTATTTGGTTTTGGTGGCGCATTTATTTCGTTAATGATGTCTAAGGGCATGGCACTGCGTTCTGTGGGTGGCATGGTCATCGAAAGTCCTCGTAACGAAACAGAGCATTGGCTTCTTGAAACGGTTGGACGTCAAGCTCAGCAAGCTGGCATTGGTATGCCAACTGTTGCAATTTATGACTCTGCGGACATCAACGCATTCGCAACGGGTGCAAAACGCGACGATTCATTGGTTGCAGTTTCTACCGGTCTGCTACACAACATGACCCGTGATGAAGCAGAAGCGGTATTGGCGCACGAAGTTAGCCACATCGCTAATGGTGACATGGTAACGATGACGCTAATGCAAGGCGTGGTGAATACGTTTGTTATCTTCCTATCTCGCTTTATCGCAAATATTGTTGCTTCTAACGATGATGAGGAAGGTCAAGGTACCAACATGATGGTTTACTTTGGTGTATCTATGGTACTTGAACTGGTATTCGGGTTCCTAGCAAGTTTCTTAACCATGTGGTACAGCCGCCATCGTGAATTCTACGCAGACGCAGGGGCTGCTCAATTAGTCGGTAAAGAGAAGATGATCGCAGCACTAGAGCGCTTGAAGATGAGCCACGAATCTCAACTAGATGGCACTATGATGGCATTTGGTATTAACGGTAAGCGCTCGATGACAGAACTTCTAATGAGCCACCCACCGTTAGATAAACGTATTGCAGCGCTACGTAGCCAACAATACTAATCACGTTGTAAGCTAACAGTTCAACTTACTGCTAGTTAAAATTTTGAAAAGGCTTGGTTTTTTAACCAAGCCTTTTTTTGTGTCTGTTGATCTCTGCTGTACTTCATCACGTATCACTGTTCAGAAACAAAGTTATACAAAAATATTTTTGTACAACTTTTCATGATTAGTCTATCTTGTACATATGATATTTTTGTACAACTTTTGATGTGGTATAGGAGCAAAGGAATGGACATTCAGTCAGTTGGCAACATATATCAGAAGTTGAGTAAAGCAAACTTGCATTTGCTTGAAGGGGTTTACCACCGAGATGTGGTGTTTGAAGATGCAGCCCATCGATTAGAAGGGTGGCCTGCACTTTCCGATTACTTTCAGTCCTTATACACCAATGTCATTCGCTGTGACTTCGTTATCCATGACCATCAACAAGTCGGAGAAACTGGGTTTCTCACTTGGACGATGGATTTACAACATCCTAAGCTTCAAAAGGGTGCGCCGATATCTGTAAATGGTGTATCCCACCTTAAGTTTTGTGAAGGGCAAGTCATTTATCATCGTGATTATTTTGATTTGGGCGAAATGCTCTACGAGAACCTACCGCTCCTAGGTTCTGTCGTCAAAACCATTAAACAGAGGTTAGGGCAATGAGTGGCTCAGTACTTATCACCGGGGCAACTTCAGGCATTGGCAAACAGCTCGCCTTGGATTATGCCAATGAAGGTTGGAAAGTGATTGCATGTGGTCGTAACGAAGCTGTATTGGCTGAGCTAGAAAAAGGTTCAACCAACATGTCGACTTTACGCTTCGACGTGACTCAGTACGATGAAACAATTCAAGCTCTCTCTCAACTGCCGTTTATCCCTGAAACTTGGATTTTCAATGCCGGTGACTGTGAATACATGGATGATGGCATTGTTGATGCGCAACTCATGGCGCGTGTTATGAACGTTAACGTCGTTGGTGTGGCCAATTGTGTCGAAGCGTGTCAGGGGCAATTTGAACGTGGGCATCGTGTTGTAATTGTCGGGTCAATCGCGTCAGAGGTCGCATTGCCTCGTGCTGAAGCCTACGGCGCTTCAAAAGCAGCCGTCAGTTACTTTGCACGTACGCTAGCCGTCGATTTGAAGAAGAAAGGTATCAAAGTGGTGACGGTGTTCCCTGGCTTTGTCGAAACGCCACTTACTGACAAAAACACGTTTGACATGCCGATGATTGTTTCTGTCAATCAGGCTTCAGCTGCGATTCGAAAACAGTTGGATGCAAACAAAAGCCATATTTATTTCCCGGCGAGATTCACCGGTGTTCTGCGTTTTATCTCGTTGCTTCCGTATAGCTGGCAAGCTCGGCTTACCTCAAAACTCGCATCATAAGAAGGAAGAATCATGAATACGGCAGGAAGAAAAAAAATCGCCATCGTAGGTACAGGGATATCTGGTCTCACATGTGGCTATTACTTACATAAAGAACATGACGTGACGTTGTTTGAAGCGAATGATTACGTTGGTGGTCATACGGCGACTGTTGATGTCAGTCTTGATGGTAAAGAGTATGCAATCGACACTGGGTTTATCGTATACAACGATCGCACATACCCAAACTTCATAGAAATGATGGATGAGATTGGCGTTGAAGGCATTCCTACTCAGATGAGCTTCAGCGTCAGAAACGATGGTAATGGATTGGAATACAACGGACACACTGTATCGACATTGTTTGCTCAAAAACGAAATTGGGCAAATCCAAAGTTCTATCGTTTTATTTTTGAAATCCTTCGCTTCAACAAACTGGCTAAAAGCTTTGCCAATGAACAGTTAACTAATAACCAGACGTTGGGAGCGTTTCTGGATGAGCACAAATTCAGTGCTTTCTTTACCGACAGCTACATCTTGCCGATGGGCGCTGCAATTTGGTCGTCGACACTAGCGGATATGCGTGCATTCCCGCTTATGTTTTTCTTACGCTTCTTCCTCAACCACGGTTTGTTGGATATTACAAATCGCCCACAATGGTACGTGGTTAAAGGTGGCTCTCGCTCTTACATTACGCCTCTAACGAAAGGCTATGCCAATGATATTCGTCTAAACAGCCCTGTAGAGAAAGTTATCCGAACTGAAAATGGCGTAGGTGTTCAGGTTCATGGAGAAACACATTGGTTTGATGACGTTATCTTCGCTTGTCACAGTGATCAAGCAATGAGAATGCTAGGAGATATCAGCCAAACCGAGCAGGAAATTCTAGGGGATATGACCTATCAAGCAAACGAGGTTGTACTGCACACAGACACCCGTTTACTCCCAAAACGTAAGGCAGCGTGGGCGTCATGGAATTATCTGCTAGAAGGCAGTGAAGATGAGCAGCAACGACTTCCTTCGCTTACTTACAACATGAATATCCTTCAGCATGTCCAGTCTGAGCATACTTTCTGTGTCACTTTGAACAGTACGGAACAAATCGACCCAAGCAAAATCCTACGCTCATTCACTTATCATCACCCTGTGTTTACGACGGAGTCTATCGCTGCACAGCAACGTAAAGACGAAGTGCAAGGTATACAAGGCACATGGTTCTGCGGTGCTTATTGGTACAACGGTTTCCATGAAGATGGTGTCCGTAGCGCACTCGATGTTGTTCAAGGGCTAGAAGAAAAGTACCGCGAGCAAAATGTGGTTCCTTTTGAAAAAGGCGCGGCATGACATGGATAGTCAGATGAACAGCAGATTATTTATAGGCAACGTCCGTCACCGTCGCTTTACGCCTATAAAGCATGAGTTGAATTACTCACTATTTATGCCAGCCATCGACGTGGACGAGCTCGAAGCGTTAGAGAAAAAAGTATGGGGCTTTGGTTCGCGATGGTGGCATTGGGCACGTTTTAAGCGCAGTGATTATATTGGTGGAAAAGGGTGCGTAAAATCTGCGGTTCAAGACAAACTGGAAGCGCTAGCTGGTGTTCGTTTGACCGGTAAAGTGATAGCGGTTTGTCACTTACGTTATCTAGGGCTCTATTTCAGTCCGGTCAATTTCTACTACGTTTATAACAAAGAAGGGGAATGGAAGTACCTTCTAGCAGAGGTGAGCAACACACCTTGGAATGAACGTCATTATTATGCGTTAGCAGCGGACGAGCAAGATGAAGAGTTTGGGTGGGAGCAGAACAAAGCATTTCATGTTTCTCCTTTCAACCCAATCGACCAACTGTACCGATGGAAAATAAAACCTTTAACAGACAAGCTGAATATTCATTTGGAATGCCATAAAGACGAAAAACATTTTGATGCGACTATGGCTATGAAAGCCAAGCCCTTTTCAAGTAATACCTTGTTGAAATGCTTGATCGTTACGCCGATTCAAACGGTAAAAGTAATGGTTGGTATTTATTGGCACGCGCTGAAATTGTGGATTAAAGGCGCACCTTTTTACTCACATCCAAAATATGCTCAATCCAGTAAGAGCGAAGCAAACCATGTGGGTGAAGACAAGAAAAATAATAAGCATAAGGAGAACTCTGCATGTTAAATACAACTTCTATCGCAATGCCGCGTGAATTAACAACAACGCAAAGAGCGGCCCGTGGAGTTCTTTTCCAGTGTCTGCAAAAGATGGAGATTGGATGCTTAACGGTCATTGAGAGCTTCAAGACAGAAACGACTGAGCGTAGCGAGCGTTTTTCGACGCCCAATGGTGAGCATAACGGAGAACCCGTTGCTGCAACTATTGAAGTTAAGCATCCGGGGTTCTACTCCCGAATTCTACAGGGCGGCAGTATCGCTGCGGGTGAAGCCTATATGGATGGGTGGTGGGATAGTCCAGATCTGACAGCATTGATGAAGCTAATGGCGCTTAACATGCGAGCGCTGGATAAGCTTGAAGAGCAGGGCAGCTGGATAACGAGGCTGTTATATAAGGTCAGTCATTGGACCAATCGCAATTCGCAAGAAAATTCGCGCAAAAACATTCACGCTCATTACGATTTAGGCAACAATTTGTATGAAGCATTTCTTGATACGAATATGCTGTACTCGTCGGCCCTGTACAACCAAGTGGATGACTCATTAGAGCTGGCGCAAATCAATAAGATGGAACGCCTGTGTCAACAACTTGAGCTTAAACCTAGCGACCATGTCATTGAAATTGGTACCGGTTGGGGCGCAATGGCGATTTATATGGCTGAGCAGTATGGCTGTCGAGTGACCACGACAACCATTTCTGAAGAACAGTATGCCTACGCAGAACAGAAGATAAATGAGCGTGGTTTGACCGACAAAATTACCTTGCTCAAAGAAGATTACCGAAACTTAACGGGGTCTTATGACAAGCTTGTTTCTATTGAGATGATAGAAGCCGTGGGTAAGCAATTTTTACCTTCTTATATCAAGAAGTGTGAGTCCCTGCTAAAGCCGGGTGGTTTGATGGCTATCCAAGCGATTACTATTGCCGATCAGCGTTACGATTACTACAGCAACAATGTCGACTTCATTCAGAAGTACATTTTCCCCGGCGGCTTTTTACCTTCGGTAACGTCACTCACCCAAGCAACAACTAAACACAGTGACTTGGTGACGCGAGACTTGTTTGATATTGGGTTGGATTACGCCAAGACGCTTAACGAATGGCACCACCGCTTTAATCAATCAGAGCATGACGTGCGTGCGTTTGGTTACGATGATCGCTTTGTACGTATGTGGCGATACTATCTAAGTTACTGTGAAGGTGGGTTTCTAGCTCGCACGATCAGTGCGGTTCATATGACGTTTCAGCGTCCGTAGTTCGTCATGAAAGTGTTTTTAGCGTCAACTTGGTTCCAACTATGCTGGTTTTTAGCTGTGCTTGGAACCTATCAGTGGCAGTCGCTGACCTTAATACTTACATTGCTGACCATAGTACATTGTTGGAGAGTGGAGCCCTCCGCTCTCAAACGTATCGCAATGGTTGTCTTTGTGGGTTTGGTGCTAGACACACTCAATAAGCAATTTTCTGTCTTTATATTTCCGACCACGTGGTTACCCTTATGGCTTACATGTTTGTGGGTTCTGTTCTCTTGGTACGCTTATCAACTTAAGTCAATTTTGTACCGTTTCCCCAAAATTTACGTATCAATAGTAGGTGGTCTCGGAGGCACAGCCAGCTACTTTGCCGGTTGTAAGCTTGAGGCTGTCGAGTTTGGTTTCAGCGTTAGCGCGACACTAGCGATTTTGTTCGTTGAATGGTGTTTGATGATGCTATTGATACTCAAGGTGTACGGAAATGAAAAGTTGGAAGATAAATTGGAAACGGAAACTGACTAGCAGTGTAATAGTCGCCTCCCTATTCTGTGCGGTGCCTTTGCAAGCGCAAAGTGTGACGAGTACAAACGGAGTAACAAATAGCGATTGGCAGCAATGGCAAACTGTCGGCGAAGCGCAGCTCACTTGGTTCGTGTTTGATATCTATAAATCTCGCTTAAAAGCGCCTGAGGGCATATATATGGTGTCCGGTGATATTTCTCCCCATCCATTTGCTCTCGAGATTAACTATCAGCGCGATATCAGTAGAGACCAGCTACTTGATGTGACCGACGAACAATGGCAAAAGCTGGGTTTTACTCAGGCTTATCGCCAGCAGTGGATTTCTGAATTGAACACTATGTTTCCTGACATCAAGAAAGGCGATGAGCTTACCTACCTTACCGATGGTAAAAATGGTCAACTGATTTATCGTCAAGCAGGCAGTAAACCTTACCAGACGGTTGGTTATGTGAATGATGAGCGCCTCAATGATGCCTTTCTTTCAATTTGGTTATCACCACAGACGGAATTCCCAAAACTTCGTAAACAACTGATCGGGCAGGTGAGGCAGTGAAAATAATAAAACGAATGATCAAAACATCGGTTGTCGCTGCTGCAACGTTACTCGGCGCATGTTCAGCTGACATAGATAATTACCAGGCGTCCTCACCGGCTTTTGATCTATTTGGCTACTTTGAAGGCGATGTCAAAGCGTGGGGGATGGTTCAAGATTACACCGAGAAGCAAACTCGCCGCTTTGAAGTCGATATTGTTGGAACGGTTGAAGGCAATGAGTTAACGCTGGTGGAAGACTTTGTCTTTGACGATGGTGAACTTGACCAGCGAATCTGGGTCATTACCAAACTTGCAGACGGTACTTATCAGGGGAAAGCGGATGATATTATTGGTGTCGCTACGGGCAAAGAGGTAGGAAACGCTCTGCAATGGCAGTACGATTTTGAGCTAAAAATGGATGATTCAACTATCACGGTTTCATTTGATGACTGGCTCTACCGCCAAGACGAAATGCACGTGTTTAATCTCACTAAGATCAAGAAGTTTGGGATCGAAGTAGGGACGATTACTCTGTTTTTTCAGAGGCAATAAAATTGCTGGTAATGCTGGTCTTCGAGAACGCTTCGCTTCATGAATAGAGCCTTATCCATTATTCCGAATCACTGCGCTGCATAGGGTGTAGTTCGTTCCCCCTAAAATAAAGAAAGGGTTGACGCTTTCACGTCAACCCTCTTTATCATTCGATTCTCTTACAGCTTGTCTGTCAACTCAATTGCTTGACCGATGTAGTTCGCTGGTGTCATCTCTTTAAGTCGCGCTTTCTCGTGCTCAGGAAGCTCAAGACCGTCGATGAAGTTACGCATTGCTTCACCATCTACACGCTTACCACGAGTCAGTTCTTTTAGTTTCTCGTAAGGCTTCTCGATGCCGTAACGACGCATTACTGTTTGTACTGGTTCTGCAAGTACTTCCCAGTTCTTGTCTAGTTCAGCAAGAAGTGCTTCGCGGTTTACTTCTAGCTTGCTGATGCCTTTAAGCGTAGAAGTGTAAGCGATAATTGCGTAGCCAACACCAACACCAAGGTTACGTAGAACTGTTGAGTCAGTTAGGTCACGTTGCCAACGAGAGATAGGTAGTTTCTGTGCTAGGTGACCGAATACAGCGTTCGCAAGACCTAGGTTACCTTCTGAGTTTTCAAAGTCGATTGGGTTAACTTTGTGAGGCATTGTTGAAGAGCCAATCTCACCAGCAATGGTTTTTTGCTTGAAGTGACCTAGTGCGATGTAACCCCAAACGTCACGGTCGAAGTCAATCAGGATAGTGTTGAAACGAGCGATAGCGTCGAACAGTTCAGCGATGTAATCGTGCGGTTCGATCTGAGTTGTGTAAGGGTTCCAAGTTACGCCTAGAGACTCTGTGATGAACTCTTCAGAGAACTTGTGCCAATCTAGCTCTGGGTAAGCAGAAAGGTGTGCGTTGTAGTTACCTACTGCACCGTTGATTTTCGCTAGGATCTCAACGTTTTCGATTTGCTTGAATTGACGCTCCATACGGTACGCCACGTTTGCCATTTCTTTACCCATTGTTGATGGAGAAGCTGGCTGACCGTGTGTACGAGATAGAAGAGGAATGTCGCGGTATTCCACTGCTAGCGCTTTGATAGCGTCGATTAGGTTACGGATTTCTGGAAGAATCACGTTCTCACGCGCTTCTTTAAGCATAAGAGCGTGTGAAGTGTTGTTGATGTCTTCAGAAGTACATGCAAAGTGGAAGAACTCGTTTACTGCGTGCAGTTCAGGAACGTCTGCTACTTTCTCTTTTAGGAAGTACTCAACCGCTTTAACGTCGTGGTTAGTTGTACGCTCGATCTCTTTGATTCGGCGTGCATCTTCTTCAGAGAAGTTTGCAGCAAGGTCGTCTAGGAATTGGTTTGCTTCTGCGCTAAACGCTGGCACTTCTGCAATTTCAGCAGTAGCAGCAAGCTTTTGTAGCCAGCGGATTTCAACGATAGTACGGTACTTTAGTAGACCGTATTCACTGAAAATTTCGCGTAACGCAATTGTCTTGCTTCCGTAACGGCCGTCTACTGGTGAAACAGCAGTCAATGCTGACAGTTCCATGATGTTCTCCTGAATTGGGTTTCTAAATTTCGTGAGCTTTATACCAATAACTGTGGCAATTGTCACGAATATTGCGCAAACGTTTGCGCGAGATTTGTTTTGATCGAAAAAAATGAGCTCGCGATAAACGCGAGCTGCTTACTTGATACCTTATTACATTCGAGCAAGAAGGATTTGTGCTTGCTCTACCATCTTCTTGCGTCCGAAGATCAGGTGGCGACGTTTACCGCCAACTTGACGCCAGAGTACTGCGCTACGAATACCCGATAACAACAACGCACGAACTTTGTGCTGGTTAGCGGTTTGTTGCAGTACAGATGGAGTACCAGTTACTTGAATACGAGGACCAATAGGGCTGACTACATCCAAGTAAATGCTCGCTAGGTTGCTGATCATTTGATCATCTAGCAATTCAAAATGTTCCGTTTGACGCTGAGCCATTTGAATGCGGTCACCAAGTTGTGACATTGCATCGTTACGACCCGATAGCTTGCGCTCTAATGCCATTAGGCTGATGATGTAGCGAGTGACTTCACTTCCAGATGGGGTGCTATCAATCCCTTTCACCAAGCATTCAAGACCCAGCTTAAGGTCGGCTTCGCGACCGAAAACACCGATGGTGTTGGCTGGGCTAGTATTCAAAATGGCGTTAATTGACGTTTCAAAGGCATCTTGATCACAATGTCCGTCTCTCGCTACCTGTTGAACCAAAGCAACAGCTTGGCAGATACCTGCAAAAGCGATAGTACGGTCATAAAGTGTATTCGCCACGTAACGACTCCTAAGCTTGAGAATATTTAATGCGTTGCTCGATGATGCCGCCACCAAGGCACACGTCATCTTTATAGAACACGGCTGATTGACCTGGCGTTACAGCAATTTGTGGCTCGTCAAAGATCACTTTAATGTTTTCATCATCGATAGGGATGATTGTACAAGGAATATCTTCCTGACGGTAACGAGTTTTCACTGTGCACTTCATAACATCGCGAATTGGCTCACGATCTACCCAGTGAAGTTGTGATGCAAGTAGACCTTCTGATTTCAGCATTGGGTGGTCTTTACCTTGAACCGCAATCAAAACGTTACGTTCTAGATCTTTCTCACCAACAAACCATGGGTCTTCGTTACCGCCACCGCCTTTACGACCACCGATATGAAGACCTTTGCGTTGACCTAATGTGTGGTACATCAAACCTTGATGCTGACCGATCACTTCGCCTTCTGGCGTTTCGATATTACCCGGTTGAGCAGGAAGGTAACGACCTAGGAATTCCGTAAACTTACGTTCACCGATGAAACAGATACCGGTAGAATCTTTCTTCTTCGCTGTGATCAGGTCTTGCTCTTCTGCGATACGGCGCACTTCTGGCTTCTCTAAATCACCAACAGGGAATAGGCTACGTGCAATCTGCTCGTGGCTTAATGTGTATAGGAAGTAGCTCTGGTCTTTGTTGCCATCTAGACCACGTAGCATTTGTGGTTTTTCCTGTTCTTCACCAGGTAAAGCGTCTTCTGGGAAAGAACGACGCACATAGTGACCCATTGCGATGTAATCTGCATCAAGCACTTCATCCGCAAATTCTAGAAATGCTTTGAATTTGATTTCTTTGTTACAAAGAATGTCTGGGTTTGGTGTACGACCTGCTTTGTATTCCGCAAGGAAGTATTCAAATACATTATCCCAGTATTCAGCAGCAAAGTTGATAGTGTGTAGGTGGATGCCTAGCTTGTCACATACTGCCTGCGCATCAGCAAGATCTTCTGCTGCTGTACAATATTCTTCGTTGTCATCTTCTTCCCAGTTCTTCATGAACAGGCCTTCTACTTGGTAGCCTTGTTGCTTTAGAAGATACGCAGAAACAGATGAATCAACGCCGCCGGACATACCGACGATGACTTTCTTTTGGCTGTTATCAGACATTACTAAACACCACTAAAATTAACGGGACGCAGATTCTACCAGAATCCACTGACCGGTGACAGATCCGAGATCGAAATCACACTTCGATTTTGGCTTAAATTTATCCAAATGCGAACGTGAGTATTAAATTCGATAAGTATAGAAGGGTTATATATGGCATAGTTGGCAAAAATCCAAGAGGAAAAATCAAATGACTGAAGAAAACCAATTTATGCAAGAAGCTGAGTTGATTGAAATTGTTGAAAATCAACTTGAAGATGGTAATCCACTTAAGGTGAAAGAAACGCTGATGCGTCTAATGATGACAGGCACACCACGTGAAGATGCGGTGGCGATGATGGCGTGTGCTATGTCTATTGAGATTTTTGACGTAATGAAGAATGGTGGGGAGTTCGACCTTAAGCGTTACAGTGAACACCTCGAACAACTGCCAGATCTTGGTTTCATGGAAGGCGAATAGGGCGATTGAAAGAAAAAAGCGGACTGCAAACGTTTGCTATAATTGCCTTTATTGCTGCTTTAATGACGGCGGTATAGAATCCGTTCTCCTTTTCATCCCCTTACTCAGACTAACAATATGAAATTTCCTGGACAACGCAAATCGAAGCACTATTTTCCTGTTCATGCTCGTGACCCATTGGTGAGCCAAGCACAAGAAAGCAAAAAGATGACGCGCACTCACATCATCGGCATTGACCAAACGCTGGTTGATATTGAAGCGAAAGTTACAACGGATGTGATTGAAAAGTACGGTTTGAGTAAAGGACACTCGTTGGTAATTGATGACGCGACTGCAGAAGCGCTATACCAACAGCTAAAAGAAGAATGTTTAATTACCAATGAGTATGCTGGTGGCACAATTGGTAACACGCTACACAACTATTCTGTGTTAGCGGATGACCGTTCAACGCTTTTGGGTGTAATGAGTCAGGACATCAAAATTGGTAGCTACGGTTACCGCTACCTATGTAACACCTCTAGCCGTATGGACCTGAACTACTTACAAGGTGTTGAAGGTGCCATCGGTCGCTGTTTCGCTCTGATTACAGAAGATGGTGAACGTACTTTCGCAATCAGCGAAGGTCAAATGAACCAACTTCATCCGGACAACATCCCTGAGAAAATCTTCAAGAGCGCGTCTGCGTTAGTACTGACTGCTTACCTAGTTCGTTGTAAAGAAGGCGACCCAATGCCGGAAGCAACGATGCGTGCAATTGAATACGCGAAGAAACATGATGTTCCTGTGGTACTAACACTAGGAACTAAATTTGTTATTCAAGATGACCCAACATTCTGGCAAGAATTTATTCGTGACAATGTATCCGTTGTTGCAATGAATGAAGACGAAGCGGAAGCGCTAACGGGCGAATCTGATCCGCTAGCGGCGTCGGATAAGACGCTTGAGTGGGCTGACCTTGTGTTATGTACAGCAGGTCCTGTTGGTCTATTTATGGCGGGTTATACAGAAGAAAGCGCGAAGCGCGAAACGTCGTTGCCGCTGCTTCCTGGTTCTATTGCCGAATTCAACCGTTTTGAATTTAGCCGACCTGCAAAGAAAGACTCATGTGAAAATGCGATCAAAGTATATTCACATATCTCCCCATACATGGGTGGTCCAGAAAAAATTAAAAATACTAATGGTGCAGGTGATGCAGCATTGTCAGCAGTACTTCACGATATGGCTGCAAATAAATACCACAAAGAAAATGTGCCTAACTCTAGCAAGCACAGCAATGAGTATTTAACCTACTCTTCGTTCTCTCAAGTTTGTAAATACGCAAACCGCGCGAGTTACGAAGTGTTAGTGCAGCATTCACCACGTCTTTCTCGTGGTCTTCCTGAGCGCGAAGATAGTTTAGAAGAAGCATACTGGGAACGTTAATAGATTCTGTTGAATTAACCAACTTCTCACATACGCAAAAATGGCGCATTCAAAATGCGCCATTTTTGTATCTATTTACAGACAAATAAAAAAGGCTCCCATAGGGAACCTTTTTAAAATTTCATAAATCTATTCTTAGATTAGGAAATCATCTAGAGATTTGCCTGCATCTAGTTGCTCTTGGATTGCAGAAGGTGTACGACCTTGACCTGTCCAAGTTTTCTCTTCACCGCTTACGTCAGTGTATTTGTATTTAGCAGGGCGAGGGGCACGTTTAGTTTTTGCTTTAGTTTTTGTTTCACCAGCAAGTGCACTAATTAGCGCTTCAACATCGATACCGTCTTGAGCGATTTGCTCAGCGATAGCAGCCAGCTTAGCTTCTTGCTCAGCTTGTGCTGCGCGGTCTGCTTCTTCTGCTTCTTGACGCTCTTGAACAACGATAGTTAGTTTATCTAGAGCTTCTTCCAATTGTTCTAGAGTCAGCTCACGAGAAAATGCACGAAGGCTACGGATATTTAGAAGTGTTTTAGTCAGCTCTGACATGACGATTCCTATTAATAGGTTAAAAGATTCTACATCGCTTATCGATAAGATAAATTAAATGTGAATCTAGAAATAAACATAGAGTCCTTATATTTAACTTTATCTTTCTGATATGTGCAAATGCTAATTCATGATTTAGATTAAATTTCTTTAGTTTTTTCGGGTTCTAACAATATTAATTAATCAATTTGAAATTTAATTAGCCACTTCAGACAATTTTTACTTAATAGATACGGTCTTTTTCTCGATCGCTATCATGTTTATTTATAGCTTGAATTAAATTTCCCTTTTTCTGACAGAAAAGGATTAGATGGCAAATGCTATCACTGTCATATTTCATTCATTTATTGTTGCACGTAAAACTATGGCGTATTTAATAGTAGTAATAAAGTTTCATAATGGACAAGGTTGAAGTGATTGCAGTTGCGCAATGTATGATTTGGTCACATTTCATTTATAAATCGAAATCGCGATTATTTATTCATTTAATTTAGTTTGATGTGTTGCAATGGGAGGCTTCATAGGTACAATGACAACCACCTGATGCAATATTGCAGATAAATTGTTGTTAATTTGTACGATTAACGGTTAATTGTTTGTTATTGCCGTAGAGGTGCAGTCTCGAAGAGTAGCTATTATTGGGGTGATGCCAATGAATAATAGTGGAAGGCGAAGATTGCCGAAGTAAGTGGGGCTATCGAAACCACTTGCTGGGGTTGTCTCTGAAAGGAACAACACTGCCATAGTATATTTACATTAAACTATGGAGCGCTACTGTAGGGTTGGGTGAAGTGTTCGCTTCCCTGTCGCTAAGTTCAACATGAGCACGTACCGTATGCTACGTGACTTGTCTGCAGTAGATCTCTAGCCAAACTTTGGTTTTTGAAGATCATGAATTTAATAGATTTTGCACATTCTCCTGTTTCGTTATTACCGCCTATTGTCGCGCTGACGCTGGCGATTCTAACTCGACGTGTTTTAGTTTCTCTTGGTGTTGGTATCGTACTGGGTGCGGTACTTCTTAACGATTGGTCTATCGGTAATACGGTAGGTTATGTTAGTTCTCAAGTTTCTTCTGTCTTTATTGAAGACGGTGGTATCAATACTTGGAACATGAGTATTGTTGGCTTCCTTATTCTTTTAGGTATGACAACAGCGTTGTTAACACTTTCTGGTGGTACTCGTGCTTTCGCTGAATGGGCGCAAACACGCGTAAAAAGTAAACGTGGCTCTAAACTTCTTGCAGCTTTCCTTGGCGTATTCATTTTTGTCGACGATTACTTTAACAGTCTTGCTGTTGGTGCGATCTCTCGTCCAGTAACTGACCGCTTTTACGTCTCTCGCGCTAAGCTAGCGTACATCTTAGACTCCACAGCAGCACCTATGTGTGTGATCATGCCAGCATCAAGCTGGGGTGCATACATCATTACTATTATCGGTGGTATCTTGGTGTCACATGGCATCACAGAATATTCTGCACTAGGCGCTTATGTTCGCCTTATCCCAATGAACTTCTACGCTGTGTTTGCTCTGCTAATGGTATTCGCAGTGGCGTGGTTTGGTTTGGATATTGGTAAGATGCGTGATCACGAAATCGCGGCGTCTCAAGGCCGTGGTTTCGATAAAGATAAAGAAAATGATACTCAAGAAGCGCATGAGCTAAATGAAGAGCTAGATATCCGTGAAAGTGAGAAGGGTAAGGTTTCTGACCTAGTTCTTCCAATCGTTACGCTTATTGTGGCAACGATTGCTTCAATGCTTTACACCGGTGGTCAAGCACTAGCAGCAGATGGCAAAGAATTTGCTTTGTTAGGTGCGTTTGAGAATACTGATGTTGGTACTTCTCTAATTTACGGTAGCTTACTTGGTCTTGCTGTCGCGCTATTTACGGTGCTGAAGCAAGGTTTACCAATGGTTGAGATTGCACGTACGCTTTGGATTGGTGCTAAATCAATGTTTGGTGCAATCCTAATCCTAGTGTTTGCTTGGACTATCGGTTCTGTTATCGGTGACATGAAGACAGGTTCTTACCTATCTACGATGGCACAAGGCAACATCAACCCACACTGGCTGCCAGTTATCCTATTCTTGCTGTCTGGTCTAATGGCGTTCTCGACAGGTACTTCATGGGGTACGTTCGGTATCATGCTACCAATCGCGGGCGATATGGCTGGCGCAACAGATGTAGCGCTTATGCTACCAATGCTAAGTGCGGTTCTTGCTGGTGCGGTATTCGGTGACCACTGTTCTCCAATCTCAGATACGACTATCTTGTCATCGACTGGTGCACGTTGTAACCATATCGATCACGTATCAACTCAGTTACCTTATGCATTATCAGTCGCGCTTGTTTCATGCGTTGGCTTTATTGCTCTTGGTATGACGGCTTCAATTGCGTTCTCTTTCATCGCAGCATCGATTACATTCGTTATCGTTTGTGCGATTTTGTCATGGCTTTCAAAGTCAAAAATGGCATCTTGTCAAAACGCGTAAGTTGCTTTTATACAAGCTTATAAAGAGGAAGCTCCGCTATTTCTAGCGGAGCTTTTTTTATACGCGATTTATGGTGAGGGGGGCAAATCGCGTTTTTGGGGATATTTTGTCTAGAAGACTGATATGAATAAGGCAAATAGCATGCCGAACTCAACTTGTTGAATTGTATGTTTTTTTATTTTAAGGAATGGACGCCATTGTCTAACTGATTGATAAACAAGAATTCACCTGTTACACAGTGTTACGTTACAGTTTATCAAGGCTCGAAGTTCAACGGGATCAGACGGGTAGGTTATATTTTTTAATTAAGCGATAGAGTGTGGTTCTGGAGATCCCCAAATGTCTCGCAGCGGCACTCATGTTGTGCTTGTTGTCTTCAATCGCTTTTAGTAGATAATCCAAATCTATTTGTTCGACAGAAGGAAGAAGTTGCCTCTCACTGGTATCTAAACCGAGATCTGCAACATGTAGAGTGTTGTTTTCGCACATAACAATCGCTCTTTGGATCACATTACGAAGCTCTCTTACGTTTCCGGGCCACTTGTGCTTCATTAGCTTGTTTCTAACTTCTGTTGATAGCCCTTGAGACCTTTTATTGGTAAGAGAACTCAAGAAGTATTCTGATAATGTCAGGATGTCTTTGCCACGCTTCCGTAGGGGGGGAATAGTAAGTGGCAGAATATTGAGTCTGTAGAACAGATCCTCGCGAAACGTTCCCTGTATTACTTCATTTTTTAGATCTACGTGACTTGCTGCTATCACACGGCAGTCTACGTCGATGATATTGTCTGCACCCACTTTATGTATTTGCTTACTCTCAAGGAAATGGAGTAAATGTATTTGTAATTCTGGCGGCATATCGCCAATCTCATCGAGAAATAGGGTGCCTCGATTTGCTTTCTGAATAAATCCAATCCTATCGGAGATAGCTCCTGTAAATGCGCCTTTTTCATGACCAAAAAGCTCAGATGCAATCAGTCCACTCGGAATTGCTCCACAATTTACTTCGACAAATGGGAATGAATGCCTGTTGGACAGCTCATGGATGATACGAGCACACATTCCTTTTCCGACCCCTGTTTCACCTTGAATAAGCACCTCAGCGTCGCATCGTGCGTATTTTTTGAGCTTGTTACGAAGTTCATTGATGCACGCACTGTTCCCTATTAAAGGAACCAATGGATCTGCATCTGCCGAATGTCGTTTTAACGTAGTGTCGATTTTTTGCACTTTGATGACTCTTTACTTTTATGCCCCAAAGGAAAGTTTAGTAATGAATGGTGTCTCAAATTTGAATCAAGTGTTTCGTTATTGAGACTTTTGTTGCTTGTCGCATTGATGGAATTTTAAACGTTTGTTTTTGCGAGATTTGAGGCTACTAGTTTTTTTATAACAAATTGGTGGAATAAATGAGCTGAATTTGTGTTTCTTTGATGATTGAAATGAAAATAAAGAATAATAATATCAATTGGTTAGTAAAAACATTAGGAAAAGTGCAAATTCGTTGTTGAAAAAAAATTAATCCTTCGTTAGTGTGGTCATTAACGAAGCAACATAATCGAGCCTTAAATAAGTATGCGTAATTTTGTAATGAACATTCATCACCATCATCACCCAGCCTAGTCTTTCGGGAGATGCACGCATACCCGGGAGATAGGAAACTCCCGGAGGTGAAAATCAAAGTGAAAACAGATTTCAAACCCTCGGGAGACCAACATCTCTCGAGGGTTTTTTAGTTTTACTGGTTTATAAAATATTTTAATTACCGAATCTGGCACAGGGATAAAGCAATGCAAACACAACGCTTAAGAATTGCAATTCAGAAAAAAGGTCGTCTAAGCAAAGAGAGCCAAGCTCTACTTAAAAAATGTGGCGTGAAGTTCAATGTAATGGGTGAGCGCTTAGTTGTTCATTCTGAAAATATGCCAATTGATTTGCTTTTGGTTCGTGACGACGATATTCCAGGTCTAATTATGGATGGCGTGGTTGACTTGGGCTTTATTGGTGAAAACGAATTAGAAGAAGTTCGTCTTGATCGCAAAGCACTGGGTGAACCGTCTGAATTTGTTCAACTTCGTCGACTTGATTTCGGTGGTTGCCGTTTATCTATCGCGATTGATAAAGACGAAGAGTACAACGGTCCTCAAGACTTAGCTGGAAAACGTATCGCCACAACTTACCCGCAGCTGTTAAAAGCTTATATGGATGAAGCGGGTGTTCCATTCTCAACATGTATGTTGACAGGCTCAGTAGAAGTTGCTCCTCGCGCTGGTCTTGCTGATGCCATCGCTGACTTGGTCTCTACAGGTGCAACACTGGAAGCGAACGGTCTTAAAGAAGCTGAAATTATCTTCAAATCAAAAGCGACACTGATTCAACGTACTGGCGAATTCGATGCAGACAAGGTGGCGCTAATCGAAAAACTTCTTACCCGCATGCAAGGCGTACAGCAAGCGAAGGAGTCTAAGTACATCATGTTACACGCACCTGCAGAGAAGCTAGACCAAATCAAAGCTCTACTTCCTGGTGCTGAAGACCCAACGGTATTGCCTCTATCTGCTGACAAGCAAAAAGTTGCGGTTCATTTGGTAAGTACTGAAAACCTGTTCTGGGAAACCATGGAACAGCTAAAAGAACTGGGTGCGAGCTCAATTCTAGTACTACCAATTGAAAAAATGATGGAGTAATCGCAATGAGAACAGTCGTATGGCAATCGCTAAGTGAAACGCAGCAAGACTCAATCCTAGAACGTCCTGCAATTACAGAAGGTGCGAATATCACTGCCGCGGTTTCTGAAGTAATCGCAAAAGTTCGCAAAGAAGGCGATGCTGCATTATTGGAGCTGACTGAGAAGTTTGACCGAGTGCAGCCGGAATCTATCCGTGTATCAACTCAAGAAATCGATGAGGCATCTGCGCGTCTTTCTGAAAAAATGAAGAACGCACTGGAGCAAGCGTATGAAAACATTGCTAAGTTTCACAAAGCGCAGAAGCCGCAGCCAATCAAAGTAGAAACTCAACCGGGTGTAGTTTGTGAACAGGTAACGCGTCCAATTCAAAAAGTGGGTTTGTACATTCCCGGTGGCAGTGCGCCATTGCCATCGACTGTTTTGATGCTTGGGGTTCCTGCAAAAATTGCAGGCTGTCGTAAAGTGGTGCTTTGTTCTCCACCCCCAATTGCTGACGAGATCCTTTATGTAGCAAAACTGTGTGGCATTGATGAAGTGTACAATGTCGGCGGTGGTCAAGCCGTCGCAGCAATGGCTTACGGAACAGAAACCGTATCTAAAGTTGATAAGATCTTTGGTCCAGGTAACGCTTACGTGACAGAAGCAAAACGTCAGGTAAGTAATGATTTCCGTGGTGCAGCGATTGATATGCCAGCGGGCCCATCAGAAGTGCTAGTGATTGCTGATGAAACGGCAGACCCAGATTTCATTGCAGCGGATTTGTTAAGCCAAGCAGAGCACGGTCCTGACTCTCAAGTGGTTCTTGTGACTCCTTCTCCTGTGCTTGCAGATCAAGTGACGGATGCTGTTCAACGTCAGCTTAAAGAGTTGTCTCGTGCGGACATTGCCGAGCAAGCGTTAGCTTCAAGTTTGATTATTATTGCTGAGTCTCTGACTCAATCGGTTTCAATCTCAAATTACTACGGTCCTGAGCACTTAATTGTTCAGACGAAGAACCCACGCGAGCTTCTGCCTCTATTAGACAACGCAGGTTCTATTTTCCTTGGTGATTGGTCGCCTGAATCAGCAGGTGACTACGCATCGGGTACTAACCACGTTCTTCCTACTTACGGTTACACACGTACTTATTCAAGCTTAGGCTTGGCGGACTTCTCTAAGCGTATGACGATTCAAGAGCTATCTGCTGACGGTCTAAAGAACCTTGCCCCTACAGTAGTCACTATGGCTGAAGCAGAAGGCTTAGATGCACACAAACGTGCGGTGACTATCCGTGTAGAAAAATTGGCAGCGAAGTAAGAGGATATTGAGATGGAAAAGCTAGCGCGTAAACAAGTCCAAAAACTTACCCCTTATTTATCGGCTCGCCGAATTGGCGGTACTGGTGACGTATGGCTAAATGCCAACGAATCACCATTTAACAATGAATACAAAACAGACTTTGCTCGTCTTAATCGTTACAGCGAATGCCAACCGAAAGAACTGATTTCCGCTTACGCGGCGTATGCGGGTGTGAAACCAGAACAAACGCTGACTTCTCGCGGTGCAGATGAAGGCATTGAGCTACTGATTCGTGCTTTCTGTGAGCCGGGTGAAGATGCGATTCTTTACTGTCCACCGACTTACGGTATGTACGCTATCAGTGCCGAAACCATCGGTGTTGAGCGCAAAACCGTACCACTGACGTCAGATTGGCAACTTGACCTTGCAGGCATCGAAGCCAATCTGGATAACGTGAAACTGGTTTTCGTATGTTCGCCAAACAACCCAACAGGTAACTTGGTTAAGCGTGAAGACATTGTGTCTCTGCTTGAAATGACAAAAGACCGAGCAATCGTTGTAATGGATGAAGCGTACATTGATTTTTGTCCAGAAGCGTCAACGGTAGATTTGCTGGCGCAATATCCGAACCTAGCAATTCTGCGTACTCTGTCGAAAGCTTTCGCGCTTGCTGGTCTGCGTTGTGGATTTACGCTTGCGAACGAAGAGTTGATTAATGTACTTCTTAAAGTTATCGCACCATATCCAGTACCGGTTCCAGTGGCAGAAATTGCTACTCAAGCGCTGTCTGAAGCAGGTCTAGCGCGAGCGAAGTTTCAAGTTCTCGACCTGAATGCAAACCGAGCTTACTTACAAGTTGGTTTGTCAATGATTCCGGGATTGGAAGTCTTTGAAGGATGGGGGAATTACCTATTGGTGAAGTTCCCAGATGGCGATGATCTTTTCAAAGCCGCTTGGGATACGGGCATTATTTTACGTAACTCACCAATCGAGAACTGTGTACGTATCAGTGTGGGTAACCGCGACGAGTGCGAAAAAACACTCGGATTTATCAGAAACTACTACTCATAAGTAGAAAAAGTATTTATCGCTCTCGCTCAATAGCGGGAGCGCCAAAAAGATATAGCAATAAGGAAGTTCGAGTGAGCAAACAACAAAAAATCCTTTTTATCGACCGTGATGGCACCTTAATTGTTGAGCCGCCGGTTGATTTTCAAGTAGATCGTTTAGATAAGCTAAAACTAGAGCCATTTGTTATCCCAAGCCTGTTGTCGTTGCAGGATGCCGGATACCGCCTAGTGATGGTAACGAACCAAGATGGTCTCGGTACCGACAGCTACCCACAAGCAGACTTTGATGCTCCACACAACATGATGATGGAGATCTTTGAGTCTCAAGGTGTGAAGTTTGATGACGTGCTGATTTGTCCTCACTTTGATGAAGATAACTGCTCTTGCCGTAAGCCTAAATTGGGCTTGGTAAAAGAGTATCTACAAGGTGGCAAAGTTGATTTTCAAGAGTCTGTTGTGATTGGTGATCGTCAAACCGATCTTCAACTTGCAGAAAATATGGCAATTCGTGGTATTCAATACAACCCAGAAACCATGGATTGGAAACAGATCCTGAAAGATCTGACGGTGAAAGTTCGTGTTGCTGAAGTGATTCGTACCACGAAAGAAACGGACATCAAAGTTGCGGTTAATCTTGATGAGCAAGGCGGTAATGACATCTCAACGGGTCTTGGTTTCTTCGACCACATGTTGGATCAAATTGCGACGCACGGTGGATTCCAAATGGTGTGCAAAGTGGAAGGAGACCTTCACATCGATGATCACCACACAGTAGAAGATACCGCTCTTGCCTTGGGTCAGGCGTTGAAAGAAGCGCTGGGTGACAAGCGTGGTATTGGTCGCTTTGGTTTCAGCCTGCCAATGGATGAGTGTTTAGCACAATGTGCGCTAGACCTATCAGGTCGTCCCTACCTTAAGTTCGACGCGCAGTTTAGCCGTGAGCAAGTGGGTGATCTTTCAACAGAGATGGTGGTTCACTTCTTCCGTTCTCTGACTGACACTCTAGCGTGTACGCTGCACCTGTCTTCTGCGGGCAATAATGACCACCACATCATTGAAAGCTTGTTTAAAGCGTTTGGTCGTACTTTACGTCAAGCAATCAAAATAGAAGGCACTGAGCTACCAAGTAGTAAAGGCGTGCTTTAGGGCTCACGTTAGCAAGGAGAAAAACAGTGACAGAACAGAAAGTTGTCATTATCGATACTGGCTGTGCCAACGTTTCTTCGGTGAAGTTTGCCATCGAACGCCTAGGCTATGACGTAACTATTTCAAAAGATCCACAAGTTGTATTGGCAGCTGACAAGCTATTTCTACCGGGAGTGGGGACTGCCAGTGAAGCGATGAAGAACCTAGAAGAGCGCGATCTTATCAGCTTGGTAAAACAGGTAGAAAAGCCTTTGCTAGGTATCTGTTTAGGCATGCAACTATTGGGCAAAGTGTCTCAAGAGAAAGGGCAGAAAGCAGATGAGTTGGTTGAGTGTCTTGGACTTTGTGATGGCGAAGTGAAGTTGCTACAAACCGGCGATTTACCGCTGCCGCATATGGGGTGGAACACAGTGTCTGCAAAAGCAGGTAACCCATTGTTCAAAGGCATTGAAGAAGGTGAGTACTTCTACTTTGTACACAGCTTTGCAATGCCTGTCGGGGAGTACACGATTGCTGAGTGTGAATACGGCAACCCGTTCACAGCAGCAGTACAAAGCGGTAACTACTACGGTGTGCAATTCCACCCTGAGCGTTCTTCAAAAGCGGGCGCGAAGCTTATTCAAAACTTCTTAGAATTATAAAAGGGATTTAGTGTGATTATTCCAGCTCTTGATTTAATTGAAGGACAGGTGGTTCGCCTTTATCAAGGTGATTACGGTCAAGTTACCGAGTACAAAGTCGACCCAGCAAAGCAGTTTAATTTGTACCACCAAGCGGGTGCTAACTGGCTACACTTAGTGGATTTAACTGGCGCGAAAGACACGACAGCACGCCAGTTAGATTTGATTGCAAAGCTACTAGCAAGCACACCAGCAAACATCCAAATCGGTGGCGGTGTGCGTACAGAGCAAGACGTGGTTGACCTGCTAGAAGCGGGTGCTCAGCGTGTTGTCGTTGGTTCTACAGCGGTAAAACAGCCAGAGCTTGTGAAAGGTTGGATGGCAAAATACGGTGCAGAGAAAATTGTTCTCGCGCTAGACATCAACATCGATCAAGACGGCACGCGTAAGGTAGCGATCTCTGGTTGGCAAGAAGATTCAGGCGTGACTATCGAAGCATTGATCAACGATTATCTGACGGTAGGTCTACAGCATGTGCTTTGCACGGACATTTCTCGTGACGGTACGCTAGAAGGTTCAAACGTTGAGCTTTACGTCGACTTATGTAAACAGTACCCGCAAGTGCAGTTCCAATCTTCAGGTGGCATCGGTTCATTAGCGGATATCGAAGCACTAAAAGGCAGCGGTGTTGCTGGCGTGATTGTTGGTCGTGCATTGTTAGATGGTAAGTTCACAGCAGAGGAGGCGTTTGCATGTTGGCAAAGCGAATAATTCCATGTCTTGATGTTCGTGATGGACAAGTGGTGAAGGGCGTCCAGTTTCGCAACCACGAAATTATTGGTGACATCGTTCCTCTGGCGCAGCGTTATGCTGAAGAAGGCGCTGACGAGCTTGTGTTCTACGATATTACCGCTTCAAGTGATGGTCGTGTCGTCGATAAAAGTTGGGTCGCTCGCGTTGCAGAAGTGATTGATATCCCGTTCTGTGTGGCTGGTGGCATTAAATCAGCAGAAGACGCGGCGCGCATTCTTGAGTTTGGTGCAGATAAGGTATCTATTAACTCTCCTGCCTTGGCGAACCCTCAGTTGATTACTGACCTTGCTGATAAGTTTGGTGTGCAATGTATCGTCGTTGGTATCGATTCATACTACGACAAAGAGACGGGCAAGTATCAGGTTTACCAGTTTACTGGTGATGAAGAACGCACCAAAGCGACCCAATGGGAAACGCGTGATTGGGTGCAAGAAGTACAAAAGCGCGGCGCTGGTGAAATCGTGCTGAACATGATGAACCAAGACGGTGTACGTAACGGCTACGACATCGAACAACTGAATATGGTGCGTGAAGTGTGTAACGTGCCATTGATTGCATCGGGCGGTGCAGGTGCCATGGAGCATTTCGCAGAAGCCTACCAAAAAGCAAATGTGGATGGCGCGCTTGCCGCATCGGTATTCCACAAGCAAGTCATCAATATTGGTGAACTAAAGCAGTATTTGAAACAACAAGGCATTGAGGTACGACTATGAGTGTGAAAGCCGCCGAAGTAAGTTCGCTAGCTGAGCGAATCAACTGGGAAAAGGTGGATGGTCTGGTACCTGCCATCGTACAAGATTTCCAATCAAGCCAAGTGTTGATGATGGGTTACATGAACCAAGATGCGTTGGCAAAAACGGGCGAAACAGGTCAAGTGACGTTTTTCTCTCGTACCAAGCAACGTCTTTGGACGAAAGGTGAGACCTCTGGCAACGTATTGCAATTGGTGAACATTCAGCTCGATTGCGACAACGATACGCTACTGGTGAAAGTGAATCCCATTGGTCCTACGTGTCACTTGGGTAACACAACTTGCTGGGATGTGGACCCTCAAGAGGAGTCACAAATGGTGTGGCTTCATCAACTTGAGCAGCTATTGGCTGCCCGCAAGAGTGCCGACCCAGATTCCTCTTATACTGCCAGTCTTTATGCCCGTGGCACCAAGCGTATTTCGCAAAAAGTGGGCGAAGAAGGCGTTGAAGTCGCGCTTGCGGCGACGTCGGGCGATAAGGCGGAGTTAGTGTGTGAATCAGCAGACTTGATTTACCACTTGCTGGTATTGCTTCAGGACCAAGGTCTATCGATGAATGACGTGGTGAATAAACTGAAAGAGCGTCATAAATAAGCCTGCTATAGATAAATGAAAGCCCCTATGACTCGGGAGTCTAGGGGGCTTTTTTAATTTAGTGTTCTTGGTTCGGGGTAAACCTCGGCGACAGTGTGAGTTGCGATTGGATTCTGAATCACGCTCGTCCCTCGCTGTTCAGAATGACGGTATATTTTCTAATGGTGCTTGCAGTAGAGTTATCTACTTCAAACAGGTACATATATTCACGTCATTTCGACAAGCCTAAGCGATGTCAAGAATCCAATTAAATCGAGTTTAATAAGCTAGGTATGGATGCTTTACCCACAACACTTCTTAAATTTCTTACCACTTCCACAGATACACGGGTCATTGCGACCTACTTTTAGGCTACTTACTGGCTGGCTTAAGCGTGGATCTTGCTCTAGTTCGTCTTCTGGCTCTTCAGGAAATGTACCGTCAATGTAGTACCAAAGTCCGTCTTCTTTTACAAAGCGAGAACGCTCTGTCATGCAGTAGCGTTTGCCGTCTTCATTAAAGTACGCATTGAACTCAACAAAACCTTCATTCTTGTTGCTACCCGCTTCAGTTTTGACTACCTCAAGCTTGCACCAATCGCTATCGATGGACTGGGCAATGCCTTCACGTTGTTCTTCTGCGTTACAGCTTGGGTGATATGTTTTTACCACGTAATCCACTAGACCCAACACATGTGCACTATAGCGAGAACGCATCAACTGCTCTGGAGTGATGACGTCAGCATGGTTATTGTGGGCGATTTCACAACACTGTGAGTAGGTGCGGTTAGACCCGCAAGGACAAGAAGAAGCCATAAAATGAAATCTCGATTAATTAAGCGGTAAAACAAACAACCTTTTACACCCAACTTATTCTCGCTGAACGTAGCATCGCGAGGTTACTTGGGCATATCAGTGAGGCTGGAGGTATTCTTTTGGGGCATTATAGCGATTTAGGGCGTTTGAGACAGCAGTTCTTGGGCCCACGCAGTGGATTGACTGAACGCCTTCGCTAATTGTGGTTCATTCAGTTTGAGCGCGTTACAGTACTTTTCCGTCGTTTCCCAATCGGCTTTCTCGTAAGCAATGATCATTGAAAGTAGGTAGCCTAATACACCTTTTCGACTGGTGAGTGCTTGTTTGATTTCCTCATCGACTGGAATGTCGCTGATTACATCGGATAGTGGCTGATCGAGTAGTGAGTCCAGCAGTGAAAACATACCTGTCAGGAATGCTTGCCCCGGATCATACTTGGTTTTCATCTGGCTCAACAAAATCTCACACATACGTGCGCGTTGAATCGCTAACGAATAGAGAGAGTCAGGTTTATCCTCGTGCACAGAGGCAATCGCCACAAGAGAAATAAAGCGTCTTAAGCGCTCTTCACCAAGGTAAACCAGAGCTTGACGGAAAGACTTAATCTTAGTTGTGAGCGTGTAACCTGAGTTTACGTAAGTCAACAGCTTATAAGACAAAGTCACATCAATAGAAAACAGACGTTCTACCTCATTGAAATCGATAGGTTTATCTGCAATTTCTTTGCACAGTTGTATAACCGTCAAAAACGCTGGGTTGAGGCGTTTCTTCTGAATCATCTCTGGCTTACTGAAAAAGTATCCTTGGAAGTAGTTAAAACCAGCATCCATCGCTTGCTCAAACTCTTCATAGGTTTCGACTTTTTCTGCTAAGAAGTCGATACCAAAATGTCCGAGAGAACGAATATAGATTGCAGCTTTGTCTATAGGCACCAAACGGATATCAAACTTAATGATAGCGACGTATGGTAAGAAGCGCTTCCAAGCCTTGGTCGGAACGAAGTCATCTAATGCGACACGATAACCAGATGCGTGCAGATGTTTAATCGCATGAAGTAGCTCATCTGTCGGTTCGCAATCTTCCAGCACCTCTACAACTAACGACTCATTAGGAAATAGAGTAGGAACTAGGTTGACTAAGCTTTGGTATGGAAAATTAACAAAGCCAAGTTTATCACCTAGTGTGCTGTAGTGAGTCGTCAAGAAGTGATCAGACAAAAGTCGGCTAGTCGCCATCTCTGGTTCTACTTCTGGAAAGGTGTTTTTCGGACCGTCACGAAAGAGAAGCTCGTACCCAATGGTACGCTTTTCTCTGTCTAGTATCGGTTGACGAGCTACGTATGAATACTTCAATGCGGTACTTTGTTCTGTTTAACTTAGTATTACGATGATAGCGATTTTTTGTAAAATTTCTATGCTTTACGCGTCAATCTTCTACACGCTCGACAAGCTTTACTTCAATTCTGTGTCAAACGGTCGTGTTTGTAAGTCAAAACCGTCAGAATTTACTTGTAAAACTGAGCCTTGGGTATACCAATCACCTAAAACGATGCGGGTGTTTTTAGCACCATTAAGTTCAAAAAAATGTGTATTTGGACGATGTGTATGACCGTGAATCATCAAGTTGACGCAGTTTTGAGACATAACACGTTCAACTTCGCCTTGGTTTACATCCATGATATCGAGAGACTTGGTTTTTTTATCATCTCGAATGTCTGATTGAACCTTGGTGACAATTCTTTTCTTAACGAACCAAGGAATTCGATTAAACAACCATTGAAGCCATGGTTTATGAACGGTTTTACGAAACTCTTGGTATTTCACATCATCAATGCAAAGTGTATCGCCATGTAAGATAACGGCTTTTTGACCATAGAGGTCAATCGTACAAACGTCGTCGAGCAACGTCATACCGGTTTCTTTGCAAAAGCGTTTACCTAGGAGGAAGTCTCGGTTGCCTTGGATGAAGAAAACAGGGACACCAGAATCCGTCAGCGCTTTAAATTCAGCGCGGATCTGGTCTGCGAAAGGGGTGTTATCATCGTCACCAATCCAAAACTCGAACAAATCACCGAGCACATACAAAGTATCTGCATGGATCGCCTCTGTACGCATGAACGTAACAAAGCACTCCGTGATGTCCGGACGTGATGGGGTAAGATGAAGATCAGATATAAATAATGTCGTCATAGAAATAAGGGGAGGCGAAGCCTCCCCACAAACTTATCTCTTGGTGGCAATTCTAAAGAATTACTCTTCGATTGTAGTACCAGTGATCATTACATCTTCTAGAGGTACGTCTTGGTGCATGCCGTAAGAACCAGTGCTAACGCCTTTGATCTTGTTTACGATGTCCATGCCTTCGATTACTTCACCGAATACACAGTAACCCCAACCATCAAGGCTTTCGCTACGGAAATCTAGGAACGTGTTGTTGTTTACGTTGATGAAGAACTGAGAGCTTGCTGAATGCGGCTCCATAGTACGAGCCATAGCAAGTGTACCCACTTTGTTGCTAAGACCGTTGTTTGCTTCGTTCTTGATAGGTGCACGTGTAGCTTTTTCACGTAGACCAGACTCCATACCACCACCTTGGATCATGAAGCCGTCAATAACACGGTGGAAAAGAGTGTTGTCATAGAAACCGTCGCGGCAGTACTGAAGGAAGTTTGCGCTTGTTTCTGGCGCTTTCTCTTCGTTTAGTTGAATCTTGATGTCACCAAAATTAGTGTGAAGGGTGATCATGCTACTTTCCTTTACTGTGTTGTATTGAAACTGCGATTCTAGCCTAAGTTATTACGCTTTAAAAACTCAGGAAGAACAAATTCATAGTTTTGTGCTTGAAGTTTAGCCGATTATCGTTTTATCGGTTAATTGCTATTACCTAATAAGGTCTGAGTTGTTATACTCGGCGTTCTTGTTATTCATTCACAATCATAGATAGAGATCATGTTAAAGATATATAACACACTCACAAGACAGAAAGAGGAATTCAAACCAATTACAGCCGGCAAAGTTGGCATGTATGTCTGTGGAGTTACCATCTACGATCTCTGTCATATTGGTCACGGTCGTACTTTCGTTTCTTTTGATGTTGTTTCTCGTTACCTACGTTACCTTGGTTACGATCTAACGTTTGTACGCAACATCACTGATATCGACGACAAAATCATCAAACGCGCGGCAGAAAACGGCGAGTCTTGTGATTCACTCACTGAACGTTTGATCGGTGAAATGCACGCTGACTTTGATGCACTAAACATGAAACGTCCTGACGTTGAGCCTCGTGCGACTCAGTTCATTGCTGAAATCATCGAATTGGTTGAAAAGCTAATCGAGCGTGGTTTTGCTTACGTTGCAGACAACGGCGACGTAATGTTCGAAGTGGGCAAGTTCAACGAATACGGAAAACTGTCTAAGCAAGATCTTGACCAGCTTCAAGCTGGTGCTCGTGTCGATATCGAAACAGCAAAACGTAGCCCGCTAGACTTCGTACTTTGGAAGATGTCTAAACCGGGAGAACCAACATGGGAATCACCATGGGGTCCAGGTCGTCCAGGTTGGCACATTGAGTGTTCTGCTATGAACTCGTCAATCCTAGGCAACCACTTCGACATTCACGGCGGCGGTTCTGATCTTCAGTTCCCACACCACGAGAACGAAATCGCGCAATCATGCTGTGCACATGACACTCAGTACGTGAACACATGGATGCACAGCGGCATGGTAATGGTAGACCGTGAGAAGATGTCAAAGTCTCTAGGTAACTTCTTTACTATCCGCGATGTTCTAGGTCACTACGATGCTGAGACCGTTCGTTACTTCCTAATGTCTGGTCACTACCGTAGCCAGCTAAACTATAGCGAAGATAACCTAAACCAAGCACGCGCGTCTCTTGAACGTCTATACACATCTCTACGTGGTCTGGATCTGAATGCTGCGCCAGCGGGTGGTGAAGAATACGTAACTCGCTTTACAGCAGCGATGAACGATGACTTCAACACACCAGAAGCTTACTCAGTACTGTTTGACATGGCGCGTGAAGTAAACCGTCTGAAGACAGAAAACCTAGAGAAAGCGAGCGAGCTAGGTGCGCTAATGCGTGAACTGGCTGACGTGATCGGTATTCTTCACCAAGATCCAGAAGCATTCTTAAAAGGTGATGCCGGCGACGACGATGAAGTGGCTGAAATCGAAGCACTAATTAAGCTACGTAACGATTCTCGTGCAGCAAAAGATTGGGCTAACGCAGATATGGCTCGTGACAAGCTGACGGAAATGGGCATTGTTCTGGAAGATGGTCCAGAAGGCACAACGTGGCGACGTAAGTAATTGAATCTTTTAAAAGGGCTGATGATTCAGCCCTTTTCTTTACAAGCTTTTATAAATTCTAAACTTTAACGAAGGTAGTGCTCTGTGGCTCAGATGTATTTCTATTACTCGGCAATGAACGCGGGTAAATCGACAACTCTTCTTCAATCTTCATTTAACTACCAAGAACGTGGCATGACGCCTGTGATTTTCACAGCAGCGTTAGATGATCGCTACGGCGTAGGTAAAGTGAGCTCTCGTATTGGTTTGCAATCAGACGCGCATTTGTTCCGTCCAGATACCAACCTTTACCAAGAGATCGCGGCACTGCATGAAGTTGAAAAACGTCACTGTATCCTAATTGATGAGTGTCAGTTTTTGTCGAAAGAACAGGTTTACCAACTAACAGAAGTAGTTGATAAGCTGCATATTCCTGTACTCTGCTATGGTCTTCGTACCGATTTTCTAGGCGAACTTTTTGAAGGCAGCAAGTACTTGCTATCTTGGGCAGACAAGTTGGTGGAACTCAAAACGATTTGTCACTGTGGTCGCAAGGCAAACATGGTTATCCGTACTGATGAGCACGGTGTTGCAATCAAAGAAGGTGATCAAGTCGCAATCGGTGGTAACGATCGTTACGTATCCGTTTGTCGCCAGCATTATAAAGAAGCACTTGGTAAGTAAGCCAGTCTAGATAAGAGTTAGATAAGAAAAAGCCACCGAATTCGGTGGCTTTTTACTGTCTAGCTGTTGGTCCGTAAGTGAAGGATTACGCGAGACCAAACTCAAACTTTTCTCGAAGTGCTTGATAAGAAGACTCAACGTGGGCAGGAATCTCTTGTTTTGTTTGAAAGCCTTTCTCTGGGTAGGTTTTCACACGAGAAAAATCTTCCATGAGCGCTTCAAGCACCATCATTAGTGGCATTTCTTCGTTGATATATTCAAAGAAAGGGTGCGCTGTGGACGTGACTTGAAGCTGTGAATAAGGCGATTGCCACTGTTTTTCAAAGGTTGCAATGGCGCGTCTTTCCATAAATGGCTTTTGAACCAAAATCAGAGAGTCACAGCTAATCCCTTTTTCTTTCAATAACAGCTCAGTGAAGCGAACGTTCTCGCCACTGTTACTCGACTTTGTTTCGAGCAATATTGCTTCGCTCGGTACACCTGCAAGCTTGGCGATATCTGCAAAAGTCTCAGCTTCACTTCTCTCAAATAAACCATCCGTAAAACGCCCTTCGCCACCAGAAAATACAATGAGTGGCGCAAATTTTTGATGGTAAAGCTTAGCGGCGTGTTCGGCTACGCGTAAGTCATTACTGCACATTACAAATAGGCAGTCAGCAGGCTTTAGCTTATGCTTGAGTTGCATGTACTCCCACAAGGTTTCAATGTGTTGATAGAGTTTCATAGTGCGTCCAGCGTTGAGGTGAATTGGAACTGGTAACCAAGCGAGATAAGTTTGTCTGCAAGGATTCGCTTATCGGCGGTTTCGGTGACTGGCGGAAGGGCAATGTCTAAATCACTTTGCGTAATGGCAGCTTGATAAAACTCAGCTTTGCTGACGGTATTTGGCGTGGTCGCATTAACTACCTCATTTTCAATTTGATTGAGCGCGAAAGCCGTTGCCGTAACAGCATCGTTTTGATGCACCATATTCGCTGGCGCTTTGCGACTGACCTGTTTTAATCGCAACGCAAAGCGAGACGGGTGTCGGTCGGCACCAATCAAACCACTACAGCGAACGATAGCGTAGTCAATACCGGAGTCCATCACGTATTGCTCGGCTTGCAGCATAATACGTGCATTATCAGAGAAATGCGGATTGTCTTGCGCTAAAGCGAATGTGGCGTCTTCCTCTCTCATATCGACGGGCAAATTTGGATAGACCGTCGTTGAACTGACCATCAAAAGCTTTTCCACACCACTTACTTTTGCGGCTTCAACTAAACGTTGCCATTGCTGTGCGTATTCTTGTCCGTTTCCTTTGCGAAAACCTGGAGGAAACGATCCGACAATGCGTTCTATTTGTTCTTGTTTGATCAGTTCGACAATTTTCTGTTGAGCTCTTGGCTCGCTAAGGTCAAGTTGAGCCGTTCGTACGGAAGTGATTGGAAGTTCATCTAGCCTAGATTGGCTACGACGGGTAACCGTAACATGGTGTCCTTGGTCAGCTAAAGTTTGTGCAAGTGGCGCTCCTAGCCAGCCTGCGCCCACGATCAATATATTTGCCATCTGTATGTTCCTACGGTATGCCCTGATGACTACTCAAACAGGGTTTGTAACTCTAATCTGGCTTGTTGATGCAGGGGATCGGAATGCCATTTCTGATGTTGTATCAAATCAATGTTGACTTGCCATGCCAGTTTTGTGAATTCTTCGCCAAGTTTCACTAAGGTATTTGGTGCGTAAGACACCAAATGTTCAGGAAGAAAGCACCAGCCAAATCCCTTGTTCGCCAGTTCTAATAATATGTAGTAATCATCAGCGTACCAGATATCTGGGCTAAACGCCTGATTAAGACCGCTCACGTCTTCATTCTTTGAACGGATTACCAGTTGACGATGTTGCTTTAGCTCGTCGATGTTTCGGATTGGCTGTATTGCTAAAGGGTGTTGTGATGAGACAAACACATCAAAACCAATATGCCCTAGGTTAGATAAATCAACATTCTTAGGCATTTGTAAGTCACTTAAGATGATGCCCGTTGTCGCACGTTCTGATTTAATTAGTTCAATAATGTCAGGGCTGGATGCGGTCAAGCATTCCACCTGTAGAGTTGGGAACTTTTTTTCTAAATTTTTCAATGCAATCGGGAGGCGGGTGAGCGGAATCCCTTCGTCAACAGCAAGGACAAGCTTGGTTGCAGGGCTGGAAAAAAGTTGAGACGCTTTATTATTCAGTCGGTCAAGTTGGCTAAGCGTTGCAAGTGCGTAAGGCATTAACTCATGACCTTTCTCCGTCAGTTTTGGATAACGACCAGTTCGATCAAAAAGGTCCACGCCGCAATCAAGTTCCATGTTCATGATGTGCTGACTGATCACCGATTGTGCTCGTCCAAGCTTACGGGCTGCTGCGGAGAAAGAACCAGCTTCTGATGTAGTGACGAAAGCTTGCAGTTGTTCAATAGTAAACATATCGTTTTAACCGATGGTACCTAACTTTTACTTATCTTAATGATAGATAAAATGCCAGTCATTGAGTAGAACTATTTAGGTAAAACATCATGACTCGTAACGAACGTATCTTTCACGCTGTACTATTTGAAATGATTGCATTGGCGATCATTATTCCTGCTGCTTCTTTAATAACAGGGAAGGGATCCAGTGACTTAGCAGTGGTGGGTATTGGTCTGAGTCTTTACACCGTAGTTTGGAACTACATTTATAACTTGTACTTTGACAAGTGGTTTGGTCCAAACCGTGAAGAGCGCAGTCTAGCGATGCGCATTGGTCACACTTTGGGGTTTGAAGGTGGATTAATCTTCTTGTCTATTCCGGTGATCGCGTGGTTTTTGGAAATCACTCTGCTACAGGCATTAGCGTTAGAAGCGGGCTTCTTAATTTTCTTCTTATTTTATGCAACGGGCTTTAACTGGGCGTATGATAAAATTCAACCATTTGGAAAAATGAGAAAGCTCATTGCTTAATATAGTGAGTCTAGATAAATTTAATTATCAAAAAAGCCACCGTTGCGGTGGCTTTTTTAATTCCGATACTGGTTTATTTAAATATCGTTATTCAGCAGAAAGGACTCGAAGAATTTTATCTGCGTGTTCTGCAACTTCGATACCTTCGTCAGTTAGATAACCGCCATCAGGTTGTGTACATAGTTGTTTTTCGTACAGACGAGCAACGGCTGCCTGCATTTCTTCAGAAGCTTCTTTGTGGACTTTGATGCCTGTTGCTGCGCTGCTTAAATCGAATTGAAGAAGTAGGTTCAGTTCGGCGATATGGTCAGCTGAATATTTCATAGGTAATTCCTTCGTACTTTTTTATCCAAGCTAGTCTGAAAACTAAGGTTGAGCAATAGAAAACCCTTAGAAATGTTAAGTGTAGCGCTATAGCTCTGATATAACGCGGAAATTTTATTCTACGGTAAACATTTGACCCAAATATTAATAATGGTTAGGACAATAACTCATAGTTGAATTTTATCGATTACTCTCTCAACAACAACAAATTTGGTAAACATGAAAAATAGCCCTTGAAAAAGTCTGGAAATGGAGCGATTATCCGCGCCTCGTTAATTGTTTCTAAATGTTACACTTCCATGAACTTCAATCAGTTTGACTCATTATTACCACCTCAGGCTGCTGAACGTGCCGCCGAAGTAGGTGTTGGCAAAGCAACTAAAGCTCCAATGAAATCTTTCCTGTTGGCAATTTCAGCAGGTCTTCACATTGGTATCGCTTTTATTTTTTATACAACCGTAACCACAGGTGCTGGTGATCTTCCATGGGGCATTACACGTCTTATTGGTGGTTTGGCATTCAGTCTTGGTCTGATCTTAGTGGTAGTAACCGGTGGCGAGCTTTTTACTAGCTCAGTTCTTACGCTGGTGGCACGTGCAAGCGGCAAGATTTCATGGAAGGCCTTAATGAAAAACTGGCTGGTTGTGTACTTCGGTAACATGGTTGGTGCGGTTTTGCTTGTTGTGTGTATGCTGATCACCAAACAGTACATGTTCGACGGTGGTCAAGTGGGCTTGAATGCGATGGCCATTTCGCAGCACAAACTGCATCATGGCTTTTTCCAAGCTGTCGCGCTGGGCATCATGTGTAACGTTTTGGTATGTATCGCAGTTTGGATGACGTTCAGTGGTCGCACATTGACTGATAAAATCGCCGTAATGATCTTGCCGGTAGCTATGTTCGTTTCTGCTGGCTTTGAGCACTGTATCGCTAACATGTTCCAAGTACCAATGGCGATCGGTATTAAATACTTCGCACCTGAATCGTTTTGGCAAATGACAGGTGCAAACATTGCAGATTACGCGGATCTAAACATGATGGGATTCTTAGTGAACAACCTAATCCCTGTGACAATCGGTAATATCATCGGTGGTGGTGTCTTCGTTGGCATGTGGTATTGGATGATTTATCTACGTGATGAAGACAAGCATCTGAAATAACTTTTAAAAAAGGCAAGCTAAATGGCTTGCCTTTCTTTTATCTAAACTTCGCTCAACCGATGTTTAAACCAGTTCTTCGTTGATGCCATATTCGTTTGGAATCCAATGAGACGTCATTTCTACCGGTTCCTGAGTCAGCCAATCAACGGGCGAATCTGACTGCAACTCATCGAAGTTTTCTCGTACGGCTAACCTATCCATGGTGCTCTCCCTATGTCGTTTAATTGCACTTTAGAAGAGTAAGATGACGGTTCAATGACCAATCAGTGACCATTAAATTTCGCAGTGTACAGTGGTCTCAAAGTTGCGCTTATGTTTCTGGTTGCTTATGGGTTTTCGGGGTTTATCCACATTTTCTGTGGATAACCTGTCTCAAAGATCGTGAGTATCTTTTTTGACCGAGAAAAATTCATAAAATGAGACGCTTATGTGATGACGAAGTGACCGGTTTTATGTTTTTTCCTTGTTGATAAACTTCACTTTAATACGTCCTTCTTTGGTTTGTACACAACTTAGTGTCATCTCTAAAGTGATCGCTACAGACACACTGAGCATGACAAAAATCGCCAGCATAATAACCAATTGATACTTGATGGCGACCATCGGGCTAGCACCACCTAAGATCTGACCTGTCATCATACCAGGGAGCGTCACCAAGCCTGTTGTCGCCATAGAAGCAAGAATTGGCGCAAGGGATTTGCGAAGGGCTTCTTGAAGAAAAGGGAAGGAGGCATACCTAGGAGCGGCTCCCAATGAGATGGCTGCCTCGTACTCTGACTTGCGTTGTTCGAAAGCGGTGAATAAGTTCTGCAACGCGACAATATTGCTGCTTAAGCTATTGCCTAACAGCATGCCTGCTAACGGAATCATGTATTGGGCATTGTAGAATGGTTCTGGCTTTACGAGACCTAAAGTGATAGCGGCAAGAAGAGGGACTAGACTGCAAGACAAGCCAGTAATCAGTGGGAGCATGAGTGGTTTCTTCGGAAGATTAGCTTTGCCCACAATTGAGCTTGCTCCGACGACAACCATAATGGATAACCACAGTAAATTTACGAGTAAGCTATTTAGCTTAAAAAGGTATTCCAGATACACACCAACCAAAATGAGTTGCACTGTCATTCGCGCAACACTCATCGCTGTATCTTTCGCAATTCCTAATTTATAGCGAGCATTGATGGTGAGTGGAACAATAAGAATCAAACTAAAAAGTGCAAGCTCAAACCAATTTATATCGACAACTTGATTCATAAACCTTCTCCCAAAATCAATGCTTTGATTCTAACGAAGTGGCATAGGTTTATGAATTGCTAAGCTCTGTTTTTTCGCAATCTCATCGACAAAATGATCGCTAGGACTTCGTGAAGTTTTCTTAACATAAAGATCACAAAGCATTGTCTTTAGTCGAAAAAATAGCGATTTAGTAGCACGAAAAAATCCATAAAAATGTAAACAAAGTTAATCTCATGTTGTATTCTTAACATGTTTGCAAAAGACTTATTCTTTCACATCTATTAATATTCTTTCACAAAGAATATCAATCAAACACATCTCTGGATGAGCTCAAAAAAGTGTTGGATAACAAGGGCTGGAGCGTCAGATTTGATTGAACCTTACTATTAGTATGGTCTAACATTTTCCAATAGAGATTGTAAAAAACTTAAGCTTGGTAACGCAGGCTTTTCAATAACACTAGATACAAAATAGGCAAATGTATGAGTGATGTTAACAAAATTGAGAGTGGTGAAAAACGCTCCCTGGAGTGGAAGTCTTTCCTCTTCATTGCAGTTGTTCTCTTCCCAATTCTGAGTGTGGCTTTCGTAGGTGGCTACGGATTTATCGTTTGGGCACTACAAGTGTTCTTCTTTGGTCCTCCAGGCGCACACGGCATGTAAGCCAGTGAGCTCACAACCACACTTTTGAAAAGATTTTAAGAGAGCAAATAATGAAATCATTAATCATTAAACTGTGGCGTACGATGACGCGCCCGGCAGTTCATATCAGCCTTGGCGTGCTGACTATGGGCGGTTTCATCGCTGGTGTTATTTTCTGGGGTGGTTTTAACACCGCACTAGAAGCAACCAACACAGAAGAATTCTGTATTAGCTGTCACACTATGCGTGACAACGTATACGTTGAACTGCAAGACACGGTTCACTGGAAAAACCACTCTGGTGTTCGTGCTACATGTCCTGACTGTCACGTTCCACACAACTGGACAGATAAGATCGCTCGTAAAATGCAAGCATCTAAAGAAGTATTTGCACAAGTATTTGGCAACTACGACGAACCGGGTGTTTTCGAAGAGCGCCGTATCGAACTTGCTAAACACGAATGGGATCGTTTCTCTGCAAACAAATCTCTAGAGTGTAAAAACTGTCACAACTACGATTCTATGGACTTCGAGCAAATGTCTCCAACGGCTCGTATCCAAATGAAACAAGCAGCTGAGAAAGACCAAAGCTGTGTTGACTGTCACAAAGGTATCGCACACAACCTGCCAGCAGGTATGGACAGCATTGGTGGTATCGTTGGTGACCTTGAAGGTATGACTTCAAACACTGACTACGGTGTAGGTCAACAACTTGTAAGTGTTCGTCACCTACCAATCTACTTCGACGATAAAGGTGCTAAAGAAGCAGGTCTTCTAAACCCAGCATCGACTGTTAAAGTTCTTGAAGAGAAAGGCGACTACGTTGAAGTTGAAATCGATGGCTGGCGTAAAGCGAAAGGCTTCGGTCGTGTAATTCAAGAAGACTTCGGTAAGAACATCGCAGTAGCATCACTACTAAAAGAAGCATCAACAGACGCTAACGTTGTGACTGCTGGTGAGAAGAAAGTTGATGAGCTAACAGGTCTTCCTTGGGAGAAAGTAGCTGCGAAAGTATGGATCAAGAAAGAATCTATGCTGAACGACATCAACCCTGTATGGGAAAAATCAAAAGAAGCTTACAAAACTAACTGTTCTGTATGTCACACACAACCTGCTGAAGCGCACTTCGATGCGAACACATGGCCAGGTATGTTCGACGGTATGCTAGCGTTCGTTAACCTAGATACAGACAGTGAAGCACTGATCTTGAAGTACCTACAGAAGCACTCTTCAGATTATGCTGAAGGTCACCACTAATAAGCGTCGGATTGGAGTAAATTAAATGGCTATTACACGAAGAAGTTTTCTTAAAGGTGTAGCAACCACAAGTGCAGCGTCAGTTATCGGTCCAAGCTTATTGGCTTCAGCATCTGCAAACGCAGCTGAGACTACTGGTACTTGGAAAGTAACAGGTTCACACTGGGGCGCGTTCCGCGCCCACATCTACGCGGGTAAAGTTCAAGAGATCAAACCGCTAGAACTAGACCAGAACCCAACAGAAATGTTGAACGGCATCAAGGGCATCATCTACAGCCCATCACGTGTTCGTTACCCAATGGTTCGTCTAGATTGGCTGAAGAAGCACAAATACAGCGCTGAGACGCGCGGTAACAACCGTTTCATCCGTGTAACTTGGGATGAAGCTCTAGACCTGTTCTACCGTGAGCTAGAACGTGTTCAGAAAGAATACGGACCATGGGCTCTACACGCAGGTCAAACTGGTTGGAACCAAACTGGTGCGTTCAACAACTGTACGGCACACATGCAACGTGCTGTAGGTATGCACGGTAACTTCATCACTAAAGTAGGTGACTACTCGACTGGTGCAGGTCAAACCATCATGCCTTACGTACTTGGTTCAACAGAAGTTTATGCACAAGGTACGTCTTGGTCTGAAATTCTAGAGAACTCAGACAACATCATTCTTTGGGCAAATGACCCAGTGAAAAACCTGCAAGTAGGTTGGAACTGTGAAACGCACGAATCTTTCAACTACCTAGCGCAGTTGAAGGAAAAAGTAGCGAAAGGCGAGATCAATGTTCTTTCTGTAGACCCAGTTAAGAACAAGACTCAACGTTACCTAGAGAACGATCACCTATACATTAACCCGCTAACAGACGTAGCATTCATGCTTGCTGTTGCGCACGTACTGTACAACGAAGACCTATACGACAAGAAGTTTATTGAAACTTACTGTCTAGGTTTCGAAGATTTCATCAAGTACGTTCAAGGTGAAACGAAAGATAAAGTTGTTAAGACACCTGAGTGGGCTGCTCCTATCTGTGGCGTGAAAGCGGACAAGATTCGTGAATTCGCACGCATGCTAGTGAACGGTCGTACACAAATCCTTATGGGTTGGTGTATCCAACGTCAAGAGCACGGTGAGCAACCATACTGGGCAGCAGCAGTAGTTGCAGCAATGGTTGGTCAAATTGGTCTGCCTGGCGGTGGTATCTCTTACGGTCACCACTACTCAAGTATCGGTGTACCTTCAACTGGTTTCGCGGGTCCTGGTGGTTTCCCTCGTAACCTAGATACTGGTATGAAGCCGAAGTGGGACAACAACGACTTTAACGGTTACAGCCGTACTATCCCTGTTGCTCGTTGGATCGACTGTCTGCTAGAACCAGGCAAAGAGATCAACTACAACGGTGGTAAAGTTAAACTTCCAGACTTCAAGATGATGGTGATCTCGGGTTGTAACCCATGGCACCACCACCAAGACCGTAACCGCATGAAGCAAGCGTTCCAGAAGCTACAAACAGTAGTAACGGTTGAGTTCGCTTGGACTGCAACGTGTCGTTTCTCTGATATCGTGCTTCCAGCATGTACTCAGTGGGAACGTAACGACATCGACGTGTACGGTTCTTACTCGAACAAAGGTCTGATTGCTATGCATCGTCTAGTGGACCCATTGTTCCAATCTAAGCCAGACTTCCAAATCATGAGTGAACTGACTCAACGCTTTGGTCGTCGCGACGAGTACACTCGTGGCATGAGCGAGATGGAATGGATCCGCAGCTTGTACAACGATTGTAAGAAAGCGAACGACGGTAAGTTCGAAATGCCAGAATTTGATGAGTTCTGGGAGAAGAGCGTACTAGACTTCGGTCAAGGTAAGCCTTGGGTTCGTCACGCTGACTTCCGTCAAGATCCAGAAATCAACCCACTGGGTACACCTTCTGGTTTCATCGAGATCACTTCTCGTAAGATCGGTCGTTACGGTTACGAACACTGTCAAGAACACCCTATGTGGTTCGAGAAATCAGAACGTTCACACGGTGGTCCTGGCTCTGACAAACACCCGTACTGGCTACAGTCTTGCCACCCAGACAAGCGTCTGCACTCTCAGATGTGTGAATCTGAAGACTTCCGTGCAACTTACGCTGTTCAAGGTCGTGAGCCTGTATACATCAACCCGGCTGATGCAAAAGCGAAAGGCATCAAAGACGGTGACTTGGTACGCGTATTTAACGATCGTGGTCAGCTTCTTGCTGGTGCTGTACTTACTGACAGCTACCCACGTGGTGTTATCCGTATCGAAGAAGGTGCGTGGTACGGTCCTCTAAACGAGAAAGTAGGTGCAATCTGTACTTACGGTGACCCTAACACTCTAACTCAAGATATCGGTTCTTCTGAGCTAGCACAGGCGACTTCTGCGAATACATGTATCGTAAACTTCGAGAAGTTCACTGGTAAAGTTCCACCAGTTACTTCATTCGGTGGTCCAATCGAAGTTGCTTAATCAGAGCACTAAGCTTTAAATAAAATACCAGCCTTCGGGCTGGTATTTTTTTGACCAAATTTCAGTGAGCATTCTCTCAATACCGAGTTTGGGCGTGCGCAAGAGCAACAGATTCGTGACGTCGATAACGAATTGAGCAGCAGAAGCGGAGGATAATGAGCCAAACTAAACAATAATAATCAAGTGAGTAGATTTTCTATGGCTCAGACCATTCAATTGGCCAATCACACTGAGATCTCAGTAAGTGATAACGATCTTCAATTCGAGATCGTCGGCAACCAAATTCACTTTTCTTTTGCCGGGATACACAATAAAACCTTTACTGACCGTGAAGTCTTGTTTCAAATGCCTTTTCTCTATGAGCAAGGCGCAACCGTTATCGGTGATGGCTTCCAAATGTTGGCACAGACCAGCGGTACCATTTCTCAACCTATCGACATTGGTCGTTGCCCCGATAACAACAATTCCTACCGTATTTACCCTGAGAGCGCACCAAAGCGTTACTACAACTATTTAGTCGTAGAAGACTCTGCAGGTTACACCTTATTTGGTTTCACTACTTGCCGTCGCTTTGCTGGTTACTTTGAGGTGAAGCAACATGGTGAACATTGGGTACTTTCAGCAGCAATCGATGGTGAAAGAACGCAAGTTGCAGACTGGGAACATAACCATCTTGAATCGGTTGTTGTGTTACGTGGGAGTTCGTTATCTGAGCTATATCAAGAATACAGTGAGATGATTGCAGAACATCACCCTGCACGTAACGGAGTAATGCAAGACGCTCCGGTTGGTTGGTGCTCTTGGTATGCCTACTACGCGGACGTGACCGAAGGCAACGTTTTGGAAAACGTGGAATGTATGCAAGACAACCTAGCTGAGCTCGAATGGGTACTGCTAGATGATGGCTACCAAGCATTTATGGGAGATTGGCTAACGCCTTCAGATAAGTTCTCTGGTGGTGTAAAAGAGCTGATTCATAACATTCGTGCAAAAGGCAAAAAACCAGCCATTTGGATGGCACCATTCATTGCCCAGCCAGAATCAGAAATCTTCAAAAAGCATCCCGATTGGTTTGTGCGTCACGAAGACGGAGAGCTTCTGAAAGCTGAAGATGTCACCTATGGTGGTTGGCGTTGTACACCTTGGTACATTCTCGATACTTCAAACCCTGAAGTCCAAGATCACTTAACTCACGTCGTATCTGTCATGCGCGAAGAGTGGGGTGTTGAGCTATTCAAATTAGACGCAAACTATTGGGGCACTTTAAAAGGTAAGCGCAGTCAATCGGGCGTAACCGGTGTAGAAGCCTACCGTATGGGTATGGAAGCGATCGCTAAAGGGGCAGGAGATGCATGGCTATTGGGTTGTAACGCACCAATGTGGCCTTCTCTGGGCTTAGTCGATGCCATGCGTGTGTCTGACGATGTAGAGCGCCATAGCCATCGCTTTGAGCAAATTGCTAAAGAGACCTTCTTCCGCAGTTGGCAGCATCGCAAGTTATGGCAAATCGACCCAGATTGCGCAACGTTCACTTCATTACCTAACCAAGCAGCCTCGCGTGAAGATTATCAATTCCATCGTAACGTGCTGCTAGCGTGTGGCGGTCTACTACTTTCCGGTGACCCTCTACCAGAAATCACCCCATTTGCGAGTAAGACGCTAGCGAAACTGATGCTGCGTCAACGCCGTAATCAAGAATCGGCTAAGTTTACCGCATTAGGTTTGAACCATGCTTTCCTGCCACTAACATCTAAGAATGATCTGCACTGTTTGTTCAACTACGCGAACGATGATGCGACAGAATTTACGCTTACCGCAGACCAACCAACAGATTGGTATGATTACTGGACCGGGGAGAAGCTCAATCAAGAGCCATGTCAGTTATTGCTAGTCAGCTTAGATAAAGGGTTAAATGCTAAGGCTGTCGTGACAGCAATGTAATTGGAAAAGTGAGCCAATCTCGTCCTTTTCAGAAATAAAGGCTAAAATTACTGCAAATGATAACGATTATCATTTACAGTAATGCTAATGAAAGGTAGAATCCTTCTATCTTTTCAAAGTAACTATTTGCCTTCTGGAGAAAACAGGGATGAGATTAAAAATTGGCTCTTTTGCCAAACCTGCGGTTGTACTTTTGTCTATGATGTCACTTGGATTAAGCACGGCAGCAATGGCAGCCGAGAAATTTAAAGTAGTGACAACTTTCACCATTATCGCGGATATGGCTCAAAACGTAGCTGGTGATGCGGCTGTTGTTGAGTCGATTACTAAACCTGACGCTGAGATTCACAACTATCAAGCGACCCCTGGTGATATTCGACGCGCTCAAGGCGCGGATCTTATTCTGTACAATGGTTTGAACCTAGAACTGTGGTTCAAAAAGTTCTTCAAAAATCTTCATGATGTGCCAAGTGTGATTGTGACCGAGGGTGTGCAGCCGATGAGCATCGCTCAAGGTCCTTACAGTGGCAAACCTAATCCCCATGCTTGGATGTCTCCAAGTGATGCTCTGATATACGTCGATAATATTCGTGATGCACTAGTGAAATACGACAGTGTTAATGCAAAGACTTACCAAAAGAATGCTGAAGCATACAAAAAGCAGATCATGGATATGGTTCAGCCTATTCGTGAAAAAGTGGCTCAAATCCCAGAAGACAAACGTTGGTTGGTAACAAGTGAAGGGGCATTCAGCTATTTGGCTCGAGACTTCGGTCTTAAAGAACTCTACCTATGGCCAATCAATGCAGACTCGCAAGGTACGCCACAACAAGTTAAACGCGTTATTGATGAAGTTCGTGCAAATCAGATCTCTGCGGTATTCAGTGAAAGCACGGTATCGGCAAAGCCAGCACAGCAGGTTGCGCGTGAAACAGGGGCTAAATATGCAGGTGTCTTGTACGTGGATTCATTGAGCAGTAAAAACGGTCCAGTGCCAACCTTCTTAGACTTACTGAAAGTGACTTCAAACACAATCGCAGAGGGTCTAGAACAGTAATGGCAGGAATTAAAGTATCAGACATTAGTGTCACTTATCGCAACGGTCATACCGCGCTATATGATGCAAGTTTTTCTCTTCCAAAAGGATCAATTACGGCTCTTGTTGGTGTGAATGGCAGCGGTAAGTCGACGTTATTCAAATCCATTATGGGGTTTGTACCGGTTAGCCAAGGATCGGTTGAGATCCTTGGTATGCCGGCAAAAAAAGCTCTAAAACAGAATGTTGTCGCGTACGTACCGCAAAGCGAAGAAATCGATTGGAACTTTCCTGTTCTGGTTGAAGATGTTGTCATGATGGGGCGCTATGGTCATATGGGATTACTCCGCATTCCAAAGCAAACCGATCATGACATGGTGACGGCTGCACTTGATCGCGTGAACATGACCGCGTTTAGAAAACGCCAAATAGGTGAACTTTCTGGCGGACAAAAGAAACGTGTTTTTCTTGCGCGCGCATTGGCGCAAGAGAGTGACGTTATTTTGTTGGATGAACCTTTTACTGGTGTCGACGTTCAAACGGAAGAACAAATCATGGCGTTGCTGCGTGACTTACGTGATGAGGGCAAAGTCATGCTGGTATCCACGCACAATTTAGGTAGTGTGCCAGATTTTTGTGACCGCACCGTATTGATCAATCGAACTGTGCTTGCTTCCGGGATGACTAGCGAAATCTTCACTCCCGAAAACCTCGAACTTGCGTTTGGTGGCGTCCTTCGACACTTCATCCTTGGCGGTAAAGATCTTCATGAAGATGATGATGAGCGTAAGTTGACAGTCTTGTCTGACCACGAACGTCCAGTTGTTATGTATGGTGAGCAGCAAGCTGTTCCGGTTTCGCGTCCAGACAAGTAAGGAGTTCATTTTTATGGATTATTTACTCGAACCTTTTCACTATGGCTACATGGTGAATGCCATGTGGGTGAGTGCATTGATTGGCGGTGTCTGCGGCTTTCTGTCGACTTACCTAATGTTGAAAGGCTGGTCACTCATTGGTGATGCACTTTCTCACTCGATCGTTCCTGGGGTTGCTGGTGCATATATGCTCGGCTTACCTTTTGCCTTTGGCGCGTTTTTGTCTGGTGGTCTTGCTGCCGCTGGAATGTTGTTCTTGAGCCAAAGAAGCAAATTAAAAGAAGATGCCATCATTGGTTTGATATTTACGTCTTTTTTTGGTCTGGGGTTATTTTTAGTTTCACTTTTCCCTGCCGCGGTGAATATTCAAACTATTGTATTAGGTAATGTGCTCGCCATCACGCCGACCGATACATTCCAGTTAGTTATTATTGGTGGTATCTCGCTTGCCGTTATGCTCGTCAAATGGAAAGACCTAATGGTGGTCTTTTTCGATGAGAACCATGCCAAGAGTGTCGGACTGAACCCGACCCGATTGAAAGTGTTGTTTTTTACGCTTCTAAGTGCATGTACTGTCGCAGCGTTGCAGACCGTTGGTGCTTTTTTGGTTATTGCGATGGTTGTTATTCCAGGGGCTACAGCGTATTTAATGACTGACCGATTTTCACGCGTGATTGTTTACGCTGTTGCAATTGGGTCTCTAAGTTCATTCGTTGGTGCCTACGTCAGTTACTACATTGATGGCGCGACTGGCGGGATCATCGTTTTACTGCAAACAGCTTGTTTCTTGATGGCATTTGTTTTCGCACCTAAGCATGGTCAAATTGCGATTAGACGTAAAAGCAAACAACAAATCGCAAAAAAGAATCGTGAATCAGCGTCTTCAATGCCTATGATGAATAAGGAGCACAAAAATGCTTGATACACTCCTTATGCCTTTTACCTTCACATTCATGCAGCAAGCATTCTTGATTGTTTTGCTTGTTTCAATTCCAACGGCTTTATTGTCTTGCTTCCTTGTATTGAAAGGTTGGTCGTTGATGGGGGACGCCATCGCGCACTCGATTCTTCCTGGTGTGGTGATTGCCTATATCCTTGCTATCCCTTACACCGTTGGCGCGTTTGCTGCGGGTATATTTTGTGCGCTTTCAACAGGCTACTTAAAAGAAAATAGCCGTATCAAAGAAGACACCATTATGGGCGTAGTCTTTTCTGCCATGTTCGCGCTTGGTCTCGTATTGATGACCAAAATCGAAGTAGGCGTCCACCTAGATCATATCCTGTTTGGTGATGCACTAGGTGTGAGTTGGGCGGACATCATTGAAGCCGCAATCGTCGCTTTACTTGTTGTGCTTTTTGCGGTGTTCAAAGGAAAAGATTTGTTAGTTTTCGTATTTGATTACCAACACGCGCAAGCAATTGGTCTGCCTGTTAAGTTTCTCCATTATGGTTTGCTTTCGTTACTATCGTTAGCCATTGTCGCTGCACTTAAGGCTGTTGGGATGATCTTAGTTATCGCGATGCTGATTGCTCCCGGGGCAACTGCATTCTTACTAACGCGCCGTTTCCACAGCATGGTGTTGCTTGCCTTATGTATGTCACTGCTGAGTGCTTTTCTTGGTGTGTACTTGAGCTTTTTCATTGACAGTGCACCAGCGCCTACCATCATTCTCATCATGACGCTGAAGTTTATTATTGTCTTCTGCTACACCAGTTATAAAAATAGGAAAGTGGAGTTTAAATCTGGCGACACGATAGAACAGTTTTAAACCAGACTTTTCATCAAAGCCCAAGTATTGAATTGCTTGGGCTTTTTTCGTTGTCACTACTATACCCAAGTAACTTCGAGATGCTAGGTTCAGCGAGACTGACTTGGTTTGTAGACGCGGCGGCGATTTAAAGGTTGTGTGGGTCTAAATCAAGAATCGGCAACAAAGTATACAAGCCAAGGCCCTTATATTTGCAAGGAGCGCCCTTTGGGAGCGTGTCTTTGACTCGCTTTTTTAGTCAAACAAATGGCTGCGTCAAACAACTTGGAAAGAGCTGGCTATTACACTGCGTTGTTTTCCTTGCTCTCGAATCAATGACAACGCTCTGAATCCTGCATCCTGAAGTCACTTGGGTATAAACGACCTCTATTGAATGAATCCTGTGTGTTGTGCTTGTCGGGTGAATTTATTGAGTCTTTTTTACGTTTTGAAATTAGGACAAAAGCAAAATTTCAGGTAAAGTAACCGCCTTTGTGAGCAAACTCGCTTCCTTGGTGCAATTCGTTACGTAATTCACCCCGTTAGGAAGCCATCAAATTGACTTGAATAGGAAGAGACATGATTCTAGTTGTAGGTCATAAGAACCCAGACAGTGACAGTATTTGTAGTGCACTAGTTGCAACTGAACTTCTAAAGGCGCGTGGTGTTGAAGCAATGCCAATTCGTCAGGGCGAAATTAACCGTGAAACTCAGCACATCTTAGAAGTAGCTGGCGCAGAAGTTCCTGAGCTACGTACTTCAGTTGCGGGTGAAACAGTTTGGCTAGTAGATTACTCAGATCTAGCGCAAGCACCAGACGACATCGCTGAAGCTGAAATCGCGGGTATCGTTGACCACCACCGTCTAGGTGATGTGATGACAGTAAACCCAATGGAAGCATGGATCTGGCCTGTTGGTTGTACTAACACAGTACTATTCAACATGTTCAAAATTGAAGGTCACGAGATCACACCTCAAATCGCTAAGCTAATGATGTCAGCTATTCTATCTGACACTGTTGGTTTTGCTTCTCCAACTTGTACTCAAAAAGACAAAGACGCTGTTGCTGAACTAGCGGCAATCGCAGATGTGCAAGATGTTGACGCATTCACTAAAGATCTTCTAATTGCTAAGACAAACATCGAAGGTCTATCTGCTGCTGAGCTTGTTGAAAAAGACCTGAAAGGTTACCCATTCAACGGTCGTGACGTAGTTGTAGGTCAGGTTGAGCTTGCAACTCTTGAGCAAGTGGATGGCATGATCGATGCGCTAGAAGCTGATCTAGAGGCGCGTTGTGCAAACGACAACCTAGCATTCGCGGCAGTGATGCTAACAGACATCACTACTGCTCAAACTCGTCTTCTATACAAAGGTGAGTGGGCTGAGAAGCTTGTTAAGCATGAGAAAGATGGCATGCTAATGATGGAAAACACGCTAAGCCGTAAGAAGCAAGGTTGGCCTTGGCTTCAAACTGAGCTTGCGTAATTTCATTGTTACCAGTTTATACTTTAGATGCCCGCCCTTCGGTGGGCATTTTTCTATGGGAAATAGGAGACGACTATGTCTGAAGCATTAACCCAAGAGCAGATGGACACCATTAACCGCTACAATGAAGAGCAGCGTTTGAAATACTGCGTAAAAGAAATCGTAGCGAACCGCAAAGTGTGGATTCTGAAAGACGAACACGGTTGTGTCATGCTAAACACAGAAGATGACGATTGTGTACCAGTTTGGCCAAACGAAGAGTTTGCACAGCAATGGGCAACGGGTGACTGGGAAGAATGTGAGCCGGAAGCTATTTCATTGAATAAGTGGCACAGTCGCTGGACGTCCGGCCTAGAAGACGATGAGCTCTCTGTCGTGGTTTTCCCAAACCAGAATGAAGAAGGTGTTGTTCTTTTTCCTGACGAATTTGATTTTGAACTGCGCAAACAAGAAAGCCGTCGCTAATTGGGTCGAGTCGCGTCTTGATATCCAGTAATACTAAAAAGCCTGCGTTGATGCAGGCTTTGTTATTTTTGTCAGTAATTTACGATTTTCTGAGAGACAAGGATTAGTGGCTTGGCGCTTTGTAAAAGTGGCTCTCGACCAATCGTTGAGTAATAGCGTGCTCTGGATTAGTAAGCACTTGGTTAGTTTCACCAAACTCCACAACTTCACCTTCGTGCATCACCATCACTTTGTCGGTAATGTGTTTTACGATCCCAATATGCTGAGATACATAAACAAAGGACAGTCCCATCTCTTCTTGCAGCTCTAAGAAGAGGTTGATGATCTGAGAGCGCATCGCCATGTCGAGACCATTGAGTGCTTCGTCAGCCACAATGATCGAAGGCTGAAGGATCAATGCACGAGCAAGGCACACACGTTGTTTCTGACCTGCTGCGAGCATTTGAGGGTAGAAGTACGCATGTTCCGGCAGCAGACCAACTCGAAGTAAGGTTTCTTTCACACGCTTCATACGTGCATCTGGCGGCATGTTCGTGTTTCGCTTTAACGGACCTTCCAAAATTCGACCTATCTGAATTCGTGGGTTCAAAGAGGTGTTTGGGTCTTGGAAAATCATGCGAATCAGCTTACAGCGCGTCGAGTAATCTTTGTGTTCGAGACGTTCACCGTTCACTCGAATCTCACCAGAACTCGGCTCAACAACGCCAGCTAACATACGTGCTAGCGTCGATTTGCCTGACCCATTTTGTCCGATAAAGCCGATAGTTTGCCCCGGCTCTAAACTGAAGCTGACCGGCTTTACTGCCTCTTTGACTGTGCGTTTGAACAGACCTGAGCGCGTGACAAACTGTTTCGATAGGTTATCGACTTCAAGCAACGCACTCATGAATGTTTCTCCGTGTTCAATGGGAAGTGGCAGTTAAATTTATGGTTCTTAATTCGTTTGGTATGCGGAATTTCGACACATTGTCTTTGTGCATAAGGACAACGAGGTCCTAAACGGCAACCAATCGGTAAGTGCTGCAACGGAGGGATTGAGCCTGGCAGCGATTGCAGTTTCTGCTTATGAGGAATCCAATCATTGAAATCGGGCATCGCTTTTAGCAGCGCAGCAGTATAAGGGTGTTTAGGTGCTTCGATGAGTTTATCGGTATCTGCTGATTCCACCGATTGACCACAGTACATTACGGTAATGCGATTTGCCCATTGTGTAATGGTCGTCAAGTCGTGCCCGATCAACACAATGGTGGTATTGTTGAGTTGGTTCATACGACTCAACAAACGCAAGATTTGCGATTGTGTAATTGGGTCAAGGTCGTTTGTCGGTTCGTCGGCAATCAAGATTTTTGGCTTGGTTGCAATAGCCATTGCGATCATGACTTTTTGACATTCACCATCGGTTAGTTCGTACGGGTAGCTGCCCATTAAGCGTTTATGATCTTTGATACCCACTTTATGGAGTAGGGCGATGGCCTGTTTTTTACGCCACTTAAAGCGTTCCCACCATTTACCTTCAAAAGAGCGAGACGGGATCGATTCTATCAACTGACGTCCTACTTCTTCTGAGGGATCCAAACACGTTGAAGGCTCTTGGAATATCATGGCGATGTCTCGCGCAATCACTCTTCGGCGTTCTTTTGGCGTCAGTTGAAGCAGGTCAATATTGCCAAGACGCATTCGGTCTGCGGTCACTTTCCAGTTGTCTTTACAAACGCCTACAATGGCTTTGGCCACCAAGCTTTTGCCCGAGCCTGATTCGCCTACTAAACCACGGATTTCCCCTTCATTCAGGGTAATACTCATGCGGTCTACGGCTTTCACCAAACCTGAGGGCGTTTCAATTTCAATGGTTAAATGTCGAATATCTAATAACGGCATTATTCGATCCCCGCATTGAGAGCTTGGCGTACACCTTCACCCACTAAGTTTAGAACAACCACGGTAAACATAATGGTGAGACCTGGTAGTGTTACTGTCCATGGTGCAATGTAAATGAGCTCAACAGAGTCACCTAGAATTGCTCCCCATTCAGTACTTGGTGCTTGGGCACCTAAGCCGAGGAAACCAAGCGCAGTGATATCTAGAATAGCAACTGAGAGTGCAAGGGTAATTTCAGCGGCGATAACCGTTAATACGTTAGGTAGAATAGAGTTCCACAGCAGATAAAAATCGTTCGCACCATCCAGACGTGCTGCCATGATGTAATCTTTTTCAACCTCGGTATGCACGGCAATATAGACCGAACGGATAAAACGTGGGATCAGAGCTAAGCAGATGGCCAGAAGAATATTGAACTCACCAAAGCCTAAGAATGCCACGAAAATGATCGCAAGCAGTAGTGATGGAATAGACATCACAGTGTCGAGCAAGTGGTTTAGGGTACTGGAGAGCAGGCCTTTAGTCATGCCCGCTAAAACACCAATGAAACAACCGATCAACGCTGCTATCGCCGTAATTGCAACTGCAGCTCCGAACGTCAGTTGAGAGCCCATAATAAGGCGCGAAAGAATGTCACGACCTAAATCGTCAGTCCCTAGGAAGTAGTCAACCGTGCCAGCTGGTGCCCATGATGGCGGCACAAGCAATTCTCCTGATTGAGCTTGAGGATCATAAGGGGCAATTAAAGGTGCAAAAATGGTGATCAGCACAATGAAGATCAAGCACCACAAGCCAAACATTGCCAAGCTGTTCGCGCGGTAGCTACGCCAGAATCGTTCGAACTGAGTCGGAATGCGCTCTTCCTGATAGACGTTATTTGTTAGCATACCATTCCTTTCTCACCAGAGGGTTGATCATGGCACCAATCAAATCCGAAAGGATGTTGGCAGTTAAAACAAGGGTCGCCAGAACCATGACACCAGCTTGAATTGACGCATAGTCTTGATTCGAAAGAGCGTCCAACAACCAGCGCCCAATGCCTGGCCAGTTGAAGATAGACTCAGTAATGATAGCTAACGTAATCATGCTTGAAAGCTGAACCCCAACCTTTGGAATGATGGGTGGAATCGCATTGCGTAATACGTGTTGTGTCACGATCTCACGGTTTGATAAACCTTTGATTCGCGCCGCACGGATGTAGTTTTGGCTCATCACTTCTGCCACTGATGCACGCATCAAACCAATGACCTGTGTGGTTGGTGTTAGAGCCAGAACCAAACAAGGAAGAACCATATGCTCAATAACGCTTTGTAGCGCATGAGCTCGGTATTCACCTTTTGCCATAAATGCATCGATAATGGCGAAGCCTGTCACATGGTCAATTTCGTAAAGAAGATCATAGCGTCCCGCGACAGGGAAGACATGATATTGAAGTGAAAAGACCATAATCAACATCAGCGCAACCCAGAAAATTGGGGCGGAATAACCAGACATAGAAACGAACGAGATGCTGGTATCTAACCATTTGCCTTGTTTCATGCCCGCTATTGTACCGAGTGGAATACCGATCAGCAGTGACACAACAAAGGCGAAAAAGCACAGCTCTAGCGTTGCAGGGAACACCACCGCTAACTCTTCATAGATTGGGTTGCCATTTTTGCTGATACCGAAATTGAGCTGAGACAACTCGACTAGGTAGCTTTGCCAGCCCGACCAAAACTCTACATTTGCCCAATGAGATGTTGGATCCAAACGCAAGAGTGAAAAGCCCACCAAAGTGAGAATCATCAAAGTGATGACAAATAGATTAAGACGTCTTACGGCGTACCAAAACATTAATGAATTCTCTCAACTCTATCAAAAGGTTGCGCATTGAAAGGGCTCGATTTAAAACCTTTCAGCGATTTATCGTGAACACGGAACTGAACGCCGTGAGCTAATGGGATAACTGGAAACTCTTCATTCAGAATATTCTGCGCTTGGCGGTATAGGTTCAAGCGGTAACGCTGCTGCTGTGTCTCTAATGCGAGATCGAGCAAGAAGTCAAAATCATCGTTACACCACATTGAAACGTTTAAACCCACCCGCTCAGATTCACAAGAAAGCAACGGACGGAAGAAGTTGTCAGGATCGCCAGTATCACCAATCCAGCCAGTTAAGAGCAAATCAACATCGTTGATGGTTTCGAGCTGTGTGCGCTCAAAGCGATCATCGGTCAGTAGGCGTAACTCAACACCGATATCGGCAAAGTTAGCTTGGATAAGTTCTGCGGTTTTACGCGGGCTAGGGTTGAAAGCGCGAGGCTCTAATGGGACCCACATCGTCAGTTGCAGACCTTTCTCGTAACCTGCTTCTCGAAGTAGGGCTAAAGCATAATTACGGTCATAACGTATTTTCACGCTGTCTTTTTGGTAAGCCCAAGAGTTTGGTGGAAGCAGTGTATAAGCTTGAGTCCCCGTACCGTAATAAACCGAGTCAAGAATGTTCTGGCGGTTGATCGCCAGATTCAAGGCTTGGCGAACTCGAGCATCGCGCAGAGCAGGGTGCTCAGTATTAATCGCAATAAAGGACACGTTGTTAGCAGGTGTTGCGGTTAATTCCAGCTCTTCTGTTTCTTGGATGATCGGGATTTGGCTAGAGATCGGTGAAGCCAAGACATCGCACTCATTTCTCAGTAGCTTAGCGAGTGTGCCCGTACCACGGTGGGAAATATCGAATACGACTTGCTCCATTTTTGCCGGCGATTTCCAGTATTTAGGATGGCGCTCTAAACGAATCAAGTCGTTCACTTGATACTCTTTTAGTTGATATGGACCGGTACCGATAGGCAGCATATCAATTTGTGCTTTCTCATCCTTTGCTGCTAACTGCTGACCATATTCTGCAGAGAGAAGCACAGCATGGCTGGTGGCAATGTTTGCCAAAAAAGCAAAGTTAGGTTGAGTCAGAACAAATTTAACCGTGTGGTCATCCAGCGCAATCACATCTTTAACTAGGTTTTGGAAATCTAAACCTGCAAACCATGGATAAAAACCACCACCGACGTCGTGAAACGGATGGTCTACATCAATGATTCGCTTAAAGCTAAATACCACGTCTTGCGCGTTGAATGGTCGAGTTGGTGTGAACCATGAAGTCTTTTGGAACTGAACACCACGCTTAAGATTAAACGTATATTCGGTGCCTTCTTCATTCACCGACCAGCTCTCAGCAAGGTTCGCGATGGGTTGATGAGATTTAGGATCGAGCGTGAGCAGCGTGTCATAAAGCTGAGGACTTAATGCTTCGGCTGTAATGCCGCTGTCAATTAGCTGAGGGTTGAATGTGGTTGGCTTACCTTGCCCACAAAACACAAAGCCATTCTCTCGAATATCATTGTGATCGATTTCGTCACCACAGGCGGTGAGTAAGCTAATACCAATTAGGCTCAGCGATAGTCTTATAAAAGCATTCATAATATGAAATGGTCATTGGACTTTGCTTGCTCCCAGCGCGTTATAGCACCGGGTGTGACAAGCGAAAATGATCTCGCTAATTTATCACTTTTGCCAACTCGCTCCAAACATAAAATCGTTGAGCTGCAGGGTGTTAGATCAAATTACCGTATCATTTCTGGTCGTTGACCTGTTTTGCCTCTTGAAATTGCTCACAACGTACGTGCAATAGCGCCTTTCGCACCGCGGTTCGTTTTATCATTATATACCCAAGTCAACTCGCCCTTCGAGAGCGTGTCATTGACCCGGCTGCTGTGTCAAACCGCTAGGAAAGAGCCGATTATTACCCAGCGTTGTCTTCCTTGCTTACTTTCATTAAACAGGGAACCAGAGACAACGCTCTGAATCCTGCATCTTGAAGTCACTTGGGTATAGTGATCAATTGATAGAGTGAGACATCGCTAGAGAGCAATGATAGTTAACTTGGTGCAAGGACGTTTATCCTTGACCAACTAAGCCATATTTTCTCACCATGCCTCTTAGTTGATGGTAGCTCAGACCTAACAGCTCTGCGGCTTGACGCTGGTTAAACTTGGCTTCTTCCAATGCACGGTTGAGCAATTCAATATCTTGGTCTTCTTGCCACTGCTTGTAATCCAACGGGAAGTGTATTTCTGCTTTTTGTGCGGCTTGTGTTGTTTCTGGTTCTTCTTGACTCGCAGAGTGACCCAATGCGTTCTCCCAACCCGTTTCAAATGGGTTAAAGATCAAGTGTTCAATCGGATCTGAGTTCAATCCATGACGGTATATGGCACGCTCAATGACATTCTTAAGTTCACGTACGTTACCTGGCCATTCGTAGTCTAGGAGCGATTGCTGCGCTTGCTCCGTAAAACCGACGAAGTATTCAAGTTGGAGTTCACGACACATTTTGATCGCGTAATGCTCGGCAAGAGAGAGAATGTCTTCTTTTCTTTCACGTAAAGGAGGAAGCATGATGACGTCAAACGCCAAGCGATCGAGTAAATCCGCTCGGAAATCGCCTTGTTCCGCCAACTTTGGTAAGTCTGCATTGGTTGCACACACCAAACGTACATCGGCGTTTAATGCAGTATGCCCACCAACGCGCTCGTATTCCCCATATTCAATCACACGCAAAAGTTTTTCTTGAACGAGGAGAGGAGCGGTCGCCAATTCATCGAGGAATAGTGTGCCACCCTCTGCGCGTTCAAAACGTCCTTTGTGCTTGCCTTTAGAGCCAGTAAATGAGCCGGACTCATGACCAAAAAGCTCAGAATCAATCAAACCTTCGCTTAATGTCGCACAGTTTAGGGAAAGCAGTGGTTTATCCCAACGCTTTGATAAATAGTGTAAACGTTGCGCGATGAGTTCTTTACCTGTGCCTCGTTCTCCAATTATGAGGACAGGGCGCTCAATTGGCGCAAGTTGTGATACTTTATCTAATACGGCGAGAAAAGCAGGCGATTCACCGATGAGGTTTTGCTTCATAAAATCCTTCTTATTTTCTATCTTGCCATGATTTACAGTATTGGAGTTGGTGAAATTTACCAACAGTTGGTAAAAACCATCATAGCATAACGGTATGCAACAACAACAAAATGCTTAACTTGCTGTTTATTAAGGGAAATAAAAGTTGGCACGCTACTTGTAATATCTAAATGGAGACACAAGGTGAATAACCGCCTTGTCGAGTTTTAATAGGAAAAAAGAGGAGTTCCGTTATGGGTATTTTTTCTCGTTTTGCAGATATCGTTAACTCAAACATCAGTGCATTGCTAGACAAGGCGGAAGATCCTGAAAAAATGATCCGTCTTATCATCCAAGAAATGGAAGACACACTTGTAGAAGTGCGTACTAACTCGGCTAAAGCGATTGCAGATAAAAAAGAGTTGGCTCGCAAAGTCGAAGCTCTAGAAGAGCAAATCACTGAGTGGGGGCAAAAAGCAAGCCTAGCTTTAGTGAAAGAGCGTGAAGATTTGGCTCGCGCAGCTCTGATTGAAAAGCAAAAGTTAGAGCAAGTCATTAAAGGTCTTCATACTGAGCAAACGTTGGTTGAAGAAACCATCGAGAAGCTAACCGGTGAAATCGGTAAACTAGAAAACAAAATTGCTGAAACGCGCGCTAAGCAACAAGCATTAGCAATTCGCAACCAAACGGCATCTAACCGTCGTGATGTTCAAAAACAACTGCATGCAGGTCGCACAAACGAAGCGATGGCAAAGTTCGAACAGTACTCTCGTAAAATTGACGAGATGGAAGCAGAAGCAGATCTTTACGCAAAAACTGGCAACGCAAAATCTTTAGACCAAGAGTTTGCCGAGCTACAAGCACAAGATGAAATCGAAAAAGAGTTGGCAAAACTGAAAGAACAGATGTCATCGAACAATAAATAAGAAAGGAGCCATTTATGTCGACATTTTTTATTACTGGACCATTGATTGTCTTTTTAATCTTTGTCGCTCCACTATGGCTCTTCTTACACTATCGCAGCAAACGCAAAGCAGATAGTGCACTGTCGAGCCAAGATCTAGAGCGTCTTCAGGTGCTGTCTGAGAAAGCGGAAGCGATGCAGTCTCGAGTTGATACATTGGAGCGTATCCTAGATGCAGAATCCCCAACGTGGAGACGCAAGTATGAGTAAACGAGAACTGTATCGTGACCCTGTAAACGGTAAAATCTCCGGCGTGTGTGCCGGAGTGGCAAACTACTTTGGTGCAGAAGTTTGGTTGATTCGTATCGTTGTGATTTCCGCAGCCTTGCTTGGTGGTACTTTCCTTGTGTTGTTGGCATACATTGCGATGACCTTCATGTTAGAAAAGCAGCCAATGACTTATACCGAAAACATTAAGGCGCAACAGGAACATACATTGAAGAGCAAACCGTGGCAAAAAGGGCAAAGCCCAGATCAGTTGCTCAGTGTGCTAGAAAACGACTTCAGTCGTCTTGATAATAAGATTCGAAGTATGGAAGCGTATGTCACCTCTGATGCCTATCGCGTAAACAGAGAATTTAATAAGCTCTGATAATTAATTATGAATTTATTGATAAAGCAGACCTCGGTCTGCTTTATTTTTGTCTCAAATAGCTCATTTTAAAGAAAAATTAGATTCAGATGCTCTAGAAGAATGTCATAAATTCATCTACCTTAAAAAGAATGGATGTTAAATGGATGAATTCACATGAGAAAAGCGCTCATTCCAATCGCTGTCATGACGGTTCTTTCGGGGTGTGGTAAAGAGCTGCCACCAGTCCCTGAACCCGAATCTCGGCCCGCCAAACTCTTCACTGTTTCTGTAGGCAATGCTCAGTTTGAAAGACATTTTCCTGCCACTACAGAAGCTGGTGACCGAGCAGTACTCGCATTTCGTGTCCCTGGTTTGCTTCAATCGATAGAAGTAAACGCAGGTCAAATGGTCAATAAAGGCGATGTGCTTGCCGTGCTCAACCCCGATGAGTATTCACTACTCGAAAAACAAGCCCGTGCAAATTACACCCTTGCTGACGTTCAATACGAGCGTTCGAAAAAGCTTCGTAAAGAACAAGTGGTCTCGGAACAAGATTTTGATGCAGCAAAAGCCAATCACAACTCGGCCAAAGCCCAGTGGAATCAGGCAAAAGCAAACCTAAGATACACCAAACTTGTTGCCCCTTATGACGGCACGATTTCTTATCTCCCAGCAGAAAACCATGAGTATGTGGCGGCAAAAGAAGGCGTCATGAATATTCAGACCAACCAAGTAATGAAGGTACTGTTCCAACTGCCTGATCACTTGTTAAGTAAATTTACTCAAGGTGCAAATGCGTACGCCTCCATGACGTTTGATGCATTCCCAGAGCGTTCTTTCGAGTTAACCTTCCAAGAAATTGATACTGAAGCAGACCCTAAAACTGGTAGTTACAAAGTCACCATGGTAATGGAACGACCAGAAGGGGTGGGGATATTGCCGGGTATGTCCGGTAACGTGCATTTAGTTTCTGAAAATGCAGGTGCCACCCGAATTCCAAGCTCCGCGATATTTACTGAAGATGGCAAAACCTGTGTTTGGCGTGTCAATGACCAAGGTATTGTTGAGAAAGTGTCCGTCGCGTTAAACGATAAGCAGCAAATCGAGGAAGGACTGCAAGATGGTGATCAAATCATTATCTCTGGCGTGAACGTGATCGAACCGGGTATTAAGGTTCGAGAATGGGTTAAGGAGCGAGGGCTGTAACATGAAAGGAATCTTAGCTTTAACGACGCTTTGCTCTGCTGTATTGCTCGCTGGTTGTGGTGACAAAGGACCTGAAAGAGAACTAGAAACACCTCGTGTGAGAGTCGCTTCTCTGGAAGGAAAGCGAGTCGATGATAATCTTTATTTCCCTGCTATTGCCAATGCGGCTGACCGTTCGCATTTGAGTTTCCGTGTTGCGGGTGAGGTGAGCCGAGTGTTGGTGAAAGAGGGTGATAAAGTCATTAAAGGCGATGTCATTGCCACACTGGATCCTACGGATTATCAGCTTGATGTTGATAATGCTTCGGCACGTTTTTCCGTCGTCGATAGCCAGTATCGTCGCTCTGCACCTTTGGTGAAAAAAGGTTTATTAGCGAAATCTCAATTCGATGAGATTGCAGCACAACGTCAAATCGCACTTGCTGAATTGGAGTTAGCCAAACTTCGACTGTCTTTTACTCAACTTAAAGCGCCTGTTGACGGCATCATCTCACGTGTCAACGTTGACCAGTTTGAAAATATTCAAGTTGGGCAGTACATCGTGAACATTCATAGTGTTGATCGTGTTGAAGTGCTGATCCAACTTCCGGATCGCCTCTATGTCAAACAGCCGCCGACGTCGGAAAATCTTGCCAAAATTGATGCGGTGGTTCGTGTACCAAGTGGTAATGAATACAAAGCCCACATCAAAGAATTCACGACCGAACCAGATCCAGATACTGGCACATTTACCGTCACCTTATCACTGCCTATGCCAGAGCAAGAGTACATCCTTGACGGTATGGCTGTTGATGTGACGTCCAAAGATGAGAATGTTGGCTTGGAATTGAATGTTGGTATCAATGTTCCGATCGAAGCGATTTTCAATGCTGATGGCGATGATTTAAGCCGAGAAAACAAATTTGTTTGGGTGCTAAATGACGACAATACCGTCACTCGCAAGCAAGTACGAGCGGGCAAAGCATCAAAAACATCGGTTCAAATTCTTGATGGTCTAGAGCTTGATGACAAAGTCGTTGTTGCAGGTGTGGCTCGATTGAGAGAAGGCATGAAAGTGGAAGTGGTTAAGCAGGAGGCAACTCAATGAGTGAACAAAATAACGTTGCGCCTCAACAAGATGATGAAAACGTAACGGGTATTGCGGCGTATTTCATTAGAAACCGCGTAATCAGTTGGATGGTGTCGCTGATCTTCTTGATTGGTGGTGTTGCGGCGTTCTTTGGATTAGGGCGTCTTGAAGATCCAGCCTTTACTATTAAAGACGCAATGGTAGTGACCTCTTATCCGGGGGCAACGCCACAACAAGTGGAAGAAGAAGTTACTTATCCGATAGAGAAAGCGATTCAGCAATTAACCTACGTGGATGAAGTGAACTCCATTTCCAGTCGTGGTCTATCTCAAATTACAGTGACCATGAAAAACAACTATGGTCCGGATGATTTACCACAGATTTGGGATGAACTACGTCGTAAGGTTAATGACCTAAAAGGTACATTACCACCGGGTGTCAATGACCCATCGGTGATTGATGACTTCGGCGATGTATACGGGATTTTGCTTGCGGTAACTGGTGACGGATACAGTTATAAAGAGTTGCTCGATTACGTTGATTATTTAAGGCGTGAACTTGAACTGGTTGATGGGGTAAGTAAGGTCTCTGTATCAGGTCAACAGCAAGAGCAAGTGTTCATCGAAATCTCGATGAAAAAGCTAAGCAGTTTGGGGCTATCTCCGACAACCGTTTTTAACTTACTTTCGACCCAAAACGTAGTTTCTGATGCAGGTGCGATCCGTATCGGTGATGAGTACATTCGTATTCAACCTACCGGTGAGTTTCAAAGCGTAGATGAGCTAGGTGACTTATTGATCACCGAGTCTGGTGCACAAGGTCTGATCTTCTTAAAAGACGTTGCCGAAATTAAGCGAGGTTATGTAGAAGTTCCAACCAACATCATTAACTACAATGGTGAGTTGGCGCTGAACTTGGGGATTTCATTTGCTCAGGGTGTCAATGTTGTTGAAGTTGGCAAGGCATTTGATCGTCGAGTTGCAGAACTGAAGTACCAACAGCCAGTAGGCGTTCAAATTTCAGAAATCTACAATCAGCCAAAAGAAGTAGATAAGTCGGTGAGTGGCTTCGTTATTAGTTTGGCTCAAGCCGTTGGTATCGTAATCATCGTTCTATTGTTCTTTATGGGTTTACGCTCAGGTCTGCTTATTGGTCTGATCTTGCTACTGACTGTACTAGGTACCTTCATTTTTATGAAGTACTTAGCCATCGATTTACAACGTATCTCTCTTGGGGCATTGGTTATTGCTCTGGGTATGCTGGTGGATAACGCCATCGTCGTCGTGGAAGGGATACTCATCGGGACTCAAAAAGGACGAACGAGACTTCAAGCTGCGACGGATATCGTCACGCAAACCAAATGGCCGCTTTTAGGCGCGACGGTTATCGCTGTTACTGCTTTTGCACCAATCGGTCTATCAGAAGACTCGACGGGTGAGTACTGTGGTACCTTGTTTACCGTACTGCTTATCTCGTTAATGCTGAGCTGGTTTACCGCTATTTCGTTGACGCCTTTCTTCGCTGATATTTTCTTCAAAGGTCAGAAAATTAAGAGTGGTGAAGGCGAAGACAATGACCCATACAATGGCATCATCTTCGTTATGTATAAGAAGTTCTTAAGCTTCTGTATGCGCCGAGCATGGTTTACTGTTGTTGTCTTGGTGGCAGGTCTAGCGGCGAGTGTTTACGGCTTCACCTATGTGAAACAAGCCTTCTTCCCGTCTTCAACCACCCCTATTTTCCAGTTGGATGTTTGGTTGCCAGAGGGTACGGATATTCGAGCTACGAATGATACGCTGAAAGAACTGGAAGGCTGGCTTGCTGAGCAAGATCACGTTGAACATATCACTACCACCGCAGGTAAGGGTTTGCAGCGCTTCATGCTGACTTATGCCCCAGAGAAAAGCTACGCGGCTTATGGTGAGATCACTACGCGTGTCGAGAACTACGAAGCGTTAGCCCCACTTATGGAGCGCTTTAGAGAGCACATCAAATCCAACTACCCAGAAATCAATTACAAATTGAAGCAAATTGAATTGGGTCCTGGTGGCGGTGCGAAGATTGAAGCGCGCATTATTGGTTCTGACCCAACGGTGCTGCGTACTATTGCTGCACAAGTGATGGATGTGATGTACGCCGACCCGGGAGCAACGAACATTCGTCACGATTGGCGTGAACGTACACAAGTGCTTGAGCCTCAGTTTAATGAAAGTCAAGCTCGTCGTTACGGCATCACTAAATCGGATGTGGATGATTTCTTATCGATGTCCTTCTCTGGTATGAATATTGGTTTATACCGCGATGGTACAACTCTGATGCCGATTGTTGCGCGTCTTCCGGAAGATGAGCGTATCGACATTCGTAACATCGAAGGCATGAAAATTTGGAGCCCAGCACAGAGTGAATTTATTCCTCTACAACAAGTAACTATGGGTTACGACATGCGTTGGGAAGACCCAATCATTGTGCGTAAGAACCGTAAGCGCATGCTAACGGTAATGGCAGATCCAGATATCCTAGGTGAAGAGACAGCGGCAACATTGCAAGCACGTCTACAGCCGCAGATTGAAGCGATCGAAATGCCACCAGGTTACTCACTAGAGTGGGGTGGTGAGTATGAGTCATCAGGTGATGCGAAGGCGTCGTTGTTTACCACGATGCCGATGGGTTACTTGTTTATGTTCTTGATCACCATCTTCTTGTTTAACTCAATCAAAGAGCCTCTTATTGTTTGGTTAACAGTACCTTTGGCATTAATTGGTGTGACAACCGGTCTATTGGTGTTGAATACGCCGTTTGGCTTTATGGCATTACTGGGTTTCTTGAGTCTGTCGGGGATGGTACTGAAAAATGGTATCGTACTGCTTGATCAGATTGAGATTGAAATGAAGTCGGGTAAAGAAGCGTACGACGCAGTGGTGGATGCCGCAGTAAGTCGTGTGCGTCCAGTATGCATGGCTGCAATCACAACCATTCTAGGTATGATTCCTCTACTACCGGATATCTTCTTTAAACCAATGGCTGTAACCATCATGTTTGGTTTAGGTTTTGCGACCGTACTGACACTAATTGTCGTGCCAGTGTTGTATCGTCTATTCCACAAGGTGGCAGTGCCGAAGTAACGACTTAGTTTAAGTAACGTTCTAGAGCGCCTCTGGCTAACGTCAGGGGCGTTTTTATAAGGATTAAATATGGAACAGAATACGTGTGCATGGGCGATGAACCATCCACTTGAACGCGAATATCACGATACTGAATGGGGTGTGCCTGTACACGACGATACGGTATTGTTCGAATTCATCACGCTAGAAGGTGCGCAAGCCGGTTTAAGCTGGATTACGATTTTGAAAAAGCGTGAAGGTTATCGAGAAGCATTTGAAAACTATGACTTAGATAAGCTGATTCAACGCGATGAAGTGCGTACCGAATTCATCGTTGAAAACTTCGACGTGGTTAAGCATCGCGGCAAAATTAATTCGGTATTCAGTAATGCCAAAGCGGCAAAGCAATTGATAGAAGAATACGGAAGCCTTTCAGCGGCGCTATGGCAATTTGTTGATGGCAAACCAATCGTGAATCACTGGACAGACATGAGCCAAGTGCCAGTATCGACAGAACAATCCAAAGCGATGAGTAAGTTCCTCAAAAAGAAAGGCTTTAAGTTTGTTGGTGAGACCATTTGCTACGCCTTCATGCAAGCAGTAGGTATGGTCGATGACCACATTGTTGGTTGTCCTAAAAAACTGAATTAGTTTTTAGATTTACTATCATGAATCCTTTCCAAAGCTTCTATGCGACGCCATTGGTTTTGCTCGAAGCTTTGTTCTCTTAATCCGGCGATTTCTGTTTTCTTTTCTTCTTCGCCGAGGAAATCATTGTTGATGATCTCCGCACGTTTCTCTAAATAATCGTTGAGTGATGCGTTAAACGAGGCTCGTTGTTCATCCAGAGTTTGTAGTCGTTCGGCGCCTTCTTCACCCACCAAATCAACACGAGCCAAATACTTCTCCTGTGCAGACATTTCTGAGGTCTGATTTAGTTCAATCACTAGCGCGTTGTTGCGCTCACTTTGTTGAATGTACTTAGGTTGAGAGGCGAGGTTTTCTTCAAGCATTTGTTGTTGAGAATCAGCGTCTAATTCGGTTTCTCGAATGGTGAGTTTATCTATTGCTAACTGGCGTAAGCGATTTTCTTCATCGAAAAGTTGAGCAATTTGTTCGTCAGTAAAAAACGCGCTTTGCATCACTAAGATTGCGTCATTTAGCTGCTTCAGTTCGTTTAATGACAACGAATTTCCTTCGAACGGTTCTAGCTTGGATAGTGCTTCTTTGTATGCAAGATAGGTCTCGAACAGTTCTGCGCTGATACCCAGTGAATCTAGTTGTGATTCACCAGTTTTTACGTTGGCTTTGATTTCTTCAAGGCTTTGTTCTCCTAGACCGCTCAGAGTGTATTCAAAGAAGTCTTTTTGAGAAGAGAGATCAATACTGGTGTCCTGTTGTGACTGAGCTTTTATAAGTTGTGAAGGTGGAGACGATGGAAACAGATAAGCCGCTCCTACACCAATGAGTGATACGATGAATAAGGTGATGAGAGCGACTTTCTTCATAATGGCTTCCTTCTTATAGACCTTGCTGTTTTAGGCGGTTTGCATGTTGGCGATACAATGTGACTGGATCCGTTTCGAACAAATGATGGATACCTAGCAGCCCGTTGATTTCATCCAGATGATTCATCTTGTAATCATCACGAATCACTTTCCCCAAGTGAGTGCTGCACGTGCCCACGAGACCATCATTTGGACTATCAAACGCCAAACCTAAAACCACCATTGCGCCGTCTGTTGGATCAAACAGGTTGGTAAAGTTGGAAGAGCCAGTCCATGAGTAGTAATGCACACCGTTAGACGCCAATAGGTCTCCATCTCCACATTCACTGGTTGGAATGCCTTCAGGGTAATGCTGGTTGAACGCCAAAGAACCTTCGGTGGTTAGTGCCGCTAAGGAAGCTAGTGGGTCTTGGTCGAGATCAGTGCCACCGGAAAGTAGATTAATGAGAGTCACTAGCCCTTCTGCTAGCTTCACCGCGACACCTTCACTGATGGAGCCTTCAGGAACCGTTCCACGCACAATATCAGCTACTTTTGATCCTTTGTTCACCCCTCCAATACTGGTAACGGACGCCACTAAATCTGGGCGTACAGAAGCAACATAACGTGTTGTTGGTCCACCATGGCTGTGCCCAATCAAATTGACCTTTTCCGCGCCTGTAGCAGCAAGCAACGTTTCTACTTGAGCCAAGAGCTGCTCTCCACGTGCTTCACTGCTGTTGGTTGCGGAGACTTGAGCGACATAAACCGTCGCGCCATCTTTCGTTAGAGCATGTGGGATGCCATAGAAGTAATCGACTCCGGCAAGGGAATCAAAACCAAATAAACCATGGACAAGTACGATGGGGTATTTGGTTTCTGTGTAACCACTGGCGTTGGCAGATGCAAAAGGTAGGGTGCTTAAAACGAAAAGCATTGTTGTTATGAATCTGAGTTTCAAAACTATCTCCTTGTGGTATGACCTCTTATGAGTTTTATAAAATAGGAGATAAGTTTTGCGGTTGAGAAGTTCGTTTGTGGCACATTGTTTTAATCTGTGATTACTCAAAAGAAAATCAACAGATTCAATTAACATTGGATTGATGAATATTAGAATGTTAGTTAATTCTAATTAAGACAATGAGTTAGTAACTCTATAATGAGAGGTAAAAAAATAGCCTCGCAGTACGAGGCTATTTAATAATTGTTCTGAATGCTTATAAAGAGGCTTCTTTTTCTAGCACTAATGCATTGTATCGAGCAAAGCCAGCTTCAAGATCGGCGATTAAGTCTTCTACATCTTCTAAACCAATGTGTAGACGTACTAATGTACCTTCGAAATTTGGATTCGCCACTGTGCGCAAGCTATTAAAGCTCTTTGGCTCGTTAGCTAAAATCAAACTCTCAAACCCACCCCATGAATAACCCATGCTGAAGTGCTTCATACCATCCAACAATGCTGTGGTGGCTTTCGGGTACGAGCTTTTCAACACGAATGAGAACAGACCGTTACCACCAGTAAAATCGCGTTTATAGAATTCGTGACCCGGACAACTCTCTAGAGCAGGGTGACGAACGTGGTCAACTTCAGGACGAGCTGCTAACCATTGCGCGACTTTTAGACTGTTTTCCGCGTGTTGGCGTAAGCGTACATCAAGTGTGCGAATACCACGCAGACCGAGATATGCATCATCAGGAGAAACACATTGACCCATTAGGTAGCTCTGCTCGCGTAGCTGATCCCAGTACTTCTCAGACGCAACCGCCGTACCCAGCATTACATCTGAGTGACCAACAATGTATTTGGTTGCTGCTTGGATAGAGATATCCACGCCGTGCTCGAATGGTGAGAAGTTCACCCCCGCGCCCCATGTGTTATCCAACATTACAATGATGTCTTGTTCGTGTGCAATGCTTGCTAGGGTAGGGACATCCATCACTTCCATGGTAATGGAACCAGGAGACTCAAGGAAAAGCACTTTAGTATTCGGCTGAATAAGGTCACGAATGCCTGCGCCGATCATAGGATCGAAGTAAGTTGTCTCTACACCCATCTTCTTCATGATGGTGTCACAGAAATCGCGAGTAGGTTCGTAGCAGGTATCCACCATTAAGATATGGTCGCCCGTTTCGACAAAAGACAAGATGGCATTAGAAATCGCCGCCGTGCCACATGGGTAAAGGGCACACCCTGCGCCGCCTTCGACCTCTACCATGGCATCTTGAAAGGCAAAGTGTGTGTTTGTACCACGGCGTCCGTAAAACAGGGTTTTATTCGTACGATTGATCATCGCTTGGTTTTTTTCTGCGACGGTATCAAACACTATAGTAGAAGCGCGCTGCACTGGTGGGTTTACCACGCCATTTGTCCACTTCTTATCACGACCTGCGGTAACGAGTTTGGTCTTTTTGCCTTCTGACATAAAAATTCCCTGTCTAAATTACGATTTTCAATATTTAAAACATGGACCAAGGGTGGTTTGCAAGGGAAAAGTAGAAATGAAACGACTCGTCAGAGCATAGAGCGAAAAACAGTGAGAAAGTGCAACAGATAAAGAAAACCGACAGCATAGAACTGTCGGTTTTGTAGAGATTTATTAGCTTTATACCCAAGTGACTTCAAGATGCAGGATTCAGAGCGTAGTCATTGATTCGAGGTCAAGGAAAACAACGCAGCGTAATAGCCAGCTCTTTCCAAGTTGTTTGACGCAGAAGTCGAGTCAATGACACGCTCCCAAAGGGCGAGTTGTCTTGGTTTGTATACTTTGTTGTCGATTCTTGATTTAGACCCACTAGACCTTTAAATCGCCGCCGCGTCTACAAACCAAGTCATTCTCGCTGAACCTAGCATCTCGAGGTTACTTGGGTATAACTCATTTGTTATAGCAATGGGTTAAATAGATAGAAAACACGTTCCAAGAAACGAGAGAAGATACTGCGCTTCTCCCATTCTTCTTTATCAACAGTGTGTGATTGTTGGATGTAGGTGTCCTGTAGCCACGACATTTGCTTGGTGAACTCTTCGTCATCTACTGCCAGAGTCACTTCAAAGTTGAGCCACAAGCTGCGCATATCCATGTTTACCGTGCCGACCAGACAGAATTGATCATCAATCACCACCGATTTAGTGTGCAATAAACCGCCATAGAATTCGTAGATTTTCACACCAGCAGCCATCAACTCACTGTAGAAAGCTCGCGATGCCCATTGCACCATCATGGAATCGTTTTTGTGCGGGATGATCAGCTCAACATCGATGCCACGTTGTGCGGTCATTTTTAATGTTTCGAGTAAATCAGAGCTTGGTACGAAGTAAGGCGTGGTGATCCTCACCGAGCGATTCGCTTGGTTGATCGCCAAAGTCAGTACTTGGTAAATCAAGTACTCCGGCATCCCCGGACCAGATGGAACCACCTGAATTGGATGTTGAAACTCATCGCTGTTGTCAATGCGGCACTCTGGGTGTTTAGGTAACTGACGTTCACCTGTTTCTACTTCCCAATCCCAGCAGTGAATGGCACTTAGCACGTTGACCGTAGGACCGGTAATTCGCACCATGATGTCAATCCACTGACCAACACCACTGCTTTGTTTAAAGAAAGCAGGGTCGACCAAGTTCATTGAGCCTGTATAAGCAATTTCGTCATCAATCACGATGATCTTACGATGCTGACGCAAGTCCAAACGGCGCAGGAAGATACGCCACATTTTAACTTCCAATGCTTGTACTACATCGATGCCCGCATCCTTCATCATCTTATACCAATGACTGCGGAAGAAACGCGGACTACCAGCAGAGTCAAGAAGCAGTTTTACGTCTACGCCACGTTTTGCCGCTTGAATCAGTGCAGAAGCGACTGAATCGGCTAAGCCTCCTGGGTGCCAAATGTAGAACACCATTCGAATGCTGTGTTGTGCGTTTTCGATATCTTCAATGATGGAATGAAGGATTTCATCCGGTGATTGCTGAAGTGAAAGTGTGTTACCACTTAATGCAGGAAGACCCAAACGGTTGTTACATAGCTCGTCAATGCGATAGATATGACGCCCCATTGCTTCTGGAACATGTGCGTTACAATCATTTAACTGAGTGAACCATTGTTGGAACGGTGTGAACATCACTTTAGCCCGTTCTGCACGTTTTCGACCAAGGTTAAGCTCACCAAATAAGAAATAACAGGCAACACCAAGCACTGGCAGGATGTAGATGATCATCAGCCATGCAAGAGAGACGCTAACAGCGCGACGTTTTAATACGACACGAATAGTAACACCAGCCACTAGGAACCAATAAAGCCCAATGCTAGCTAGGGTGAGAAAGTGATAGAACTTGTCCATATACGCCAAAAGTAATAAGCCCAACATGGATATTAAGCGGAAATGACGTAACGGGAAACTATTTTCATACCAACACGGTTAGGTGATTTTATGTTGTGAAATAGATTTTATAACGGGGTAATGTGTTACTAAGGTGTGAAAAGTTGGATGAAACTTTAACTTTTGCGCAAAAAAGCAGCATTTAGCGTGAACAATGATACATTTGCGCGATAAATGTGCTATTCGGGGTTCCAATTTTAAAGTTAAACTGCTTTACTTGCCATACATAGAGCGTCACACAAACATCTTATAAAGTGTACATTAATATTTACACGAACATATTCTAGACGCCTATCTCTATGCAAACACAACAAAACATTTTGGAGAAAAAGCGTGGCTACAAATACAGCAGCACCACGTGATACGTGGGGGTCTAAACTAGGCTTCGTAATGGCAGCAGCGGGTTCCGCTGTCGGTTTAGGCAATATATGGAAATTCCCTTACACAGCTGGTGAGAGCGGCGGCGGTGCGTTCGTTGCAATTTACCTTTTGTTTGTTATTTTTATCGGCTTTAGCGTCATGCTTACTGAGTTCGCTATTGGTCGTAAGACAGGTCTTTCAGCAGTAGGTGCTTTCAAATCGACTGATCGTCGTTGGACATTTACGGGTGTTATCGGCGTACTGAGTGGTCTATTGATCATGGGATTCTACCCTGTAGTAGGTGGCTGGGCGTTAGCGTACATCTTTAAAGTAGGCGGTGGTCTACTAAGTGCTCCTGAAGCAATTGGTGACAGCTTCGGCGGCTTCATTTCTGATCCAGTTCAACCGCTAATGTGGATGGGTGTTTACCTGTTCCTAAACATCGTTATCGTAATGAAAGGTATTTCTGGCGGTATCGAGAAAGCGGGTAAAATCCTAATGCCTCTTCTATTCCTTATCCTGATCGTTGTATCAGTGAAAGGTCTGATGCTACCGGGCGCAATGGCAGGTCTTGAGTTCCTGTTCATGCCAGACTTCTCAAAAGTAGACAGCAATGTCGTTCTAGCGGCGCTAGGTCAGGCATTCTTCTCTCTAAGTCTAGGTATGGGTTGTATGATGACATACGGTTCTTACCTGAAGAAGAAAGAGAACCTAGTTCAAACAACTGGTATGGTTACGGCAATGGACACAGGTGTTGCAATCCTAGCGGGTGTAGCTATGTTCCCTGCAATGTTCGCATTTGGTATGGAGCCAGCAGCAGGTCCAGGTCTAGTCTTCGTAGTTGTACCTCAACTGTTTGCTGAAATGGGCGGCGTAATTGGTCTTCTATTTGCTCTGATGTTCTTCATTGGCCTTACTGTTGCGGCACTGACGTCTTCTGTATCTCTACTTGAGGTAGTAGTTTCTTACCTAATCGATGAGAAAGGTCTGAAGCGTTCAACAGCAGTACTGTCTGCGAGTGTCGTAATGGCAACACTATGTGTGTTCGCGTCACTGTCACTTGGTGGTGTTGGTCCAACCCTATTCGGTACGGGCGCATTTGATATCTTCGACCTACTAACAGATAAGATCTTCCTAGCGGTCGGCGGTATGTTGGTATGTATCTTTGCAGGCTGGCGTCTAAACCGTGCTGACCTTGAAAAAGAGATCACTAACGATGGTAAAGTTTCTTTCCCTCTATTTGGTCTATGGTACAACCTAGTTAAATACGTAATCCCAGTCGCTATCGCAATCGTAGCTTTCATGGGCATCAAGTCTGGTTTCGACAGCGGTAAAGGCGAAATCATGCTACTTGGTATTGGTATCATTGCCCTCGCAGGTATCTTTTCTAAGAAGCTATAAGCGAGAAGTATTCAGCTAAATTCAAAAACTAATAAACGGGAGTCTTCACAGGCTCCCGTTTTTTATATTCATTATTTATAGGATTGAGTGAATTCATATTAATAATGGGTATTAATTGTGAGACGACTCGCAAAGAGAGCTAGATCACAAAAATAAGTGTTAAAGTTGCAGTTGAACGTTCCGATAAGCCTTACAAAGCATGTGTAAATATGTGGATGAACTAAGTTAGAAAATAGAAGACAAGGGTAAGGTAGGTTATTAGTGACAATGTCTGTTCGTAAAAAACTGTACGCGAGTTTTGGTGCAATCTTAGCAATTATGCTGGTGATGATTGGAATTATCACATTAGAAGTATTGAACTCGCACGAAGTGGCTGACGAGGTAAGAACGGACGATGTTCCTGAAACTGTTCAGTACTTAATTTTGATCGATGAAGCAGGTGATGTTTATCGTGATGCATTAGGTAGCATCGTAGGTGTATCGGGTGCTCAGGCGGAGTACCAAGTAAATAAACAAGAATTTGCAGCAGCGATTGCTGAAGTCAAACTTTTGGAAACGGTTGGTGGCGAAGATTACCGTAATGTTGAAAAAGTTAAACGTTACATGAGTAATTTCACTCGTGACTTTGAGTCGCAAATTTTGACTAATCTTGGTCTAGAAAACGTTGAAGAGAACGTGGCGCGCCTTCGCTCTCTTTATGACGCTAACCTAGCGCCGATTGAATCTATCCTTGATGCGGCATCAACGGATGGTCGCCAAAGTACCAGTGAAGCGCTACTGGACCTTTCGGATTCGTTTAATAGCATTGAACTGACGATTTATGTGCTTGGTTCGATTGCGCTGATTGCAACAGCCGTTATTGCGTACTTGTTGTCCAACTCAATTACTCACCGTTTGAGTAAGCTCGATGAGTTAGCGCAACGTGTCGCGGAAGGCGATTTAACGGTAGAACCGATTGAAGATAAATCGGGTGACGAGTTGGCTAACCTAGCGACTTCTCTAAATAAGATGCAAGCATCATTGACTAGCCTTATTGGTTCGATTTCGCTCGTATCGGAAGAGGTGAAATCGGTTACCGGCGAGCTGTCAGTTGTGAGCCAAGATATTGTGTCGGGTGCAAGTAGCCAATCTGATAAAGCAAACTTGATTGCGACTGCGGCAGAAGAGTTGAGCTTGACCATTTCTCAAGTTGCAGAGCAAGGTGCTGCGACGTTTGAAGAAGCACGCAAGTCGGAATCAACCGCTGAACAAGGTCGCACCGTGATTGTTGAGATGGTGGAGAGCATTCAACAGGTATCACAGCAAATGTCGGATATGTCGGTGCAGATGAACAGCCTAGGTTCTCATGGCGAGAAAATCGGCGCGGTTATCAAAGTGATTGAAGACATTGCCGAGCAGACGAACCTGTTGGCATTGAACGCGGCAATCGAAGCGGCACGTGCAGGTGAGTTTGGTCGTGGCTTTGCTGTGGTTGCCGATGAAGTACGCGCTCTGGCTGAACGCACAACGAAGGCAACACAAGAGGTCGGTGAGATCATCCAAGCGATTCAAGTCGGCACTCAAGAGGCAGTGACTTACACGGAAGATGGCTGTCGTTTGGTTGAAATTGGTGTGAGTCAAAGCTCGGGTGCAGTGAACTCACTGGAAGAAATCGTTTCTGGTGCGGCTCATGTTCAAAGCATGGTTAACTCAATCGCGACAGCAGCGGAAGAGCAAACCGCAGTGACGAAAGAAATTGCGGCTGACATTACATCGATCAGCGACATCTCAAACCGTTCATTACAATTAGCGAATGACAGCTCGCAAAGCGTAGAAGGTCTGAACCGTAAAGTTCAAGAATTGGAAGCGCTGGTGGGTAAGTTTAAGCTCGCCTAATTGCTTAGAATCGGTATACTTCTGGCTCCAAACGTGGAGCCAGTTTTTTATGTTCGACATTCTACACACCCATCCAGATTTTCTGATCATCAATAAACATCCCAACGTCTCAGTACATAAGGACGATGGTGAAACTATGTTGCTGCAAGAAGTAGCGAAACAAAGTGGTGATGAGCAGTTGTATCTTATTCACCGCCTCGACAAAATGACGTCTGGAATTTTGCTTTTGGGTCGCAACGCAAAAGCAGCAAGCGCGTTGTCGCAAGCATTTGCAGATCGTGAAGTCGAGAAGTTCTATCTTGCGATTGGTTCGAAAAAGCCTAAGAAGAAGCAAGGGCTGGTAGTGGGGGACATGGAACGCTCTCGTCGTTCTTCATGGAAACTGGTCAACAGCAAAACGAATCCAGCGATTACCCAATTCTTTTCTCTCGCTGCAGAGCCGGGAGAGCGCCTGTTTTTATGCAAGCCGCATACTGGCAAAACACACCAAATTCGTGTGGCATTAAAATCCGTTGGTTCGGGTATTGTTGGTGATCCTATTTATAATGCAGGTAATGACGCTGACCGTGGTTACTTGCATGCATTTTCATTGTGTTTCCCGTATCAAGATGAAACACACTGCTTTGTTTGCGATCCACGCGAGCATAAAGCGCTTGGCAGTAAATGGCACAATGAAATTGTATCCCAAGGTATCGACACTTGGCTTTCTCCGTGGGAACTGAACTGGCCTACGATCAAATAACCATTACAAAGAAAACGAATAAGAGAATTCGATGCAAGCATCACAACTTCCGCTGTTTTTCCAGCATCTAGAAGCGGAGCTAACACAAGCTCCCAATGAAATCCGCCGACTGTTTCACGGTCGCGGTCGCCGCTTCGAAGGTTTAGAGCAAATCACATGTGATTGGTTACAAGGTCAGTTGATCATTAACCTATTTAAAGAAGTCGATGAGACGTTTGTTTCTGAATTAAAAGCTGGTTTAAATACGCTTTCTGAATCTGCGCTGTGGGCAGAGAAACAGGGTCGCACTATCGTGATTCAACACCGTTATGCTGACGGCGCACCTTCAGAAATTCTGTTGGGTGAGCTAGATGCTCGACCTGTGGTTGAAGAAAGTGGCTTGAAGTACCAGCTAGATATCGGTCGTAACCAGAACTTCGGTTTGTTCCTTGATATGCGCTACGGTCGTGATTGGGTTCGTGAAAATGCCAAGTACAAAAATGTACTTAACCTGTTCGCTTATACTTGCGGCTTTTCTGTGGCGGCTATTGCTGGTGGTGCCGATAAAGTCGTAAACGTGGATATGGCAAAAGCGTCGCTTTCGAAAGGTCGTGAGAACCATAAACTGAATGGTCATAACATCAACCAAGTGAGCTTTATGGGGCACGACATCTTTAAGTCGTGGGGGAAGATCAAGAAGTCAGGTCAGTACGATATGATCATCATTGATCCACCATCATTCCAAAAAGGCAGCTTCGCGTTAACGAAAGACTACAAAAAGATTCTACGCCGTTTGCCAGATTTGCTAGCAGAAGGTGGACAAGTTCTCGCATGTGTAAACTCGCCATCGGTGACCAGCGATTTCTTGATTGAAAGCATGAAGGAAGAAGCGCCTGAGCTGACATTCCGAGAGCGTTTGGACAATCCACCAGAGTTTATGGATGTAGATAGCGAAGCTGCACTGAAGGTTCTGCTGTTTAGCTGAGTTTAAAGCGAGGTTCCCAGCTCAGTCGTTTTTCCTTATAGAGAATCTCTATCAAATGCTTCGCGTCTTGGTAGAATTACAGTCTGCGATAAACAAAAAGCGCCGAGCACGGCGCTTTTTTAATGTTTGTATCAACCGCTTTAACCAATCTGAACTTCGAGGTCGGATTCAATCGTCGAAGAACAGGCGAGTACATAGCCTTGTTCAATTTCTTCCGGTGTTAATGTTTCAAGGCTGGTTGAAGAAACACTGCCTTTGCGAACCTTACACTTACAAGAGCCACAAATGCCACTTCGACAAGCGACGATCAACGGTAACCCTGCGCCTTCCAACACATCAGCAAGGACTTGACCTTTTTGTGCATCAATCGTTTGAGCAAAGTCGGGGACTGACACACTTGCCGTTTCATCTGACACTTCAGCTTCTTCACTTGCTGCTGGTGTAAAGCTTTCTTGGAAGAAGTTAGCCATATCAAAGCCAAGCTCGGTCAAATAACCTTGAACATCGAGCATGAACTGGTTTGGACCACATAGATAAACCGTGCGCTGATTAAAATCTGGGACCAACTCCTGAAGCCATTCCTTACTGAGTCGACCTTCAGGGTACTGGGTCTCACCGCGATTTTTTAGTAACAGCTTCAAGTTAAAATCTGGGTAAACTGAGTGGTAAGTCTCTAGCAAATCAAAGTAAATCGTTTCTGGTTGAGAGCGAGCGATATGCAGAAATTCGATATCCACTTCTTGATCATTGCTCAGCCATTGTTTTGTCATCGCGAATACGGGAGTGATGCCGCATCCAGCACTGATCAGCAGGGCTTTCTTTTTACCATCTAGCGTGATTGGTGGATGGTCAACACAGTTGAAATCACCCGTTGGTGGAAGAGCTTGAACTGTATCTCCAATCAACAGTTTATCTATGATGTAGTTTGATACCTTCCCGCCGTCGACGCGTTTAATGGTCAGTTGTAAGCAATCATCGCCGGAAAGGGAACTGAGTGAATAGGCTCGGAATTCCATCTTGCCATCGATTTCAATGCCAAGATTTATGAACTGACCCGCTTTAAATTCAAACAAAAGCGATTCAGATAAGTCTGCCAGCTTGAGGCTCACTGCATCGGCAGTCTCGTGATATTTATCTACACAGCGTAAGGTGACAGGTTGACTGCCTTGCCATTCAAAAAACATAACAATCTCTTTGGTTGTCGAGTACTCAATAGATAAAAGCGCCCCCAATTAAGGAGGCGCGTGATAAGCAAGGTGATTACGCTGCTAGGATAGTTTTAAGGTCATCTTGAACATTACCAATGCTGCGCATATCGAACTTCTCTTGGATAATTGCAATCAGGTTTGGCGTCAAGAATGCAGGCGCTGTTGGACCTGTGTAGATGCCTTTTACGCCCAGTGCGAATAGCGTAAGTAGGATCACAATCGCTTTTTGCTCGAACCAAGAAAGAACAAGCGTAAGAGGAAGCTCGTTGATGTCGCAGTCGAATTCTTTCGCAAGGGCTAATGCCAGCTGAATTGCTGAGTATGCATCGTTACATTGACCCACATCCAATAGGCGAGGGATGCCATTAATATCGCCAAATGTATTCTTGTTAAAGCGGTATTTACCACAAGCCAGCGTTAGGATTAGCGTATCTTCTGGTGCTTCTGCAGTGAAGTCTGTGTAGTAGCTACGTTCTGCTTTGTCGCCATCACAACCACCTACTAGGAAGAAGTGTTTGATGTTGCCTTGTTTCACTTGGTCGATAACCGCAGGAGCCGCGTTCATCAGTGCGTTACGTCCAAAACCAACCGTGATGTTGTGCTCGATTTCATCGTGTTGGAAGCCTTCTTGTGCCAATGCACACTCGACTACTTGGCTAAAATCATCACCTTCTAGGTGAGCGACACCTGGCCAACCGACAATGCTACGAGTGAATAGACGGTCTGCGTACTGACCCACGTTCGGGTTCAATAGGCAGTTTGAGGTCATCACAATCGCGCCAGGGAAGTTGGCGAATTCTTTCTGTTGGTTCTGCCACGCGCTGCCGTAGTTACCTACTAGATGAGGGTATTTCTTCAGCTCTGGGTAGCCGTGTGCAGGCAGCATCTCACCGTTAGTGTATACGTTAATGCCTTTGCCTTCGGTCTGTTGCAAGATTTTTTCTAGGTCGTGAAGGTCATGACCAGAAACGAGAATACATTTGCCTTTGACTGGCTTAACGTTAACGGTTGTTGGCTCTGGGTGACCGAACGTTGCTGTTTCACCGTGATCCAGCATTTCCATCACTTTGTAGTTCATAAGACCAATACGCATTGAGCAATCTAGCAGTTCGCCTAGATCTTCAGGGTCAGTACCCAACCAAGCCATGATTTCGTGGTATTCGGCGAAGATGTCATTGTTGGTTTGCTCAAGTACGCGTGCGTGTTCCATGTACGCAGCAGCGCCTTTTAGACCGTATAAGCAAAGCAGACGTAGACCGATAACGTCTTCGTGTACTTGGTCTTTACCGCGGTTTACCGCAACTTGAGGAGCAAACGCCAAAATTTCCTCTGCGCTGTTTGGCAACTCGAAGTTCGCTACATCAGGAATGTTCACTAGCACTTCATCTGTAAGAGCTGCTGCTGTCATCGCTTGGTCTTTTAGCAGCGCTTTGTAAGTGGCTGCTTGAGAAGTCAGTTCAAGGATACGTTCTGGGTCAAAGTTTACGTTGGTCAACGTAGAGAAGAATGCTCTTGGAGCCCACTGGTTGATTTCATCATTGATGATATTGAATTCAAGCGCGCGTGCTGCCCAAAAAGAAACCCCTTGCAAAGTGTAAACCAACACGTCTTGTAGATCGGATACCTCTGAAGTTTTGCCACACATACCTTGTGCGAAAGAACAGCCTTTTACAGCCGGGGTTTGGATTGTCTGTTCACATTGAATACAGAACATATTGGGTTCTCCAGTGATTGTAGTAATAGTCGTTTTGTTTTCTCCAATAGAGCAGAATGCGTGCCAATAATTATCTCTTTGATTTTTAATGGCTTTATGTGTTTTTGAGTATGTCGCTGATGTGATTTTTACAACGTAACTGATGTGTAAATAACAACGGTGTATTTGAATTGGTGATAAAAGCGACGCGCGAGAAACGTTTTAACGGGCGATAGTAGAAGTGCTTGTTAAACAGGAGATAAGTTATTGCGGTTTTGTGAAGGCAAGAGATTCCCGATTGCGCTCCTTCGTCGCTGTCGGGAATGACGCAATAAGGCAACTGAAAACTTGATGAGTTTAAAGAGTTATAAGAAAGCTGAGACTTGAGCGGTTTAATTATTACGAATGAGGAAGAGTAAGTGAAATACGAGAAACCAGATGGGACAGTTAGCCCATGTACATTGGTGTTGGGTGTCATTCCGGACGAGCCAGAGTGAGTCATCCGGAATCTCTTTGTTTGCTATCGATATGTTTGCTATCGATAAAAGTAAATCGTTGTTTCATAAGGGCGAAGCTGGAGCCTCTATTTATTTATGCCGAGCTTTTTACCCATGCGATATAAGTTGCCTCGATCCATTTGTAAAAACTCCGCTGCTTTTGCCCAAACACCGCCAGATTGGCTCAATGCGTGCTCAATCAAGTCATGTTGATAACGCTCCACCAACTCGCGCATCGGCTGGCTCTCTCTAGGCAAGTAATGTGATGTGCTTTTTACATCATCTAACGCGAGTGAAGTGTCAAAGTGATTGAGCATGATGGTGCTATCGCCTTGCTGAATGGCATGTAATGCCGCTCGCGTTAAGGTATGTTCAAGCTCTCGAACATTACCGTACCAAGGCAGAGACTCTAATTGAGTCAGTACCTTAGGGTGAACATGAAGGTTTGGTGCGTTAAATTGCTGGCGCACTTTTTCCAGTAAGTATCCCGCAAGAACTGGAATGTCGCCGTCACGCGCGCGCAGTGGTGGCACTTTGATGGGAAACACGTTCAATCGATGGAACAAATCAGCGCGGAATGTGCCAGTTTCCACTTCTTTTTCTAACTGTCGGTTAGTGGCTGCGATGATGCGTACGTTCACCATCAAATGCTGATCGCTGCCCACACGTTGCAGCTCGCCTTGCTGAATAACGCGCAGTAGTTTTGCTTGTAAAACCAAAGGCAATTCACCCACTTCATCTAGGAAGATTGTGCCGCCATCAGCTAGCTCGAACTTACCTGCACGGTGACTATTGGCTCCGGTGAAAGCTCCCTTCACATGGCCAAATAGTTCGCTCTCCGCCAGCCCCTCGGGTAGAGCGGCACAGTTCACGTAGATCATCGGCTTATCGTTGCGATGAGATTGAGCGTGAACTGAATGAGCGACAAGTTCTTTACCTGTACCGGTTTCTCCAGATACCAATACCGCGTAATCCGATTGTGCAACAGTTGCTATATTATTTCGTAACTGATTGATCTGTGGACTTAAGCCAACCATGTCACCATGTTGTGATCGCGCTTGTTGAATCAGGGTTTGTGTAACGTTTTTTTGCTTTTGGTTTTGTGCTTTGAGGGCTTTTAATTGTGCAATGTTGCGCAGTGTTGCCGCCGTTAGTGCCGCGAAGGTTTCGATAGCTACTGGGTCGATATGATCAAACGCGCCAACCGCAAGTGCATCCATGGTTAATGCCCCGACAAGTTGCCCTTCAACATATAAGCTAAAACCCATGCAGTCATGGACATCAATGCATTGGTCTTCGGTCAATAATGTCCCGTCAAATGGGTCGGGCAGGGCACAGTCGGCATCGAAGCGAACAGGCTCACGGCTGTGGATAATAGCGTCTAAGCGCGGATGGGCTTTAGGAAAATAACGGCGACCGAGTACTGAGTTTGACAAGCCTTTTACTGCAACCGGCGTTAGAAAGCCATCCTCATCGAATATGAACAAGCAACTCGCATCACAAGGGAATACTTGTGCGACCCCATCAATCAGGTTTTGGTATTGCTGCTCATGAGAGCGATTTGAGCTCAAATTGAGTGCGATATTGAGGAGTACATGGTCAACAGTAGGAGTCATAACAAGCCCAGAGTTATCTTGAATGGGCTCATGCTAGCAACTTGATGTCATTTGAACATCGAAAGGTGAAATAGATTGATGTTCCATTGACGACGATCAAGTGACACGCCAGAACTGTGATACAAATAAATGCAACTGGTTGAGTTTAATGAATTGAAAGCAATGATCGCTCCACTTCTAAGGAACATATCCTAAATTGGAACTTCAGCATTGACCTCAAGTTAACTTGAGCTTCTATCCTCGATTTGAAAAACGTCAGGAGGGTAGGTTATGCAAAACGATTACATTAAAGAACTAGCGGTGAAGAGCTATCAAGAAGAGCGACAAAAAGAGTATTTTCGAGCTAAGCAGCAGAAGTGGCATGTGCCGAGTTTTGTCTCTGGGATTGTGGTGACGCTGGTGGTGAGTGGGATGCTTTATTGAGGGAAGATTGAAAAGAGATTCCCGGTTGCATTCCTTCGTAGCAATCAGGAATCTCCCTTTAAGTTTTGTTTACGGTTTCAGCGTATGAAACCCAGAGTAAATACGCGTAAACGTGGTAAACCAACACGCCGCACCAAAGATATACGCAATCACGGCAAAATGTTGTGGGAACAAACAGAACAACACGAAACAACCAATGGTCTCGGTGCCTTCTGTTAGACCGCTCATGTAGTACAGAGATTTGTGTTTGTAGACAGGGTTATCGATACCGCGTTTACCTGCCATGATCGCGAAAGCTAAGAAGCTGCTCCCCGTGCCAATAAACGAGAAGATCAAGAATGCGCCCGCGACGGCGTTTTGTTCTGGATTTGCCAACACAAAACCAAATGGAATCAAAGAATAGAACAAGAAGTCCAAGCTAATATCGAGAAAGCCTCCGGCATCGGTAATGCCTTGGATTCTTGCCAACGCACCATCTAATCCATCACAAATTCGGTTCAGCAGGATAAACGCTAATGCGAGTGTGTATTGCTCTGCCATCAATGCTGGTAGGGCAAAGCAACCAAGGGCAAAACCGAACAGTGTGGTTTGGTTAGCCGTCACGCCACATTTGTCGATCAGCTTTGCGCTTTGTGCCAGTGGCCACTTAATGATTTTGATGCTTAGGCTATCAAGCATGACTTGTCTCCCACGGCCAGTTTAGGCAACGACTGCCTGCAGGGATATCGTCTTCATCGTGAGTCACCATCAACGCGGGAATATTAGCGAGTTGAAGCTGTTCCACGACCCAGTTACGAAACTGCACGCGCAAATCTTTATCGAGTTTGCTGTATGGTTCGTCGAGTAGGGCAACTTTTGGTTTCGCCAACAACATACGAGTCAGAGCGATACGGGCGCGCTGACCACCTGATATTTGATCTGGGAAAGATTCCGCGAGCTTGGTTAACGAGATGTGTTTCAATGCTTGCATCGCACGTTCTTTACGCTCAGCCCCTTTGATTGAATCAGGCAGAGCGAAGGCAAGGTTTTCCCATACGGTGAGGTGCGGAAAGAGCAAATCGTCTTGGAACAAAATACCTACCTGACGCTTATGCGCAGGCAAAGCATCCAACTTTTCATTATCGAGAGTGATTGAGCCTGAATAGTCGAACTCGGAAGATAGGTGACCAGCAATGGCATCCAATAAAGTGGATTTGCCACAGCCGCTAGGACCCATCAGGGTAACAATTTCACCTTTCTCTACCGTCATATTGAAGGCAGAGAAAAGCGTGTCGCCATTGGTTTTATGGATGGCGAGGTTTTCGAGACAGAGACTCATTCGGTAGTAAACCTTTAATAGACAACCGGCGATACTTAACGTGTAAGCGGCTAAGTAAAATCGCAAAAGAGAAGAACATTAACGGCAAGAGAGCTTGCCAAATTGCGTAAATCGCAGTGACACGACGGTCAAAGCCACTTGATAGGGCGACCGCTTCTGTTGTTATTGTGCTGATGCGACCAGCTCCCAGCACGAGTGTTGGTAGGTACTGCGCTAAGCTGACACTAATGCCAACTGCCCAAGCAAAAGCAATCGCAGGCAAAAGAATGGGCAGTTTGACTTTTAACCAAGCCTGCATCGGTGATTTACCAAGGCTTAAGGCGACACGAGTCAGACCATTGTCGAAGCTGCGCCATGGACCGTCGAGTGATAGGTAAACAAACGGGAAAGCAAAGAAGACGTGTGCCCAACATACCCAGAACAAGTACGCGCTGCTGTCGAGGTACAGCGTGACGACTTGCATTCCAAACAAAACGGAAAGCTGCGGAATCAACATTGGCACGGCAATGATGTACCCTGGGACTTGCCAGCGGTAACGCAGTCGGTATTCGTGAGCAATCAGAGCAAGTACCAGAGCAATTGATGCGCTGATCACCGCAATCAACATGCTTTGCTCTAGCGTGCCAAGAATGCTTTGCCACTCGTATTCCCAAAAACGTAAGCTGTAACGGCTTGGCAATAAGTCAGGGAAACGCCAACGCTGTGCAAAGCTCCACACCACCATCAAAGGCACCATTAACAGTGCGAGTAGAGCAATCATAGAGAACAAGGTCTTTCCTGGTAAGCGGAAACCACTACGACCGGAGTATTGCCAGCGTTTAAAGCCTTTAGTAACGCTCCACTCTACGAGTCGAGCAAAGCCAATCAATAGGCTCGCAATCGCAAACAACACAACTGCACCCGCCGCCGCTCTTGGTAGGAGGGATAAATCAGGATCGTTAAACCACTGCCATACCAATACTGCAAAGGTAGGAGGGTTGGTTGGACCGATAATTAGCGCGACATCGACAACGGATAAGCTGTAAGCCAGCACGGCTAGCATTGGGAAGCGCAGTTTTGCTAACCATTGTGGGAAAACGCATTTCCACCAAGCTTGAGCCGAGCTATACCCCATCGAATGACTGACTTTTTCTATCTTCTCGACCTTCAATTGTTGAAGAATCGGAATACTCATCAACAAAAGGAACGGGACTTCTTTGACGGCAAGCATGATGATCAAACCCAGTGCGTGTGGGTCTTTGATCAGCAACGCTAAGTCATTCACCGTTTGCGCATTTGGATCGTAGCCAAACATTTGGTTGAGTACGCGAACGCCCATACCTGTTGGTGCAAATAGGAAAGCAAAACCAATGGCGAATGCCACGTGTGGCATGGCAAGAAGCGGAGAAAGACTGACTTCGATTTTACGCCAGAATTTACTTCCCCAAGAAGCTTGCAGAATCGCAAACGTCATCAAACAAGCAAGGTAGCTACTGAAAATGGCAGAGTAGAACGTTAGACCAATAGATGTCCACACGCCTTCCCAGTCAAACACAGCATCAAAGCCATCAAGTGAAAAATGATGTAAGCCGATAGGGGGAACATAGCCGAGCGCAGAGACCACCACCCCGAGTAGACCCGGGATGGTCGGTAATATACAAACTGCGATAATAACTAGATACAGCGCTCTTAACATGGGTGATTATTAATTCCCGTAGCGTTTCAACCATTCTTTTTCTAGTGCGGCTTGCCAGCTTGGATGTGGCTCTGCAATAGACTTGAATTGTTGAGTATTTTTAGCCGTACCAGTCAGGTATTGGCTGCTTAGCACTGAAGGATCACCCCAGATGTTGATATCACCTTTACGAGATTGCGCTTCAGGACTTAATAAAAAGTTTATAGCAACTTGAGCCCCTGCACTGGCGTTTGCGTTCCAAGGGATAGCTAAGAAGTGAATGTTAGAAAGTGCACCCGCATCCATCGCATACGCTTTGGTGCTATCTGCAAGGTTGCCGCTAGATTGTGCTGAATAAACCGCATTTGGGTTAAAAGTGACGGCTAAGTCAATCTGACCATCATCTAGTAGTTGTACCGTTTCCGCTGTGCCACCCGGAAACTGCTTACCGCCACGCCATGCGACTTTGTGAAATTCATCTAGGTAAGCCCATAGAGGTTGCGTGATAGTTTTGAATGATTCGTCTGTCACTGGCTTTTGCAGTGCAGGATCGTTATTGCTCAGTTCGATCAGTAGAGATTTGATGAAACTGGTGCCATGAAACTCCGGTGGGCGAGGGTATGTCAGACGATTTGGAAACGCTTTTGCGTAGCTCAGCATTTCAGCATATGAGCTTGGCGGGTTGTGCAGGGTTTCTTCATCGTAGATAAACACCAATTGACCTACGCCCCAAGGCGCTTCTAGACCATCTGTTGGTTCAGAGAAATCGACATCAACAGGCAGGGTTTTATCGACATACTGCCAGCTTGGTAAACCTTCAACGAAAGGACCAAACAATAGTTGGTTGTCTTTCATCGATTTAAAGTTTTCGCCATTTATCCAAACCATATCAACACTGCCACCGCTGTTTTTCCCTGCGGCTTTTTCAGCAATAAGACGAGTGGTGGTTTCAGAAATATCGGTGACCTTGACGTGGTTAAGTGTCACGTTGTAGCGAGATTTAAGCTCTTTGCCTGCCCATTGGATGTAGCGGTTAATTTCTTGGCTACCACCCCAAGCATGAAAATAAACGGTCTGACCGTCGGCTTGCTGTTCTATTTTTTGCCATTCTTCAGCGGTCGAAGATGCAAAAGAGGAGGTCGCGAATGTGGTGGCTAAAATGCCAATGGTGCTAAGTAGCTTTTTCATAAGTAATCCGTGTTTCTTTATCTTTGTTTTCATTTTGGAGCTTTATATTCCCATGAGGTACAAACGGCTGTTTTGGTACTCTGAATAGGGGATAAACCACGCTGGAAGCTCCGTTCCCTCTAGATGGATAGTAATCTATCTTGCTCTATTATCAACGCGAATTTGATAATAGATTCAGAGAATTACTCGCCTTGTGAGGTGATACCAATCCACGTCAGTTTTTGGTCTTAAAAGTCACCAATTTAAGGACAAAGTGTGAGCAAATCAGTAGCAATGAAAATAGTGCGACTCTCGATAAGTCGCACTATTTTGGCTTCAATAATGGATAGACCGGATTACTTCGCTAATTCTTCCATGTTGATGCCTTTTTTCTTTGCGATGTATTTTGGAATCAAAGACATGCCAAACAGCACAAGACCCGCAACCGCAAATTTTACCAACAACATTGCAGACACACCGTTTGTTGCGATGTCACCAGCCATGTAAGCAAAAATGAAAGCACCTGGCGCCATGGTCAACAGAGAAACCAGAGCGTAAGTGCCAAGGTTTAGGCTGGTTAGACCGTAAGCGTAGTTTTGTAGGCTGAATGGGAATACAGGCACAAGACGAGTCAGAATCAAGAAGCTGGTGCCGTTTGCTGCTACACCGTCATCGATTTTCTTGAATATTGGGTTGTCGCCAAACTTCTTCATGATGGTGTTACGCAGTAGGAAGCGCGCCACGATAAAGGCTGCTACTGCACCAAGCGTTGCAGAAAAGAGCGCCAATACGCCACCTTTGATAGGACCAAATACGATACCTGCCACAATGGTAAATGCGCTGCCCGGTAGTAGGAAAACACACGCAAATACGAATGCTGCTACGAATACGGCGTAACCCCACACACCAAAGCTTGCGATCCAATCTTGTAGGCTCTTGATGTCAGTGATGATTTCAAGAATGCCAGTTTGTTTTGCCGCGAACAGAGCGAGAGCTACAACAGCGACGATAAGAGCGATTTTTACGAGTTTCATAAGTTCAACTTCACTTAAACCTAATAATTAAAAAGAGATAGCGACACAGAGACAGTTACACTGACATACACTTGATCAGGCCCGCTTTTGACTTGTAGCGGTTGAACCAAGCTTTTACAGGGCTCGCAAGTACGTTTACTGGCGGCTCATCACCTTGCATGATCACAGGACCGAACATCAGATCCAGAATGTGCCAAGACTTTGTACCAACACCCATCATGGATGCACGACATGCCGAGCAATAAACCACTACGTAGTCGGTTTCAAACTCTTCAACACGGCGCTTAATTACGCGCGTTGCCACATCTGGGTTTGCAGGTACAACCATGCCGCCGAAGCCACAGCAGCGGGTGTTTTCTCGTGTGTGTTCTGGCTCAGAGGTTTTGTAACCAAGTTCGTTTAGTATCCAACGGATACCGTCTTGCAGCTCTTTCTCGTAGCGAGTTGAACAAGAGTCGTGAATGGTAAACACCACGTCGCTGTTTTTGGCTTTGCCGCGCAGTTCTTCCGGTAAACCAATTTCAGGAAGTAGCTTCCACAAAGACACTGGTTTTTGTGTGCCACCAGATTTTTTGATCATGCCGTAGCAGCTTTGACACGCCACAATCACTTCTTGTGCGTCTAGCTTGTCAAAATCAGCCTGTAGCTGACCGTAACGCTCTTTAAACTTCTCCGTTTGACCGATAGCTGCAGTCGGTTTGCCACAGCATTTTTGGACTGCGCCCATGTCTGGAAATACTTGCTTTAGGTAGCTAGCAATGGCAGCTACACCTTCAGGTGAATAGGATGGCAAGCTGCATCCTGGCATAAATACTTTATTACTCATTTTGTCGATACCGCTCGTTTTGCCATAGTGAAGATTTTTGAGAAGCCAAGCTTCTGGTGCATGTTGATCGCTTTATGACCCGGCATTGGAGATTCACCGTTGTTTGCCTTAACAAAGTCAGCACGTGCCCCTAGGAACATCTCTTTCATTGGGAAGTCTTTCGGACACACGATGGTGCATTGGTCACACGCGTTGCATGAGTAAGCCATCAGTGGATCCATCGACTTGTTGTTCACAAAGTCGGAGAAAATGGTTTTCGGACAGTCGCTGAAGTCATTCATCATGATGCACTCGGTCATACATAGCTTGCAGCTGCATTGCAGGCAGCGAGAAGCTTCTAGTTTGATTTGCGCTTCAGTAAAGCCTAAATCCACTTGTGCAAAATCCTGCTTACGCTCTTCAGCGTCACGCAATTCACCGTGTAGGCGAGGGGTATCTACCGTACCTTTTGGTAGTGGTACGTCTAGACGAGATGAGTAACTGTATTCTTGCTCGAAGTCGCGGTCTTCAGTTAGTGGACGAGTCGTTAGGAAGCGTTCAACGCTCATTGCTGCTTTACGACCTAATGCCATCGCTTCAATTACGATGTTCCCGCCACACGCATCACCAGCTACGAATACGTCTTCTAGACTAGATGCTAGTGTTTGTTTATCGACAACGTAACGGCCACCGCGAGTTTGCTCTAGTGCACCGTCAGTAATATCTGCCACGATTTGACCCGTAGCGAAAACAACGGTATCCACAGAGATAGTTTTGCTTTCTTCGCTGTACTGAGGTGCAAAGTTGCCTTGCTCATCAAAGATCGACAGCACTTTCTTGATAGTAATGCCTGTTACTTTGCCGCTCTCGTGCTCGATAGCGACAGGTCCCCAACCCGCATGGAATTCAACGCCTTCTTCTAGTGACTCATCGATTTCGATTTGGCTTGCAGGCAGGTTCTCAAGGCTCTCAAGTGAACATTGGTAAACTTCACTTGCGCCGATACGCCATGAAGAGCGTGCGCAGTCCATCGCTACGTCACCACCGCCGATAACCATTACTCGCTTACCTGCTCGTGGGAATTGGCGAGTTTCAGAAATCTCTTTTAGGTATTCAACCGCAGAGAACACGCCATCGTTGTCATGACCCGGCAGAGGGATGATCGAACCTACGTGCGCACCATGTGCAAGTACCACCGCATCATGCTCGTTGCGTAGTGTTTCGAAACTGATGTCTTTGCCGATCTCAACGCCAAACTGAGTTTTGATTCCCAGCATCGCTAAGTAGCGGTATTCGAAATCGATAACATCGCGTGGCAGGCGGTATTCAGGGATACCAACACGCATCATACCGCCGTAAACGTCCAGCTTTTCATAGATGGTGACTTCATGACCCTGACGACGTAGTTCGATTGCCGCTTGAGCGCCAGCAGGACCTGCACCTACGATCGCGATGTGCTTGTTAGTTAGGGGTGCAATGTTTAGATCCCAGTGATCTTGGTTATCCATTTTCTCTGCGACGAAACGTTTAATCCCAGCTACGCTGATTGGCTGACCAAACTCAGAATTACGGCGACAAGACGCTTCACACGGATGTGCGCAGATGCGACCTAGTGTTTGAGGAAGGAATAGTTTGCTACGGATCAGATCCAGAGCACCTTGAAAATCACCTTCACCCGCCATGCGAACGTATTGCTTTACGTCTGTGTGCATTGGGCACGCGGTTTGACATGCCGGATCGGCATCACCCATACAGCCATCGACAATCATTTGAGCGGTGTCGAATAGCTTTTGACTAAAAATTACATTGTTCATTAACTGCTATTTCCGTGTTGATTAGCTCTTGCCGTTGATAACGTTCACTTCAGGGTTTTTCTGCTCATAGTGAGCATGGCTGTACTCGATCCATGAACCGTCATAGTTGTAGACGCCTTCTGCGCCAAGTACTTCAGTAAGAATCATGGTGGTGTGGGCAGAACGAACACCGGATTGGCAATAAGCGATCACTTTTTTACCTTTGATGATGTCGCCATAAAGAGCTTGCAGTTCTTGTGCAGATTTCAGCGTTGTGTCTGCGTTTAACGCTTTGGTCCAGTTAATGTGAACACTACTTGGGATAGTACCCGGACCGTACGCACCAGAAACTGCAACGTCGCCGTTGAACTCGTCGTTGCCGCGAGTATCTAGGATCACCCAATCAGGGTTGTTTTGCGCTGCGATAACCATATCCAGTGTCGCTAGCGTGTTGTTGTCTTGTTTTGTGTTCGGTGCTTTGTATTCAACTGCGGCAACGCTTGGGTTTGCAGAGCCAGTTGGGTAACCAGCGCCCATCCAAGCGTTCAAGCCACCGTCTAGGTAACGAACGTCTTGATGACCAAGGTTATGGATTTGCCAGTAAAGGCGAGCGGCATCGTGGTGAGAGCCTGCTGCGTAAACCACGATTGTGCTGTCAGCTGTTGCGCCGAAGCTGCCCAGAATGGTCTCCATTTCTTCGGTGTTATTGCTCATACCACCGAAGTCGTATTGACCATCAGCCGCCGAGTAATCGTTACGCCACATAGTGTAAGAGCCAGAAATAGGACTATCTGGTTTGATAGGGTTTAGCGCACCGATCACAACCACATCTTTGTCGCCGTCCATCAGCGACTTAAGTTGTTGTGCCGAAATGAAGTGCTCAGGATGAGCATATTCAGCGAATTTCTGCTCTTGAGCAGCGGCATCCACAATCACAGCCTCAGCTGAGAACATCGTATTGTAAGCTGAGTAGCCAACCGCTGTGACAGCTGCTAACACACCCAACGCAATCGTCGATTTTTTCATGAGTTGCTTCCATATTTTAATTTAAAGTTTTGCTGCCGAATCCTTGATGTTTCGACAGATAGAATGCTTTTGATGGGGCAGTGCTGACATGAACGTTTCTTAATCATTTTTGGTGTTCATGGCTTAAAAAAAGCGGAAATGCGCTCTACCCCTTTATGGGTAAGGCATTCTGAGGAAATCGTTTAAATGACGATATTGTGGTTTCCCACAATAATGATGTGGGATTGATCTAAAGCAACAAAGTAGAAGGGGGAAGTGGTGCTAAAATGTGCCACAACCGAGTTTTGGTAGTATTTCATAAGTGATTGATAATTATTCTCAAAAGTTAATTCTTTTCATTTTTGCTCTCTCCTTTTTCTTTACCTCTTTTGCCTCTGCTAATGATCAAAAAGTACCGAGAAAAGACTACGATGTTGGCGTTTTAGCGCTGCGTGGACACGCACATGCTCGTGAAGCGTGGCAACCAACTTTGGATTGGTTGGAGACTCAGAATCCTGGCTATCAATTCAACCTACATACTTACGATTTCGACCAACTTGAAGATGCATTTTTGCACGGTTGGCTTGACTTCATTCTGACTAGTCCAGGGCAGGCGACTAAGTTGGCACGTGAATACCCAATCAACTGGTTAGCAACGCAAAAAACTGCCTATAGCAACCTACCAAATAAGTCGATTGCTTCGGTGGTAGTGGTGCGTGAAGAGTCGCCTTATAAAACGCTGCGTGACATTAATAAAGCTAATGTCGCGGCGGTATCGGAAAAAGCCTTTGGTGGCTTTCTCGCGCTGCGTTATGAGCTCGATAAGCTCGGCTATTTCAATTCCTCTTTCTTCGAAAAAATTCATTTTACTGGTCCACCAACTGACCAGTTGATATTGGACGTGATCAAGAACGATCTCGATGTCGCGATCGTCCCTGCATGTACTCTAGAGAACATGGCGAAGGAGGGGCGTATTCAACTGCACAGCTTACGTGTATTGAATGAGAAGCGTCCTGCTGATTCTGTTTGTGCGGTGAGCACGCCACTGTATCCAAACTGGACCATGGCTATGACAGAGCGAGCGCCGACGGATGTGGGGCAAATGGTGGCGCAAACCCTTTTCGCAATGCCAGAAGATCATCCAGCAGCCGTTGCGGCGAACAACGTTGGCTGGATGTTGCCTGCGCCGAGCATCAACGTTGATAAAGTCTACAAGCACTTAGACATGCATCCGTTGCAAAAATCTTGGGGACAAAAAGCACAAGAATGGCTGCATAAGAACCAAGCGATCGCAATGGCGTCGTTACTGACTTTGCTGCTATTGACGGGATATCACTTCTGGTTGGAATGGAAGTTTCAACGTAGTCGTGAAACGTTAAAAACCACCATGAACGACTTACGCCGTAAGAGCTCAATGTTGGAGCATGCCCAACGTATCACCATTGTCGGTGAACTTGGTAGCAGTATTGCGCATGAAATTAATCAACCATTGGCAGCAATCAAAAACTACAGTCAAGGGGCGAAAATGCGCATGGAACATGGCGCGACTGCCGAAGAAATGGCGCCAATCCTCGATAAAATCCAGCAACAGGTGACTTCTGCAAGCGACATCATTCAGCGCCTTCGTAGCTTGATAAACAAAACACCGATTGAAAAAAACTGGGTGGATCTACCTTGTTTGATTGAAGAAGCGATGAAGCTGGTGGATTACGAATTCCAACGTCATCGAATCCAACTTGGCGTGCTTTACTCTGGTGAGCCGCAAAAAGTCTTTGCAGATGTGACAGGTTTGCAGCAGGTCATTCTCAATGTTTTAAATAACGCCAAAGATGCGTGTTTGAGCCATTCGCCGAAACGTAGATATTTGTACGTGGATCTGCACGTGAGCTTCTGTGATGAGATGGTCATCATTGACGTGACGGACAACGGCATTGGAATTGAAGAAGAAAGTACGCCATTGGACCAAGCTTTCTACACCACGAAGGAAAATGGATTAGGGCTAGGTCTGGCAATATGTCGTGATGTACTCGATGCGCACCAAGGCAGCATGCAATTTAGGTCCATAGAGCCCACTGGGTGTCAGGTGACCATTGTTTTACCGTATCAGGAGGCTTGTTATGAGTCGTAACCTTTGTCCACTCTACATCGTTGATGATGAAGAGCCAGTATTAGAATCCATGGCGTTTATGTTGGAAAGTTATGGTTACGAGGTTGAAGCTTTTTCTAGTGGGATAGATTTTCTCAACAACGCTGAATTGTCGGCTCCGGGTTGTGTTTTGCTTGATAGCCGTATGCCCGAGATGCGGGGACAAGATGTCCATCATGTAATGAATGAGAAATTCAGCCCGATCAGCGTGATTTACCTAACTGGTCATGGCGACATACCTATGGCTGTCGATGCACTAAAAGATGGCGCATTAGATTTCTTTCAAAAGCCTGTTGATGGAAACGCGCTTGTGGTTGCAGTGGATAATGCTATGGCGCAGTCATTAAAAAACGGTGAAAAGTTGAGTGCGAAACAGGTATTACAGAATCTCACCAAGCGCGAGAAAGAAGTACTTGGATTGGTAGTCAAGGGGATGAAAAACCAAGAGATGGCCGATTTGTTGTGTGTTTCTCTAAGAACAATTGAGGTACATCGCTCTAATGTGATGAAAAAACTTGAAGCAGAAAGCCTTGCAGTATTGATTCGCAAAGTCGGGCATTTGATCTAATTGATTTATGTTCTTGGGGCAACGAACTGAGCTATTTAGGTCGAATTAATCACTGTAACCTAATGATATTTTGGGAAAGGTTTGCTCAACCGGTATCAGGAAGATAACATCAGTACCCAAAATGAAATGAATCTTAATCTTGGCTAGAACCTAACTATGTTTGTCGATACCGTTAAAAGTGCCTTTGCTTCACTAAACACGCATAAACAAGCGATTGCGAAAGCGACCGCTTTACCGATTCTCTTTTCTGTTATTCTTGATCTCCTTTTAGGTGCAAGTGAAGGCGATGGTGCTGCTATCTTCGTACAAATCTTGATGGCGCTATTGTCTGCGATCGTCGCGATTAATGTGCACAGTATTATCCTTAAAGGTCCTCAATCTGTCCCTCAGTGGGGGCGTTTCACCCTTGGTAAGATCGAAATGTGGTTCATCGGTCATTACTTGGTGATGACAGTTGCAGTAGTCGCCGTTGCCGCCATCTTTGCGATGATTAACGTTGCGCTTGCCGCAATTGTACTGTTCGCACTTGGTGTGATCTGTTGCCGATTGGTGTTGGTGTTTCCCGCCATTGCTATTGGTAAAGGTGTGTCATTCCCTTATGCATGGAACTTAACCAAAGGGTACACATGGTACATGATGGGGGTGGTGATCTTGGTACCGCTTCTGTGTGGTATCGCAATATCACCTCTGGCGTATTTACAACTGCCAATCCTAATGAGTTTATTAAGCTTCCTAGTGACCATCATCGGTATTGCTATTTTGTCTAAAGCGTACGAGCAATTAAGTGGTTTTGATGGACAATCTTATTCTCAGCAGTCATTTTGAAGTCACTTAAGTAGATGTTATGAATGAAGAAGCGCCTCCTTTTAGAGGCGCTTTTTTATGGTTACTTGTAGGCAAATTTACTTGGTTTTGTAAGAATTTATTACAAATTACATTTTTAAAGTGATATAAAGCACACCTTCGATGAGGCTGGTTTTGTTTTTGACTGGCTCTTATCGAGAAAAACCGTGACGTTTCAATTGACGAATAAGGAAGGTGCTTTTTGCTCATTAGTCCGCCCTAGAACGATCTCTCAGATGCGTTTGCATCACTCCCTTCACCGTGCGCAATGCACCAACTAAGGCAATACGTTTATGAGAGATTTATGTTTAAATTTACAAAAGATACTTGGTTTAACAACGTTAAAGGAGATTGTTTATCAGGAGTTGTTGTAGCACTGGCACTTATTCCAGAAGCTATTGCATTCTCTATCATCGCAGGACTCGACCCCAAAGTGGGTTTGTATGCCTCGTTTTCCATCTGTGTCGTGATTGCGTTTACTGGCTCAAGGTCCGGAATGATTTCCGCGGCAACCGGAGCGATGGCGCTATTGATGACCACCTTAGTTAAAGATTATGGTCTGCAATATTTGCTCGCTGCGTCGTTTTTCGCTGGTGTACTGCAGTTATTGATTGGCTACTTAAGGCTAGGGGATTTAATGCGTTTTGTGTCTAAGTCCATTATGACTGGATTTGTAAATGCGTTGGCAATTTTAATCTTTTTGGCGCAACTGCCTGAACTGACGAACGTTTCTTGGTCCGTTTATGCATTGACCGTTTTAGGACTAGCCATCATCTATTTGTTTCCATATGTGCCGAAAATCGGAAAAATGCTACCGTCCCCTTTGGTATGCATTATCACGGTGACAGTGATTGCGTTGATGTTTGATATCGATATTCGTACTGTTGGCGATATGGGGCAGTTACCCGATTCGCTTCCCGTATTCATGATTCCCGATATTCCCTTCAACATTGAAACACTCCAAATCATTTTCCCTTATTCATTAGCTCTCGCCATTGTCGGTGTCCTTGAATCACTGATGACCGCATCTATCGTCGATGAGTTGACGGATACAGAGAGTGAGAAAAACGACGAGTGCAAAGGACAGGGGATTGCGAATATGGTCGCATCGCTGTTTGGCGGTATGGCAGGATGCGCAATGATTGGTCAGTCGATGATCAATATCCAGTCTGGCGGTCGAACACGTTTATCGACGCTTTGCTCCGGTGTGTTTTTGCTGATCATGGTGGTGTTCTTGGGGGATTACCTCAAGCAAATCCCAATGGCGGCGCTCGTTGCTGTGATGATCATGGTTGCGATAAGTACTTTCTCGTGGCACTCCATTGCAGAAATGCGTAAACACAGTTTATCGACAAACCTTATCATGCTATCGACGGTGATTTCGGTTGTTGCCACCCACAATCTTGCTATTGGTGTGCTGGTGGGCGTTTTATTAGCGTGTGTCTTTTATGTGAATCAGAGCCGGACTTTAATGAAGGTTTCGGATGAAGTCATTGTTGATAACGACCATACGATTCACAAAGTTCATGGGCAAATCTTTTTCGCTTCCGCCTATAGTTTCACTGATATGTTTGATTTCGATAATGCGACGCGATACATCACAATTGATTTATCCGATGCGCATTTTTGGGATATCACAGCAATATCAGCTTTGGATAAAGCCATCATTAAGTTTCGTAAAGGCGGCTCTATTGTTGCTGTAACCGGAATGAATGAAGCAACCTTGGATATGATAGATCGCCACGCGGTTTATGATGATCCTGAAAAGCTGGCTAAGCAAGGTATGGGGCATTAGAAACAAAAAAGCAGCCAAAGGGCTGCTTTTTTAGAGATTCTTTCAGAGACTTATTGTCTCAGAAACAAATGTGGGATTAGTTTACCCAGTCACGCAGTGTGAACGTTAGTTCGTGATCTGCGTTTTTCAGCACTAGGCCATCGTTAGTCAGAGTAATGTCGCTCCAATCAGAAAGCGTTTCAGACATTACTTTTTCAATCTTCATTTGGTCTTCCATACACATCTTCATGGTCATGCCCATTTTCTCGATGCGTAGTTGGTTATCTTTTAGTTCAGCTTGACCGAAGAAGTTGTTACAACCTGCATTACCGTTCGCTGTTAGGTTTTCACCAATTTCTAAGCGAGGTGCTTGGCGTTCTTCTGCTGCGATGTTTTTGCCATCGATTTGAACCAGCTGCCAGTTGTGGTGCTGTAGATCTTGAGCCGTAATTTCTTTCACATTGTCACCGTTGCTAGCGCATGCAGTCATTAGAACTGGAAGTGAGATTGCTGCTACTAACGTTTTTAGGCTAAGCTTCATTTCATTGACTCCGTTTTTAGAAAACGTGGTAAGTATAGGTAATAAAACAGTGTTTTTGTCAGCATACGGTTATGGTTTCGTATGTTTTTAAACACGGCGTATTTTATAACAGAGATCCCATTCCAGGTACTAAAATTCAGCGAAAACTTCGAAATTTCTTACAGTTATTCGACTATAAGTGAATCGGGTCTTGATGAGATAACCAAAGAACGGGTTGAGCATGGAGCAACTGGAGTTTTTTACCGTCCCAAGTCCTTGTGTCGGAGTGTGCACTTCTGACGAAAAGGGCTATTGCAAGGGATGCATGCGTAAACGAGAAGAGCGGTTTAATTGGCTGAGTTTTACTCCTGCACAACAGTTGCACGTGATTAAGCTGTGTCGTCAGAGGTACAGAAGAAAGGTGCTAGCAAGGAAGGGGAAAGCAGAACTGCCTCAAGATGACTCATCCCCGCAACAGGATTTGTTTTAGTGTTGTTTACGCTTTATTACTTATGACTAACTATTCCCGGCCCAGTCTGAACTACTTATCCATAAGAGCCGGGAAGCTCCTATCCATTTTCGTGCTCAAAGTGATGAGCACTTGGCGTTACTTTAAAGACCATTGGTCGCTTACCCAGCCTCCTGCTTGTTCGTCGAAGTGACTACCGGAAAAGCGGTGATTTTGTTCCACGTCTAATTTACTGGTGGGTAATTCATCCATCATTTGATGAATGTATCTTGCCATTGGATCAGTACATGCTTCACGCTCTCTGCGAGTGACCACTTCTTTAATTATCTGCAGTCTATAGCTGTTGCTGGCTCGTTTCATTTTTGACCTCCAGAACTCGATGGCAGCAGTTTGAACACATTGGCGTTCAGATCGCTGCTCATTGGCGGGAGCGTAGAAGCCCATCGCCTTCGTTTGAAGTCTGAGAGACAAATTGTTTGAGAGCAGTGTTTGTAACGCCATTCGCATCTTTCTCAGAATCATTGACTGTGTGAATAAAAGTTAATTGTTCAAACACAGTTGATGAATCTTCATATTCGAAAGACCTTATCAAACATAGAAGCCCTACACATGGTCGTCAACAACGTAAATGAACATTTTTTGAACGATTTGTGAAGGTGGCGTTTTATCAGAGATTTAGCGCAAATAAAAAAACCGGAGCCACTTGGGCTCCGGTTGGTCTTAGAGTCAGTCTGACACGCCTTATCTCAGTTGTTATGCAACCGAATGGCTGTCAATGTCTAAGTGTAGACAAGAATGAAGTAAATTAGCTACCTGAAGCAGGACAGCCTTTCACTGATTGGCCGTTGCTCAAGTACTCAATGTTACCCAAGTTCTTATCGAAATCTGCCGCAGAAATCTGAGGGTTATTAACGAAGAACTCACGCAGTATAGCTGCATCTGTTTGCTGGGTTGATTTAACATCGATGATTGGGTAATTATCGCCACCCGCTGCACTAAAGCTAATTACAGAGAAAGTGTACTCAGCTTTTGGATCAAAGCCTTTACCGTTGATGTCTGTAATCGTTACGTCTTTCGCATCACAGTTAACTGATAGCGTGATGTTGTCTAGTTGAGCGTATGCACCAGAGCCAGCAGATTTTGTTGCTACAACGTCTAGGTAAGCTTTAACCTCTTCACCAGTCATGGTTGCTTTTGTTACAAAGTTACCAAAAGGTTGAACTGTTAGAACATCGCGGTAAGTGACATCACCTTTCTGGATAGAATCACGTACACCGCCTGAGTTCATTACGCCAAAGTCAGCATTCACTAGCTTGTTCGTGCGGTATGCTTTACCCAGTAGGTGACCAAGGTTAGTTTGTTGTGAACGGACAACATTACGGTCGCCTTCAAGCTTGCCGTCTGTGTTTGAGATTACTTCGTCCAGCAAATCTTGACCTTGTTGTTGGTATGGTAGAAGCAGCGCTTTTACTGTTGCATCAGGTTTAATTTGGTTTTGAATGAATTGGTAATCACCATTTTCATCTTTCGCTTTTAGGTTTACTGGAATCAGTGCGTAGTTCGCTAGGTGAAGCTTGCCATCGTAGTATTCGAAATCTGCACGACCTACGTATTTACCCCACTCATGCGCTTGCATGATGTAAGTGCCATTTTGCTGATCTGGTGTACACTCATCACCTGGTTTGAAGTCCGCGTAGTTGTTCGTACCTGGCTCCATACATACTGGGTTTTGCGAGTGGCCGCCGATGATAGCGTCTAGTTCACCTTCTTTTAGAGAACGTGCTAGTTGAACATCACCAGGCGCTTCGCTACCACTTTGACCATTTTGGTAGTGACCCATATGTGTTGTTGCGAATACTAGGTCGACTTTCTCGTTAGCTTCGATCTCGCCCAGCACTTTTTGGATTTCAACTTGAGGATCCTGGAAGTAGATGTCTTTTACGTTGTCTGGGTTTACAAGTTTTGCTGTATCTTCAGTAGTAAGACCGATAACCGCAATTTTCAGACCGTTAATCGTGAAGACTTTATAAGGAGCGAAGTAACGTTCATCAGTTACTTTTCCGTCCGCATCTTTTTTGTAGATGTTTGCTGCTAGCATTGGGAAATCAGCTAGCTCAGCTTGCATATCTAGAACATCTAGAGCGTTATCAAATTCGTGGTTACCCACAGCCATTGCGTCGTAACCCAGAAGGTTCATACCTACGAAGTCTGGCACAGCGTTCTGCATGTCTGACTCTGGTACACCTGTGTTGATGTCGCCACCAGACAGTAGGATAGACTCGCCACCATTTGCTGCTACTTCAGCACGAATAGACTCAATCAGTGTTTTACGTGCAGCCATGCCGTACTCACCTTTGCTGTTTTCCCAGAAACGACCGTGGTTATCGTTTGTGTGAAGAACAGTGAACTTAGTACATGAATCTGCAGTGTCACAAGTGACTGGAGAGTTGTCGCTGTCTGAGCCACATCCTGCTAGCGCAGCGCCGACTGAAAGTACCAAAAGGGATTTGTAAAACTTCATAAGGGATCCTTTCTTTGTGATTTTGATTTTATTACGGCGTGAAATATACGGAAATAATGTGAAACTTTAGTGATCTATATCTTATTTACAGTTTTGTTGAATACAGGAAATAACAGGGCTGCAAACCGCGTCGACAAATAAACAGAAACCGTATTTAGAAAGGATTTAATGTTTTTACTAATTAAATTTGTGAGTCGCTTAATTGATTTCAATTTACTAATGTGAATCAATACGCATTTTGGTGAGATATGGAGCAAACTTTGGTGATTATTTTGCCAGATTAATGTCTTCTTACTCTCTACGAAACAAATAGTTAAGATTTTTCTGTACGCTGTGTTGAGGAGTAAGGATGCTCAAAAAAACAACCGCACTTGCCGCGGAAATCGATTGCTCATGGCAAAAGCAGTTCAGTGTGAGCTGTAATTTGTACAATGGCTATTCTTATGACCCTCACTATTGGCAAAAGTTCTCCGATCTTTGCGCTGTATTTTTATATCAATCAGACGCCGTTACGTTTATATCTTGTCCCCCTAAATTATGGGAACGAATTAAACATTTTCAGCCAAGTGAGCTGGAGAGAAAACTCAATAATAAACAAATGTTCTGTGAATATGATGATGTCGACTACTATTTATTTAATGACGACAACGTCAACAAAGACGATGGGATAATTCCTCTCTCGATCGAATCTGATCTCGAATTACTTGAATCTTTTGTCAGCCGAATGAGCGAAGAAGATATCCTTAAAGCGGACTTTGACCTCGATAGCCATTTTTTTTACGGCATATTTGACAAAAATGAGCTGGTCGCTGTGCTTGCTTCTTATTGTTATAAAGGGAAAGAGCCGTTTGAGTCTTTATCCATATTGGTTTCTCCTGAAGCAAGAGGAAAAGGGTATGGAAAACGCCTGCTCAGTCATTTAATCAATGAAGTGAAGTCGAGGCAGCGCAAAATTAGGTATCGAGTAAATAGTGAAAATACGCCTTCAATAAGGCTCAGCCAGTCTTTGGGGTTTGAAGCGTACAGTCGTCAAAGAGTGTTTACTCCGGAGTAATGAGAAAGGCAAGCAATGGGATATACAGTTAGAAATGCAGTGAGAGATGAAGCGGATCAGATCGCCAAAATACACGTTGATTCATGGCAAGTCGCTTACCGAGGATTAATGCCGCAGAGTTACATTGACCAATTTACTCGAGAACGTCGAGAGCGTATGTGGACGCGAGTAATGACGGAGCAACTGGCCAATCTCATTGTTGTTGAGAAACAGAAAGAGATCGTGGGCTTTCTAAGTTATGAACTGCCTGATCACACCAGCGAAGACAAGACGGCAACGGTTACTTGTTGCTATGTTTCGCCTTTATACTTCGGGCAGGGCGCTGGCAGTGCTCTGATTGATGAATTAGAAACTCGTTTACTCTCGACACCAGTGATGCAAATTAGCCTTAAGGCGTTAGACACCAATAAACAAGGGCTTAATTTCTATAAGAAGTGTGGCTTTGTGCGATCTGGAGAGGAAGAGTCGGAGGTTATCGATGATATGACGCTCAACGACGTGACGCTGGTGAAGTACATAGCACGAACATAACTTACTGGTGAGAGTGTTTAATGCGGTGTTTGCAGAAAAGCACTATCGGTAATGAAAAGAGAATTGAGAAAAGAGTAGGGGAGATTTACTTCTGTTCTAAATAGTAAAACCCCGGAGGTGGTAAGTCTCCGGGGTTTTGAAATTTTTTAGATGTCTCGGTTGGTAAGTCCGATAATCTTTATGCAAAAGGTTTGGATTTTATCCGTTAATTCCTTGGTAGGGAATTAGATACGGATGAAGTCCATGTGCTCAACTTTTGGCTTGTAAGCGTGACGTTGAACGTCTTGTGGCTTAACTTTAACTTCAGCGCCGTCGATCACTAGAACGATACCTTCGTAGAACTCAGGCTTGTCCATTTGGTTAACGATGTCGTCGTGGTTAAGAACGATAGCAACTGCTGCTTCTTCACCGCCGTATACAACTGCAGGGAATTTGCCAGCGTGACGTAGGCGGCGGCTCGCACCTTTACCTAGTTCAGTACGTACTACTGCTTCGAATTTCATAGTATTTACTCTCAAATTAGTAAAAAATAAAACTTTACAAACACAATGCGACCTTGTGTTCGTAGTAAAGCTTGAAACAGGAACTGTTCAAGCGAGCGCGGATACTATCATCCTGCTCTACATTCAGCAACCAAAATTGTACCTAAATCACCAAAAAGCCAGTAATTCTTCGTCAAGAAGAGTGTCTGTTTTGTGGTGTCGGCAAAACTTTGTCCGCATTGCGCTGATTTTAACCTATTTGGCTTTTTGTCAGTACGTTTTTATTTGCCTAGGACTCAATCCTCTTTCCAAGTTAATTCATTCATTAACGACATCTGTTATTCACAAAATGAACGCAAAATGAATGTTGACCTCAGTAACCGTTAAGTCAGTCGGTTCTATTCTCCATCGTACATAAACGGACAACCTCAATGGAGCACATTATGAATCCTATCAGTATCGTGATTATTACCCTCAATGAAGAAAAACGTATTGGTCGACTACTTGAAGACTTAACCAAACAAACTCACCAGAACTTTGAAGTGATCGTGGTGGATTCGAACAGCGAAGATTCGACACGTGAAGTTGCACAAGCTTACGAAAGCTCATTGCCAGAACTGACAGTGCACCGCATGGATACGCGTGGTGTCAGCTTAGGTCGTAATACAGGTGCAGAACTGGCGAAGTATGAACGTATTCTTTTCTTAGATGCGGACGTGCGCTTACCAAGTGATTTTCTGAGCCGTGCAATGAGTAAGCTTGAGGATGCGAAGTTGGAAGTTGCTGGTGTTTACATGGGCTCAAAAAATCTGCCAATGGCACATAAGTTGGGTTATGGCATGTTTAACGCGGGATTGTTTATTACTCAGTACACATTCCCAACGGCGGTAGGTGCTTGTATTTTCTCTACCAAACGCGCACACAAAGAGATCAACGGCTTTGATGAGTCTATTACACTTTGCGAAGATTGTGATTACGTAAAACGCGCTTCTAAAACATGGCGTTTCCGCTTCTTACCGATGACGTTTGAATTCGATCCGCGCCGCCTTGAGCAAGACGGCTTCTTTAAGATGGGCATGACCTATTTCAAAGCCAATGTACGTCGATTCTTCTTTGGCGAGATGCGTAACAACGAAATGGAATACAAATTCGGTCACTACAAAGATCAACATTCGTAATCGTCGGAGGCTGCATGCTGGAAGCAATCAGTCTGTTTTTCGGAGCATTTCTGGATGCGACGATTGGACCTAATCTCTTTGTCCCGGGCGAGCCGTTTTTGCTCGCTGCGGGCTATCAATTGCACCAAGGTGTGATTTGGGGCGTTGTCGCCGTTTTGTTGGGCGGTTGGGTTGGCGATCAACTCAGTTACTTTATTGGTAAGCGTTCTGGCTCTAAAGCACAGAAGAAGCTGATTCGTTGGCAAGCCAAGACAAGGCGTCCAATCGCTCGTTGTCGTTTGTTGATGAAAAAACGCGGCAATGCCATTTTGATCTTTGCACGCTTACTCGGACCTGTTGCTTGGGTCGTGCCATTTATGGCGGGTACTGCGAATGTTAGTTGGAAGCGTTTTACTGTCTGTTCATCAATTGGATTGATACTTGGTGTTGGGCAATTTGTCGTTGCTGGGTATTTGCTTGCTGCGGGTCTTAACACATGGATTCCACTTGATTCCATAAAGTTCATCCTTGTTGAGCATAAGCTTCTTATTGCCTCAGTACTCATCGCTTCTGTATTCGCTCTTGTGGCTTGGAAGAAAAACTGGTCACGTAAATGGACAAAATCCCTAACGGCTTTAGTGTTATGTTTAGTTGCTGCGAATTATGGACACTTTTTCTATCTAGCAGATGACAATATTGAACAACCCGGCGTTACTGAAAATCAATCGATAGTCCTTAATGATATCGGCTTTAAGGTTTATCCGGGGCGCTCGAATGTGTTTGACGCTCAGGCAGTCAACTTGGTGTACGTCGGAGAATCCCCGCGAAGCCTAATGCAAGAGCTCGGCTGGCTAGAGAATCAAACCTTTTCAAGAAACGACATTGAATTGGCAGACTATGTGAGCTTATTGAAGCAGAAGCTGCCGCCCGTTTCTGATTTGTTTTGGAATGGCAAGCCACAGTCGATGGCATTCCAAGAGCCCGGAAGTTTGTTAAAACGCTCTCATGTTCGCTGGTGGCAAGCAGGGTTAGAATCAAAGTCTGGTCAACCGATTTGGGTCGGAGCGATTAGTTACGATGACGGTCTCAAGTTGGCGCATTACTCGGGTATTGTGACGGTGTTGCATCGAATAGATCCTAATGTGGACAGCGAAAGAGACCGTCTAGCGAATCAAATTGAAGTCAGTCATTTAGCGCTAGTCGGAGAGTTACATTCGTTAGCGCAACCTGTCGCAATGGATAGTAAGCACGACTATTATTCGGATGGGAATGTACTGTTGATTAGTGAACCATCGCTAGCATTAAACTTACCCAATCAAAGCGCTATTTAGATATACCCAAGCATCTTGAGGTTACTTGGGTATATAAAAATGGCACCTAGCGAATAAATCGATAAGTGCCATTTTAAAGTAATACTGTGAGTGACTGATGTAAGCTGACTTAAGCGCGGCTCTTTTGCAGAATCAAGGTGGCTTTTAACCCTCCCATTTTACTCTCTGATAATTCAAGTTGACCGCGGTAACTGTGCGCCATTTCACTGACAATGTTTAAACCTAAACCGGATCCTGGCGTTGTTTCATCCAGACGGTAGCCACGCTTTATTACTTGGCATAATTGCTCAGGAGGAATACCCGGACCGTCGTCTTCAACAATGATATGAATGTTGTCTTTATCTAACGTTGAATGAACACGAATGATGCTGTTCGCCCATTTGTAGCCATTTTCCAGTAAGTTTCCCACCATTTCATCCAGATCGGTTTTTTCTACGGCGACGTTCAATTCAGAATCAAGCTCGTTAATCAGCGTGACGTCACGATGTGCGTAGACCTTGTCAAACGCCATGGATATGGCATCAACGCGCTCTGAAGGGTTCGATTTCACCGAAAGAATGTTCATTGAGCCAGCCATACGAGCGCGACCTAAGTGGTAATCGATGTGTTGTTGGATCTGTGTGATTGGCGCGTTCAAGCGTTCTTGTTCTTCAGGCGTGAAGTTTTGCACTTCGTTTTTTAAAACCGAAAGTGGTGTTTTCAGCGCGTGAGATAAGTTTCCTGCATGATTGCGTGCACGTTCAAGTAGCTCTTGATAGTGAAAGAGCAGGGCATTAAGGTCAGAAATCAAAGGTGAGATTTCTTTTGGGTACTCTTCTTCCAAGCCTTTCTTGTTGCCTGATTTCAGTTCGGCTAACTCTCTTTGCAGCTTGGTTAGCGGACTCAATGACCAGGCGATTTGCAGCAAGATAACCGCAAGAACACCAGCAAAGAGCAATCCTAAAATGATCCAAAGCTGCCCAGTTAAAGACTGAATCGTGCCTTCAATTGGATCTTCGTCAATGCCAATGATGACATCAATGGGACCATCGTAATCCGGTAGATAAAGGGTCTTTTTCAACGTGATAAGTTTTTCATCACGTGCGCCAAAGGCGTCTTTATCCAATCCTTTGTACTCAATTTTCTTATCCCATAGTGAACGCGAACGTTCTAGGCTTGTGTCCGTTGATGCGCTCCAGTAAAGACCACTGTATGGACGATTAAATCTTGGGTCGGAAAGTTGAGTAGGAAGGGTGAGTTGACCTTTACTGTCGACTTCGAGCTGGGCGGCAATCTCGTCCATGTAAACATTCAATTGGGAGCGAGTGTCGTCCACCATATAGCTGTAAACTTGGGTTGGGATCGTGACGCCCGCCGCGAGGATCATCGCTGTGAGCCAAACGACCGCCGCTAGCACTAAGCGGCTTTTGATGCTCAGCCGCTTAAGAATGTGCATGGGAAGTTTGCTTCTATTCCGCATTCAATTGATACCCTAAACCGCGGACGGTTTTGATGATTTTTGGGGCGATCTTCTTGCGAATACGACCGATAAACACTTCGATGGTGTTTGAATCACGGTCGAAGTCTTGCTTGTAGATGTGTTCTACCAACTCGGTACGAGAAATGACTTTTTCTGGGTTGTGCATGAAGTACGCGACCACTTTATATTCTAACGCGGTTAAGCTTACTGCTTGCCCTTGCCACAGCACTTTTGATGAGCGCGTATCTAAACTTAAATCACCAATCTGCATGACAGGTGAGGCGTTACCTGAAGCACGGCGTAATTGAGCGCGAAGGCGAGCCGTTAGCTCGACCATTTCAAATGGTTTGGTTAGATAATCGTCGGCTCCGGCATTCAAACCCTCAACACGTTGAGATAATGTGTCACGGGCACTCAAAATAACAACTGGCGTATTAATGTTTTCGTCTCGAATACCTTTAAGGACCGTTAGCCCATCTAGTTTTGGTAAACCTAGATCGAGCACAATTGCATCCCATTCTTCAGAGGTCGCACGGTAAAGCGCGTCGATACCATCTTGGGAAAGTTCTGGTACCCAGCCATTGTTTTCCAACGTTTCTAAAATCTGTTCGCCTAGGCGAGGTTCATCTTCGACAACAAGTATTTTCATATTCTTTCTTCTAATTATGTTTGGATATCGATTACTGCGGCTTAAGAGCTTTATTGAAGTTACGCCCTTTGATCTCGAGCATCTCTAGTGTGGCAGCGTCGTATTCCACTTTTATCACACTGTCATTGAACAAGATTTTCAGCTCGTAAACCCATTCGTCATCGTCTTCTTCAAGTTCAACTTTAATAATACGCCCATACAAATCATTCTCCACTGCTGCGTACATATCGGAGAATGGGCGAATGTAACCTTTTTGAACGGCACGATAGACTTCATCTTGATCTTCATCGAATTCAATTCGAGTTCCCGGTTTCTCAACGTCACGAACGATGGCATGACCATCTTTTTCATCATGATGATCATGGTGAGATGCAAAACTTGGTGCTGACAATAAAAGTGGCACTAAGCCTAGCAGCACGGGAAGTTTGCGCGGAGTGAAGGAGGTAGACATAGCAAAGCCTTTTTCAATGAGTTACGACGATTATATCGTGCTGTACATGAACAGAAAGTGAATTCGTGAGCATTCGCTTATCTTAGTTCGTCGTCAAAGATCTTATCGCGCAGTTTCCAAAAACGCCCTGACTTTCTAGCAATCACGAATTGTGGCAGACGGAAACGATGCTGGTTTGCCACGACTCTGGTTGGCGACGCCTCTTCAAATGGACGATGTTTATCAGCAAGGTGAGGGCGTACAAACTGGTCTTTGAAGATTTGCTTCTGTTTTTTGGTATTCAGTGACCAGAATTCGTGAACCAATGCATTTCCTTCTCCTTGATAGGTTTCACCGGAATACGTCACTTTCAACTGTGATTTGCCATCACTGGACTTAAATACTGACAAGTCCATCTCGGTACATTCAAAGATCAGCGCATCTTTTAGGTTCAATGCTTCCTTGAGCTTTTTGTCTGGATCAACCAGCGTGGCATCACACTCATGACAAATACGCGCTGCAATGTCGTTATCAGCGCCACATTCGCCGCAATATTTAGCTCTAAATCGATAACCGCAATGCTCACGTTCTCCGGTCTCATCGTCCTCAAAATATCCTTGGCAACGACGACCAAAGTGCTCCAGCAAAAAACCATTGCTATCCAGTTTTCCCCAGAAGTTGTTATTAAAGCCGCAAGCGGGGCAAGGGATGGTGATGATTTCGCTAGTGGAATCTGGCTTCGGATCGCCCACTTCAGGCTGATATAAATCATAGCTGTTGCCAGCGTAATCCAGTACGAGACATTCTGATTTGCCTTCCGACAGACGCAAACCACGACCAACAATTTGCTGATACAAGCTGACCGACTCGGTTGGGCGCAGAATCGCGATTAAATCCACATGTGGTGCATCGAAGCCCGTGGTTAAAACGGACACGTTAACCAAGTACTTTATCTCACGATTCTTGAACGACTGAATAATGGCATCGCGCTCTGGTGTTGGCGTGTCACCAATCACAATCGCGGTTTCGCCTTCAGGCAATAAACCATGGATTTCTTGTGCATGGCGAACTGTAGCTGCAAATACCATTACGCCTTTGCGTTCTTTGGCGTATTGAATGATTTGTTCAACGATCTGTGGTGTCGCTCGCTTAGCTTTGTCGATCACCATGTCCATCTCAGCTTCTTTGTATCGACCTGTGTTTGCTGGTTTGAGTTGTGAGAAGTCATAAGATAGGACTGGCGCGTCCATCATGCGAGCTGGTGTTAAGAAGTTTTCATCCAGTAAGTAACGGATAGGGAGTTCGAAGATACAGTCACGGAAAAAGCGTGACTCTTCCGTGCGAACTTGTCCACGGGTGTGATACTGATAGATCCAGCCCATGCCTAAGCGGTATGGGGTTGCGGTTAAACCCAAAACTTTAATGCCTGGGTTGAGTTCTCTTAGGTGCGTGATTACTTTTTGGTAGCTACTGGTTTTTTCGTCTGGCACGCGATGGCATTCATCAATCACTAACAAGGAAAATTGATTCTTGAAAGAGTCCAGATTGCGCACTACTGATTGTACAGAAGCAAACACCACTTGCTGATCGGTTTCTTTACGTCCAAGACCCGCTGAGAATATTGAGCCTTTCAGTCCATAGCCTTCGTACTTAGCGTGGTTCTGTTCCACCAGCTCTTTTACATGAGCAAGTACTAGGACGCGCCCTTTGGCAAGTCTTGCTAGCTCTGCAATGACCAAGCTTTTACCTGCACCTGTAGGCAGCACAATGACTGCTGGTGTGGTGTGTTTACGAAAATAGTGAATCACCGCTTTAACAGAGTCGGCTTGGTATGGTCGAAGGGTGTACATGAAAATCTGTGAAATTGCTCAACTATTCGAATTAGGATCGCTATAATACCCGACCTTAAACATTAGAGGTATTCATGCGTTTAGATAAATATTTGTGTGATGGGCTGGGTGCGACTCGCAAGCAGGCAACGAAGATCATCAAAAGTGGCGAAGTGACCGTTGATGGCGAAGTACAAAAGAGTGGTGCTTTCAAAGTGCCAGAAGGTGGTGTGGTTGAGTGGGAAGGGCGCGAAGTTGGTGCTCCTGGTCCTCGTTACATTATGTTGTACAAGCCTGCGGACTTTGTGTGTTCACATGAAGATGGGCATAACCCAACCGCATTCGTGTTGCTTGATGAGCCAAAGGTAGAAAACCTACACTTTGCTGGTCGCTTGGATGTGGACACTACTGGTCTTGTGTTGATCACTGACGATGGTCAATGGTCCCACCGTATTACGTCGCCAAAACACAAATGTGAAAAGACGTACCGCGTATGGCTTGTGGATGCGATTCAACCTGATTACGTTGAAAAGTTTGCCGAAGGTATTGAGTTACGTAATGAACGCGAACCAACATTGCCTGCCCACCTTGAAATTGTAAACGAAGCTGAAAACGAAGTGCTGTTAACGATTGTGGAAGGTAAATACCACCAAGTGAAGCGTATGTTTGCTGCGCTCGGCAACAAGGTTGAACACCTTCACCGTGAGCGTATTGGTTCAATTGTGCTTGATGAAGCGCTTGAGCCGGGTGATTACCGATTCTTAACAGAAGAAGAAGTCGAATCAGTAGTGAAATGATTCACTCTGGTTGGAAGTAATTGCTGTTCTGGGAAATTGTTTAATTCCTGATAGGAACTAGTGTTTTGGTAGGAAATCGCTCAGAATGGGGATTCCTACCAAATAAGTCTTAGTGTCTGAACAAGACGCGCATTCGCCGCTCATAAACGCAGGCAGAACTGTATTTAATCTGAGAAAAGTCTTTTCTCTTGTTGGTCCTTACTGACGATAAGTACAGACGGTGTTAACGTCATCGCCTCTTCGTTTTAGCTCGGTTACTTTTTCGTTCTGCATACTCATCATGCAGGTTTTAGCGTCGAGTTAGGCAAGACCGCCTTGGTATACTTTCGTCTTTTATGATCTTCTCAATAGTAAGGATACTATGCACTGTCTCCGTGATTGTTACGGATTCGGGGTAAGGGAAGCGTCAATCATCTATCTCAATCAATGTGGAATGTTGATGGGAGGACACAACAAGAGGTAAGGCAATGACAGAAAAAGCCCAAAGTGCTCCCCAGTCACAAATCAGTTTTTTATTGTTCCTTGTACTCGGTGCAATTGGTGCGTTGACGCCACTTGCTATCGATATGTATTTGCCGGCTATGCCAACCATCGCTAAAGATCTTGGTGTAACCGCAGGTGCTGTACAGATTACGTTAACGGCTTATACAGCAGGCTTCGCAATAGGTCAGCTGATTCATGGTCCGTTAGCCGACAGCTATGGTCGCCGACCTGTACTCATTTTAGGTGTGCTCTTTTTTGGTTTGGCAGCGGTAGTCAGTGCAACGACTAACGGTATTGATGCGCTTACTTATGTGCGTACGGCACAAGGTTTTGCGGGTGCGGCAGCGGCTGTGATTATCCAAGCGGTTGTACGAGACATGTTTGACCGTGAAGATTTTGCGCGTGCAATGTCATTCGTGACGTTGGTGATCACGATTGCACCTTTGGTTGCACCGATGATTGGTGGTCACCTCGCGATCTGGTTCGGTTGGCGTTCAATCTTTTGGGTGCTCGCTATCTTCGCGGTTGTGGTGATCTTGCTTGTTCTATGGATGATTCCAGAGACATTGAAACCAGAAAACCGTCAGCCATTAAGATTCAGAACCACGATTCGTAACTATGCACGTCTGTGTTCTAACCCTGAAGCGTTAGGGTTAATGCTCTCAGGTGCGTTCTCGTTCTCAGGCATGTTTGCATTCCTGACTGCGGGTTCATTTATATATATCGATTTATACGGTGTTCGGCCAGACCAATTTGGTTACCTATTTGGCTTGAACATTGTGGCAATGATCATCATGACCAGTCTCAATGGTCGCATGGTGAAAAAGGTCGGTTCCCATTTTATGCTGCGCTTCGGTCTAACCATCCAGTTGATTGCTGGTATTGGACTGTTTGCTGGTTGGATGCTTGATCTTGGTTTGTGGGGCATCGTGCCATTTGTAGTGCTGTTTATTGGAACCTTGTCTACGATTGGTAGTAACTCGATGGCGCTGCTGTTAAGTGGCTACCCAACGATGGCAGGCACTGCATCTTCACTTGCTGGTACTCTGCGCTTTGGCACAGGTTCATTGATTGGTGCGCTTGTTGCAGCAATGCCCGGTGGCGTTGCGTGGCCGATGATCGTTGTTATGTTTGCTTGTTCAGTGCTGTCTGCACTGTTTTATTGGACTTTAGGAAGAAAGGCGTAATGTCTAATTACACCAAAGAAATTCAAAACTTAGTTAACGCTGCTTTGGCAGATTTAGACCAAGAGCATCGCTCTGGTAAATTGGCAAATGCACCAGTAGCGAACAATCATTACTTGGTTCGTTGGGTAACCAAGGCGCTGAAATCACAGCGTTTTGGTCGCACTGTGGGTGATGATCTAACGCGTTGGCAAAAAGCAGGTCGCTCAAAAGGCAACGATGCTGGTTTGCTATTTATCTTTAAACGCATCTCAGGCTTTTACGCGCAGTTTTTCCCTGAAGGTGAAGAGTCTAAAGTGATCAAAGATTCTGACATTGAAGCGTTTCTTGATGCGATGGAGCAAGCGGGCTGGGAAGTGTCAACTTCTGAGCAGTTAGTTGGCTGCGGTAAAGTACAAATCTACACTGAAGGTCAAAACTCACTAGCCTTATGTGCTGACCAGTGTGAAAGCTGTTTTGATGGTGAGCTGTTGGTAAAACCGATGAGTTGGTTTGTTCGCGGTAACCACGCAGAGTTCGTTGAGAAAGCATCGCAAGCAGGTTACATGGTGCACAAGGTCACTGACTACAAATCGATGGTGAAATACCACGGTGAGTACCTTATCTTCCCTGCGAACGAAGGCAATCAATTGGCAGAGATTCCACTGTCATTTAAAGCAGACTAATTTATCTATCGCATCATAAAAAATCGGAGCCTGTGCTCCGATTTTTTATATCCGTGACTTATCGATCTTATTTATGGCATGTACATGTCATTCAGTTTAGTCACTTGCTTATGCTTTCTACGCTTGATGAAGTAGTTAGAAACCACACCGAACATCAAGACCAGACCACAGAACCCGTACACTTGCATGATAGTCGGATCGCTTGAGACAAAACCGAAGTCTGAGAACATTACGTAAGCGCCCAATACCATGTAGATGATGACCGCTGATGCTTCAAAGCGGAATGACCACGGCGTCACATCGATATTCTCATTTACAGGCATTACGTAGTCTGTTTCACGTGGCATGAAGTGACCAATCGCAAACATCAGAGCAGTACACACGACGAATAGAATCGCCAATTGGTGTAGGAAGTGGATTGGTGTACCAAAGACCAATTGCATCGCAGCGTAAGAGCTAACAAATACGACCAAAGCAACTTTAGCGGCAATAGCCGGTACACGTTTGGAAATGTAGCCTACAAATACGATGGTGAAGATAGGCACACTAAAGAAGCCCGCAACCATTTGTAGGTATTGGAACAAGCCTTCTGGTGCGTACATGATGAAAGGGGCAATACAGACCGAAATGATCGCAATGATAACGCCGAAGATACGACCTTTCCCGACTAACTCTTCATCCGATTTGCCTTTGCCAAATAGTGGCTTGTAAACGTTCAAAGCAAACAAGGTTGTTGAGCTGTTCAATACACCGTTAAAGGTACTTAGGATTGCGCCGAACATGACCGCAACAAAGAAACCAACAAGCGGCTTAGGCAATACCTCGTTCACCAAGCGTGTGTACATCGTGTCTGGGTTGCCTGCATCTGCGCCAAACATATGGAACGCAATGATTCCGGGAATGATTAGGAAAAGTGGAGAGATAACTTTAATCGCACCCGCGAGAATCACACCTTTCTGACCTTCTTTCAGGTTCTTCGCGCCAAGTGCACGTTGGATAATAGATTGGTCAGTACCCCAGTAGTACAAGTTCACCAACAATAGACCTGTGAACAGGGTAGAGAACGGCAGTGGATCGGTTTCTTTACCTACGGATTGCAGCTTTTCTGGGGCGGCAGTCAGCAATACGTCTAAACCTTCCATAAAGTTACCGCCGCCTAATGCCATCAGACCAAATACAGGGATCATCAAACCGCCGGTGATCAAGCCTACGCCATTGATCGTGTCTGCAATTACCACGGCTTTTAGACCGCCGTAAATCGCGTAGAAGAAACCCAGCAAACCGATAGTGGCAGAAATAAGGGCGATAGAGCTGAACTCAGAAATACCCAATAAACCTTGCACATCAAAGATTTCGCCCAGTACCACAGCGCCAGCGTAAAGAGTGGTAGGTAGAATGTTGATGACGTATTGGCACAAGAACAACAGGGTAACGAACTTCTTCACCGACATGTCGTAACGACTTTCTAAGAAGTCAGGAATGGTGGTGATGCCTTGCTTAAGGTAGCGAGGAACAAGCAGCAGCGCAATGATAACCAGTGTAACGCCAGATGCCACTTCCCAGCCCATCACACTCATGTTGTGGGTGTATGATTGTGCACTCATGCCAACAAAGCTAGTAGCACTCAGGTTGGTAAGAATCAAGGAGCTGGCAATCAGCCCACCTGTTAAGCTTCGTCCACCAAGGAAGAAGCCATCTTGAGAGGTGTGTTTATCGTTTTTAACTTTGCTGTAAGTGAACACCACAACAAAGCCTGTAAACAGCAAGAACGAAAGTAATACTGTAATAGACATTTTGTTTCCTTAACAAGTTAAGCAATTAAGTTTTGCTTGTTAGTTGTAGGGTGTCCCTCTAGCGCGTATAGGAGTGTTTTATCAGGAACAACGCGAAGTTGAAACCCGGTCGTTAGAGGGCACAGATAGAGGTTTAAATTTTCTTAAGGTGTACAATCAGTGCCGATTCAGGGTCGAGAATCGGAAGCGTCACCCCAATTTCCTTTAAGTTATCGCCACTTAGTGTCAGGGTTTTGTCTAGCCATTGCGGACGTTGCTTCATCAACTGGAAGCTGGTTTTTGGCATTTCAACAATCTTGACTTCGTAACGGGCGTTTTCATCCGCACAGCTAACGCGAAGTGGAGATGGCAGCGCATGATTTGGCATTGCCAACTGACACACCGTAATCAGCATTTCTTGCCCGTTCTCAACGCCATAGATGTTCTGGTTTTGATCGGCAGGATCGATGCGGAAAGTACGTCCAGAATGAAGCAAATCGCGATACTGTTTGTGCAGTTGAATGTAATGAGCAAACGCTTGTTTTTCTTCCGCGCTTTCTTTTACTGGATCGAGCTCCACACCCATGTGGCCGCTTAACGCTGTCACACCACGCATGTTGATCGCATGACGACGATTGGTTGAGTGACACTCTGCAGGACCAATGTGAGCGCCCATGACTTCAGGTGGGAAGAAGTAGCTCATACCACGCTGAATCGCTTGACGTTCCAGCGCATCGTTACAATCAGAAGCCCAGAAACGGTGAGTGCGTTTAAGGATTTCAAAATCAATACGACCACCACCCGAAGAGCAAGACTCAATTTCAACCGCAGGGTGCGCTGCTTGAAGCTCGTCCAGCAAGCGGTAAAGCGCTTTCGTTTGACCATGTACAGCTGGTTTACCTTGATGCCCCGGTTGAACCAATTCACGGTTCATGTCCCATTTCAGGTAGCCGATGTTGTAACGAGTCAGTAAGTCATTCAAACGTTCAAACAGGTAGTTGAAGCAATCTTGGTTTTGCAAATCCAAGACGTATTGCCAGCGACCGGAGGGCTGGTGGTAGCCTTGCAGACCCAATACCCAATCTGGGTGTTGGCGATATAGATTTGAATCTTGGCTGACCATCTCTGGCTCAACCCAAAGACCAAACCCCATGCCTTTGTTGTTTACGTGCTCGATGACAGGCTCAAGACCATTTGGGTACTTTGTTTCATCCAAGTACCAGTCACCGAGTGCAGCGCGTTCGCCATCACGACCTATGAACCAACCATCATCAATGATGAAGCGCTCGACACCCATCTCGGCAGCTTCGGTTGCCATCTGCATGATGTATTCGGGTTTATGATCGAAGTAGATGCCCTCCCAGGTGTTTAAGTGAACAGGACGAGGCTTGTTGTTTGGAAATTGAATAATATTGGCACGAACAAACTGGTGGAATCGCTCTGATATTCCATTCAAACCCGAGTTACTGTATGTCGCGTAAAGCCATGGTGATTGGTAGGTTTCACCGCTTTGTAGGCGCTTTTCACCAGACAACAGCAGTTCACCTGCTTGAACAAAACGGCGACCGTCACTACGAACATCGGCACGCAGTTGATGGTTACCACTCCAACCAAGGTGGAAGCCCCAAACTTGTCCCAATTGTTCACTAAAGCCATTAGTGCCTGCGAACAAACCTGGGAAGTTTTCGTGAGAGGTGCGACCGCGACGGTTTTCTTGCATAAAGCCACCATGCTCAAAGCTCAAACGCTGAGTTTGAAACTCATGGCACCAGCGTCCGTGAAACGTCATCAGCTCGTTTGCATGGTTAGGAAGTGGCAGGGTAGAGGAGAGCTTACCCAAGCAATACTCACCGGCAGTTGTGTTTTTTACGGTGATGCGTTTTTGTACCACATCACTGTTAAAGTCCAGTTGTAGCTCAATCAATAATTCAAGACCGGCAATGTCATCTTGCAGGGTAAATGTCGCGCTGTTGTCATCGTGCTCTATGGATGTGGTTGTGAACACGGGAGCCCAGTCTTCGCCATTGCGATGTCCCTCAATCCCAGGCGCATTAAAGTGACCACTACCCAGCTCAGGGCAGAGTGATAAAGGTACGTCGACATCAAGACGAGCTTGCGAGATAGGACGTTCGGTTGAGAGCATTAAATCGGGATCGATCTGAGCGATTTTTGCGCCCCAATGAAGGATTTCAGGAACACGATCCACTTTAATGATCATGCTGTGATTCTTGGATTTTAAGTGAACAATTTTTTGCATGTTGTTTCTCTGTTTTCGCAAACATTTAGTCTGCAAATAATCATGCGCTTGTTTGGTTTTATTTCGATTAAATAGCCGTTTAAATGTGACTTTGAACAGGTTTTAGAACGCAGTTTTGTGTGCTAGATCTGCTGTTTTCGGGAACATTTTTTCATGTTTTTTACGACATTGTTCACGAGAACATTCGAATAAATTTGGTAGAGTGAACAGCAAATCAGAATAGGAGAACGCAGTGGCAGTTACGTTTAAAGATGTTGCACGGTTAGCAGGTGTCTCGACGCAAACCGTATCGCGCGTAACCAACGGCGCGGATAACGTCGCAGAAGAAACACGAAAGCGAGTTAACGACGCAATCAAAAAGCTTGGATACGTGCCGAACAAAGGGGCACAAATGTTGAGCCGAGCGAAGTCGCGGATCATCGGTATTGTCTCTTTGGATATCTCACTGCACGGTGTGGCTCTTATTGCTAATGGCGTTCGCAACCAAGCACATGAGATGGATTACGCGACGGCGCTGGCAGTGTTAGGTGACAACTCCATTGAGGAATTCCGTAGTGCAATCCGAGAGCTTATTGCCCAACAAGTTGATGCCATTATCATCAACGCCCCAGTAACCAGAGAGATGGCAGAGACCCTAGTGGAGCAGTTCAGTCAGCTCACGCTGGTTTTTATCGATGTACCCGAGGGGACGCCCGTTAATTCTCTCAGTTGTGATCATAAATCTGGGGCAAATTTGGCGATCTCCCATTTGATTGAGCACAAACGCGAATCTTTTGTGTGCATTTCTGGACCCAAGGCATCCACGGCTTCTCAGATTCGTTACCAAGAGTGGCAGTCACAGATTCAGCAGCGTGGACTGATGCAAACGGCATTCTATGAGGGGGACTGGCAAGCTGCCAGTGGCTACAACGCAGTTAAAGACGCCGTGTTAAAAGGTGTACCTTTTGATGCTGTATTGGTGGCGAATGATCAGATGGCGCTTGGCGTGTTATGTGCGCTTTCGGAGGCGGGTATTAATGTCCCTAAAACCGTGTCTGTGGTTGGGTTTGATGGCATTCAAGATAGCCAATTTTTCTCACCCCCTCTGACAACGATTAAGCAAGATTTCAACGAACTTGGACGAAGGGCGGTCAAGTTAGTGCTGAGCCAGATGGAAAAAGGACAAGGCGTTGTGTCAGAAGTATTGCCTGTCAGCTTGGTTGAACGACAAAGCACATCAGCAAAGGCGGATACACTTTATGACAAGCAAGAAATACTTGCTCATCTAGAAAATATCCGCCGATTATTGCCTTAACCGTCAGGTTAGACTTTGCTTTGGCTTTCCAGCACTTCTGCTTCTTTGGCGATGGCTTTCACCATTCCTTTAAAGATAAATAGGTGCGCGGGCATCATCGCAAACCAGTAAAGTAAGCCCGGAAAGCCTTGTGGGTGCCACCATGCGGTAATGTCGAACTCACGCTCTTCGCCATCGTCTTTAATCGTGATTTCCAAACGACCAAGTCCCGGTCCTTTCATTCCAAAGAACAGTGAGAGGAACAGGTTCTCTTCACAGCGAATGACTTTCCATGAATCAATGAAGTCACCCACCTTAAGCTCTGGTCCTGGTGGTGAAACTCGAATAGGTTTCCCACCACCAAAGAAGATATCAAGCCACTCGCGGGTTCGCCAAAGGAGATTGGCAAAGTAATAGCCTTTTTCCGGGCTTCCGATCTTTTGCGCGACTTTCCAAAGTGATTCCGCAGAGGCTTTGGTCTTGATGTTAGCTCCCGCTTGTTTTGGATAGTACCCGTAGCCTGGTTGCCAACGTTTGAGTGCTGCAGGCTCAAATCCCCAAACATTACTGCGTACAAAAGTCCCTTCAGTTGCTATGGTGTTTGTAACGGACTGCTCATAGCTGATCAGCTCTTGAGGGAATCGCTCATGAATGGCTTTGGTATCAGCAATGTAATCGTGTTCCAAACCTGCAAGTAGCGCTTTACCAATACTTGCGGGGACAGATGTCACAATAGCTAACCAATACGATGCCATTTTAGGTGTCAGCAGGGGTGTTGACCAAAGTCGGTAAGGTTTCTTAGTGACCTTACAGATTACTTCAAATTGATCGCGATAACTTAGTGTATCTGGACCACCAACTTCATAAATTTCACTTTCTGTTGGTTTGGTTTCTGCCAATTCAAGCAAATAGTGATTGAGGTTGGGTAGGGCGATTGGGTTGGCTTTGGAGTCTACCCATTTAGGTGCAATTAGAATCGGCAGGTTATAGACAAAGTCGCGCATGATCTCGAATGCCGCAGAACCGGGACCGATAATGACGCCAGCTCTAAGTTCAGTAACAGGCACACCGGCTTGGCGAATGATCTTTCCCGTCGCTTTGCGTGCTGCCAAATGTTGAGAGTTGCCAGTTTGAGGCTGAATTGCACTTAAGTAAATAACGTGTTCTACACGACTTTTCTCAAGGGCATTTTTGAAGTTCTCTGCGAGGTTTAATTCGTATTCAACAAAGTCGTGACCTTGCGCCATACCGTGCACAAGGAAGAAAACCAAATCAAAATCATTCACGATTTCGAGCGTCGCTTCTGCATCGGCGAGGTCTAAATAAGTGAGTGTGAGATTAGGGTGTGGCTGAGTTCGGGATTCTAAATAGTCAATATGACGGGCTGCTGCTGTGACAATGTAACCTTTATCAAGCAGTTGTGGAAGAAGCTGTGAACCAATGTATCCTGAAGCACCAAGTACCAACACCTTTTTCATTCTGAGTCCTTTTATTGCTGGTGGATTAGTCACCACTGGGTATAATCATGAGACACTTTTCCCGTTCTATCAATAAGTTGTCGTCGGAGCGAGCATGACTTTTTTCTCACAATTGGTTATTCATGCTGATAAGTCGTTTTTACGTCGACTATTTGCTATCGCATTACCCATTACTTTACAGAGTATGATGTTCTCCAGCCGTGGCTTAGTAGACGTGTTGATGCTTGGTCAGTTGGGTGAGGCAGAAATTGCGGCTGTGGGTGTTGCAGCTAGAGCGACCTTTGTTACTACAATTATGTTGCTTGGCGTAACAACTGGTGGTGCCTTGTTAACGGCGCAATATTGGGGGGCGGGCGATAAAGTGGGGGTGCGCCAGAGTACTTCACTCACTTGGATGATCTCCATGGTATTCGCGGCTTTCACTGTCGTGTTATTTGTGTTGTTCCCCGAGCCCATTATGCGTCTGACAACAGATTCAGAAGAAGTGATTCGTCTTGGTGCCGACTATCTGGTGATCTCATCGGTCAGCATGTTTGCCGTGGCTTGTGTTGCCAGTATGGCGGTGGGTCTACGCGCCATGCATCAACCGGGGTTAAGTACGTTTTTTAGCGGCATCGGCATTCTGTCTAATATCTTTCTTAACTGGGTGCTTATTTTTGGGCAATTTGGCTTTCCTGCGATGGGGATTAAAGGGGCTGCCATTGCGACGGTCATCAGTGGCGCAATTGAAGTAACCTGTTTATTCAGTTATCTGTGGTTTAAAAAGCACATCATTGCTTTTGGCTTGGATGACATTCGTGCCAGCTTAGTTTTGGATAAAATCACCCGTTTCTTAAAACTTTCCCTTCCGACAACATTTAACTTCCTAGCATGGGCGGGCGGCTTGTTTGCTTATCACGCGATTATGGGACAAGCAGGCGTGCAAGGCTTAGCGGCATTGTCAGTAATGACGCCCGTAGAGTCGATTGCTCTTGCTATGATGATTGGCTCGTCTAACGCTGCTGCGGTATTGGTGGGTAATCAATTAGGCGCAAAGAACTTTGGTCCGGTTTACTACCAAGCGTGGGCAACCGTGATTCTCAATGTGTTGATAGCTGTTGTTGTCGCGATTTTACTTCTGCTCTCAAACCAACTTATTCTCGATGCCTTTAGTGCTCTAACGCCAGAAACGCGCCACCTAGCTGAACAGTTTATGGTGATTCTTGCGATCGGTGTGGTTCTTCGCTCTGTACCTATGATGGCTATTGTTGGTGTACTTCGTGCGGGTGGGGATGTGAAGTTCTGTTTATACCAAGATCTAATCGCGCAATGGGTGATCAGTATCCCTCTTGCTGCTTTTGGTGCAATTTATCTTGGTTTTGAGCCTCAGTGGGTTTATTTGCTGTTTTTGACCGAAGAAGTGGTGAAGTGGGGAACATGTCTACACCGCATGGCGAGCAAGAAATGGATGAAAAATTTGATCGAAGCTTGAATGGTGTCGCGAGACAAGTTGCATTTGTACTCTGATAGTGTGATCAACTATTCAAAATACTTCCTACCAACAGGATTTTAGTGTAGATTCTGATTCCAATTTTTAAACACCATTTGAGCGGCAAAATCAATGTTAAAACTGTCAGACCTATGTAAAGGCTATGTAGACGGGGGAGAATTTCATCCTGTACTACAAGGGGCAGAATTAACATTACAACAAGGTGAACAAGTTGCATTAATGGGGGAAAGTGGCTCAGGTAAAAGTACCTTACTTAACTTGATAGCTGGTCTTGATACCGCTGATTCTGGTGAGATCCAGTACCCAAGTTTCGCCATGCACAGCGCTCCAGAGCACTTAAGAACTCTATACCGCCGCAACAATATTGGTAATATCTTCCAGCAGTTTAACCTACTTCCTACTTTGAACATCGCTGACAACATCCGTTTTTGTCGCCAATTAAAAGGCTTACCAGAAGATAAAGGCTTGTGGCGTCAAATTCTTTCAGCTCTAGACCTTATGCCGCTTTTAGGTCGTTACCCTGAGGAAGTCTCTGGTGGTCAGCAACAACGTGCTGCGATTGCTCGTGCCTTGTACATGGAACCGAAAATCCTGCTTGCCGATGAGCCGACTGGTAGCTTGGATGAGCGTAATGCTGAAGCGGTAATGCGTTTGCTAACGAGTCTTGCTCGCCAGTTAGAGTGTACTTTGCTGCTGGTGACACACAGTGAAAAAGTGGCAGAACACATGGAAGGTCGAATCCGTCTTCAAGGAGGACAGCTACATGTTATGGCCCGTAGTTAAGGCACTACTCGGTCATTACCGTCGCTATCCACTTCAAATCATTCTTGTTTGGCTTGGTTTAACCCTCGGGGTGTCCCTCCTTGTCGGTGTGACTTCTATTAACCAACACGCTAAACAGAGCTACGAAACCGGTGAGAAACTTTTTTCAAACCCTTTGCCTTACCGTATTCGTACTAAGCATTCTGCTAACAAAATTCCTCAGGGCTTTTATATTCAATTACGTCGCGCTGGTTTCAACCAATGTGCGCCTTTTGATATTCTTCATCTCGATACGAAAGCCGACTTAAGCCTGATGCTAGTAGGCGTTGATCCTGTAGCGCTGTTGCCGCTTCACCAAGGTAAATCACTTAAAGACCTTCCTATGTTGTCTTTAATGAAGCCTCCGTATCCTATCCTTGCTAGCCAAGATCTGGCTGCACACATGCAATGGAATGATGGCGACTTTATTGAGCTCAATGATGGCAGTCGACTTGGACCGCTAAAAGTCGATACGGACAACTTACTCTCTGGCACTCGCCTCGTTACCGATATTTCTCTTCTTCGTATGCTTAAGCGCAGCTCCGGTTTGTCCGCTATTGCTTGTGGTGAAATGTCCGAAGAGAAAATGTTGGCACTAAAAAATATGCTGCCAAACGGTATGACACTGGTGCGTAACAGCCGCTCCGAATTAGAGTCACTGACAAAAGCATTCCACATGAACTTAACGGCGATGGGTATGTTGTCGTTCTTAGTTGGCTTATTCATCTTCTATCAAGCAATGTCGTTGTCTTTTATTCAACGTCAGCGCTTGGTTGGTATCCTCCGTCAAACGGGGGTGAATGGCATGCAATTGGCGCAAGCGCTTATGCTTGAACTGACCATCCTTGTTCTTGTTGCTTGGGCGTGTGGTAACTTCTTTGGTCTTATTTTGGCAAATGAGCTTATCCCTGCTGTCTCTTCAAGCTTGAGCGATCTTTATGACGCAAACGTCGGTTTGACGATTGGCTGGTCATGGGAGTCGAGCCTGTACAGTTTGGCAATGTCAGCGATGGGCGCTTTGATTTCGTGTCTGTGGCCGCTGATTCGCTTGTTAAAGTCACAACCGATTCGACTTTCTTCTCGGTTGTCTCTGATGCGTTTTGCTGGGCGAGAGTTCTCTTGGCAGGCTTTCGCGGCGTGTGCGTTCTGTGTAGCTGCAGTTGCCGTCTATCAAGCGCCAAAAACTCAAGAGTCGGGATTTGCGATTATCGCACTCATGCTGATCAGTGTGGCGTTGTTTATGCCGTTTTTGATGTGGCATATGTTCCAAAGCTTCTCTTATTCACTTCGTTGGGTTCGTGTACGTTGGTTCTTTGCCGATGCTGCAGCAAGTATGAGTTATCGTGGTGTAGCAACCATGGCATTTATGCTCGCATTGGCAGCGAACATTGGCGTGGAGACCATGGTGGGCAGCTTCCGTGATACAACGGATAAGTGGCTGAGCCAACGCCTTGCGGCTGATATCTATATTTACCCAACTAATAACTCAGCAGCACGCATGAGTGCTTGGTTAAAAGAGCAACCCGAAGTGGATGCTGTTTGGTGGCGTTGGGAAAAAGATGTCCCTACTGAGCGCGGTGCATTACAAGTGGTGAGCACGGGTTCTTCAGAAGGAGAGTTGGACTCTCTTACGGTGAAACTAGGTGTTCCAAATTACTGGTATCACTTGCACCATTCTAAGAGTTTGATGGTAAGTGAATCCATGGCTTTGAAGCTCGACATTCGCCCTGGCGACTATATCGACCTTCAACCTCCCTTAGGGGGAGGTTGGCAAGTGGTTGGCGTGTACTACGACTATGGCAACCCATATAACCAAATCATGATGTCTCATCGAAATTGGCTGTATGCGTTTGCGGGCTCTGGTAATGTTGGACTTGGTGTTTTGCTGGAAGATAATGTCAATGGCGAAGGCTTGAAGCGTAGATTAGAGAACGTATTCCGTTTGTCCCAAGACCGAGTCTTTGATAACAACAATATCTACAACCAAGCTATGCGTGTGTTTGACCATACCTTTGCTATTGCAGGCACCTTGGGCAACATCACTCTGATCATTGCGGTATTTGGTTTGTTCTTTGCAACACTTGCGGGAGAACTTTCTCGGCAAAGACACTTCTCACTACTGCGGTGTATGGGTGTATCAGGCAAAGAACTAGTCATGTTGGGTGGTTTACAGTTATTTGTCTTCGGTACCATCTCAGCCATCATTGCAGTCCCACTTGGTTTAGCATTGGCACACTTGATCGTTGATATCATCATTAAACAATCATTTGGTTGGTCGCTAGAGTTACAGACGATTCCTTGGGAATACGCTCAAACGATCGCTTGGGCAATGTTGGCGATCATGATAGCAGGAGCTTTACCTGTTATCAGGATGATTAAGAGCACGCCAATGAAGTCATTGAGGGATGCGCTGTAGTGAAAAACATGAAACTCAAAAAGCTGCTATCTCTTTCTGCATTAGTGTTTGTCGTATTTGTCACCCTCGCGGGCATGACTCTTTATTTTACGTATTGGGCGGAAGCGACAGCAACTGAACAAAGTGAAATCAGCGATGTATTAAAGCGCGAAAGTAAGACTATCTTCGAGCCAGTTCTACCAAATGAGCACGTTTCGCTGCCGCATGATTTCCGTTTTCATCCAGACTACCAACATGAATGGTGGAACTACTTTGCGAAGGTGCAAGACAAGCACGGCAAGGTTTACAACATTCAATGGAGTTATTTCCGCGTTGCTACCGACGAGCGTGATACTCGAGGTTGGCAAAACCCACAATTGTTTATCTCTCATATTGTCGTCAGTTCTGGCTCGCATGTTTGGAAAGAGCAGCGTGTCGCTCGTGGAGGGATTGGGCAGGCGGGCATGACGAATCGTCCTTTCCGTTTATGGATTGACAACTGGACTTGGCGTGCGCTTGGCTCCACACCATTCCCAGGAAATCTTGATGTCTCGACTGATACGTTTGCAATTGACTTAAATACTACAACGAGCGGTCCTTTTGTTGTTAATGGTGACAAAGGGTTCCAAGTTAAACATGCGCTACAATCTATCGCGTCTTTTAGCTTCAGTGCGCCGTTTCTCAATGTCAAAGGTACCCTTACCCTTAATGGACGTGAAATTCCGGTATCAGGCTCTGGATGGACACAGAAGGAGTGGGGAAGTGGTCTGATTGGCGAAGGGCAGCAAGGTTGGGATTGGTTTGTGTTTAACCTTGATGATGGACGAGCGCTTACAGTGAGTCGTTATCGTCATAATGGTCAGGTTCCTCATTTATTCGGCACACTATCAACGCGTTCTGGCAAGGTGATAAACCTAACAGAAAAAGAGCTGACGATGACGCCACTGCACGTCACTAACTTGTCTAATGGAACAAGGCTACCGCTTCAGTGGATCATCAATGTCCCCGGGCAAAACATCAATTTAACGACACGGATCATAAAATCGGACATGTGGCTTCCTTTTGTGATTCCATATTGGGAAGGACCGATACTCGCATCGGGTTCCAATGAAGCCTGGGGTTTTATGCAACTCACCGGTTACTAGAAACAACGAAAAAGCCACCCAACAAGGGTGGCTTTTTTGTTACTGAAACACGCAGTTTTCGGTGTAAAACCGCACGTTAATCACGAAAATTAGTCAGATATTATACTAACTTAATAGTAGTCTATGTGAATAGATTGAGCTTATAAGGAGATAGGCAGGTCTTGTAAATAATTATGTTCTTGTTGAAAAATACGATGTTTCGTAAATGAAACCTCGGAAAAATCGAAGTTTAAACTCTAAACAAGCGATTATTCTAAAATTTTCAGCAGCTATACACTCTCATCATTCTTTGTTAATCGTTTATTAAGATAATAAATATAAGGGCGAAACCATGAACGATGTCATTCGTGACTTTTTCAAAATGGAATCCGCAGGCGGTATCCTTCTTGTGATTGCAGCAGCAATCGCTATGACCATTGCAAACTCACCGCTTGGCGAAAGTTATCAAGCAATGCTGCATACTTATGTATTTGGTATGTCAGTGTCTCACTGGATCAACGATGGCCTGATGGCTGTGTTCTTCCTATTAATCGGTCTTGAAGTAAAGCGTGAGCTGCTTGAAGGCGCACTTAAATCAAAAGAAACCGCAATCTTCCCTGCAATTGCAGCGGTAGGTGGTATGTTAGCTCCGGCACTTATCTACGTTGCTTTCAACGCAGGTGATGCAGAAGCGATTTCTGGCTGGGCAATTCCTGCGGCAACAGACATTGCGTTCGCTCTAGGTATCATGGCGCTTCTTGGTAAGCGTGTTCCAATCAGCTTGAAGGTTTTCCTACTTGCGTTGGCGATCATTGATGACCTTGGTGTGGTTGTGATTATTGCGCTGTTCTACACTGGCGACCTATCAACGATGGCATTGATTGTCGGCTTCATCATGACGGGTGTCTTGTTCATGCTGAACGCAAAAGAGGTCACCAAGCTAACACCTTATATGATTGTCGGTGCGATACTATGGTTTGCCGTACTTAAATCTGGTGTTCACGCAACACTTGCAGGTGTGGTTATCGGCTTCGCTATCCCACTTAAAGGCAAGAAGGGCGAGCACTCTCCACTGAAACACATGGAGCACGCACTTCACCCATACGTAGCATTCGGTATTCTTCCTCTGTTTGCTTTTGCAAATGCAGGTATCTCACTAGAAGGCGTATCGATGTCAGGTCTGACTTCAATGTTGCCTCTGGGTATTGCGCTGGGTCTGTTGGTTGGTAAACCACTTGGTATCTTCACATTTAGCTGGGCTGCAGTGAAAATGGGCGTGGCTAAGCTGCCAGAAGGTGTGAACTTTGTACATATTTTCGCTGTGTCCGTGTTGTGTGGTATCGGCTTCACCATGTCGATCTTCATCTCGTCACTTGCGTTTGGCAATGTAAGTCCAGAATTTGATACTTACGCTCGACTAGGTATCCTGATGGGCTCAACGACAGCTGCTGTAATTGGTTACGCACTACTGCACTTCTCCTTGCCAAAGAAAGCGGCTGAAGAAGTCGCAAGCGAGAAAAAAGCGTAAGCTAAGATAGAATAATTTAACGAAAGCCTCCCGACAGGGGGGCTTTTTTGTATCCGAGGATCGGTGAAGTTTGTTCAACGTAATACAAGGTTAAGTGAAGGCGGCAAACTCAAATGACAGACGAAAAAAAGCCCAGACGAAAAATTGTCTGGGCGGATACAAACATAGGAGTTAATAAGAAAAAGCAGCAATGTAGCAACTAGATAGAAACAAGTTTGACGGCCTGTGAAACTTTAAATGCCCTAGTTGTTACAGTAATTCAGACCGAGACAATTCCAAACAGTTCCATTTTTTTTAGAATTTTTTTTCACAAAACAATATTCGCTTTAAATTCATTCCGTTAAGTTCGCACTTCTTTTGTCTGGTCAGACCAATGCTTGAAAATGTGATGTTAATCATTTGTTAATCTCAGGTTTCGGGAGTATATTTCAAACAGTTGTTTAATACGAGTGATTGAAATGGCCCCGAGAAGTACAACTAAAGAAAAAATACTCGATGTAGCAGAAGGACTATTTGCAGAATACGGCTTCAATGACACATCACTACGAACCATTACTGGTAAGGCGAATGTCAACCTAGCTTCGGTTAACTACCACTTTGGCGATAAGAAAACGCTGGTGAGGGCAGTATTAGACCGATACCTAGAAGCGCTAATGCCAAATATTAAGACGTCTTTGATCGAGTTAAACACGCGCGATGATTACAACATGGATGAAGTGTTTGAATCGCTACGTTTGCCTCTAAGAGCACTGAATGATGTGCGTCCGAATGGTACTGCGTTATTTATGTTGCTAATTGGTCGTGGATATACCGATGTCCAAGGTCATTTACGTTGGTTTATTAGTACAAGATATGAGGAAGTGCTAAAGCTGTTTATGTTTTCCATCATGAAAGCAAATTCGGAATTGACGGAAGAACAGTTGTTCTGGAGATTGCACTTCACACTAGGCACTTGTGTTTTCACTATGGCATCAAGCCAAGCGTTAACCGAGATTGCAGAAAGTAAGTTTGAAAAAGAGGTCGATGCAAAGTCTGTCGTTGATCTTCTGATTCCATACTTGTCGGCAGGTATGTCAGCCAAGTAAACAAAATTAAATCAATAATAAAATAAGTTAAAGCCGCGAGCGGTGACGTGAACAAAAGGATCTGAACTATGAGCTCTCTACGAAGAAAATGGATTAGTGACCCAGCATTCAAAATGTTTAAGAAAGTACTCCCTCCATTGTCGAGCACGGAAAAAGAAGCGATGGAAGCGGGTAGCGTATGGTGGGATGCTGAGCTGTTCTCAGGCAAACCTAACTTTACGACGTTACATCACTATCCAAAACCTGCGCTTTCTTCTGAAGAACAAGCTTTCATGGACAATGAACTCGAAACATTGCTTGAAATGCTTGATGATCAAAAGATCGTTAAGGAAGACAGAGATCTTTCGCCTGAAGTATGGGAATACTTGCGCAAAGAGCGTTTCTTCTCGTTAATCATTTCAAAAGAGTATGGCGGTCGTGAGTTCTCAGCACTGGCTAACTCGACCATCGTTTCTCGCATCGCAACACGTAGTATCAGTGCTGCGGTATCAGTGATGGTTCCAAACTCTCTGGGACCTGGTGAGTTACTGTCTCACTATGGTACTCAAGAACAGAAAGATTATTGGTTGCCGCGTTTAGCAGATGGTACGGACATTCCGTGTTTCGCCCTTACAGGTCCAGAAGCGGGCTCTGATGCCGGTGGCATTCCAGATCAAGGCGTAGTGTGTTACGGAACTCACGAAGGAGAAGAAGTTCTTGGTATCCGTGTTAGCTGGAATAAGCGTTATATCACTCTAGCGCCAGTAGCAACAGTCCTTGGGTTGGCATTTAAGCTTCAAGATCCTGATGGTCTACTTGGCGACAAAAAAGACGTGGGCATTACTTGTGCACTTATACCAGCAGATCATGAAGGTGTGGAGATCGGTGAGCGTCACGACCCACTAGGCTCTGCATTCATGAACGGTCCAACACGCGGTAATGATGTATTCATTCCAATGGAATGGTTGATTGGTGGTTCCGAATACGCAGGTAAAGGCTGGCGTATGTTGGTGGAATGTCTATCGGCTGGTCGTGGTATCTCTCTTCCTGCACTTGGTACCGCGATTGGTCACCTTACAACGCGTACAACCGGTGCTTATGCATATGTTCGTAAGCAGTTTGGTATGTCGATTGGTAAGTTTGAAGGTGTGGCAGAAGCGATGGGTCGCATTGGTGGTTTAACTTACCTGTTGGAAGCGACACGAACGCTGACAACCACTTCTCTGGATATGAAGGAGAAGCCGGGCATCGTGACCGCAATTGCCAAATACCACATGACCGAAATGGCTCGTACTATCCTGAACGATTCTTTCGATATTCATGCAGGACGTGCGATTCAAGATGGCCCAATGAATTACCTAGCTAAGCACTATCTGGGTATTCCCGTTGCGATTACCGTTGAAGGTGCAAACATCCTGACTCGCAACTTGATGATCTTCGGTCAAGGTGCGACACGTTGCCATCCATATGTTTTGAAAGAAATGGAAGCAGCAGCAAACCCAGATGTAAAAGAAGGCGCAAAAGAGTTTGACGAATTGTTGTTCAAACATATTAAACATGCGATGGGTAATACTTTTGGTGCTCTTGGCGCGGCATTGACAGGTTCTCACTTTGTTAAAGCGCACATGAGCGGTCCTACGCAGCAATACTATAAAGACATCACGCGCTTAAGCCGCGCACTTGCAGTGAGCGCAGACTTTGCAATGTTAACTCTAGGTGGCGATCTGAAGCGTAAAGAAATGATCTCTGCACGCCTCGGTGATAGTTTGAGTTACTTGTACATGGCGTCTGCTGCACTTAAGAAGTACGAAGATGAAGGTCGTCAACAAGGTGATTTGAACTTTGTGCACTATGCCGTTCAGCACTGTTTGTACAACGCATCGAAGTCGCTTAATGAAGCGTATTCAAACTTCCCAGTGAAATACGTCGGTGGCGTTCTGAAAGGTCTGTTGTTCCCATTGGGTAATCACTTCAAAGCTCCAAGCGATGAGCTCTGTGTGAGCCTTGCAGAGGCAATGATGACGCCTGGAGCTCAACGTGACCGAATGACGAGCTTATGCTATATCGGTCAATCAGAGGATGATAGCGTAGGGCTCATGGAACGAGCGTTCCTTGCGATGTACGACGTGAAGCCTCTTGAACGCAAACTGATGAAAGCAGCGAAAGATGGCAAGGTAGCGCGTAAAGGTTTATTGCATGACCGTCTACAACAAGCATTCGAAGCGGACGTACTTACTGAGCAAGAAATTGATCAAATTATGGCAGCAGACAAACTGCGCTATAAAGCGATTCAAGTCGACCATTTTAGCCACGACTTTTCAGAAGTTCGTACTAATGCACCAAGCAAAAAATCGCATTTGAACTCGGCAGCGTAATACGACCGCGCATAAAATAAGAAAAGCACCTCAATTGAGGTGCTTTTTCGTGTTTGAGCCTATAGCTTTTTTGTTGAGTGCTCCAACCACTTGCATTTTCGCAGCATTTTTACAGAAATTAGGTGCGAAGTAGGGCTGAACCTTTTATCCTAGCAACGTTTTTTAAAGGAAGTTGAATATGATCATCAAACCTAGAATTCGTGGATTTATCTGTACTACTACGCACCCAGTGGGTTGTGAAGCTAACGTAAAAGAACAAATTGCTTACACTAAAGCGCAAGGTCCAATTAAAAACGCGCCAAAACGCGTTCTTGTTGTGGGTGCATCAAGTGGCTACGGTCTATCTTCTCGTATCGCTGCGGCATTTGGTGGCGGCGCTTCAACTATTGGTGTTTTCTTCGAAAAAGAAGGCACAGAGAAGAAGCCAGGTACAGCAGGTTTTTACAACGCGGCTGCTTTCGAGAAGCTAGCTCGTGAAGAAGGTCTGTACGCGAAAAGCCTAAACGGCGACGCTTTCTCAAATGAAGCAAAACAGAAAACAATCGATCTGATCAAAGAAGACCTTGGTCAGGTGGATATGGTGGTTTACTCACTGGCTTCTCCAGTACGTAAAATGCCAGAAACGGGTGAACTGATCCGTTCAGCACTTAAGCCTATTGGTGAAACTTACACGTCGACTGCTGTTGATACCAACAAAGACGTAATCATCGAAGCAAGCGTAGAGCCTGCTACTGAGCAAGAAATCCAAGACACAGTAACCGTAATGGGCGGTGAAGACTGGGAACTATGGATTAATGCACTATCAGAAGCTGGCGTTCTAGCAGATGGCTGCAAAACTGTGGCGTACAGCTACATCGGTACAGAGCTTACTTGGCCGATCTACTGGGATGGTGCTCTAGGTAAAGCGAAAATGGACCTAGACCGCGCAGCAGCAGCACTTAACGAGAAACTATCAACAACTGGCGGTAGCGCAAACGTAGCGGTACTTAAGTCTGTTGTGACTCAAGCAAGTTCTGCAATTCCTGTCATGCCTCTTTACATCGCGATGGTGTTCAAGAAAATGCGTGAAGAAGGCGTACACGAAGGTTGTATGGAGCAAATCTTCCGTATGTTCAGCCAACGTCTTTACAAAGAAGACGGCAGCGCAGCAGAAGTAGATGAAGTAAACCGTCTGCGTCTGGATGACTGGGAACTACGTGAAGATATCCAGCAACACTGCCGAGATCTATGGCCACAAATTACCTCTGAAAACCTAAAAGAGCTGACTGATTACGTTGAGTACAAAGAAGAGTTCTTGAAGCTATTCGGCTTTGGTGTTGACGGTGTGGATTACGAAGCAGACGTTAACCCAGCAGTAGAAACAGATTTCACTCAAATCTAATCGTTTCTAACGGTATTAAAAAGGCGCTCATTGAGCGCCTTTTTTGTGTCTTGAATCTCTGTGCTGAATAATGAGCGCTGCTTGAACACACCTGAAAAGCGCGCTCAAAGAGATTAACTCAAAATAATCAGAATCGTACCGGCTAAAGTCATTAAGATATTGGCAATCGCGTAGGTACCTGCGTAGCCAAGGGCAGGAATAGTCGACTTCGCGTATTCGTTCACTACGTCCATTGCTGGTGCACACGTACGAGCACCGATGATGGCACCAAAGAGTAGAGCACGGTTCATCTTAAGTACGTAAGCGCCAACTAGGTACGCGAGCACGACAGGCACAACACTAACGATAAATGCCAAACCGATGATTTGTGGACCCACTTGAGTTAAGTGTTCAAACATCTTGCCACCGGCGCTTAAGCCGATGCCAACCATAAAGAACATTAAACCTAAGTCTTTGACCATATTCAATGCCCCTTGCGGTACATAACCGAAAGTAGGGTGGTTCGCTCGTAGGAAGCCCAGCGTGATGCCTGAAAGCAACAGGCCAACTGCGTTACCTAGGCTGAATGACACTTGACCAAACGTCATGGTCACCAAACCAAACATAATACCTAGAATGAAGAAGCTACAGAATGCGAGCAAGTCTGCCATCTGGCTGTGGATCGAGATGAAACCGATTTTCTCAGCGAGACCATGAACACGACTCTTCTCTCCACTTACTTGGAGCACATCACCTTTGGCTAGAACAATGTCCAAGTCCATTGGCATTTCAATTTGAGCACGCACTACGCGGTTCAAGAAACAGCCGAATTCCGATAGATTCAAATCAGATAGGCGCTTACCAGCAATTGCATCACTTTTAACCACGATCTCTTCTTCGACGATTCGAAGGTCCAGCAAGTTACGGTCGAATACTTCTTTACCGTTGCGAAAGCTTGGATCAAGACGTGCATGGCTATCTGGGAAGCCTACCAATGCGATTTCGTCACCTTCTTGTAGGATTGCATCACCGTCTGGATGAGCAAGGATACCATTACGGCGAATACGCTCTATGTAGCAGCCTGTTTGGCGGTAAATGCCCAATTCGCGAAGGTTCTTACCATCTGTCCAGTCAATTAGCTCAGGACCAACGCGGTACGCGCGGATGATTGGCAAGTAGACCTTACGTTGGCTAGAGTTACCCAATCCACGTTCTTGCGCAATTTGCTGAGCTGAATCGGATAGATTCTGCTTTTGCAGTTTTGGCAACAGTTTGGCGAACATGATCATACTGATCAAACCCACCAAATAAGCCATCGCATAACCAACCGATAGATTTTCTAATACCAAAGAAAAATCCATGTTTCGTGGGATGGTTGCAAGACCAGAATTCAACGCATCTTGTGCGCCCACCAATACAGGCGTAGCGGTAAGAGCGCCGGCCATCATACCCGCAGATAGACCAAAATCGAGTCCCATGTAATGGCTACAGAAATAGGTTAACCCTACCGCTGAGACTAATACGGTCATGCTCAAAATAAAATAATGTTTACCGTCGCGGAAAAATATGCCGAAAAAGTTTGGACCAGCTTCAATACCTACACAGTAGATAAATAGCATAAAGCCGATGGTTAGGGCTTCCGCGTTAAAGGAGAAACCAAGATGACCCATAACAAGAGAAGTAATGAGGACGCCTATGGAGTTACCTAACTGTAGGTTCCCAAAGCGAATTTTACCAATGGCAAGACCAATTGCTAATACGACGAAGATTAGAAGAATAGGGTTTTGTTCAAGAAGGTGTACGACGTCTATGTTCACTGTGTGGCTCGGTAAAGTGTGTGCCAAATAAAAGATTAAGAATTGCGAATTGTAACTAAATATAGCAAAAAGATAAGTGAATTTTTTTAGGTTTTACTATTACCTGACGTAAGGGAATAACAAATTGAATAAACAATAAAAAAGCCGCTAATAGCGGCTTTTAAAAATTCAGTAATTTGAATTACTCGTCGAATAGACCTAGGTGCTCTTTTGCGTAAGCTTCAAAATCATCACAACCACCAATGTGTGTTTGGTCGATGAAGATTTGAGGAACAGTTTCTACTGGCTTACCAACTGTTTTCTCTAGGTCAGCTTTAGAAATACCTTCAGCGTGGATGTCTACGTAACGGTAGTTGAAGTCATCACGTTTTGCTTTAAGTGTTTCTGCGTGCTCTTTCGCGCGAACACAGAATGGGCAAGCTGGGCGACCAAAGATAACTACGAACATAATCTTATTTCTCCTAAAATCTATTCTTTTTGAAAGCACAACTAGACTTCATGTCGGTACATGCTTTCGTTTCTTGGGACAACTATGCCCGATCCAGATACGGAAATAAAGCAGCATTTACCTCTTGTCTCGATAGGCGAAATCTATCGTATAAAAACTAAACACGCACTAAGCTTAAAGCCATGAAAAGTCACTTTTTAGAATGATTCTTAACCGCAAAAGCACATGACGTAAGTATGTGAAGTGACGCATAAAAACACACTTTTTGAAGGGTTAATGGCGGCAAGGTGCACTTGGTCAACTTTTTTTGGTGGAAAGCATAGCACTCTAGTGTGAGTTGTTGTTTTGGGGAGGAAGTGTATGTTTCAGTTTATGACTGCGACACGGATTATCTTCGGCGAGGGAGCACTCCAATCTTCGCTGTCTGTAATCAATCAATTTGGCTACAGCGTTTTACTGGTGACTGGTAAAGATACGCAACGTGCCACACCTATCATTAATTATCTAAAAGCGCAGAACATGCGTTATCAACACGTTGCCATCAATGGTGAACCTAATATCACAATGGTAGAAGAAACCGCAGTGCTTGGACGCAAGTTCCAACCTGATATGGTTATCGCGATTGGAGGGGGTAGTGTCATTGATATGGGCAAAGCGCTCGCGGCGATCATACCTAACCAAGGTGACGTCTATGACTACGTCGAAGTCGTTGGAAGAAACGTTCCTTTGAAAACCAAGCCGATTCATTTTATTGCTATTCCTACGACAGCAAGCACAGGGTCAGAGGTAACCAGAAATGCTGTGCTTAAATCGGGGCAAGACCAAGTGAAAGTAAGCTTAAGAAGCCCGGAAATGCTCGCAGACGTTGCGATTGTTGATCCAACCTTAACCTATGGTACTGACCAGTATACCTCTGGTCGTGGCGCGATGGATGCGTTTACTCACCTTATGGAAGCCTACGTTTGTGGTGATCCAAATCCTCTTACCGATATGGTGTGTGAAGAAGGTTTACGTCGCTTAAGCCGCTCAGTAATTGCAGGGTGTAAACAAGACAGTCACAAAGCCAGATCAGACCTTTCTTTTGCGGCACTTTTAGGCGGAATGGCAATCACAAATGCCAAGCTCGGCGCTGCGCATGGTTTAGCTTCCGCATTGGGAGGCAAGCTTGATGCGCCGCATAGTGTGATTACTGCACGTCTGGCTCCGCATGTGATGCAAGAGAATATCAATGCGGCAAAGCAAGCAGGACGAAGTGATGTGATCAGTCGTTATAAGCGTTTAGCGCAATTAGTGACGGACCGAACTAATGCCAATGAGCACGATGGCGTGCTTTGGGTGAAAATGGTGTTAGATAAGCTAGCGCTACCTCAGTTAGGTAAGTTTGGAGTATGCCAAACTTCTTTTGAGCAAGTTGCGGATGATGCTTTGAAGTCAGTAGCAATCAAAGGCAACCCCTTACCCCTTACGCAGGATCGGTTGGTGTACATTCTTCGTCAAGTTTGTGATTGTAGCGATGCGTGTGTAGGAGAGAGTTCGCATCACGTAAGTTCAGTAGAAGTGCTGGAGTCTCGCTCTGATCTATCGGATGTGAATCAATAGAAATACGACCTGAACAGATACGAAAAGGGGAGCTACTTAGCTCCCCTTTGTAGATTCGTTAGTATTGACTTAGCTTATCGTAGCGGCTGTCTTTCAATGCGTCTTTTACTCGCTTTAGGTTTTCACGGAAGCCAGTACCACGGCGCAGCGTGAAGCCTGTTGCTAGGACATCGATAACCGTCATTTGTACTACGCGACTTGCCATTGGCATATACACATCGGTATCTTCTGGCACGTCTAGTGTAATAGCCAGTGAACTCGCTTTCTCTAGTGGTGAGTCTTTTGCTGTGATTGCAATAACGGTTGCACCGTTTTCACGTGCAAGGTTCGCAATCTCAACTTGGCTCTTAGTACGACCTGTGTGAGAAATCAGAACGATAACGTCATTGTCGCTACAGTTAATGCAGCTCATGCGTTGCATTACGATATCTTCAAAACAAGTAATAGGAATGTTGAAGCGGATAAACTTGTTTTGAGCGTCGCGTGCGACAGAAGAAGAAGCACCTAGACCGAAGAATGAGATGCGCTTCGCTTGAGTCAGGAGATCAACTGCACGATTAACTTGCATCGCATCAAGGCTGTTTTTTGCGACATCTAAACACGCCATTGTAGATTCGAAAATCTTGTGCGTGTAGGCATCAGGACCATCGTCTTCTTCCACATTACGGTTAACGTAAGGCGTACCATTGGCAAGGCTTTGCGCAAGGTGAAGTTTAAAATCTGGGAAACCTTTGGTATCCAGACGACGACAGAAACGGTTAACAGTAGGTTCACTCACGTCAGCCATTTTAGCTAACGTTGCAATGCTTGAATGAATTGCAGTTTGTGGAGACGCCATAATCACTTCCGCAACTTTGCGCTCTGACTTACTGAAATTCTCCAGATTTTTTTGAATTTTTTCTAATGTATTCATAGTGTTCACGAGGGTATAGAGAACAACTCGCTGGCTCTGCTAACGAATGGAAACCCAAAGGCTTCTCGGTCTAGAGGGGCGTTAACGAAAACTACCAGCGCCATAAATTCAGTATAAACCCGATCCTCAATCTGGCTAAACCAAATACGGTTACTATTTCGTGAGAATTTGACAAGCCTCAAACAAAATGTTGTAAAAACTACAGAATTGGATGTGGGATCGATGGTTTGTTGCTCTAGTGGCACAATAATGATGATTGAGTTACATCAAAAAGAAAGAAATTTTCAATTTGATGTAACTCACATTGGCGCTTAAGAATTGAGAATGTCGTCGACAGTTTCTTTAATTTTTGCCATTAAGCTTGGGGCTTGTTGAGCAATTTCGCGCTGCTCGTCCAATACCGCACTTAGAATGTCATTGGTCGTCAATGGGTTCGCTAACACAACACGGAATACAATGGTGTTCATGCGTTGCCATTGGTCTGGGTTCAGTCGAGTGCGTGACACAAAGGACTTACCTGTTTCACGCTGGCGCTTTTGGATAAACTGAGTCAGTTGGTTGAGTAACTCATTCAGTTTCTCTTTCTGCGTACCTTGTGCTTTCTCTAATGCTGCGCGCATATTGGTTGGCAAATAACGGTAAGTCAGCAGACAAAGCTCAGGCTCAGACACTAACTCAAAGTCCTCTTGCTCGTTAATAAGATCAGCGAAGTAGCGCGCTTTGGCGATACTCTGGTCAATCAGCAGTTCATAACCAGGTCGGCTAATGATATGCATTGCCGCGTAAACCAACATCGCCATACCGGAGCGAGAGCCTTCAAGGGTGTGGCTACCTAGGTCTTTTGAGCCCTTACGCAAAATGTATTGTGCGTGGTGCTCGATTGACTTCATCGCATCTGGGTCTTTAAACAGAACCATACCTGCACCCATAGGGATGTAGAGTTGTTTATGCGCGTCAATCGTCACAGAATCTGCAAGTTCGACCCCACCAAGTAGGTGACGATGATTGTTCGACATCAGTGTCGCACCACCCCATGCTGCATCCACATGGAAGTGACAATCGTGTTCAGCACACACTTCAGCGATTTGAGGAAGCGGGTCAACGCTACCGGTTTCTGTCGTACCAGCAACACCAACCACCGCAATAGGCTTGATATTTTGCGACTCAAGTTCCGCAATTTTTGCTTTCAAGTCATCAACGATAATGCGGTTGTTTGCGTCTGTTTTGACGGCAACTAATCCTTCTTGACCAAGCCCAAGTACGTCGGCAGCTTTCTTCAGTGAGTAATGCCCACGCTCAGAAACCAGAATTGCCAGCCCTTCATAGCCATAATGTTTCATGGCTTTGAACAGACCTTCTTTTTCTACCCCTTTGAATGCGCCATCTGCTCTTAGTGCTTTATTGCGAGCAACCCAAAGCGCAGTAATGTTCGCAATGGTACCGCCAGAACAAAATGCACCGAGAGAGTGCTTCGCGCTGTGCATCCACTTACGGTAGAACTTGTCGTCCTGACCATAAATAAGGCGATGCAGCATACCAAGTACTTGGCGTTCAAGTGGTGTGAATGCTTTCGAAGTTTCAATCTTTACCAAGTTTTGGTTCAAGGCGATCATGATCTTCGACAGCGGCATTAAGAAATACGGCAGTGCAGAAGTCATGTGACCAATAAAGCTTGGCGCAGAGGTATGAACCGAGTGAGATACCAAGGTATCTAGTAGGTGCTCGGTATGGTCTGACACGAACTCTGGTTGCTCAGGAATCTGAGCAGAAGAAAAGTCTTTCTCAATTTCACGTAAAGGCTTTTCTTCTGCCACGATGTGTTCACGAAGAAATTTGTTCAAGTTCTGGGAGAGACTCTCGTCGATTTTGGTCAACGTAGAATCTGGACCTTCAGGAATTGTGAAGATCTTTAACAAGCTCTCGAAGCTAACGTCAGCGGTTTTTTGTTCCTTAACCATAGCAAAGAATCTTTGTAGTTATTTTGGTAATGCGAGCGGCACAATCTAAACCAAAACGGGCGCAAAGTCCCGTTTTAATTATTGAAACCCATGTTGCTGAAATGAAATTCTAGGGCGAGGTTTATTCACACTTCTGCTTTTCAATCTTAGCAATTGATTGATTGTACTTATTAAGCGCAGAATCGATCTGTTTTGGGTGGCTCAATAAGTCAGCAAATGCAGAACGTAGGTCATAGTTCTTTGGATGGTTCGCCGATTGACGATCACTAAACGTTTTTTGTGCAGCTTGACCGAGCTCATCACTGCGTGTTGCAAGCTGCTTCACATCGTGTTGTTCTAGCTTGAGCCACGCTTCAACAGGTTGCTCTGTAGCAACACGGCTAGGATCATTTTTCAGGAAGTAATGTACCGCTTCACGGTTTAATTCAAAGTGGTGTTGGCGACCTTCTAAGAACCATTGACTTACTTCTTTTAAATCTGGGTATTGAGTAACGGTTAGGTCTACAAGGTCTTGATACCACTGTAAAGAGGCGTCTATATAACCGTCGTATTTGTTTGCAAGACATTGCTGGTCAGCAGCAAAGGTAAAAGTTGAGCTTGTAGCGAGGAGCGCTGCAACGACAAAGCGTTTCATTGTTATTCCTTTTTGGTTGAATTCCCTTTGTAACCCCAATAGGCACTATGCCTTGCCTGTCACTGATTACCGATCCAAGAGTTTAAAAATCAAAGGGCTCGATAACTAAGCGGTAATCCAGAAAATTCTCTTTGAATTGAGCATTTTGAGGTTACGTGGGTATTTGAATTTTTGCCGTATTGTAATGGATGTTAATGAATATTCCTGAGATCTAGCTAGCAAGAGACACAAAGAAAAGCATCATGACAGGCACCAATAAGCTCAAAATAAAACCACTTACGATCGCGACAGGCACACATCGAACACCTCCAGTTGTCTGGATGACTGGCAGGGTAAAGTCCATTGCTGTTGCTCCTGCGTAACCAATGGCTGTTGAAGGGTAGGTGCGAATAAACAATGGAATAGCAACTAATGCGACCAACTCACGCATCAATTCAATCAAGAAGGAAGCGCCGCCAAAAATGGGACCAAATGCATCACCCATCAAGATGCCAGCTAACGAATACCAACCAAAGCCAGAAGACATTGCCAGCGCTTGGTAGAGTGGTAAATCCAAGATCACTGAGGCAATTGCACCACCGAGCATACAAGTTGCAATAATGACTGTCGCAATCGCCATGCCTTGTTTGTTCAACAGAATCTGCTTAAGGGTTAAGCCGCTATTACGCAATTGAATGCCAATAAAGAACAGTAGAAGAAATAAAATCCATTCGCTCGCTGTATCCACCCAAGAAAGACCAATTGGCAAGATCAAACCGGCAATCAAACCACCACCAACGACGACAACAAGCTTGATTGATTCTAATGCCATAGAAGACAGTGGGAGTTTTTTCTGGTTTTGGTCGGTTTGCAAAGGAAGCAGTTTATCGACTAGCGGCAAGGCAAGTAGGTTACAAGCGCCCAAACAGACGAAGAAAGTACCAGCGTAAAGCAAGATGGTTTGCAAGTTGCTGCCGAGGTTGTCGAGCGCAGCAAGGCTTAAACCCATCAAGGAGAGAATGACGTAAATCAGGTATGAGGTCGACTTGTTGATTTTATCAAGTACCGACGCCTGAGAAATTGGAATTAAGTAGCCCACCACCAATGGGGCAAAGATAAATAGCATCCCTGAGAACATAAAACTCAATGATTCCTTTATGAGGTAAGCAAAATACGTAGCCACGCATAAACAGCTCAGAATACTATCTGATGCTTAGCGTGGCTTAAAATGAAGTATTGAGAGATTAAAGACCGCTTGCGCTTAGAACTTCTTTAATTTCACAATGGAAGTCAGTATCACTCATATTGCTCAACTCGTACAAGATTTCTGCACCCGTTAAATTGAATTCCACTTCATGATCTTCAATGCGTTCATCTTGGTTACGGAACATTAATAAGTGGTTTGCGATACGAGCAATATCTAGGTAGCTGACTTCTGGGCGCGATGCTTCATATTTTTCATTCGATGAAACCTCACGGAAATCATTGTCAAAACCCCACTTCTCCAATACTAATTTGCTTGTCGCAGAACAGCGCGTTTGGAATATTTGTAGTGCAATATCTGCATCTAAGTAATTACCACGATCAAGATATAAGTGGTATTCGTTGATGAGACAGAACAGACCAATATCCGCCAACAAACCTACTAATAGCGCTTTTTCTTGCTCTAGGTGACCGTATGTCGCTGGTTCATGCTTACGGAACTCTTGGACAACCAATACCATGGTTGCGCCTAGCTCACGAGAAACCGCGGCACTTTTCACCAATATACTATTGCAGTCTTTAGAAAGGTTGACCGAATGCTTTAACTGTTCAATTGCTTGAGCTGTGACGATATCCCTCACTCGTAAAATGCCTAAGCGAGATACCGCTGTTGTCAGGTCATTACAGGTAATATTACGGCGATTAAAAATCACGGAATTCGCGACGCGAACCACAACCGCAGCAAGACTAGGATCTTCTAGTAACGCATTTGCGACGTCGGAAATCGTGGTGTTTTCTTCTGTGCAGAGTTGCTGGATTTTAAGTACGACATCAGGGATAGGAGGAAGGGAGATTTTCCCGGTAGAAATTGATTGTTCTACTAGGTGAGCGAACTCAGATTCGAGTGCTTTTATAAGCTTATCTTTATTATTTGGTAGCCAAAAAAATGATAGATGTTCCATTATGACGTTGTGCTAGAGAGCTTTCGTACAGTGTACCTCCACACTATGTTGCTTATCAATTAAATACCTATTTCACGTTCGCAATTGCCGCATTTATCACCATGATGTTTGATTTTTGGCAGTTGCTGTGTCAAAAAAACATCGCTTAAGGATGAGTAAATGTGAAACTAATCACGTATGTGGAATTTGTAGTTCGGCAACTGTGACATAGATCCTAACTTATTTTTCAACGTTAAGTATGATTAAGACAGTTGGTGAGCGCAATTCACAAAAATATCGCCAACATATCGACAATTTATAATTCGCTATAAGCTGCTGTTCATCTGGTGACATCGCTAATCGGGGTAATTTATTCCAATTACAGAGGTCAATGGACATGACAGACCAAGCTTTTTTTAACTATGTAAGCAATTTTAGTGAGTACCAAAAACGTTCAATGTTTGGCGGGATTGGTTTATTCAGCAACGACGCAATGTTCGCACTAGTAAGTAACGACTGTTGTTATTTACGTGGTGGTAACGGGTTAGATGAAGAATTTACTCAACTAAACTGTGAAAAATATAAGCACGTCAAAAAACAAACGACGGCAACCGTTAACTACTATGATGTAACCGATCTATTTGACTCAGGTTTTGCGGGTCTAGACGCGTTGTTACAAAAATCGATTGAATGTTCTATTAAGGAACGTAAATACCAAAAGTCTTCAGCCAGTAGACGTTTGCGTGACCTACCCAATATGCAGTTGACGCTAGAGCGTATGGTCAAAAAAGCAGGTATTGATGACGTAGAAACGTTTTTGGAACTAGGACCAGTAGAAGTATTTAATAAAGTAAGAGTGACATACGGTAGTGATGTTGATGTGAAGCTTCTATGGAAGTTTGCTGGCGCCACTGATGGTATTCACTGGAAGCTGCTCCAAGAACCACGCAAGAAACAACTGCTGGCAATGTGTGAATAAATCGCTTTAGTTTCACGATGATTGACTCGTTTAGGATGAAGTTAGCGAGTCATAAAAGGTGAGTGTTGAAAGCGACAAAAGGAAGTTGATGCTTTTGGCCACTTCATTTGAGTTAGTCATTGCAACAAGACAGTTTGTAGATACAAAAAAACCGAGGTAAATGCCTCGGTTTTTTAGTTCATACTTTAAGAAAGTACGCTCAGTAGACGTTTAGAACTTAAAGCGAGTAGTGAACATTACTTGATCACCGTAGAAGTCGTTGATACGCGCTTCAGCACCCAGAGAGAATAGCTCTGTAGAGTGGAAACGAGCGTAAACAGAACCGATCCAATCGTCATCGTTGTCGATAGAAACGTAACCCGCTTTACCACCAACTTCTAGTTGAGGACCAAGCCATTGGCGCACGCCTAAGTTAAGTTCCATACCAACGTCAGTGCTGCTTGAGTTTGACGGTTGTACAACGCGCATTAGCATTGCACCCGTTAGGTCAGCCCAGTTGTTTAGTGGTGAGTGGAAACCAAAACCTGCTGCTGAATCGAAATCACCATCAAACTCAGAGTCGATGCGCGCGATTACGTGTGCATTTGGGTGGATTGATTTGCTGAAACCAGCACCGAACGTTACTGGGCTAGCACCAATGCGAGCTTCCATGTAGTCGTAGCTAAAGTTGCTCATTGTTGCTGGAGCGTTGTAGTCGTTCGCAGCTAGAGCTTGGCTTGATGCCAACAAAAGGGCAGCGGCTAATAGTGTTTTACGCATAACTAACGATAAACCTTGTCTTATAGTTCCATGGATCCAAGTAACCACTTGAACCGTAATCTGATTTGTTCGACATCATAATAAAAACGAAGGTCTACGACCAACAAAAATGTGTCGATGTTTTGTCAAATGACTCATTGTGCCGTTTTATCAGCAAAAAACGCGCCATGTTGATGACGAATATGACTTGTTTTTCTATCCCAGCTCTCATTCACCAAAGCTTGCACGTCGTTGTGCCATCGCGTTGAGGATTGCCTCTGCGTCTAGGATGGATGTCCACGATAATAAGTTGTCATCATTTTCTATCATAAAAGCAGTCAGTTGCGAAACAATAGCGTCTCTGAGCTCTTCACCTTTCCAAGGCTTGGCGATGTAGTAATCGAGGCTCGCATGATTGATTGCTTCAACGGTGTCTTCTAAGCCAGCTTGACCCGTTAAGAGCAGCTTGCGAGATGATTTAGTGTCACCATTTTGACTGAGTTCGATTAAAAAGCTGATGCCAGTTTGCTCCGGCATGATGTGGTCACACAGAATCAAGGCAAGCTGAATACCGTCTTCCGCCATTTCTTCAATCACCTGTTTTGCTTCCGTGACAGATTCCGCACCCTCAACAACGAAATTTTCTTCGAATGGCATCAAATCCTGAAGGACACTATCTAAGACTTCTCTTTCATCATCCACACATAAAATCAGATATTTAGTCATACTTCATCTCCTTCTTGAGTGATAGGTAACCAGACGGTCATGCAAGTGAAATGGTTGAGCTCAGATTCCACCTCTATCCAGCCTTTATGGCTTGCCATAATCTGTTGGCAGATAGACAGTCCGATACCTAAACCGAAATTACCTTCTTTCTTGGTTGTAAAGTTGAGTTCAAAAATGGCTTTTTGTTGCGATTCGGGGATGCCACATCCGTTGTCTGTAAATGAAATTACGGCATACTTTTGTTGGTTTTTTTCTACCAAGCGAGATTGAATAGTGAGTTCGCCTTTATCAGGAAAGGCATCAATGGCGTTGGAAATCAGATTCGTCCAAACTTGCTGTAAAGCAATGGGTTGGCAGAGTGTATTAGGAAGTTCTGCGTAGTTTGTTGTGACCTTATGCATCTTGAGTTTGTTCTCAAAGATCACCAATGTATCTTCTATGCCTTCATGTAAGTTGGCAAAGTGTAAACCTTCGTCGTCTGAGCGCGCGTAGCCTTTTAAGCTTTTCACCATATCAGCAATGCGAGCTGCGCAAACATTGATTGAGCGAAGTGATGCGCCGACTTGATGATATTGTTCTAACGTGCCAAGTGAATCCAATGAGTCGGCGTTTTGACGGTTAAGTTGTGCAACCAAAGTTTGGTCGCCCTCAAGTCCTAGATTAACGACTTTCTTTGCTAATGTTCTGTCGGGAAGGCTGGAGCTCAATTGTTTTACTCGCTCTCTGAGTTCTGCGGTCGAAGCCGGTTTGGCGTTTTGAGCTCTTGTCAGTAAACCAATGCCTTTTTCTTGAACCTCGTAACTAGGTAGCTGAGTGAGTAGGTTTTCAAGTGTCAGAGTTAGGTTTTCTACCCCTCGCAAGATAGCTGCAATGGGGTTGTTTAATTCGTGTGCGACACCCGCAACAAGTTGACCCAGCATCGCCATTTTTTCGCGTTCGATGAGTTGCTGGTGGGCGGACTCCAATGATTCCAATGTTTTTTGCAGTTGCAACTTAGTGTTGATACTGCGTTGCAATCGTCGGTTGAAGTGACGTAGCAACAAGTTGGTAAACAGAGGTAGTAAGTTAGAATCACCTTGCATCACCTTACGGAAGACATTTCTGTCAAGCTTGATGACTTCCGTTTTTGTTAGGGTGAGTGCAGTTGAAAACGAACTCTCTCCAGTGACAAATGACATGCCGCCGACAATGTTTCCTTTTGAATGGCGTACCACTTCACGTTGCATGCCAAGTTCATCACGTTTGTAGAGCGCTACCTCACCACTGGTAATAAACCACAAGAAACTGTTTGGCTCGCCTTCAATCGTAAGTAGGTGTTCAGGAGAGTAGGTACGGCAAGCCTTGGTATCGTCATTTTGTTCAAAGAAGTGTTGCAACGCCGTGATGACTTGTTCTGCAAGTTCCCCATCAGAGAGGGCGTGGTAGTCGTTCAAGAACCCTGCTTGATAGTTGCTCATCTGATTTTCGATGTGAGCGCGCAGCAATTTATGCTGGTCGAGGATTTGGCTGTAGTTGAGCAAGTCTTCTCTATCATGACGGAGAATGAACTGGGTCAGCTCTTTTTGCGCCGTATTGAACAGGACCTTATCCGGAAGAGGCTTGGTTAAGCAGTGATCGAGGCGTCCTTCATTGACGGCGGTTAAAATGGCCTCAATATCGGACGAGCAGCTAATGAGGATTTTGCGAGCTTGCTCAGTGTGTGGCTTGCGGTCTAGACCGATGAGGAAGTCAACGCCATTAAAATGTGCATGATGGCTCGCAATAACCAGCGCAACCTTTTGTTCTCTTTCTTCGAGATATTCGAGAGCGCTCTGTGCTTCTTCTATCGATTCCACAGAGAGAATATCAAACTTGCTCGAAAAGGCAGACAACTCCAATCGAAACTGTTCGGCACTGATTGGATTGTTGTCGAGGCACAATACGGCGTAACGGTTCACAGTGGTTTGAGCTCCGGTTAAAACTTGGCACCAACAACATATCAATTAAATATAGAAATGGTTGAGAGCTGAGTATTGTTCTCGATTAATGAACTAAAATAACCATCAATAGTCTGATATATCTCAATGTTTTATCCGCTTTGGGTTTGGGTTAGACTGAGCACAAATACTCAATAAGTGACGTTATGGAAAATCTTAAAAAAATCGGTGCCATTGGTGGCGCTATTTCTCTTGCGCTGTGTTGGCCGTTAGCAGTTGGTCAAATTGGTCAAACTATCATTGAAGATGGCATCGCCAATATGAACGATGAAATGGTCAAAGGTGAAATTGTGGAATATGACCGCGGTTACCTGTCTTCGGTCGTTCTGACGCGTTACACCGTTGTCGACCCAGAAATCAAAGCGCAGCTTGAGCGTGATGGTCTTCCGACAGCTTTTGATGTGACCAGCGACGTAACACATGGTTTAACAAGCCTAAGTGCTGACTCTAAATTGGTGGATGCTGACTTTTTGCCGCTGACGATGCACAGTAAAACACAGCTCAACGGAAACACGGATTTCACGCTTAACCTAGCAAGTTGGAATTACCAAAACGACGCTCAAGGTATGCACCTTTCATCTAGTCCTGCGCAAGTTAAAGGTAATGTGACTGTGCTGGGTGATTTAAACTACCAAGTGTCGATTCCTTCGGTACAAATCGACTTTGAAAATGGTGAAGAGATTCATCTAACAGAGCTGAAAGGTGAAGGCAAAGGTAAGCAAGCAAAAGGATACTGGCTAGGGGAGCAATCTTTCTCTCTACAAAAACTGGATATTGTTGATGCGCAACTTGCCCCGATGTTCCTAATCGAGAACGCAAGCTACAGTGGCAATACATCCCTGAATGAATCTGGCGACAAACTGAACACCCAGTTGGTATTAGACGCCAAGCAAATGCGTTTAACGGATGGTACAGACGTTGATAACTTCAAGCTTGATTTCGCTATCGGTGATATTGACAGCCAGTCGTTCGATCAAATTATGTCGATTTACCAAAATTCACCAATGCTAGATGAGCAAGAGATTCAAAAGCTGTTGCCGCATATTGATACTTTGTTTAGCAAAGGCTTTAACCTATCAGTCAACGAACTATCTCTCGCATTTGGAGACGGCAAATTCCGTAATGAATGGCAATTATCCGTGCCGGAAGGTACCGACCACATCACGCAAGACCCGATGAAGCTAATGACAGCGACAAAAGGCTCGCTGAATACTTACTTCTCTGATGAGTTGGTGGATCTGTACCCATTCATTCAAGAAGGCGTTGACGAGTTGATGGTGATGGAACTTATTGAGAAAAAAGACAAGGGCTATGAACTAAAAGCACAAATTTCTGATGGGAAATTGAAGTTCGAAAATGGACAAGAATTTCCTTTAATCGCACTGCTTATGCCTGCATTGATGCAATAGAGAAGTTTACAAAGTAAGTTTTTAGCTTTTCCAGTTTAAAAAGAGGTCGTAAGACCTCTTTTCTTGTTTTTATCCCTGCAAAAACGTGATATTAATTTCGTAATCTTTACTTAGCAGGAGCAATGAGCATCATGGAACAAAATACGGACAACGTATTTAACTTCAGTGCAGGACCTGCAGGTCTGCCAAAAGCAGTCATGCAGCAAGCACAAAAGGAGCTAATCAACTGGCAAGGTCTTGGGACTTCAGTGATGGAAATCAGTCACCGAAGCAAAGAGTTCATTAAGGTTGCAGAAGAAGCAGAGCAAGACCTTCGTGATCTTTTAAATATCCCAGACAACTACAAAGTATTGTTTTGCCAAGGTGGTGCTCGTGCTCAATTTGCCGCTGTTCCACTAAACCTATTAGGTAGCGCGGAAACTGCGACTTACATTGATGGTGGTTACTGGGCAGAAAGCGCAGTAGCAGAAGCGAAAAAGTACTGTGAACCTGACGTGTTCAACGCAAAAACGGTGATTGACGGTAAAGCGGCAGTTCTACCTGCAACAGAATGGAAAATTTCGCCAGATGCGGCTTACGTCCATTTTTGCCCGAACGAAACCATTGATGGTATTGAAATCAACGATCTGCCAGTAACGGATAAACCAATTGTTGCAGATATGTCTTCGACCATTCTTTCTCGTGAAATTGATGTTTCTCAATACGGTGTCATTTACGCTGGTGCACAAAAGAACATTGGTCCATCAGGCATTGCAATTGCGATTGTTCGTGACGATCTTCTTGGTTTGGCGAAAGAAGTGCTACCGAGTATTCTTGACTACAAAGTGTTGGCAGAAAAAGAGTCGATGTTCAACACGCCTCCTACATTCGCTTGGTACTTATCAGGTCTAGTGTTTAAGTGGTTAAAAGAGCAGGGTGGCGTAAAAGCGATCGAGCAAGTAAACCGTGAAAAAGCAGCACTGCTATACGATTACATCGATCAGTCTGATTTCTACCGTAACGGAGTGCACTCTGCGAACCGTTCTCTGATGAACGTACCGTTCCAACTAGCAAAACCAGAACTTGATGGCACATTCCTAGAGTTGGCAGATGCAAAAGGACTGAAGGCACTAAAAGGTCACCGTGCCGTTGGTGGTATGCGTGCATCAATTTACAACGCGATGCCGCTTGAAGGAGTGCAAGCTCTCGTGGACTTTATGCGTGAGTTCGAGCAAGAGTACGCTTAATCACTAACTGTGATATAATCTTTGAAAGCGTCGCAATTGCGGCGCTTTTTGCTTTCTATGGTAGGGTGAAGCACCAATGGAAGCACCCGCACATTTCCTGTCGGCGCTTTTGAATAAGCACCAGTCGTTCGCTACTTTTGTAATACCATCAATTTTCGAGAATTCTAGTGAGAAACCTGAGCCTGTTGTTGTTATTTCTGTTTTCCTCCTTGGTCTCCGCTCAAGAGATCCAAGTTTGGAGTGGCATTGAATATTCTACCGTCGCAGAAATTAACGAGCGCTTCGAAGCCGAAACAGGCAACACACTCGCGATCAGAGAGTTCGATGTAAACAATATCCGTTCAGAACTACTACTCGCCAAGCAAACTGGTATTACCGTGCCTGATGTTATTTGGGTTCCTTCTGATTTCTTGGGACTACATGACTACTTTGATCTCGCCCAAATTCCGCCAAGCTGGTTAGAAGAGAAAAGCATAGAGCCAAAAGCTCTGGAACTCGTCACCGTGGACGACGCCATTTATGGGGTACCGCTTGGTTTAGGTAATCACTTGGTTTTGTATGTGAATACGAAGCTGACCAACGAAGTACAGCCAACTTGGGAAAAGCTTATTGAAGATGCCAAACAGGGCAGCACGCTCGCAATGCAGTATCCGAACATGTACTTCTTGATGTCGTTTGTGCCTATGTTTTCCGATCATAGAACGCAACCTATCACCGATATTGATGTTGGTGCACTGGCGGCGGCTCTTAAGTTTTATGGTCGTTTACCTAAAGAAGGTGTGGTGATTGATGATTACAACCAAGATCAAGCGCGAGCGTTGTTCATTGAAGGGAAGGCGCCATATCTCATTGATGGTGATTGGGCGCTAGGTGAGCTGAAGCAACACTTCTCAACAGAACTCAGAATCAGCAGTTTACCGACGTACAATAATCACCACATGCACTCACTGAGTGGCGGAAAGGTGTTGGCATTTAATGCTGAAGCAATGCGCAATCCGGCGAAGAAAAAAGCAATGCGTACTCTGGCGATGATCGTACAAAAGCCGGAGTTTATTGAAGACGTCATCATCAACCAGAACTTGATCTCTACCAATCGCTCAATCAACCGCAAATGGTATGACGAAGAGAACACCTACTATAGCGATTTGTACAAAGAGCTGACCCCCGCTTATGCCATGCCAAGTACCGTAGAAATGGCGGTTACTTGGGAAGCGTTGATTCGCGGATATAAGCGCTATAAAGCAGGCATGCCTGCACACGGCGCCGCTCAATTTGTGGTGGACTTCATCAATAAACATTCAAATCACATTCACAAGAGTAGGAAAGCATCCTTATGATAAGTTTGCGTAGCATCTTAACTTTGATTGTGGTGGTAGGGTCGTTACTGCCTGCTTATTGGGTGGGCACCAGTATGATCGATAAGCACCAAACCGATTTGTTGGTGCAAAAAGAACTTAAACTGGAAAATACCAATCAAGGTATCCAAGAAACGATAGGTGAAGACCTGACCTTTGTGGCGAACTTAACTCGCTGGTATTCCAAGGATCGCTTACTCGTTCAAGGCATGGATAACGTCCTGTATTCATCCATTATCTGGCAAATGATAGAGACATTTGAAGAGTTGGCGGTCAATGTCAGTACGACTTACATTATCGATAAAAACTGGCAACCAATGTACGAAAGCAATGGCTCAGTATATCACCTAGAAAACAGTAAGCTGCTGACCAAAATTCGAGCCGCTGAAGACATTTATAAGCAAGGTAAGATGTATCACAGTACTTACTTTGATGAGGGGCTGGTATTAAATGGGGGGCAAAGTGGTATCGCCTTTGTCAGCCCGTTACTGCCGTACACGCTGCTGCCAGGTTCAGAGTATGAGCCGCAAGGTTATTTGGTTGTTTTAGTGTCATATCAGGATTTAATCCGAATTTCGCAACCATTCTTATATGCTCAAGAAAGCGTTAACTTCCACTATGGTGCGGTGAGTAATACCAAGGGGGATACCACGCATCATTTGAGTAAAATTACCGTCCAGAACAACAGTTTTGTGAAGCCATTAGAAGTGACTATGATTCACACTGTGTCAGACGCAGCACGAAACCAAGAACTGACACAATCGAAGCAACAGCTATTAAATATCATCATTGCGACCTTGGTTGTGACGCTATGCATTGCGATTGTGGCAAGCCGATGGCTTACAGAACCTATTCGTCAGATGGAAGTGGTCGTGCGTCGATTTAAAACGAATAAACGACCAGATTTATCGCCTAAGCGTTTTCAATTTAAAGAGTTTAGACAGTTGATGAGCCTATTGGATTCGCTTTGGGCGCAATTGACCAGTCAGATGGATGAGTTGGAAGTACGAAACAAAGCGCTGCGCAACGCCAACCAACAAGTTCAAGATACTAACGCGCAACTTGCGAACTTCAACCAAAAGCTAGAGCATCGAGTTGAAGAGCAAACGGCGGAGTTGCGGGCAAACTTAACACGCGAAGAAGCGCACCAAGCAAAACTCATGACGCTGATTAACTTTACCACTAGCCATGCAGGGGTAGGGTTCCATGCGATTCCGGAAGTGATTAATTCGGGGCTCTCCCGCTTGTTTCCTGACTCAGACATGCGCTTTAGTTTTGAAAAACCGCGCAGCGAAAATGCGAAAACCATGCGATCTTCTACGGGAGCTGAAATTGGTTACTTCTGTTATGGCAATTATGTCATGACAGGAGAAGATCGCATTTTATTGGAGCTATTTAAGAAGCAGTTATACTCGTGGCTGGAGTTAGAAGATTTCGCACGTCGAGACAAACTCTCAAAGTGCTTTAATCGTAAGGCGTTTGACGAAGACTATGAGTTTGCTTGCCAATCCGTCATTCAAGGACATTGGCAATCTATGGCTATTATTGTGATTGATATAAACGGCTTAAAAAACCTCAATGACAATTATGGGCACGACCGTGGTGATGTTTTGATTGCTAAGTCAACGCAACTCATCAAGTCGGTTCTCAATGGAAAATCCTTGTTGTACAGAATTGGTGGTGATGAATTTGCCGTCATTGCAAAAGACTTGAGCATTGACGCTCTAAACGCGTTGATTACACGTCTTGAGGTATCTCAACAGAATAAGTGGGTTGAGCTATCTGAGCATAACCGCTACCCAGTTCAGTTTTCTGTTGGAGGGGCTTCAAGTGAATCTGTGTCGATTGAAAATCTGTTTTCGATCGCGGATGAAGCTATGTATGAGAAAAAACGCGCCTTCTATCAGAAGTAATAATGAGTAATCGCAGACAGAAAAGCCCTTGTTCTTGCCGAATTAAGGGCTTTTTCGTATCCGGTTTTAAACGTTAGGTTAGTTAAGGTGTAGAGTCAGGGGTTTCGCGATAGCAATGGATTCAATCGGCGAATCATCATCGAGAGGATAGGAGATACTAGAGCTGACAATGCCTGCGTTATATAGGCAATAGACGATATCAAGTTTGATATTATTTTGTTTAAGTTCGATGCCCGTCAATACTGAATCACAGTCAGCTATTTCAGATAAATTTACCGCTTTTTGTAGTGAGATTTTTAATAGACGATCTTCCGCTTCATAGCTGAATGCTCTTACTGCAAAGTCATCAATATCAATGATGGATTGGTTTTCTTCATTAGTGTCTAGAAATATTGGATTAACTTTATCCCGATATTGAATTGAGAGTGTCCCGTGCAAATCAAATGGATAGCGAATCTTTTTCATGCGTTTCACCTGCTAATAAATTAAAGCGCTTGGGTATAGATCTTAACGACTTAGATGTTGAGCAGGATAGCATTTGAGAATTGATGAGCATCTTGATTGCTAAGTGATATAGCGGCAATCATTTGAATGCCGCTATAGAGCTGTGAACCGTTATCAGAAGTCAAAGATAGCGATATGAAGGCACAGTGAATCTAAACTAACAATCGACAGCAAAGCGTAAAAGCCGGTATTTGTTTAACAAATGCAATTAGGGTGTTCTGTACAACTGTCACATTGGCGATGAGTACAAACACCACAACACGTCAATAAATAGAGAAATTCTGGCTGAATAAACAGCTCACTGGTTTCAATATACATGATTGCGCGAGTATAGCGTTTAGCGCCAACTTTGATTGCACCTACCGGGCTTTCTCCTTCGTAAGCCGCAACACTAAAGCCCATTTTAAACATCACATCGACCGAGCTCTTTAAAGTGACACTTGCGTAATAATGATGGATATGCGCGTTTTGAGCCAAGAAAGTGAACTCTGTATGCAGCTGTTTACGAAATACGCGTTCATTTTTGGAGTGCTGACTGATGGCGTAGTAAGAATATACTCCTTTCTCTCTCAATGGCTTGGTTAATCTAAGGTCAATCGTGTCGATAGGTAAGCGTTGCTTTTTAGTTCTATCTAGCTCATTTTCCAATGTGGGCACAGTAAAAAACATACCAATGTTATGACCGACTAGCTCACCTTTGGAAAGGTATTTATAAGCAATTGCTCGATTGTCTTTCTGATATTCAACCAAATCAATAGTCGCAAGACTATGTTTAATATTTAAAGACTTAAGCTGATTATGAAAGTTGTTCAGACTATTAATGAATTCTTGCTCATTATTTTGGCTCAGTTCTTCCTCTTCAATATGATCATACACAACAGGGTAAGCATTTTTGTAGTCAATCCCTGAGATGATAGACATTGCGTCTTGGTATCTTTGTTTCAAAGACAATTCAAACTGTTCAACCTCGTCTTTTAAAGGCGTATCTAACCCTAAATTACAAAGGTATGGCAGCAGGTTGTTTTCAAATGCACGAAGCACTCTGACTCGTCGGCTTAGACTCGGTTGAGTGATTCCTCTTTCCCATCGGCTAAAAGTAACACAGTCTATATTTGCTAAATCACCACCTAATAGATTTAGTCTTATTGATGCTTGCTCCTGAGTTAACCCTAATGTGGTTCTTATTGATTTTAGATAACTCCCGAACACTTTACTTCCCCCATAGGTTTAAAACATGTCCATAGCTAATTGTTATTTTTCGTTTAAGTTATGTGCATGACATTTCTCTGCCAAATGTGTCAATTTTGAGAAATGGTATTCCGGTACGGTACAATCATTTAAAATTGATGAGACATATAGGAAGTTGGAAATGCATTAATATTTATGTCGTGCTGCTCATAAATATCATGCAAATCGTATTATGTTTGTCGTTTAATTGAGAAGGCATTGTGCGTATTCTATAGGCATGAGATGCCTAGTTGAAAATGAAGGATATTATTTTGCATTCATATAACCATATGAATAATAATGATTTTATTGTTTTATTTATCAATGTCCAAACAAAAATAATTGAATTTTAATTCGAGCTAATATTTTTTGCCATTATCTTAAAAATGAGAAATGTTCATCAAAGAGAATATATTTCATAAGAAAATAATAGGTATTAATGGAATGGTGTTCTTTAGGTGAATTTCAACCTCTTATACGTAGGAATATACGAACTAAAGCCATTAATAACGTCGCATAGTCATTTTATATTTATCTTTGAGCAGCCATGTTGGTTTGATGTTGGTGGAGCAGGTAGATCATCGCTGGCTGAGCTAACAGCACGGCAGTATCCAATTTCAATAAACACTTTCGATATGCTTTTCGACCGATTTTGACAGAGCCGGTCCGAGCTGGGCTGTCATACGCGACTTTTTTTGCACCAAGGTCCACTAGATAATCACTGAATTTGTTATCGAAGGCATAGTAGTAAATCTCAGTAATATTGGATTTGCTCGCGATGTAATCCACAAACGTTGGGTGCAGTGTCATGAAGACTTGTTCACTCATGGCATAACGACTCAAACAACACATGGCGAATTGATACTGCTCCGAATAAGACCGCACGAGCTCAAATGGCAGTGTTTGGTTAGGATTGGTAAAGTGTTCGTCGAGGTCCTTTGTTTTAAATAAGAAGGAAATTGAATGTCCTTTTACCTTGTTGGACTCACTATCTCTATACACCTTGGCTATCAATTTGTTTTCTTCATCTAATGCTAAGAAATCAAGGTCCAGCATTCCTGGGTAGTGAGCATCGGCATTTAGGAAGAAGTTATGCAACCGTGGGAGGTGAGTGTCGATGTCATGAGCAAAGAGTGCCTCTTCGATAATAGGCGCTTCTTCTTGGGGTCTTAATTCTTCATATCCAGAAGAAAGTAATAGTGCTTTTTGTGAGTAGTAACGTTCATAAATGATATCGTCCAAAAACGTTTCGTTCTCCGGCGAAGGCAAAGAGAGCAAAAAAGGTCTGAGATCTAAGGTAAGCTCACGTAGCACTTTAATTGCTTTGACGGTCTTAGGAGCCGTTGCATTCCTTTCCCAGCGACTAATAGTGACTGAATCCACAGATGAAAACTCTGGATTTGCCAAGTTTAATTTTGTCGCAAGCTCCCTTTGCGTTAATCCAAGTTGATATCTCAATTGCTTTAGATAATCACCGAACATTAACTACCTCACCAAGTTTGTTCTGTTTGGGGTATTGATTGTTGGGTCATTATAGGGAGAGACAGACAAAGCTCAAGCATCAGCGCTTTCTAATGAAGGCGCTGGTTTTTCAGTCAGCCTTAACATTTATTTGTGACGCGAAATCGGCGCGTGAAGTAATAGATCTTCTGAATCGTTTTCTCTTATATTCTCGTTATACTGATTTGCTCAATTAGCCAGTTAATAAAAAGCTCAAGCTTTCGAGAATGTTTTTCGTTAGCCGTAACGACATAATATTTCTGTTTGCATTGCAGAGTTTGGTTTCTAAAAGGGGTGATCAGTTCGCCGGATTTAAGTCGTTTTTCCACCAGCGATAATCGACCGATAGCAACCCCCGCATTGTGCATAGCAGCACTGACGGCTAAATCGGATCGGTCGAATGAAATGCTTGGAATAGCATCAATGTCTGTTATGCCATTTTGCTTTGCCCACAGTGTCCATTCATCGTGATGGGAGTTGTAATCCCATGCTTGGTTGTCGTGAAGTAGGGTGGCGTTTACCAAATTCGCTGGCTTTTCAAATAGGTTAAATTGTTCTGCATATGTTTGAGTGCAGACCGGGATTATCTCTTCGCTCATCAATTCTTTCGACCACAACTTTTCTGGCATTTGCTCATCGAAATAGATCGCGGCATCGATGCCATAACCTTGGAAATTGACGTTCTCATTGCCAGTAAGAATATTCAGCTCGATGGAAGGGTGCTTTTGCTTAAATAGGTACAACCTAGGCACAAGCCAACATTGTGCAAAAGAAGGGCGGGAGTAAATCGTCAGCTCTCCGGAGACTTCGCCATTTCTGACTTCCATGACCTCTTGGTTTAACTCGTTGAGCGTTCTGTTCAAGGCGAGATAAATACGCTCCCCTTCTTCAGTGAGTGTGATTTTTCGGTGAGAGCGGGTAAACAAGGCAATGCCAAGTTCTTCTTCTAGCTTGTTGATACGGTGAGAGATGGCGCTGGGCGTCATGGAGAGTTCTTCTGCTGCAAGAGAAAATGAACAGTGTCGTGCTGCCACTTCAAAAGTATGAAGCTTGGAAAGTTGAAAACTATTGATGCGTTGGTTCTTGGCGAAAATATTATCTCTGGTGTACATGTGCGTTATTGAGTCGAACTTGATAGAACACATAATAACGACGTTGTTATAGTTGGATTCACCTATTGGTCGAAAAATTCACTAAACGTCGTATAAATCACGCTTTTGTTTAAGTTTACTTCATCTAAAGGTGAGTTTTGATCGTTTGTCAGGGCTATGGATTCCTCGTTTAATTGCAGTCAATTAAAACAACAACATAGGTCTGAACATGGAATCCAACCTTTGGGTCATTACTACCCTCATAACGAGTATCTTAATGATCGTTTTTGCGATCGTTAAGTTTAAACTCCATCCTTTTTTAGCGCTGTTACTCGCCAGTTTTTACGTTGGTGGGATGATGGGCATGCAACCTTTAGAGATGGTCAGTGCTATCGAAAGTGGCATTGGCGGCACTCTTGGTTTTCTTGCTGTCGTGATTGGTTTAGGCACCATACTTGGCAAGATGATGGAAGTGTCTGGGGCGGCTGAGCGAATTGGGCTTACCCTACAAAAGATTCGCTGGCTATCACCTGAAGTCATTATGGTGTTAATCGGCCTTGTTTGCGGAATTACCCTATTCGTAGAAGTTGGCGTGGTGCTGTTAATTCCACTGGCTTTTTCGATTGCGAAAAAAACCAATACCTCACTTTTAAATCTCGCCATTCCGCTTTGTACCGCCTTGATGGCAGTGCACTGTATTGTTCCTCCACACCCCGCCGCATTGTTTGTGACCAATGAGCTTGGTGCTGATATCGGTTCTGTGATTTTCTATGGCTTACTCATAGGTTTGGTTGCGTCTTTAGTTGGCGGTCCGCTGTTCTTGAAGATGATGGGTGCTCGTCTACCTTTCAAAACCGTACCTGAAGAGTTCACCTCACTAGAAGTGAAAGATGAAGCACAATTACCATCTTTGGGGGCGACGCTATTCACCGTGATGTTACCTATTGCGCTGATGCTGTTAAAAACGGCGGCAGAACTCAATATGGAACATGGCAGTGCGCTGTACACCACTTTGGAGTTTATCGGTAACCCAATTACAGCAATGTTTATCGCCGCTTTTGTTGCTTATTACATGTTAGGTATTAAGCAGAACATGGGCATGAGTGTACTGCTTGAGAAAACGGAAGGTGCATTTTCTTCGATTGCTAACATCTTGCTGATTATTGGCGCTGGTGGTGCATTCAACGGCGTATTAAAGGGCAGTGGTTTGGCGGATGTATTGACACAGTTACTTTCTAATCTCGATATGCATCCGATCCTTCTTGCATGGCTTGTCGCGATTATTCTGCATGCGGCAGTGGGCTCTGCCACCGTTGCCATGATGGGCGCGACGGCAATTGTGGCTCCATTACTCCCACTTTATCCGAACGTAAGTCCAGAAATCATTACTCTGGCTATAGGCTCTGGCGCAATTGGTTGTACGATAGTGACCGATTCGCTCTTTTGGTTGGTGAAGCAATATTGCGGAGCCACGATGACAGAAATCTTCAAGTACTACACGACAGCGACATTCATTGCCTCTTTTGTAGCATTAGCAGGCACATTCCTTCTGTCGTACATGATCTAATAAAGGTAAACAATAATGACTACGCATAACGTAAACGCACTAGTAGCAGAATTCCCTTTGGTTGAGCGACTCATTGGGTTAGAAGAGGTGGTTTGGTTCAACCCAAATATCACCACACTTGAAGAAGGTCTGCCGTACGTTGGTTTAGGTGCAGCCAACATCAAAGACGCGAGTGAACGACTAAAACGCTTTGCTCCATACTTAATGAAAGCCTTCCCAGAAACGGCGGCTTCTAACGGAATTATTGAATCGAACGTTGTTGACATCGACAAGATGAAGTCCTGCTTGGAAGCGCAATATGGCACTCAAATTCTTGGACGTTTGATGCTGAAAAAAGACAGTCATTTGCCTATTTCAGGATCAATAAAGGCGCGTGGTGGCATCTATGAAGTGCTAACACATGCAGAGAAGTTGGCGATTGAAGCTGGGCTTCTAAGTGAAAGTGATGATTACAGCAAATTGTTCAGTGAAGAGTTTCGTCAGTTCTTTCAGCAGTACAGCATTGCCGTAGGTTCGACAGGGAATCTAGGTATGTCTATCGGCATCATGAGTGCAAAACTTGGCTTCTCGGTATCGGTTCATATGTCAGCGGATGCACGAGAGTGGAAGAAAAACAAGCTGCGTTCTCATGGCGTAAACGTGGTGGAGTACGAGCAAGATTACGGTGTTGCTGTAGAGCAGGGACGCAAAGAAGCGGAGAAAGATCCAACTTGCTTCTTTATTGATGATGAGAACTCTCAGACCTTGTTCTTAGGTTATTCCGTTGCAGGCGAACGCTTGAAGCAACAGTTTGATGATATGGGTATCATCGTTGACGCGGAGCACCCTCTGTTCGTTTACCTACCTTGTGGGGTGGGCGGTGGTCCTGGTGGTGTGGCGTTTGGCTTGAAGATGGCATTTGGTGACCACGTTCATTGTATCTTCGCGGAGCCGACACACTCTCCGTGTATGCTGCTTGGGGTGCACACTGGCTTACATGATGACATCGCGGTGCAAGATCTTGGTATCGACAACATTACTGCCGCTGATGGTCTAGCGGTAGGGCGTGCGTCTGGTTTTGTGGGACGAGCAATGGAAAGACTGCTTGATGGTTACTACACCATGACGGATGAGCGCATGTACCATCATCTGGGTGAGCTAAGTGAACAAGAAGACATTCGTTTAGAGCCTTCTGCGTTGGCGGGCATGATGGGGGCAGTTCACGTTTCACAAGACCAAGCTTACCAAGCTCGAATGCAATTTAGTGAAGATAAGATGAAGAACGCCATTCACCTAGTTTGGGCGACGGGTGGCGGTATGGTGCCAGAGGCTGAAATGTCGGCGTACCTTGCGAAATCTGGTCGATAATCGAGTTTGCTCTCGCTTTGGGAACTGCGAGAGTAATACCAATCGTAGCAAATAACTGTTCATTCTAGCTGGTTATAACGCTTGATAACTTTGTTTACTTTTCGTTTCAAAGTAAGTTAATTGTAGAGTAACTACTTATCGAAAATTTTAGCCTTGTTCTCAAGCGTTTTTTCTGCGCTAACTCTGAACACTTGCTTACTGTGATTGGTATAAAAAAGGGCTCATCAATGGATGAGCCCTTTGCTTATGTTAATTCCAGACTACAGAGATTGTAATAGTTGGTGGTAACGACCTTTTTCTGCAAGCAGTGCTTGGTGATTACCTTGTTCGATTATCTCGCCTTGTTCCATCAAACAGATGTTGTCCATGCTTTCCAACTCAATCAAACGGTGAGTAATGAATACGACCGTTTTATTGGTGAAGTGTTGCTTGAACAGTTCCATCACTGTTTGTTCAGTACGCTTGTCTAGACCTTCAGTTGGTTCATCAAGCAGTAGGATAGGAGCGTCACGCAATAGCGCGCGAGCAATACCGATACGACGCTTCTCACCACCAGACAGTTGACGACCGCCATCACCTAACCAAGCGTTCAAGCCTGGCTCTTCTAAGAGATTCGCCAAGTCCACTTTGGTCAGAATATCAGCTAGCTGCTCGTCCGTGGCTTCAGGGGCTGCAAGCAGCAGGTTGTCACGCAATGTGCCATTAAGAACATCAACACGTTGGCTTACTACTGTGATTGCCGCGCGCAGATCAGATTCACTCCAATCTTGCAGAGGTGCGCCACCGATGCTCACTTGACCTTGGTTTACATCCCAGTAGCGACAAAGCAATTGAATAAGTGTTGATTTACCTGAACCAGTTTGACCAACAATCGCCGTTTTCGAGCCCAGTGGCAGTGATAGCGTTAGATCTTTCAGTACTTTTTGCTGACCATCAGGGTAGGTGAAATCTACCTTACTGAACTCAATATCTAACGGCTTATCTTCGCGTTTAGAACGTTCAGGGAAGATAACGTCTGGTTCAGCTAGCGTGATTTCGTTTAATCGACGTGCTGAAGTCAGTGTTTGACCTAGGTATTGGAAAGCACCGGCGATTGGCATCAGAATTTCAAAGCTCGCCATGGTGGCAAATGCGAACAGCGCAATCCAAGGATCTGGCGCACGACCACCAACGCCATCCGCAGCAAACCACAGCATCGCAACGAGCGTTAAACCATTTGCTAGCATCAGCAGGCCAGACGCCATGCCCGTTAGGTTCGCGTTGACAAACTGGTTGGATAGCAGTTGTTTTTGCTTCTCAAGAATCACATTGCGGTAGCGCTCTTCTGCGCCGAATAAGCTTAGTTCGCTGTAACCTTGCAACCAGTCTAATGTTGCCACGCGTAGCTGTGCTTTATTTTGTGTCAGATGTTCGCCGTTATGCTTACCCAGTTTGTAGAACAGTACCGGCCACACTAACAGCATTACCGTTAGAATACCGCCAAGCAATAGGGCAAGACGCCAGTCAAAGAAAGCAAGCACTGCGGTTAGCGACAAGATGCCGAATACGCCAACAATCACAGGGCTGATAAGACGCAAATAAACATGATCCATTGCATCTACATCCGCCACTAGACGGTTTAGTAAGTCTGCATCACGCATAGTCGAAACACGACCGGGGATCAACGGCGCAAGCTTCTTGAAGAAGAAGATACGTAGATCCGTTAGTAGCTTGAAGGTTGCATTGTGGCTAACCACTCGTTCACCCCAACGACCTGCCGTACGTGCCATTGCCGCACCACGAACACCTGCGCCAGGCAACATGTAGTTAAAGGTCTCGCGAGCTATGGTCAATCCTGCCACAGCAGCAGCCGAAATAAACCAGCCTGATAAGGTTAGCAGACCAATGGAAGCGGCCAGTGTTAGGAAAGCCAGTAGCATACCCAGCGACAAACCAAACCAGTGCTTTTTATACAGTTTTAGATAAGGGAGTAAATCACGCATCTAAGTTCCCCTTGTCTGATTCACGTTGAGCTAGGTTGGCAGCCAACATTTCTTTAAATAAACCATCTTGAGATGCCAGAGTTTCGTAATCACCACGTTGGACAATTTGACCTTCTTGCATCACCAAAATCTGAGACACATTTTGCAGTGGTGCCAATTGGTGAGTGATCATCAAGTTAGTGGTGGATTCGGTGTATTTACCGATGCCTTCCATCACAAGTTTCTCGCTCCGAGCATCCAAGCTGGCGGTTGGCTCATCGAGTAACCAAAAACGCCCGTTTTGTAGCATCGCACGCGCAAGTGCAAGACGCTGTGCCTGACCAACAGATAGACCACCGGAGCGGTCAGAAATTTGGTAATCCAAGCCATGCATTTCAACAAACTCTGCGGCGTGAGAGTCGTTGAGTACTGAATGGACTTGTTGGTCTCGAATATCTTGCTTGCCCAAGGTGACGTTGTCACGAATGCTGCCGTGTAAAAGCATCGGGTTTTGCCCAATCCAACTGATGGCTTTTCGCCATGTAGACAAGTCCAGCTCAGATAATTCACAACCGTTAACTTTCAGACTGCCCTTGTATGGCATAAAACCAAGGATGGTGTTCACCAAGCTGGTTTTACCTGCACCACTAGGACCAACTAATGCCGTGCTTTGGTTGGCGTCTAAAGAGAAGGTTAGGGGACCGACGAGTTGTTTGCCTTCTGGACTGAAGATAACAAGGTCACTGGCTTCGATGTGAATCGCTGCGTTTTGCTCAACGACTTTATTGCCGTCTTTCACTTGGTCAACGTCTAGCTCTAAGAACTCAACGATGCTTTCTGCTGCACCGACTGCTTGCTGCTTCGCATGATAGAAAGTGCCTAGATCGCGCAGTGGTTGATAGAATTCAGGCGCAAGGATCAGAATAAACAAACCGGCGAAGAGGGTTACGCCAGCGCCGTAATAGCCGAAGTTCAGTTCACCGATGTAGCTGAAACCGAAGTATACCGCAGTAATCGCAATTGAAATCGAAGTGAAGAACTCAAGCACGGCAGAAGATAGAAAGGCAATCTTCAAGACATCCATCGTACGTGTACGGAAGACTTCTGATGCCCCTTTTAATGTCTCGGTTTCTGACTTAGTGCGATCGAACAAACGAATCGTTGTCATCGCTTGTAAGCGGTCGTAGAAATGCCCAGAAAGACGTTGTAGCGCTTTGAAGTTCTTGCGGTTTGCGTCAGCGGCTTTCATACCAACCAAGGCCATGAACATTGGGACCAATGGCGCAGTTACTAGGAAAATTAAACCCGCTGCCCAGTTAATAGGGAAGACCACCACCAGAATGATGAAAGGCACCAATACAGACAACGACATTTGTGGAAGGTAGCGAGAGAAGAAATCTTGCATATCTTCTACTTGCTCTAAAATCAGAGTTGCCCAACTGCCCGCTGGCTTGCCTTTGATGTAAGCAGGACCAAGTTGGTGGACTTTATCGAGAATCAGTTGACGAATATAAACGCGGATTTGTTCACCACAACGGTATCCCGCAATTTCGCGTCCCCAAGTACAGGCCGCGCGACCAACAACGGTGACACCTAATCCGACGAAGTGCCAAACAAGTTCACTTTTGTCGACATGCTCAATGATTAACTGGTGGAGAATGGAGGCGAGCAGGGCTGCTTGAGCCAATAAAAACACGCTTGATAGTACGCCTAGGCCTATCGCAACCATCAGCCAGCGCTTGGCTAACTTACTTTGTTGCTTAAGCCACTTATTCAAGCTGCTTTGCTTTTTCTTATCCATCGTGAAGGCTTAATGATAATTGTTTTAATGAGGCGGTAGTATACAAAAGAAAACCCAGCGGGAATACCGCTGGGCTTTAAGGATATGACACAAATGTGAAAAGTTATTTGTCAGTAAGTGCGTCTAGGAAACGTTCTGCATCCAGTGCAGCCATACAACCAGTACCTGCAGAGGTAATAGCTTGACGGTAGTTATGATCCATCACATCACCCGCTGCGAACACACCTTTAATGCTGGTTTGTGTTGCGTTTCCTTCAAGACCAGATTGAACGATGATGTAACCATCTTTCATGTCTACCTGACCTTCAAAGATCTGTGTATTTGGTTGGTGACCGATTGCGATGAATGCGCCCATTACTTCGAGATCTTCGGTCGCACCGCTGTTCACATCTTTGATACGAACGCCAGTAACGCCCATGTCGTCACCTAGCACTTCATCTAGAGTGCGATCAGTATGAAGAATGATGTTACCGCTTTCTACTTTATCCATCAGACGCTTCACGAGGATCTTTTCTGCGCGGAATGAGTCGCGACGGTGGATCAGGTGAACTTCAGAGGCAATGTTTGATAGGTAAAGCGCTTCTTCTACCGCTGTGTTACCACCACCCACTACCGCTACTTTTTGATTACGGTAGAAGAAACCATCACAGGTTGCACATGCCGATACACCACGACCTTTGAACGCTTCTTCAGATTCAAGACCTAGGTATTTTGCTGATGCGCCGGTAGAGATAATTAACGCATCACAAGTGTACTCACCAGAGTCACCTTTTAGACGGAATGGACGTTGAGACAATTCCACTTCGTTAATGTGATCGAACACGATTTCTGTTTCGAATCGTTCTGCGTGCTCTTTCATGCGTTCCATCAAACCAGGACCAGTAAGACCTTCTGCATCACCAGGCCAGTTTTCTACTTCTGTTGTGGTCGTTAGCTGACCACCTTGCTGCATTCCCGTCACAAGCACAGGGTTTAGATTGGCACGCGCTGCGTAGACTGCTGCGGTGTAACCTGCTGGACCAGAACCAAGAATTAATAGTTTACAGTGTTTTACGTCGCTCATTATGGCTCCATAGAGGGCTGAACATTTTCTCCGATTGTATGGAAATTCTTAGTGCTTTAAAAGCATAAACGAAAGGAGCCAACCGAATTATTGGTTATAGGTTAGAACTTGCTGATGTTTATCATCGAGTGTGCCATTCCAGAATAAAATTCTATTCATAGTGGAGAGTTCTAGTTTCAAATGTTGTGAATGCTCCGTCATGAATGTTTTGACTGATATTTAACAAAATATTAGATATGTCTGTTGTTTTTTCGTTTTTGTTGAAGCTATCAACGTCAAATTCTGGTAATTGCAGAATATTTGCGTATCCTAGAATGTAAATTAAATGTTAACTAAAACAAACTAGATGTGCCTCATTAAAGGAGCCAATGATGTTACATTCACGTGAGAACACCCTACATTTAACTCAGCTCAGCATGGCCGCGATTGAGCAACTTTCTCCTTCCTTTGAAGGACTACCTCGGACAGAACATGCCGATGGTCAGTATCGTTTACGCCGCTACTCCGTCGTGGGGTTTGAAAATGGTCAAGTGATTGATTTAAACAAGAACAGCTTTGTTCAGTCATCGGATATCAACCGCTTTCAAGGTGATGTCGTTCGTCAATTTGAGCCGATTGAGAAAGGTATTCTTTCAAGTGACGGCTTCCGTGAAATGTGCGCGTTATTTGTTAATGCTAATCACCTACCAGAAGGTCAGGAAATCGAAATTCACCAGATTCGAATCACAGCGATTTATGATGAAACTCAAGTTGCTCCCGAAGGCGTGCACCAAGATGGCTTTGACCATATCGCGCTTGTCGGCGTGGGACGTCACAACATCATGGGCGGGGACATCATGCTTTACAGCAGCCACAATCAAGCGCCTTTCTTCCGTAAAGTGCTGGAGAATGGGGAAGTAGCAATGCTGGCAGACAGCAAACTGTGGCACAACGCCGTTCCAATTCGCTCAGTGATTAATGATCAAGAAGGTCACATGGATGTATTTGTACTGACAGCGACGGACAAACGAAATGAACTTCAATCTTAATCAAATTCGAGAGCAGTTTCCGGCATTGGCGCAATACCATAACGACCGTCCAGTAACGTTTTTTGATGGTCCTGGCGGTTCACAGGTACCGCAGTCGGTGTTAGACAGTATGATGAGTTACCTTGGGCATTTTAACTCCAATCTAGGTGGGCACTATTTCTCGAGTCAAGCGACGGTTGACGTTATGCAATCCGCTCGTGAGTCTGCGCAAGCACTGTTCAATGCACCTTCATCCGGTAATATCGTTTTTGGTGCCAATATGACGTCACTGACTTTCCAGTTAAGCCGTGCGATCAGTCGCGATTGGAAAGAGGGAGATGAAATCATTGTCTCGGCATTAGATCACTACTCCAATGTATCGAGCTGGCAGCAAGCCGCAGAAGACAAAGGCGTCATTGTTCACCAAGTGAGAATCAACGAACATGACTGTACGTTAGATCTAGAACATCTGCAAAGTCTGCTGAGCGAAAAAACTCGCTTAGTCGCTGTGACTTACGCATCGAATACCACCGGCTCAATTGTCGATATTCATCAAGTGGTAGAACTGGCGCATCGCATTGGTGCTCAGGTTTATGTGGATGCTGTTCATTATGCGCCGCACCACTTAGTCGATGTGCAAGCTATAGGGTGTGATTTCTTGGCGTGTTCCGCATATAAGTTTTTTGGACCACATGTCGGTATCGCTTACATTGCTGACCAATGGTTGCACAGTATCAAACCGTATAAAGTGGAACCTGCAACGAATATTGGACCAGGACGCTTCGAAACAGGAACGCAGAGTTTTGAAGGTTTAGCAGGCGTGACTGCTGCTATCGAATACTTAGCGCAATTTGGTGATGAAGGTGCATCACTTCGTCAGCGTTTAGAGCAAAGCTACGCGTTATATAATCAGCATGAACAGCAATTAAGTGCGCATTTCTTACAGCGTCTGAGTGCGCTTGATGGGGTGAATCTGTTTGGTATTAACGATGAAAGTAGCCAACTGAGGACACCCACGTTTGCTCTTACGTTTGATAAATACGCTCCAGAGTTCATTGCTAAAACGTTGGGTGAGCACAATATCTGCGTTTGGAACGGGCACTTCTATGCACTCGGGTTGGTTCGCCAATTGGGGCTCGAAGAATCTGGTGGCGTGGTGCGAATTGGTTGTATGCACTACAACACCACAGCTGAGATCGATATGTTATTTGATGTGTTAGAGAGCATACTCGACGCGTAAGAATCGAAAACTCAAAGAACAAAAAGCTCGGGCACTTGGCTCGAGCTTTTTCGTTTCTCTAAATTCAATTAATCGAGGCTTATTCGCTCACTTCAATCTCATACGAAGTAAATTTACGTACGTTAATCACCCCAGTATCAAAGATTAGGTATTGACCTTTAATGCCTTGTAGCGTGCCAGTGACGACAGGGTTCTTATCAAAGTTGTGTGAGGTGATTTTTGTTGGATGTTGCTGAACTGGGTAGCTCAGGGAAGTGATGTTCTCACTTAATACTTCAATAGCATCATCACCGTATTGTTGCTTAATCTCAGCAATTTTATCTTCCACCAATGGCAGCAGCTCAGCGAAACGCTCTTGTAGCTCAATTGGTTCTCCATCACCTTTTAATAGAGTACGCCAATTCGTCTTATCGGCAATGTGTTTCGCTAACTCTACTTCAATCAGACCAGAGATATGACGGGTTTTCACCTTGAAGATCGGTAGGCCTTGCGTCGCACCCTGATCGATCCAGCGGGTTGGGATTTGAGTATGACGTGTGATACCAACTTTCAAGCTTGACGTATTCGACAGGTAAACGAAGTGGTCTACCATGCAATTATCTTCACCCCATTGAGGTTCACGGCAGGTGCCTTGCTCGTAGTGACAAGTTTCTGGCTTCATGATGCACATGTCGCAACTCGCTAACTTTTTCATACAAACAAAACAGTGGCCTTGAGAATAGCTTTTTTTAGTTTTCTTACCGCAAGAGCAGCAGTAAATGTTGCCAGTGTGAGTCAAGGTAAGTGTTTGACCAAGAAACGGACTTAGATCCACTTCTTCCTCACCGACAGGTAAACGGTAACTTACGGCACCGTCTAGAGAAGCACGCATCTTACTTAGCGTACCAGTAGCAATTATTGACATGACATTACTCATTATTGTGTTTTTGCACAGTATATACCGAACCGGGCTCGATAGGCAGGAAGAGGGAGCGAAGTTGCGGGATTTGAGTGTTCTTTGTTGGTTTTTTAATCGATGTGCTCTATTAGGGTTTGAAGTGCTTCGCACAAGCACTTAAATGAAAATACACAGGCTACTTTGGAGCAAGATCATGTTGTATAACCATATGTAATGTATCAATAGTGAGAATTTGAGTTAAAAATCACTTTTTGGCTTGATAAATAACTTTATTTGAAAAGTGAAATAACATTCAGTACATTGGTCGATATAAACAGAATGATACTCAGTAACTAGGTTGGTCGTGATGAAATGGATACATAGATTAATTTTTGCATTATCGATATGCACCATCAGTTTGGTGGCGTTATATAGCTTGCTTGGTGACACCCGCAAACTTGAAGTTACACCAGATAAGTTCAATATCCATGTAACCAATGACGCTATTGCGGGCGGTCTGAGTGAGTCAGATATTACCTATCAAAACCACAGTTTGACTTTAAATTGTGATCTCAAAGAGAGTAAGTACGCATGGCCATACTGTGGAATTTCCGTGTACACCGATGTAAAAGAAGCAACCAAGGGGTTGGATCTTTCTAGTTACCACACGGTCCGTTTGAAGATCCGTTACGAGGCTGCAGGTGATGGGCAAAGCCCAAGCAAAAATCTACGTTTGTATTTAAGAAACTTTAACTCTGCCTACTCAATACCAACGGATGAATACACCATTAAATACAATGGTATGCAGTTTTCTCCTTCCGATTTCAGTGAGATTATTGAGATCCCAATTAAGAACCTTCAAGTTATGACATGGTGGTTGAATGACAATGATGTTGCTATTGAGCACTCTGCTCCGGAGTTTTCTAACATTACACGCATTGATTTAGCGACAGGTGCAGGTGCGGCGCTTGGTAAACATAAGATCGTGATCGACAAAATTGAGTTTGAAGGTGCGTACGTCCAGCAATCAACGCTGTTGTTTGTTTTATTGTTCTCCTGGATGGCATTAGGTTTGGCATTTTCACTGCACGAGATGCGAAAGAACAAAATGGCTTACAACAAAGCGAAAAAACGTCATCGTCATCTAGAGAAAGTTAACAACACGTTACGTGCGCAAAATTATGAATTCGCTGAACTGGCGCACCGTGATGCATTGACTGGAGCGATGAACCGTCATGCGGTACAAAGTTGGCTAGAACAGCAAGCTCGACAGGTTCGATGGGGGCACGACTCATTTTCCATTTTGTATATGGACTTAGATAAATTCAAACGTGTGAACGACAAGTACGGTCACCAGATGGGTGATGATATTCTGCGTGAGTTCGTCATGGTAATCTCAAGTTCGATTCAACCCGAAGATCGCCTGGTTCGATGGGGTGGGGAAGAGTTTGTGGTTTTTTGCCCAGACACCAATGTGGAACAAGCGGTGAAAAAAGCAGAAGTCATAAGACAGAATGTTGAAAGTCACTTGTGGGTTCATGGTGAACCTTTGACGTGCAGTATCGGTGTCGCTCAGATGCAAAATGAACGAGTCTCTGAGACGATGGCTCGTGCAGACGAAGTGCTCTACTTAGCTAAGCGCAATGGTCGCAACCGAATCGAAGTGAATTACGGCATGCAAATGAAGTCAGATGTGGCGTCTTAAATCCAGCCTTAGACAGAGAAATACAGAGAAGAAAAAAGGTGGCCGACCGACCACCAAAAGGGAAACTGCTGAACATGACTATGGGGTAGTAGCTAGGTATTCATATGATTACCGAGAACAGCAGCTGTAGTGCTAGACTTTGACGACAGAGAGCTGCGCATGATGTAGCTCTCTGCGTTTTTCCAGAACCTCGTTGTTACCAGAACAACCAAGCGAACAGCGTTAGTGCACCAATACATGCGATGTTCAGAACCATACCAATTCGCATCATTTCTTTCTGTTTAATATGACCCGTCGCAAAAACAATAGCATTTGGTGGTGTTGCTACTGGAAGCATGAAGGCACAAGACGCAGCAACAGCGATTAGCGCAGATAGAATCACTGGCGATAGACCAAGAGCCTCAGCAATGGTTGCAAATACAGGCACCAACAGTGCAGCACTCGCCGTGTTACTTGCAAACTCAGTTAAGAAAACGACGAATGCGACAACGGCTAAGATAGTCAGTAGCACGCCTGCTTGCTCTAGGAATCCAGCTAGACCATTTGCTAGGAATACGCTTGTTCCTGTCGCTTTAAGCACATTGCTCAGACAGATACCACCGCCGAACAAGATCAGTACGCCCCAATCGGTGGTTTTCTCAATATCTTTCCATTCCACTGCTCGTGACGCACCAAGCAAAAGAATTGCACCGATTGCCACTAAGGTATCGAATTTAGCAAAGCCACCTAGCATCGCGTTGATTGGTTTGCTGAAAATCCACAAAGTAACCGTCAATAGGAAGATGGCTAGCGTGATCATTTTGCCGTTTGTCCACTCAACAGGCTGGTGGTCAAGTTCGAACTTGTGGCTCAAATCAGGCTTAGTCATGGTGTAAAGGACCAAGATAGCGATAGGCATGAGAATCAATGAAATTGGTAAACCTAGTTCCATCCACTCTGTAAAACTCAAACCGACTTCTGCCGCTGCGATAGCGTTCGGTGGGCTACCAACTAGCGTTGCAATGCCACCAATAGAGGCGCTGTAAGCAATGCCCAGTAGAACGAACAAGTAGGTACTGTGACTTTTCTTCGCATCCAGTTTGCTCATTACACCTAGAACCAATGGCAACATCATGGCTGTGGTTGCGGTGTTTGAAATCCACATTGAAAGACCGGCACTAACACCAAACAACATAAACACAGCAACTGACATCTTACCGCGTGCGATGAGCAACACTTTATCGGCGATGGCTTGATCGAGCTTTTGTTTATGAAGGGCAGCGGCAAGAGCAAATCCACCCAAGAACAAGAAGATGATCGAGTTAGAGAAGTTGTTCAGTGCGGCTTGCGTATTAAAGACCCCTAAAAATACCGCGAGTAGCGGGATCAAAAGGGCCGTGATGCTCACATGGATTGCTTCCGTTAACCAAAGTACAGCTACGAAAATCAAAATACACAAGCCAGTTACGACTTGAGGATCAAAGGGTAGGGTGTTGAACAATATAGCGAACAGCAGGACATTAGACGTTAATATCATGCTGTTGCGAGTGAAGAACCAGTTCTTCAATGTCACAGCGAGTGCGGTCATGGTTGTGCTCCTTTTGCATTGCCTTAGTGTTGGTTTTTTATGGCAAAGTAACTGACTTGTAGTTATTTATTGATTAAATGTTACTGCGAATGCGAAAGGTAATTTTGTCTGAATCGACGGTCGAGCAAGAAAGTGTGAGGTTGGGAATTAGAAATGGGTAGAAAGCTACCCATTTACTTTTAATGAATTGTTATCGGTGTGTAATGCATGGCTGAGTGGTTGAAATAAACGACATCTCATAGAGTTTACTGCATAGGGATATTACGTTCGTTATCGATGGTTTCTGGTACCTCTTCTACGGCAACGATTGGCTCTTGAGGACCAAGAAAGCGCGGTTGAGTATGCATTACGTACAGATCTAAGAATGCTTTTACACGAGCCATAAGTTCACGAGTGCGCATGTTGAGTTTTTGCTTGCTTGCCGTTGGACCTGCTACTGCCAAACATTGCGCGTCGATATTGTATGCATCGGCAATGAAAAGAGCACGCTCACAGTGGAATCGCTGTGTGACAATTAGGAAGCGCTCAGAGGCAAAAATCTTCTTTGCTCGAACAATCGAATCCAAAGTACGAAATCCTGCGTAATCGAGATGGATGACCTCCTCCGGCACACCAGCTTTCAGTAAGTCTCGTTTCATTGTCCAAGGTTCATTGTAAGAGCGGTGAGCGTTATCCCCACTCAACAAAAATTGCTTCACTTTGCCTTGTTTGTACAACTCAATAGCCGCATTGATTCGGTGTGTGTAATAGGTGTTGAGCACCTTACCAATGTATTTACTGGTACCAAGAACAACGGCGACTTCATGCTGAGGTACTTGCTCGTAGTCGGTAAAAATTTGTTCTTGTGCTTGTAGCACAACCCAACGGTCTATGGCGATAACGGTGACGAGGAGACCGATTAAAGAGATCGACAAAACCAAAGCCAGACGCTTCCATGAGAATTTAAGCTTCCACTTTGACTTTATGCGGGAAAACAGCAAAACGTTCGATGTCCTTATTTCAATGTGTATCCCTCATCATATCTGATAGAAATGAAAAGAGAGAAGCCCATTTATGCCAAAATACGGTTAGGATGAGAAAAAAAAGCATAAAAAACAAAAGCCCCCGCAATGCGAGGGCTAATTATTATACAAAGCGTAGCAAAATTTAGAATGCTGTGCGTTTGTAACGGCGATAAACAGGCTGCCAGAACGCTTGGTCAATGGCATCGTTTAACGCTTCATCGGTGATTTCTAGCGCAACGCCTTGCTCAATTGCTTTCTTCGCAACAGCGAATGCAATCTTCTTCGATACCAAGTGAATTTCTTCTAGTGGTGGAAGTAGGGCACCGTTGCCGTTGATAGCTAATGGCGAACATGTTGCCAACGCTCGGCTTGATTCCATCAGCATTTCATCGGTTACACGTTTCGCATTCACCGCCAGAACACCAAGGCCAATACCTGGGAAAATGTAGCTGTTGTTACATTGTGCGATAGGGTAAGAACGACCTTCATGAACCACTGGCTCGAATGGGCTACCTGTTGCAACCAATGCTTCGCCGTTTGTCCAACGAATGATGTCGTTTGGCGTTGCTTCTACACGGCTAGTTGGGTTCGACAATGGGAACACGATCGGACGCTTACAGTGTTTGTGCATCTCTTTGATTACTTCTTCACTGAACAGACCCGGAGCACCCGATACACCGATCAGCACTGTTGGTTTCGCGTTGTGCATCACATCAAGAAGTGAGAAGCCATTTCCTTCATTTTCCCACTCTTTTGTGTTGTCGAACTTCTGAACCAAGCGTTGCTGGAAATCAAGAAGATTAGGCATACCCTCTTGCAATAGACCCCAACGGTCAACCATGTAAACTTGCGAACGCGCTTTCTTATCAGAAATCCCTTCCGACACCATTTGTGCGATTATCGCTTCGGCGATACCACAACCTGCTGAACCTGCACCCAAGAAAGTAATACGTTGATCTGAAAGCTTAGTGCCTGCCGCTTTACATGCTGCTAGTAGAGAGCCTACCGTTACCGCAGCTGTACCTTGAATGTCATCGTTGAAACAACAGATGCGATCTTTGTAGCGCTCTAGAAGCGGCATTGCGTTTTTCTGTGCAAAGTCTTCGAACTGGATTAGCGCATCAGGCCAACGACGTTGTACTGCTTGGATAAACTCTTCAACAAACGCATCGTAATCTGGACCCGTGATACGAGGATGACGCCAGCCCATGTACATTGGGTCTGCTAGACGTTGCGGGTTGTTAGTACCTACATCCAGTACGATTGGTAGCGTGTACGCAGGGCTGATACCACCACACGCCGTGTATAAAGAAAGTTTACCGATTGGAATGCCCATGCCGCCGATACCTTGGTCACCCAAGCCCAAGATTCGTTCGCCATCAGTCACTACGATAACTTTAACGTTGTGGTTGGCTGCGTTGTTTAGCAGATCATCGATACGATCGCGGTTCGGGTATGAGATAAATAGACCACGACCACGACGGTAGATATTTGAGAAGTTCTCACACGCTGCACCAACAGTTGGTGTGTAGATGATAGGCATCATCTCTGAAATGTGGTTTTGAACTAGTCGGTAGTATAGCGTTTCGTTTGTATCTTGGATGTTGCGCAGGTAAATGTGCTTATCCATGTCGCTTTCAAAGCTTTTGTACTGTTGGTACGCACGCTCTACCTGTTCTTGGATCGTTTCAGTTGTCTCTGGTAGAAGACCTTCCAAGTTAAATGAACTACGTTCTTCTGCAGAGAACGCACTGCCCTTGTTCAATAGAGGAGTCGCTAAAAGAGCCGGACCCGCATATGGGATATAGAGTGGGCGCTTGTCGTTGTTCATTGGGTGCCTTAAATGTAGGGTTGAAGGATGCGTGCAAAATTCTAACGGGTTCACTATTTAGTTGTAAACATTCGTTGATGTACATCAACGTAATGTCGCAAAAAAATTCAGTTCCCGACGAAAATATCGTCACTGGAAAGAAAACATAACCATGAAATCGATTCCTAAAGCAGGAATTTCTCACTCAGGTATAATGCCCCGTAATCCATTATCACGTTCTTATTTGTTATGTCTCAATTGCCTATCGATAGCTTACAAGCTGAATTTGACCAACTCGTGAATCACCACCATTTGGTGGTAGAAGCCGAAACGGGCTCTGGTAAATCTACGCGTTTACCGCTTTGGTCTGCTAATCATGGTCGAGTATTGGTCATTGAGCCGCGTCGAATCGCATGTACGTCATTGGCAGAGTTTCTTGCTGATCAATCTGGTCAACCGTTAGGGAAGCAGATTGGTTACGCGATTAAGCTTCACGCTCACTATGATGAAAACACCAAAGTCGTGTTTGTGACGCCTGGTGTTGCACTACGTTGGTTCGCAGAAGACAAGCTTGCTAGCTTCGATATCGTGATGGTGGACGAATTTCATGAGCGTCGCTGGGACATTGATCTCCTTACGGCGATTTTAAAGCAAGAAAAGCAACACCGCTTGATCGTGACGTCAGCAACCTTAGAAGGTGAAAAACTGGCGAACTATTTGGATGCCAAACGGCTGCGATCGGAAGGTCGTTGTTTTCCTGTTACCGTTACCCATCGTTCACTGGATAGCCGTTACTTGCCGAACAAAAAAGGTTGCGAGAATGATGTCGTTCGAACAGTGAAGGAGGCGCTGGAAGACGAAGAGGGCGATATTCTCGTTTTCTTACCGGGTCGCAAAGAAATTACTCAATGCGCACAAATGCTGCAAAACATCAATGACGTAATGATTGTGAAGCTGCATGCTTCGGTGAGTGATGAAGAGCGACACCATGCGTTAACGGTACAAAATCAACGCAAAGTGGTTTTAGCGACCAACGTGGCGGAAACCTCGCTGACCATTCCCAATATCCGCGTGGTGATCGACAGTGGTTTGGAACGCAGAACGGTGCAACGAAACGGACGCACAGCTCTGACATTAACTCATATCTCCAAAGCCAGTGCCGCTCAGCGAATGGGGCGTGCTGGTCGTGTTGCAGAAGGGGCGTGTATTTGTCTGTTTGGTGAACATGCGCCATTAGAATTGGTTACCCCACCCGAATTACATCGTGAAGAACTTGTGGAGCCTATGCTTGCGGCTGCTTGTTGCGGCTATAGACTTTCCGAACTTCAATTTCTTGATGCGTTACCTGAAAAATCGCTGCTCTCCGCGAGCCAAACCTTGCGAGGTATGGAAGCGATAGACCAACAAGGTGATGTCACCGAGCATGGTAAAAAAGTTTACCCCTTACCTATTGACGCATTGTTTGCTGATTTAGTCACTCGTATGCAAACCAAATCAGAAAAAGAAGCGATGATCGACTTAGCTGCCGCACTCTCTGTTCCAGCTCAGTTGTATCAATTGCAAGGCGGTGAGTCTGCCGAAGCCCTAGCGCAAGCAGAACCATTTGGTTGTGATGCATCGCTGATGATTCGCTTGGTGAGAGGAGAGCAACTTCCCGGCGTTAATGTTGATGTGAGCGTACTTGAAGAAGCACAAGGCTTGGCGAAACAGATGCGAGAAGTGTTTGAATTGCCAGAACTTGACGTAGCATCGCGATACAAACGTGATGAACTGACTAAAGCAATCGCCAAGTTGCATCCTGAGCTGGTCTTTGTTCGTCGAGAACGACGCCGTGACGCTTTGGGCAATGGCTTGATGGAAATGGTGGTCGGTCGCAATAGCCGCTTCTCTGATAAAAGTGAGGCAGCATTGGTGCTCGATAGCCATAGTGTCCCCGGAAGAGGCGTAAAGCAGACGCTTAACCTTGCATCTGTGATGTTACCTGTTTCCTTGGCGCTGCTACGTGAATTAGAACTTGGCGAATGGCAGCAAGGCGAAACCAATTATGAAGAAGAAGTCCCGCGCGCGACCATGCATTTGATCTATGCAGGGCGAACCATTTGTACTGAATACCAAGCACTTCAAGGAGAAGTGGCGGTTCAGTCTATTGTTGAGATGATTGATGAACAAGCGCTATTGCCGGGATTTGCGCCACTAAGAAAGCAACAAATTCAGCATTGGAAGATCTATAACGCTCTCGGGTTAAACCAAGCTCCTGTTGATAAAAGCATGCTTGATGATTTGTCTTTTTCTACTTGGCTGGTCGAACAGCTGGAAACGCTTGGTGTCGAAAGTGTAGAAGACATCGAACTGTTTGACGCGGATGATATCCCTTTCGAAGGTATTCCAGATTGGGAATATCAAGATTTTGCAGAACAGTTTCCACTTAAGCTGGTTTTAGCTGAACTAAAACTCGACGTAGAGTACTTTGTGTCACGTAAATTGGTTCATGTCATCTACACAGAAGGTAACCGGAAAGGTGACCCAAAACGCTGGGAGCTACCACGATGGTCAGGCTGGAAAGTGCAATATAAGAAAGCCAGCCGAGTGCTCGATGTAAAATAACCTAAACCGGAACAGTAAAGGCGGAATCGAACTAAGCGACACCTCGTACTTTAATGACATCTTAGGTCTGTATGTGCAGGGGTATCACGACTACGGAGAAACCTCGATAGATTATGACTAATCACAAACGCGAGTAGGACTCGATATTCGTCTTTTGAACGTAATAGTCGTCATCCACTGGTATGCCTTGGCACACCGTAGTTTTAGTTCGTCGTTTAAAATATTAATCAATTGAATGCTTATATATGGCGAAGCTGTACTCCATTTGTTACAAAGCTGGTTTTAATATTTCCTTTTGAGGTTAAATTAGGGCATAAAAGACCATTGTTTTATATCCTATTGCTATATCAAAGTAATTGAACGATATTTTGTATATCTCATTTCAGAGTGTCGAGGCATAGGATGGAGCAACAAGGAAAGACATGCATTGAATTCGACTACACAAGCTTCCTAGGGGCAACGGGAAGTAAGAAGTGGACCTTCTTGGAGGCATTCGCCACCATCGCTCCCATTTTTGGCTTGATGTGGAAACAGAACATCGCGGAGTTGAGCTTACCAGAGGATCGCCTTTGGGATGCTGCCTTAAAATCGATGTCTTCACGTCAGAGTGATGAATCCAATCTAGTGATGTTGGTGAAGCTAGCAAAACATGAAGGGATCCATGAATTACGTGTAGTTATGCCTTATTCGTTAGACTCAAAGCAGATTGAGTACATTGAATCTCGAAGCAAACTAAAAGTAGAAACTGCCGAGCAAGATGTGCTGAATTTGAGGCTCTAACACCCAAGGAACGATCCCCAAACACAAAAGCGACCTGTCAAAAGGTCGCTTTTTTTGTTTTACCTATCAGATTTATAAATACCTTAATGATTTGTTGGAAGTGTGATGAATATAGAGTATTTACACTTAAATTAACAAAAATGTAACATCAAGAAATGCAATTGTCATAACTACCTTCTAACTTAATGTTTTTTAGAGTAATTAGCCAAAGAAGCATAATGCGTCTATTGGCTGGTTAAATCGTGCAGGAACGAGCGCGTTAATAAAACACAATAACAAAGGAAGTTACTATGTCATTGTCTCGTCGAGATTTCATAAAAGCCGTCTCTTCAGGAGCCGTTGCAACAACACTTACCGCGTGTGGTAGCGATGATAGCGATGCGACTCCCACGGGATCATTCGAATACGGTGTGGCCAGCGGCGACCCGACCCAAACTCAAGTGATTATCTGGACTCGAGTGACCACCGCCGCCAGTTACGTGGATGTAACATGGCAGGTCTCAAGATCAGAAGATTTTTCAACCGTTGAGCAAAGCGGTACTTTCACCACGGACACCAGTCGAGACTTTACGGTTAAGGTGGATGTGCAAAACCTCAACCCGAGTACTCAGTATTACTACCGCTTCATGGTAGGCGAGACCACTAGCATCGTTGGGATGACACAAACTCTACCTGAAGGCAGCGTAGATAAAGCATCCATGGCTGTCGTGTCTTGCGCAAATTATCCCGCGGGTTATTTCAACGTTTATAAAGAGATTCTCAAACAGCATCAAACAGAGTCGTTCGATGTAGTTTTGCACCTCGGTGATTACATCTACGAATATGGCGCTGGTGGTTATGCCAGTGAAGATGCAGCTAGGTTGGGGCGTGAGCCAAGTAAAGGTACCGAATGCATTACTTTAGATGACTATCGAAAGCGCTATGCTCAATACCGTCAAGATCAAGATCTCCAAGCTTTGCATGCTGCATTGCCAATGATTGCGGTTTGGGATGACCATGAGCTCGCGAATGACGCATGGAAAAATGGTGCAGAAAACCATCAAGATAATGAAGGCAGTTTTGTCGACAGACGCGCCGCCGCTGCCGCAGCATGGACTGAGTGGTTGCCTGTTCGCGAGAATACCTTTTCGAATATGTTGATTTATCGTCAGTTCTCGTTTGGTGATTTGATCAACCTAATGATGCTCGATACTCGCTTAGTTGGGCGAGATCAGCCGTTGGACTACTTTTCGCTTAATGCACCGACAATGGATGCGATTGGTGGACTCGTAGCGCAATCACGCAGTGCTGATAGGGAGCTACTTGGTACTGAACAACTGGCTTGGTTAATGAATGCGTTTAACAGCCAAGACGCCAAATGGAATGTTCTTGGGCAGCAAGTTCTTATGTCGCGTATGGAGCTTCCGAGCTCGGTTATGTTAGCAATGTTTCAGTTATTCAATGCCACAGACGAGCAGAAAATGGATGCTCTTCTCGCGGTGAACAGTGCGATTTCAAATTACCTCGCTGATCCAAGCTCAGATACGACTAAGCTGCCATATAACCTCGATGCTTGGGATGGGTACTATGTTGAGCGAGAGCGAGTGTATGAGATTGCACGAGCGAGTGAAGGTCATTTTGTTTGCTTAGCTGGTGATACGCACAATGCATGGACCAGTGAGTTAAAGGATGTATCTAATAACCCTGTTGGTGTCGAGTTTGCGACAAGTTCGGTTAGCTCTCCGGGTTTAGAAGAATATTTAGCGTTAGAGCCCGTTGCCATCGCACAAATGGAGTACACATTGCCGCATTTGGTTTCTGAGTTGCAATGGACAGACATTAAACAGCGTGGCTTTATGCGTGTAACCTTTACACCAGAAAAAGCGCAATCTACTTGGTACATGCTCTCTAGTGTTAAAGATAAAAACTACCAAGTGACCAAAAAGATGGCATCAACAACAGATGGTGTCACGCTCGCTCTTGAATAGGGTTTCAACTCACTCTCCTTGAACGAACTCCTTAAACGTTAACCTTAAGCCAGCAAGGTCGTTGCTGGCTTGATTACATATGACGCCCTCACTCCCAATGAACAATCACTTTCCTCGAATGTGTCGCAAATTCCAAATGCTGGGTGCAATGAGACGTAAAGGTGCGTTAGGTTGCATCTAGCTTAAAGTTTAAACTTTTTGGATGAGACTCAAGGATGAAGACATTGAAAAATAGCGTCTGGTTAGGATGTGTCGGTTGGTTTTACAGTTTATTGGTAGGAGCAAGTCCGCTTGAAAATCACAGTAACGAGCAGTTGTTGACGAACTTTGCTCTTGCTTCGTGCATCGCCACGTTTTATCCAAAAACAGAAGTGGCAAAAGACGCGAAAGTGGCAATGCAGGGGTACGTAGAGTTTTCAGATCTATCGATAGAAGTGTTTGCAGGTATTCATGAACTCATTGACCGTAAAGCGGTAGAACAGTATCAAGCGAAAAGAGGAGGGACGGTAGAGCTCGCTTATTGCATCGACTTCTCACACTCAGAACAAGTCCAGCGACTCACGACTTCTGATTAAATCTCGGAAAGAAAAACGGCCCTTAGGGGAGTAGGGCCGTCACAGAACAAAAAGCAAATTAACGCTCAGGAGTCGTTAACAGTCTAATCGCGCTGTCTACTGCATTGTCTATTCCTTCACGGCTTTCCAGTTTCCCTGAACTCGCTGGGCCAAGAGCGCATGCATACAATGCAAGTTGCTTATCAAATGGCAGATCGAGTTGCTCATACAAGTTTTGGCGGATCTTTGCGTGGTGTTCAGGTTCTTGGTTAGCAAGGTTGACAAGCGTGTCATAAATAAGCGTTTTCATATAATTCCTTTTTTATTGCACGGGGTGCATATGGAGTGTATTCGATTACAAGCTAAATTTCAGACGCACCAATCACAGAAAAGCTGCCCAATGAAAATTTTCGAAGCGAAGTAACTATTTATCAGTAGTTATGTATGAGCCGAGATTAAATGTTTATTTAAATCAGCGTGATAGGGGAGGTATGATTCTTATAGATGATATTTAAGTTGGGAACTTCAAGGACTTCAAAGCGTACTTTTATTTGCACTTTAACAAGTTCGATTTTAAAGGATTAAAAAGGGAGCTGACATGGAAAACACTGCGTTGTATTACGCCTGATTAAAAGCGCCACTATCAAATGGCGCTCCTCTTCATTCACTTTAAAAGTGCCTGTTACTTAAGCGGCTGCCTTTGTAAACGAGCTCGGTTTATTCTTCTCAATCACACTGATTGAAATTGCTAGGAACAAAATATCTTTCACTAGGAAAAAGTTCGCGATTAGAACACCGTCGGAAACTTTCCATGTGTTTGGTGTCGTAACTAAGAAGCTCAGTGTAGCAAGAAAGATGACGCTAGCCGCAATACCAGACCAGTAGGCAACGGTTGGTTTTTTCAAACCGATGATCAATCCAAGTGCGACAATGATTTCTGTCAGACCAATGATATTAGAAACTGCTTGAACTGAGATGATGCTGTACAGCCAAGACATTGCTGGGTGATTAAGCACCAAAGGTTCAATTAGCTTGGCTTCTGTAGGGGTGAACTTATAAATACCTAGCCAGATAAGAACCAAGGCAACGCCAAATACGCCTAGGTAGTAGCCAAATTGAGTCGGTTTTTGGGTAACAGATGATGCATGCATAATAACTTCTCCTATAAAAGCATGATTTCAAATGACCGACGGTTGAATTATAAAATTCTTGAATTTATGGTTATATAAAATAACTAATGTCTATATAGGCAAGCTAAGCAAGAAAAGGAAAGGCTTAAATGGAATTTGTTCCCGTCGATTTATCTCGTCATTTGGATTTGTGCATTGCATTTCGACAAGACGCGTATGAGGTGAGTTTTGGTCATCAAAATGGGTTCGATACTCAAGAAATCACCTTGTGGTTCAAGTCGATAGTGGAAGATCCCGAAGCGGGTTTTTTTCATGTGATCAAAGATGACCAAATTATCGGGCAATTAGAGTGTCGGTATCCGGTAGCCGATGAAGAGGGTCATAGATTCGGATACATCAACCTGTTTTATTTGCTGCCGGAGTTTCGTCATCAAGGGCTGGGTAAGCAATTGCAAGATTTCCTATTCAAACGCTTTGTTGAAGAGGGCTGCGTATATGCAAGATTGCGTTATATTCCGGGTAATGATGCGGGAGAACGTTTCTACCTCAAGCATGGTTGGTACCCAGTAGGTGAGCCAGGTGTGCGAGGCCAATTAATGCAGTTCGATTTAATAGAAAAACTATGATTGTTATTCGTGATTTTCGTGAGCAAGATGCACCAATACTCTGGGCACTTTTCTATAACACGGTACGTAATGTTAACCGTCGAGACTACAACGAACAGCAACTGAAAGCGTGGGCGCCAGACGAGTTTGATTCAGAAATCTGGCTGCAGAAAATGATGGACATTCAACCCTTTGTCGCAGAGTTAGATGGGGTCATTGTGGGCTATAGTGATGTTCAATCAAGCGGGCTTGTCGACCACTTTTTCTGTCATCACGCATATCAAGGGCAGGGCGTTGGACGCGCACTAATGGCGCATGTATTCAAGCAAGCTAAAGAAAAAGGGCTGACACGGCTCTATTCGGAGGTGAGTATTACCGCTCGTCCTTTCTTTGAACACATGGGATTCTCTGTGCTTAAGGAACAACAAGTTGAGGTGCGTGGAGCGATACTGACGAACTATGTTATGGAGCGAGCGTATGATGGAAGCGCTGTGTGATCGATAAATATATTTCGCTCAATTAGTGAGCTTGAACACAGATACCGCATGTTTTCCGTCGTGAATAAGAGTTCATTGATCTAACACCAGAAACCCTCCTCTAAAGGGCGCGCATAATTTCTTCTCGGAGTGGCGAAAGGAAGCCAATAAAAACAGCTTCTTACGCTTGTTATCTCACGGTAAACCATCTCAGGAAGAGAAGTAGTACTATGCGCCCTTATCTCAAATACATCATCCCAACGGTGATCCCTTTGCTCGTTTTGCTGATGCCATTGTCAGCCTTTCCATTCGAAGGAATCACGATTATTCAGCAACGAGTGATTGCAATCTTCTTGCTCGCAGCGCTTTGCTGGGTATTTGAACCGATTCCAATTTATGCCACGTCGGTGGTGATCATCGTGCTTGAGCTGTTGCTCGTATCCAACAAGAGCATCATTTTCTTTAGGTTTGATGAAGGGCAGCCTCATTTTGGCGAGCTATTGCAATACAACGACATCATGGCGACCTTTGCTAGCCCAATCATTATGCTGTTTTTGGGCGGTTTCTTTCTTGCGATGGCCGCAACTAAATATCGCTTGGATGTGAACTTGGCGCGTGTGCTACTCAAGCCTTTTGGGCAAAACCCTAAATACGTGATGTTAGGTTTAATGCTGATCACGGCGATTTTTTCGATGTTTATGTCGAACACCGCGACAACCGCAATGATGTTGTCGATTCTAACGCCAGTGATTGCGGTGTTTGGTCCCAAAGACCCTGGGCGTATCGCGTTTGCTTTGTGTATTCCTGTTGCTGCAAACATTGGTGGCATCGGCACGCCAATTGGTACGCCTCCAAATGCGATTGCCTTGAAGTATCTCGTTGGTGATAACTTAATTACCTTCGGTGAGTGGATGGTCTTCGGTGTTCCTTTTGTGGTTGTGATGATGGCTCTTGCTTGGTTCTTAATCGGCTTTATGTATAAAGCAGAACAAACCACGATTGACCTCAATATTAAGAGCAAATTCCTAAAAACACCGAAAGCGATGATCGTTTATATCACCTTTGCAGGCACCATCTTACTTTGGTTGATGGGTTCTGCTCATGGCATGAACTCGTACACCGTCGCTTTAATTCCTGTCGCGGTATTCTCGCTAACTGGCATCATCAACAAAGAAGACTTGAAAAAAATCTCTTGGGATGTGCTTTGGCTCGTGTCTGGTGGTATTGCGCTTGGGCTTGCTCTGGATAAAACGGGTCTAGCTAAGCTGGTGGTGCATAGCATTCCGTTTGATGAACTCTCACCTTATGTTGTGTTGTTTGGTGCGGCGTTCTTATGTTTGGTGATGGCTAACTTTATGTCCCACACGGCGACGGCTAACTTGCTGATGCCTATTATGGCTGCGCTTGGTACATCTATGGCGTCCTTGACTCCGTTGGGCGGTGAAGTGACATTGATTCTAGTAGTGACTTTCGCAGCGTCATTAGGAATGTCTCTCCCAATCAGTACACCACCAAACGCATTGGCTCATGCAACTGGGCATGTACAAAGCAATCAAATGGCTCGTGTCGGCGTTGTGCTCGGTGTGGTTGGTGTGTTGTTGAGCTTCTTGATGGTGTGGATTCTTCACACGGTTGGACACATTGGTTAAGCCATGTACGAAAGTAAATTAGATACGCTGGTCGAGCGTTACTTCAATCATATCGAGCGTCGCATTACCGTAGCGGCAGGTTCGGTTTTGATTGAACAAGACGGTTACAACGAGCGACTCTATTACGTGTTATCAGGCGAGCTTGCTGGCTACTTTTCCGAAGACGGTAAAAAGCAAACCGAAGTGTTTTCTGCATCGAAAGGGGCATTTATCGGTGTGCACAGTTTCTTTTCAGGAACGTGGACCGCGTCGTCAACGGTGATAGCGCAAACGGATGTTGAGCTAGCGTGGATAGAGCGCAATACTCCGGCTGTGGAAGCGGGCAAATACGGACCATTAACGGCGCAGTTTATGCCTGTCATGGTCAATGAGCTGTCGCGCCGTCAACGTCGAGCGATGCAAGAAGCCTTAGCCAAAGAGAAAGCACTGCAAAAGCTGCACACCGCAGAGCAAATGACGACGTTAGGTCAACTTGCTGCAGGCATTGCGCATGAGCTTAATAATGCCATTGGGGTGGTGAGTAGTAAGTCGGAGCGTTTGGAATCCGTGATCATGGAATTACTTGAAGAAGTTCATCCGGAAGCAAGTCAGTTCTTTGATTTTGGTTTGATGCAAGGGCAAAAAGTTTCTTCCAGTGAGGCAAGAAAGCGGGGACGCCATTTCGAAAAATATTACGGTTTACCCAAAGAATTGGCTCGTGAACTCGCCCGTGCAGTGCCGACCGATTACCTAAATGAACATTGGTTAAAGCGACCAGAAGAAGCCATTCGTTACTGGCAAATGGGGCGTGATTTACACGACTTACGCATTGCCTCCAAGCACACTGTTGGCATCGTGAAATCGGTGAAACAGCTTGGTCGCACTGACATCGATAAAGAAGAAGGGCTTAGAGTCAATGACTCGATAAACCAAGCGCTTGCTTTGTTACAAAGCGATTTACGACGCGTAAGCGTGCGCTTTAGTCCTGCTGACTTGCCTTTGTTTGTTGGTTCACAAACGGAATTGGTGCAGATCTGGGTCAACATCCTAAAGAACGCATGTGATGCGATGAGAGAGACAGAATCACCCGCGATTGAGATCCAAACTCGTGTGAGTAAAAGCAAGATACTTGTGACCATCGCGAATAATGGTCCAGAGATTGATGAAGCGACACGCAGAAAGATTTTTCGACCAAACTTCACCACGAAAAAAGGTGGGTTGTCGTTTGGCTTAGGGTTGGGGCTGTCGATAGTGAAACGTATTGTGGCTGGTTACAACGGCTCAATTGCGGTGAAAAGCGACAGTGAGAAAACCATATTTAGAATTAAATTACCGGTAGAGGATGAACATGGACAAGCTTAATTTAATTTGCGTTGATGACCAGCGAGAGGTGTTAAGCGCGGTTCTGCAAGACTTACAGTCGTTAAGCCAATGGCTCAACATTGAAGATTGCGAGTCTGCCGATGAAGTTCTTGAGCTGATGGACGAATTGGATGCGGAAGGTGAGATGATTGCTCTCATTATTTCAGATCACGTCATGCCAGGGAAAACAGGTGTAGAGCTGTTAACGGAAATTTCCAAAGACAGTCGTTTTCTCCATACGCGAAAAGTACTGCTGACAGGACAAGCAACCCATACGGATACGATTAATGCGATTAACTCGGCAGGTATTGACCGTTACTTTGAAAAGCCATGGCAAGCGGAACAATTGGTCGAATGTGTCAGAAATTTGGTGACTAAATATATCTTTGATATGGGATTAGACTACACCGAATATCATGAGCACTTAGATCAAAATGTTGTGTTTGATCGCTTGAGATAAATCGCAAACAAAATGAAAAGCCTGAGCTGGAGTGTCTCCAGCTCAGGGAAGTTCAATGATGAGGACCGATTCTTAGTGAGCGCCTTTATTGACTTAAGGTATATCGGCTTGCGCTCGCCACTGAAAGCGGTTTCGAGAACCAATAGCCTTGTAGGTAGTCCACGCCCATACTGGTAAAGAAGTCGCGCATTTTTGCGTCTTCAATCCCTTCGATAACCACTTCTATATTTTGTTCGCGACACATAGTGATCAAGAACTTCAGGTACTCATGAGAGGAGCGGTTGGTTAATGTCTTCCAAGCCATCGACTTATCAATCTTAATCTGTGTCATTGGCAGATCGAAGAAGCAGTTTAATGAGCTGTAACCAGCACCGAAGTCATCCAAAGAGAGAGCGAAGCCCAACTCACTCAAGGTGTTCAAAGGAGCAATAGCTGCCTGGTTATTGTCCAATATAAAGGTTTCAGTAAGCTCCAAAACAATTGCTTGTGGCTCGACTCCTACTTCGTCAGCCATTGCTTTAATTTTGTTTGGAAATTCGCTATTGAGAAGCTGTAATACTGATACGTTTACGTTCACCCTTACTTGGTTTTGATAGCGCTCACGATAGCTCTTTATGAACTGACACGCTTTCTCGAATACTTGATAGCCAAGCTCAACGATCAAGCCTTTGTTTTCTGCGACGGGAATGAACTCGTCTGGATAGATCTCACCGAACTCTTTACTGCGCCAACGTACCAAAGACTCGAAACTCACGACTTGCAGATCGGATGCACTGACGATTGGTTGGAATTTTACACTCAGTGTTCGCTCTTCAAGTGCGTTTTTTAAGCCTTGCTCAATAAAGAAATAGCGATCAACCGCATACTGCGTTTTCTGGCTGTATACGGCAATACGATCTTTGTTCTTCTCATTGGCGTATTGGCAAGTGCGTGCGGCTTTACGCAAAATTTCTTCAGCAGAGTGTTCCGGATCGATGGAAGGGTATAAACCGATACTGATGTTACTGCCAAGATATTGCCCTTGTTCGACAACGGCATCGTGATAATTTTGCTTGATGGTCTGTGCGTATTCTTGCAACTGTTCGAGCGGCACGTCGTCAAGTACCAAAATCGCGAAGTCGTCATCGTGAACACGATAAACCGTGCAGTTTGGTGAAGGTAAGTGACTAAGCGTTTGCAATAGCTTTTCTACTAAACCATCAACAAGTTCGCTACCGTATTGGTTTAGGTACGACTTGATCTCTTCGATCTGGATGTAAAAAATCGACGCATGAGCACCGTTGGATTTTACGCATTCACTGATGTTAAGCAGTAAGTGAGCGCGGTTGGCCATACCGGATGCGTTGTCATGGAAAGCGACTTGATGAATGTAACTCTCCATCAACTTACGTTCAGAAATATCGCGATGGCTGCCAACCATATAATGACCCAGTTCGGTTTCTTTGGTCATTGCAACGCCTTCGATCCAAACATATTGTCCGTTGGGTTTACGAAGGCGGTAGGTGGTCGTGACGCGAGTGTTGTCGGTCGTGATGTGTTCATCGACACGTTTAGATAAGCGTTCTCGATCTAACGGGTGCACCAACTCTAACCATCTATCGAGGTTGATACGCCCAGCGTTGATGCCGAACTGCTCATAAAAACGCTGGTTGTAAAAAACCATGCTGCCGAACTCATCCATGTAGAAGAGTCCTTCATTAAACACATCGAAGATATGAATGAAGCGTTGTTCAACGATCTGTAAAAAATCACGATCGTGTTCTGAAATAGTTTGATCAACCTTGTTGGTCAAGATACTTCCCCCATAACCCAAGCCGTCTTGGAGATAAGTATATAAGTCGAGCTACACGCAAATGACATATTTTTGAAGTTTGTCCTTTTACACTGCAAACGAAAGAAGTCGGTCCAGATTGACAGTCTGTTATGTTAATGAGCTTACGGTGTTTATGTGTAAGTAGAATAATTATTAGAGTAATGCGACTAATAATCGGTATTTATAAAACTTAGTCAACAGTAAATACCATTTGTATTGAGAAGTTATTGATTCAGCACCCAAATTATCGAAATTGTCAGCATCTGTGATGAAATCTTGACCTAAGTCCATAAAATAAAAGTGGTTTATTGTGGCGATGTTGTCTCATATATTGACCAAAAGCTCATTAATTCTAAATGATAGTGAATTCTTATAACAGTGAATGGTCAGATCTCTTATAATGCGTTTGCTAAATAATAAGTGTTAACAAGTTGCGCGTATGCAGTACAAACCAGAAGACTCAATAAAAATAGCGATCGCAGACGTCAGTATCGGTATGTTCGTTACTGCGATTGAACAGAACAAACGTGTCAACCTCGCGAATGCTGGTCGTGTCTCTACGGAGCAGGGCATCAAAAAACTGCATGCGAGCGGCGTAAAGTACGTTTGGGTCGATCAGAAACTCTCAGCGCAGCAGTGCGTCTTTAAGCCTGTTGAGGAAGAGCATGACATTACGTTGTCAGCTTCTGAAATCACGACCACTCCTCAAATCCAGCGAGCGTTCCGTTCCCGCGAGGCGCAGCACAAGCGTGCCAAAAAACTGATTGCGGAAGCGAAGTGTTTAGCGCAAAAGCTGCTGAACCAAACCTTTGAAGGAAAAATCATTGAGGTCAACGAGATTGAATCGTGGGCCGATGACATGATTGACAGCGTATTCATCGATTCTGATGCACTCCAATGTGTATCAGCGCTGCGCCAAAAAGACAGTTACCTTTTGGAGCACTCAGTGAATGTCGCTTGTTTGTTGGTTTCTTTCGGTAAGCATTTAGGGCTAGACAAAGAGACGCTGAAACAACTTGCGATCGGCGGCATCATTCATGATGTTGGTAAAATCAAAGTTGATGATGAGATCTTGCATAAACCTGCTCGCTTAACACCGGAAGAATTTGAACACATGAAACTCCACCAAGTGTTCGCAGGTGAGATCATTGTTGGCGTTAAAGGATTGAGTAGCGTGAGTCGTGATGTGTGCTTGATGCACCACGAGAAACTTGATGGTACTGGTTACCCACTGGGCTTATCAGGTGAGCAAATCCCGATGCATGGGCGCATGAGCTGTATCGTTGATATCTATGATGCATTGACGGCGGATCGCGTCTACAAAAAGGGCATGAGCTCGGCAGAAGCGTTTAAAATCTTATTGAGTTTGACGCCATTCCACCTTGATCCCGACTTGGTGTACAAGTTCATCAACTGCATAGGTGTGTACCCTGTGGGCTCGATAGTACAATTGAGTGATGGTCGAGTTGGCATTGTGTGGACATCCAACGATTCTCAGCCACTTAAACCCATAGTGAAGTGTTTCTACTCACGTAAGTATAAGCGTTACATCGATGTTGCTATGGTAGATTTAAAAAACAGCTCACATTCGGTTGAGAAAGCAGTAGCGCCATCATCGTTAGAAGTGGATCCAAAACCTTTCTACGATTAAGCGCAATTAAGGTGGGTTATTCACAATATCTGTCGAGCAACGAATCGCTTTACACGGTTGCATATTACCAGTATGTTGATTGCATAACTAAACAGCTCAAAGTGGACTAGAAGCGAGGCAAACTGAGTTTTTCTACTTAGCTTGCTTACTCATAGGCTTTACTAAAAGCTAGGTTGGTTTTGAGCCTGTTCAGTTATCGTCGTTCAGCTTTCATAAAAGCTATGTGGTGTCTTTCCGCGTTACGTTTCATGGATAGAAACGTCGAGAAAGGCAAGTAGGCTACACGATCTGTACCCCCATCAACACATTGGAAAGGAGCGCCAATGCAACTCGATACTTGGATCTACTACACCCTTGCGATACTTGTTCTGACTGCCTCTCCTGGTCCTAGCTCGCTGCTTTGTTTGAGTAAAGGCGTCAGTAATGGATTTCGCCATGCCTTTGCGACCGCCCTTGGCAGTCTGACGGCAATTACCATAATTCTTACCTTATCTTTTACTGGGCTTGGCGTCGTTATCGCCTCTTCAGAACTGGTGTTTAACATCATTAAATGGTGTGGTGCTGCGTATCTTATTTGGCTTGGTATTCAAGCATTACGCTCTAAACAAACGGATTTCTCACAAGCGCAACCGGAGCAATCTTCTTCGAATTATTTAAGCGCATTTACCAGTGGTTTTATTGTGGGCTCGAGTAACCCGAAAGCCATTGTGTTCTTTACCGCGCTGTTTCCTCAATTTATTGACCCATCTGCATCGTTATTCACTCAATATATTGTCTTTGCTAGTACCTTTGTGGTGTTTGAACTGAGCTGGCTGACCTTCTATGGTTTGCTGGGAGTGAAAACATCGGATTGGTTATTTGCGAAAGGACGAGCGAAGTTATTCAATCGTTTAACGGGCGGTGTATTCATTAGCGCGGGCGTTATGTTGTCGACTGCGCATCGTAGCTGAATTGATAATTATTTCGCTAAGTTATTAAAACTTAGGCTAAATTAGCAAAGTCTTATTTCCAAAATGGAAATCAACTTTTTGGTTTTTTTCATTAGTGGCAAAGACTCTCAAGGCGTAGAATTCAACGCGTCCTTTCAACCAATGCTCAAAAGTGAGCAAACGATTTGAAAGGACGTATTCGTTGTATTTTCTCCAGGAACATCTTAGATGACTCAAAGCCTTTCTGATCTTCAGCAGCGTTTCCTTGCTATCGCGACCGATAGCAACTTATCTCCAAAACAGAAATCAAACTTTCTTGCTTTGGAAGCCGAAGCCACAATTCCATATATGACCGTCTCTGACGAGGTAAGCCAAGCGATGCAGCAAGGCGTCATATGTGACATGTTTGAAGGTCACGCGCCATTTAAGCCGCGCTATGTTTTGCCAGATTACGCAAAATTTCTTTCTCAAGGTTCTGAATACTTGGAGTTAGCTCCAGCAGAAGATTTTGATGATGCGATCAACATGTTGACCATCATTTATCATCACGTGCCTTCGGTAACCAACATTCCCGTTTACCTTGGTCAACTTGATGACGTGCTAATGCCTTACGTGGGTGACCTAACTGACGAGCAAATATACAAAAAACTGAAACACTTCTGGGTCATGCTTGATCGCACATTGCCAGACGCGTTCATGCACGTGAATATTGGTCCTACGGACAACATCATTTGTCGTACGATTTTGAAAGTTGACGCAGAGCTAAAACAGATCGCGCCAAACTTAACGTTCATGTACGACAAAGCAGTTACACCAGACGACCTGTTAAAACAAGCAACACAAAACATTTGTGAGTGCAGCAAGCCGCACATCGCAAACTACCCAATGCATGTGAGCGCGTACGAAGGTGGTCGCTTTGGTATCGTGAGTTGCTACAACTCTCTGCCATTGGCTGGTGGTTCAAACACGTTAGTGCGTATGAATCTAAAAGAAGCGGCGAATCGTGCAGATAACCGTGAAGATTTCTTCAACAACGTTCTGCCAGAATACCACGGTTTGATGGTTGAGTTGATGGATGCTCGAGCTTCACATTTGCATGAGAAATCTGAATTCTTTAAAGGCTTTCTAACGCAAGAAGGTCTGATCGAAGAGTCTCGTTTTGCGCCAATGTATGGCATTTATGGCATGGCAGAAGCGGTAAACGTATTGCTAGAGAAAGAGGGCAATGCGAGTCGTTATGGTCAAGACACAGCGGCAAATGAGCTAGGTCATAAGATCTCTGCGAAGTTGGCTGAATTGGTAGAAAACACATCAGTGAAATTTGGTTTGGAAGGCAAAGCGCTACTACACGCGCAAGGTGGCATCAGCTTAGATTTGGATGTGACGCCGGGCGTACGCATTCCTTACGGCAACGAACCAGATCCAGTGTCTTACGTGCAAGCGACGGCAGGTCATCACCAATACTACCGTTCTGGCATCAGTGACATTCTGACTATCGACGAAACCGTGAAATCGAACCCAGAAGCGATGTTCAACCTATGTAAAGGCGCATTGAATGCTGGTTACCGTGAGTTTACGGCAAACGTAGCATCGAACGACTTGGTTCGCGTGACGGGTTACATGGTGAAGCTGTCTGATATCGCGAAATACGATGCAGAAGGTTCACGTACTAATACTACATTCCTAGGCGCAGAAGCGGCGAAGAACACCGGTATTTTGGAGCGTTCACCACGTGTGGAGAGTCATGAAATGTCACCGACTTACGCTAAGTAATCGGTGACGGATAAGAATAAGATGGCTAGACGATCGGAACACCTCTTGGCTAAGGTAACTCGTATCCTTCCGTTCTCTTGTGTTGATGGACCTGGAAACCGTCTAGTCATCTTTCTACAGGGTTGCAACTATCAGTGCATCAACTGCCACAATCCGCACACAATCAATCACTGCAACCATTGTGGGGATTGTGTGAGCGAGTGTCCTGTTGGCGCACTGAAGTTCGACAAAAGCAACAACGTTGTTTGGCTTAAAGAGGAGTGCACCCACTGCGATCGTTGTATAGAGATATGTCAGCACCAATCTAATCCAAAAATTACTGACTACTCTGTGGAAGCAATGCTCGATTTGATACGAAAACAGCGCTTTTTTATTAGCGGTGTGACGGTATCCGGTGGGGAATCTACCTTACAGCTTCCTTTCATTATTGCGCTGTTTAGAAGGATTAAACAGGACCCTGAATTGCAACATCTTACTTGCTTCATTGATAGCAATGGCTCTTTATCTACCGCAGGTTGGGAAAAAGTCCTACCGTATATGGATGGGGCGATGATCGACCTAAAATCGTGGCAAAGTGAAACGCATCACTGGTTAGTAGGGCGGGATAATCACCGTGTATTTCAAGCAATTCAGTATTTAGCCGAAGCAAGCAAGTTGTATGAAGTGCGTTTACTGCATATTCCAGGTAAGAGCGATCTCGATACGGAAGTCGCAACAGTTGGGCACTATCTGCAAGCGTTACCTGAATCAGTCAACATTCGTTTGAACGCGTTTCAGCATCATGGTGTAACCGGCGAAGCCCTTGGCTGGGAGAAATGCTCTCAGGATGAAATGGAGCGCTTCCACGCTCAATTGAGCCAATTCGTTAGCAGACCAATGACCATGCCATCGGTCTATGTGTAACGTAGCGGGGATAACTTTAGAGTTTATTCACTCTTGGTTTGCTGCATCCTCCTAAGGTTTCACAAGCCTTAAGCACTTGTTGTTGTAGCCATCTTAAAGCGGGATCGTTGAGGCTCGCTTTGTTCCACACCAAGCTATACGCCACTTGTCCATATTCGAACGGCAATGGTCTTTCTACTAATCCTTTCGCTTGTAGTGCCATTTGTGCCCAAAGCTTTGAACAAGTGAACAGATAATCTGAGTGGTGACACATCACAGCTGCGGACCCAAAGTCCGCCACGTGCATCGCGATACTGCGTTTGGCGTAGCGCTGAGTTAAGTTCTGCTCAAAGTAAGGTTGAGATAAGTCTTTATCGTGAATGCCAATGTGCCTAGCACACAAGTAGTTTTCTACCGAGAGATCTTCTTTTGACAATGGGTTGTTACTGCCCATCAAACAGATCATCTCATCTTCCAAAATCGTCTGCCAAACCAAGTCTTTATTATGCGTAGGTGGTTGGCTGATATCGTGCGGCAGAATCATAAAGTCCACTTGTCCACGGATTAAAGAATCAAAACTCATCTGCTCTTTCGCGTAGACGTTCAATTGTGCTCGACTGCCCATTTGTTGAGATAGGTTTTGTAGCATTGGTGCGAAAATTTCAAAGGTACTTTCACGCATCGCCAAAGAGAAGCGACCTTCGTAATACGCAGGATTGAATGAGCCTTGATAAAGCAAACCGTTCATACTGGAAAGAATGCCGTGTACCGAAGGACCGATGTTTAAAGCAAACGGCGTTGGAACTAAGCGAGTACCATCGCGGTAAAAAAGGTCATCTTTAAGAATGTCGCGCAATTGGCTTAGCGTTTTACTCACGCTAGAAGGGGTCACGCAAAGCTGTTCTGCTGCTTGAGTCACACTGTGTGTTGTGAGCAACATGTGCAATATGGTGAGGTGTTTAAGGCTAATGCGTGAGAGTGTTATGTAATCCATTCGTAAGACTAACTAGTGTGATTTTTCTCAGTATATCAAAATATTATTGTGAAACATTTTTTTACGATTGTTGAAGCACGCAAAAAGAGGTGTTTCTTTTCGTGTTCTATATAAAGATTTGGCTCAACTGGGCACTTTATGGGGGTGAGTAGTGGCAATAACCCTTAGAGGACGAAAGATGGTTGACATAAGCCTGACAAAATTGGGGATTGCGAACAAATAGGAGAGGTGATTTACTCAACTTTCCTAAGTAACAGAGGTTTAAATAAACTTAATGGACGACCCCTTTAGTCGACTGAACAATTCACTGTATGGCTTCCAATCATCGGAGGCGTACTCATGTTAGAACTTTTTATGCAACCAGAAGCGTGGGCTATCTTCGCTACCTTGTTTGCTCTTGAAGTTGTCTTAGGCGTTGATAACGTCGTATTCATCTCCGTTCTGTGTGAACGATTACCACAACACCAGCGTAAACTTGCCCGAAACCTAGGTATCGGTCTTGCCGTTATGGCTCGCATTGTTTTGGTGTTCTCGATCTCTTGGATCATGCAGCTTACTCAGCCGTTAATCAGCTTTAGCGACTACGCATTTACTGGTCGTGATTTGATTATGATTGCAGGTGGTGCGTTCCTGTTGGCGAAAAGCTTGAAAGAGTTGTGGAGTTGGTTAACGCATACAGAACACGGTCACTCGACTCATGTTCGTACTGGTCTTGCCGTGGTTTTACTGCAGATCGTTGCAGTTGACGCTGTGTTCTCAATGGACTCGGTGATCACCGCAGTTGGTTTAACGAGCGAGGTACCTATTATGGTGGCGGCAATCATCTCGTCAGCAATTGTAATGGTATTAACGGCGGAGAAAATCAACAATCTAGTGACGCGTTACCCGGGCTTTAAGACACTTGCTCTACTGTTTCTAGTATTGCTAGGTGGTCTGTTGATGGCAGAAGGTTTTGCTATTCACATCAACAAAGGTTACGTGTATTTCGCGATGGCGTTTGGTCTAGTGTTGGAAATGTGTCATATCCAGCTAAAGAAAAAACAACGCCCAGTGATTCAGCGAATTCGTCCAATCCGACCTCGTTCTGTTGCGCTTCAAACTCGATAATTGAAACGTAGCAACTAAACCAAATTGAGCCGCTCTTGAGAGCGGCTTTTTTACGTCTGTATTCTGCGAACGGTGTGGATTTGTCGTGTCGATAGAAAATGGAATTTGTTGTTGTAGCACGGATTTCTTATATAGACCGCCCAAACCTATACGAGTGAACAAAATAGAATGAACAAACTGATCGACGCGTTATCGACGCACGGATACTACATCTGGGATGATTTTATTTCTCAAGAGGAAGTGGCTGAGCTGCGTGACTGTATTCCTGATGATTGGAAGAAAGCACGTATTGGTCGTAACGACGACGTGACTCGTATTGAAACCATTCGCAGTGACAAGATCCAATGGTTGAAACGCGACATGGGTGCACCAGTGGCGTCTTTCTTAGACAAGATGGAAGAGATCCGTTTGGAAGCAAACCGTCATTTCTTTCTAGGCTTGTTTGAGTACGAAGCGCACTTCGCGAAATACGAGAAAGGTGACTTCTACCAAAAACACCTCGACTGCTTTAAGGGCAATGAAAACCGCCGCCTAACCACGGTGTTCTACATGAATGAGTCGTGGAGCGAAGAAGATGCAGGTGAGTTGGTGGTGTACGATTTGAATGACAACAAAATTGCGACTATTCCACCGCGTTCTGGTCGTCTGTTCGTGTTCCTATCTGAGCAATTCCCACACGAAGTGTTGCCGACAAACGCTGAGCGATTCAGTATTGCAGGTTGGTTCCGTATCAACGGTGTCAAAGATAACCAGCTCGACATCGCTCACTAGACCTTATTATTGTGGTCGCGTTGAAATACGTTTGAAATAACAAAGGGACGCCAATCTGGTGTCCCTTTGTTTTATTCTGTTTACGGCTCGGCGTTAAGCTTGAGTGGAGAGCTCATAACACGTTTGCATGTGTGATGACAAAACTCGATATACATCAGAACAGAGCTTACCTGATTTGATCTGCTCATCCATGATGATGGCGATTTCTTGTTGCGTCATGCGTCCACGGTAGGGACGATCTTGAGAAAGTGCTTGAAAGACATCTGCGACCGCAATAATGCGCGATGGTACGTCCAAGGCTTTACCTGTTTTATGGTAGGGATAACCTGAGCCGTCTAAGCGCTCGTGATGATTGGAAGCCCATTCAGCAATTTTGGCGTTAGGAAATACTTTATGCAGTGCTAACTCTGTGTCCACGGTGTGACGTTTAATTCGAGTGTATTCGTGTTTGTCCAGCGGTCCTTCCTTATGAAGGATCTCATCCGGAGTTTTGAGTTTACCAATATCGTGAACGAGTCCAGCAATAAAAATCATCTCTTGTTCGTGCTCATCCAACCCCATTTTCTTCGCCAAGTAACGAGACAGTTCAGCGACCTTTTGTGAATGTTGATAAGTAAAAGGGCTCTTGGCATCAACAATACGAGCTAAGAACAAACCTAAGCTGTTCATGTCTTCTATGGTTAGTTGTTTTTGCAGCCAGTCTATATTCTCAAATTGAAGTCCAATCGTTTCGATATGCTCTGACTCCATCGCAAACCAAAACGCATCTGTCATGATCAATTGAACCATCGCGTCGCACATGTCTGGGTTAAACAGCGTGCCCGCATTTGCCATTACACACTCGGCAATCAGTTCCTCATGCAAGGTGACAAGGTCGCTATGGCAGTTAGATACGTAATACGCACGCATAAAATCGAGACGATCAGAAAGGTAAAGCAGTGCAGCGACGTCTTTTTCAAATGTCGGAAGATCGATCTGTTCGAGTTCTTTCCAGTGCGTATGATGATAAAGAATTGGCGTTGCGAATTGAGTGAGCAACCGACATTGCTTAAGCGTGTGGTAGCCACGGATGCAGTGCGCTTTGGCGTCTTGAGGAACAAGCTGTTCAAGCAGCATCATGTGCTCGCGGGTCTCAGAAACTCCGCAGTCGTGGATCATGCCAGCAAAGTAACAGAACTCTGCTTTTTTGATGTCCCAACCTAAGGTGATCGCACATTGATAGGCAATATAGGCGACTCGATGGCTATGGTGTGTATCGTCTACGCCTACGTAATCTAACGCACGCGCTACCCAGATCAGGGCTTGTTTTAGATCGACTTCAAACCCCGAGATGGAGTGGGAAGATTGCTTCATTGTAATTACCGACGTTTTTACTCGCCTGTGCTTATTTTATTTTGATTTTTTAGGGGAATGCGACAGCGAACTGATACCTAAAAAGGGTGCACATGGCTTAGTTATAGTTATGCCGAGAATAATACTGCTTGTCGCACGTAAAATTCATCCGAAGCCTAGAACTCTTGGTCATTTCTTTGAACTACGTATTGATTTCGAAAGATTTCTCCTTGTTCGATTGACTTCCTTTGAAAACCACACAAATAGTGATGTAAAGTATTCTCATTATCATGTGTATTGTGAAAGGTAAGTTATGAAAAGAGTCGTTATATGGGGCGCGAGCAGTGGTCTTGGTTTGGCAATTGCGCAGTATTTTGCTGATAAGGGTACTCAAGTGATTGGCGTAGCAAGAAATCCAGATAAGAATCCGGAATTGAAGGCGATATGCCACTCGACCTTTACGTGTGATGCAACGGTAGCGACTGAGGTGAATGCGGTTGTCGAGCAGCTTAATCAAGATGACATCATCATCAGTACTATGGGCAGCTTTCGTGCGGATATTCCGGTGGATTATCTTGGCCATCGCCATCTTATCGACGCTGCTTGCCACGCTTCACTGAAACGTTTTGTATTGGTGACGTCTCTCGGTTGTGGTGACAGCTGGCAGTATCTCTCTGAACGCTCTAAAGCGGGCTTCGGCGGTGTCGTCCGGGAGAAGTCATTAGCAGAAGCATGGTTACAGACTAGTGATTTGGATTACACCATTATTCGCCCAGGTGGTCTTAAAGATGGTGATGTGACAGGCAACGGTGTTTTGGTCGAGCCGAAAGAAGTGCACGGATTGGTATATCGTCAAGAAGTTGCTCGTTTGATTTTTGACATGCTTGAAGACGGCAGAGGAAGCGGAGAGATCTTCCATTGTGTCGATCCAGAATTAACGTACTAAATGTGCTAATCGAATGAATCAAAAACAGGGAGAGTGTTTAGGCGCTGTCCCTGTTTGCGCTTAGAGTCTCGATATTTGTATTATCAATAATGCTAACGGAAAGATGAATCTGTGACCTTACCAGTTCGAGCGGATTAAAAAAGCAACTAGAATAAAAGCTCAAAACAAAAGGACTTGTTATGTTAAAACATCTGCTTTATCGCGGTTATACCAATGGTTTGAAAGCCGCCGCCTATGTACTCCCACTCCCTAAACCGACATTATTCTCTGGTGCTGGCAGCCTCCATGAATTGACGGAGGCGATTGCTGATCTTGGTTTTAAAAAGTTGCTTCTTGTGACTGATGGCGGCTTAGTAAAAATTGGTATGGCGGAGCAGGTAACAGAAAGCGCGAAAGCCAGAGGTTTAGACGTTGTGCTGTTTTCTGAAGTAAAACCAGATCCCACATACGATCAAGTAGAGACTGGATTAACGATGTATTTCGACTCAGGATGTGATGCGATTTTAGCGCTTGGCGGTGGTTCTGCCATGGATTGTGCCAAAGTTATCGCAGCCCGTGTGACAAACAGGAAATCCATTAAGAAGCTTGCTGGTTTGTTTCGCGTGTGGAGAACTCCTGCGCCTTTATTTGTGATTCCGACAACGTCTGGTACTGGATCTGAGGTGACGATTGCCGCTGTTGTTTCTGAACCAGACACCCACCACAAAACCCCATTAATGGATCCGAAATTGGTGCCTTTAATGGCCGCATTGGATGCGAATTTACTGGTTGGTTTACCAGCAAAGATAACGGCTGATACGGGTATTGATGCGTTGACACACGCGGTAGAAGCTTTCATTTCCCGTAATGCGACTGTTGATACCAAAGCCTATTCGATTGCGGCTATTAAGCTTATCTTCAAGTACTTACCTCAAGCCGTAGAAGACGGAAGTAATATTGAGGCTCGAAACAAAATGGCAATGGCGTCTTACTATGCTGGGTTAGCCTTCACCAAAGCGAGTCTTGGTTACGTTCACGCATTCGCGCATAACTTGGGTGCCAAGTATGGCATACCTCACGGAATGGCGAATGGTCTTGCTTTGCTCCCTGTCCTTCGATTTTCTTTCTCTGAGATTGAGCCACAACTGACAGCCCTAAGTGAAGCCTTGATCGGAACGCAAGGTGAGGATAGAGCGAGTGCACAAGATTTCATTCATAGGCTAGAAGATTTGTATAACGCAATTGGCATCGAACAAACATCGCCACTGTTGCAATCCTCTGATACTGGAGAGTTAGTGAGTTTGATCCTTAAAGAAGCGCACTGGAATTATCCTGTTCCTAAATTTATGAATGAAGAGGAGTGCGCCCAATTGCTTGCAGAAATTAGAGTTTAAAAAAGTTATGTACACTTAAGTTTACGCGTGTGGATTTTTATCCTTACACTTTGCTTGATCTTATTAGAAAGATCCTACAGAATCGTCATCATTCCAAATATGGTGTTAGGTTTGGTATGCCGTTGCCCGATCTGATGCTGATAAATCTTATAAAGCTGTAAAGATAAATATACAATGAGTCGATCTAAAGTGTTTGGTAGCACCCTGATTATTGCTGGGACTACGATTGGTGCTGGCATGCTGGCGCTTCCTCTTGCCTCTGCTGGCATTGGTTTTTCTACCTCTTTAATTATTATGCTGGGGTTATGGGCGTTAATGGCGTTTACTGCGTTGTTGATGCTGGAGCTTCACCAATATGCGGACAGCAGTGCAACTCTTCATACTCTAGCGAAACAAATTCTTGGCCAGAAGGGCAAATGGGTTGCAAGCTTTGCCATGCTCTTCTTGTTCTACTCGTTGTGTGCTGCTTACATTGCGGGTGGTGGTGCTCAGTTTGGTGACCGTTTGACAGAGTGGTTTGGTCTGGATATTTCTGGCTCGACTTCAACCATCATCTTTACCCTTATCGTGACCATGGTTGTGACAGTGGGCACTGGCACTGTAGACAAAGTAAACCGCGTGCTGTTTGGTCTTAAAATGGTGACCATGATTGCAGTCTTGTCATTTCTTGCGCCAAACGTGACCGAATCTTACTTGCTAAGCATGCCAATAGAGCAAGGTCTTGTCGTTGCCGCTATTCCAGTAATCTTTACCTCTTTTGGTTTCCACGGCAGTATCCCGGCTATTGTTAACTACCTCGACGGTGACACGTCGTCTCTGCGTAAAGCGATCATCGTTGGCTCTACAATTCCGCTCGTGATCTACATTTTCTGGCAAATTGTAACGCTTGGTGTAGTAAGCCAAGATACCTTGATTGAAAACGGTGGTTTGAGCGCATTGATTGGTCAACTGTCTCAAACTGTTCACCAGTCAAATCTTGGTAGTGTGGTAGGCGTATTTGCTGACCTTGCACTTCTGACGTCTTTCCTAGGAGTGAGTTTGGGTCTGTTTGAATTCTTGGGTGACACGATCAAAGGCGACAGTGAAAAGCCAAACCGTTTGGTTGCAGCAGTGATCACATTTACACCACCACTAGGCTTTGCATTGTTTTACCCGCAAGGTTTCATCATGGCGCTAGGTTATGCTGCAATCGCTTTAGCTATTCTTGCTATCTTCCTACCGCTAGTTATGGTGGTAAAGGTGCGTCGTTCTGATGAGTTTACGGGTGAATACCGTGTGGCAGGTGGACAAGGAGCACTATTAGTAACAGGTATCGCTGGTACTGGTATTGTGATGGCGCAGCTACTCATTACTTTGGGTGTTCTTCCTGCGTTGGGTTAATCACCAAACGGATTGATATCGGAAAACTCAATTTGCATAAAACAGCCAGTGCTCAAAATAGCACTGGCTTTTTTTGATCTGGATTAAATTACCGTAGAATATTCGGTGAAAAGGTTGGCGAAAAACTGTTTTTATTTCGTACACTTAAGTTGTGGTATGTCGATAATTTAGGTGGAGAAAAGCCGCTCTAATCACATCAAATACGCTGACTTTCATGAGCCTTTTCTTCTGGTTTCTCTACTTGGTGTGGAGGTGAAGTATGGCGCACCGGAGTTTTTACCCGTTTGCAAAACCGCTCAATGAGCAAATGCAAACTTTGAAGAATAGGATGCAGGCACATTTACCGTGTGTCGATAGGGTGTCTTTTGCTAAGTATCACCCTAAACAAGGCATGCTTAAATCTTTTGCCGAAAGTGAGTTCGACACTTGGTGTTTGGCTCATCACGAAGCGCCACTTCGAAAACTGCACAATCTGAGCATTGCTGCAGACAATGCCATCCCTCGTCTTGTTAACGATCTTTACGACATCAACCACTGTCCACGTATTCAAACCTTGTTGAAACAAGGCTACCACTCGTCTGTCGCTATTCCTTGTTATGACCGTCAAACCTTTACTGGGTTTGTGTTTCTCAATTCGATTCAACCCAATGCGTTTAGCGTCGAGGCTTTAAATGGGCTAAGACCCTATTTTGAGATGGTGCAATTTGCCGTTGAATCTGAAGACCACGTCGTCAATGCGATTGAAATCTTGGCAGAAAGAATGCAGTGCTTGATGCCAGGGTATTCGCCGGAAGTTTACTCGCACACTAAGCGTATTGGTATGTACGCCCAATTAATTGCGACAGAGCTTGCCGATGCTTATCAATTTAGTGATGAAGTTGTCGAGCAAATTGGAATGTTCACTCGTTATCATGCTTTGAGTGAAATAAAACTCCCTGCTGATGTGGTATGTAATCGACGATGTGTGAATGCAGAGCAAGAAGCGCTGCTATCTGAGCATATTGAACAATGTGTTGAATCAGCAGATAACATTGTGGCGAGAATTGGTAATCCAGTTCATCCGAGTGTCACTTTATTTCAGCAAATTACGTCTTACCAATATGAAAACCTCGATGGGTCTGGCTATCCGCATGGGTTAGATCGTCCAGGGATTCCTATCGCCGCTCAAATCGCGGCAGTTGCTAATGTGTTTGATGTCATGACCACCCATCATCCATATCGTCAAGCGTGGTCAATCCCGTATGCCTTGTTAGAGCTTGAAAAACGCGTTTACCAAGGCTTGTTATCCCGAGAATGCGTGAATGCTTTGCGCGAACATCAAGGCTACTTAAAACAAATTATTCATAAGTACCCAGAGCATTATGCTGGTATGGGGTTAATGTGAAAGTAGAGGAGCAAACCATGAAGGGAATCAAAATATTGACTAGGAGGTCGGAATAAATAATACTGTATATGTATACAGTAACTCGTTTGGAGGTGAAGTATGTTGTGGGAAACCCTAGAAAGAGTAAACCGCTTACGCCAACAAGCACTTGCGAATGCTGAATTCGTAGAGTCGGCAAAGGAACATGAAGAAGCTTTGCATGACCAAGAGTATCACTACCAACCAAGAAAGCGTTCAGCCAAAGACAAACAAGGTAAGAAGTCGCTGGCCGATATCTATAAAGAAGTAGAGTTTGGCGCTGACGCTCGTCATTAACTGGTTCAACAATGCTGCGGCTCTCATCCAACTTTTCTTATCGTCGCAGCTTAACTTATTCCTTGAGCGAGCATTGCGAATGGCGATGCTCGCCGCCGATAGTCCTCATTTCCAATCCCTATTTCATTTCGTTTTAAATGGCTTTTCCCCTTGCTTCTGACGTGCTTTTTGTAGCGAGAATGTGCTCCCAATAAGATTTATAAAATTATTTATTAATGATAATGACAATGGTTTGCATTTGTATCTTTGCTGTTATATAAAGCCAAGCTTATTAATCGTTTTGTTGAATAAAATTATAAAACGTAACGGGAAGGTAGACGGCAAAGCGAAGTTTCACCAGCCCCGAGACGTAAATAGGATTAGGTGAAGTAGGGATGTTAGAAGCCAAAGCACTCCAATTCGATATTGACGGTAAGTCTTTGTTGAAAGCATTTGATTTGACGTTTGAAACTGGAAAAACGTACGCGCTTGTCGGACACAATGGTTCTGGCAAATCCACACTTCTCAAGCTGCTCGCTCAGCAACAACCATACAGTGATGGCGATATTTTGCTGCATGGTGACAACATCAACCGTTTATCGGCAAAGAAATTTGCCCAGCACATCGCTTACCTTCCTCAGCACTTACCCATGACCGACAGCATTCTCGGTCGAGATTTAGTGAGCTTCGGTCGTTACCCTTGGCATGGTTTATTAGGACGGTTGAGTACAAAAGATAAAACCATCGTGGAAGAGGCGATGGAAATGACAGGAACATCCAAATATGCCGATCGCCTTGTCGACACGCTTTCTGGTGGTGAGCGCCAACGAGTGTGGCTTGCGATGTTACTCGCACAGAAAACCGAATACCTGTTGCTTGATGAGCCCTTGTCTGCGCTCGATATTAGTCATCAGGTCGATATGCTTTCTTTGATCTCTAAACTTAGTAAAGACCTAGGTTTAGGGGTCATCATCGTACTGCATGACATTAACTTAGCTGCACGCTTTTGTGATGAGATTGTCGCATTGCACCAAGGTGACTTGATAGCGCAAGGTGACGTTCAACAAGTATTTACCGAGCCTAAGTTGCAGCAAATCTATGGCATTGAAATGCGTATTTCTGACCATCCTGCTGGGTATCCAGTAGCGATGCCAAGCTAAGTGGTGTCAACAATGGATTGTAAGCCGCTTATTTCATTGCTGAAGCGACTTGTTTGGGCGACAAGTCTTGCTTTTCCTCTGTTTGCTCATGCAGTTGATAAGACGCCACCACCACGAGTGATGTCGGTGGATTGGACACAGACCGAAACCATGCTTGCACTCGGTGTTGTTCCGGTTGGCGTCGCACAAGGGCAAGATTATGACGCATGGGTGAAAGCCCCAATATTACCAAAACAAACAAAAGATGTGGGTTTAAGAACGCAACCCAACATTGAGCGTATCTACGAACTCAAACCCGACCGTATTTTTATTGCCCCTTATTTTTCTGCGATGGAAAGCCGATTAGCGGAAATTGCGCCTGTTACAACGATAGATCTTTACGGGCAGGGAATCTCGGATTGGTCGGTATTGACTCAATTCACTCGTACTTTCGGCAAAGAATTGGGACGAGAGGTAGAAGCAGAAACGTTTATTGAACAGTCAGAGGCACAGCTTGCCTCACTCAAAGAAAAAGTCGACCAAGATTCAGCGCCATTATTAATGGTCCAGTTTATGGACACTAAACACGTGCGTGTCTTTGGCGAGAACAGTTTGTATTCACAAGCAATAAACCAGCTTGGTCTCTCTAATGCGTGGACGGAAAAAACCAATAGCTGGGGTTTTAGTATGGTCGGTATCGACAAACTCGCGGGAATAAAAGCGCAGATCGTTATTGTGGATCCGCTTCCTCATGGTGGAGAGCAACAGTTGGCACAAGACCAATTTTGGCAATATATCGTAGAACAATCAGGTCACCCTGTTATGCGCGTTGATCCTGTTTGGAGCTTTGGTGCCATGCCCTCTGCGGTTCGCTTTGCTCATTTAGTCGCTGCGGCAAAAGAGAAGGAGCACTTCTAATGAGAGCTTTTCCTTTATCCTTAGTGATCTTACTTTCTATGTTTACGGTGTCGGTTGGAGCGTTACATCTGAGTCAAACCACCGCCTTTTCCAATGGTTTAGCAAGCCTTTGGCAGCCTGATTTCCAGTCGATAAATTCCGTTCTTCTTCATTTTAGCTGGTGGCCACGCGTATTTACGACGGTGATCTCCGGAGCGGGCTTGGCAGTTGCTGGTGTGTTGATGCAACAGGTTCTACGTAATCCGTTGGCATCTCCTACGACTTTAGGCGTTGCGAGTGGGGCGAACTTTACGCTCATGCTTGCCACGTTATTCACACCTTGGATGCTGGACTTTTCTGCCAATTTAGTTGCTTTGGTTGGTGGTGTCACTTCAATGGGGCTAGTGATGTTGTTGTCTTGGCGACGGGCTCTTTCTCCGACCGTTGTTGTTGTTTCTGGCTTGGTGATCAACTTGTATTTTGCTTCTCTGAGTACGGTCATTTTGATGATGAATACGGAGAAGCTCAATGGACTCATGATCTGGGGAGCAGGCTCCTTAGTTCAAAGTGGTTGGGATGATTTCAGCTATCTTGCACCAAGAGTCGCCATTGCTGCACTAGTGGCATTTTTGTTTGCTAAACCTTTGAGCCTTTTGGAGCTATCAGAGCAAGGAGCAAAGAGCTTAGGTGTGTCGCTAGCGAAGCTGCGCTTTGTTTGCCTTGGCTTAGCGGTGCTTATTACTTCTTGGGTTGTGGCGACGGTGGGTATCATCGGTTTTATCGGTCTTGCTGCGCCAGCTATTACACGCTTGATTGGCGTGCATAAGATTCAGCACAAACTTTGGATCTCAATGTTGATTGGTGCAATGCTTTTGACCCTCACCGATTTAGTCATTCAACAATTACCGGGTTTGATGGCGAGCTTTATTCCAACAGGAGCTGCCACTGCCGCGTTAGGCGCACCACTGTTACTTTGGTTACTACCTCGATTATCACAAAAGACGCAAGGGCATACGCAAACCGTGCTCACTCGTCACTCGGAGCGTGTCAACAAACTTAACAAACACGCTATCGCATTTACTTTGTTGATCATCTTGGCGGGCATCGTGCTCTTCAGCACCGTTTCAGTTCAGAACGACGGCTGGACATCGCTTTTCTCTACCCATGAATGGCTATTTTTGGAATGGCGCACACCTAGGCTTTTAGCCGCGGCGATGGCCGGGGCTATGTTGGCGATTGCAGGAACCATGATTCAGCGATTGAGTGGCAACCCGATGGCTAGCCCGGAAGTGATTGGTATCAGCTCAGGAACTGCAATGGGCTTGATCATTGCTATGTTTACTGGCGTTGGTGCATCGGTTGTGACTTTGTCTATTGGTGGCTTGATTGGTGCCTTGTTGACGGTACTAATCATTGTCTTGTTGAATAGAAAATCTGGCTTCCAACCAGAACGAATCTTGCTGACAGGTATTGCCATTACTGCACTCATGAATGCCATCCAGAGTTTTATTTTGGCAACGGGTGACCCACGCAGTTATCAAGCATTGGCTTGGCTTTCAGGCTCGACGTATTACGTGTCAATGGACACGCTGCTCCCGCTCGCTCTTTCTGCCATTGTGTTTATTGGTTTGAGTTTTGTTTGTGTTCGCTGGTTAGATATTTTGCCGATCGGGGCTTCTTCTTCTAAAGCTCTCGGTCTCAAAGTTGACCGTTCTCGTGCCATTTTACTATTGCTTGTGGCTTGTCTTACTGTCAGCGCGACTTTGGTTGTTGGTCCTATTAGTTTCGTCGGTTTGCTTGCGCCACATTTGGCACGTTTGTTTGGCTTTAATAAAGCATCGCAACACATGCTATGTGCCGCCTTGCTTGGTGCAGGTGTGATGCTATTGGCTGACTGGATGGGCAGACAGGTGCTTTATCCGCAAGAGATCCCTGCAGGATTGGTGGCATCTCTTATTGGTGGTTTGTATCTGATGTGGGGACTACGTCGACTGTAACGACGATTTGGCTTCATTCCTCACATATCAAAACAATAAAAATCTAGAACTGGGTGATCGCTCTCATCACCCAGTTTGTGATGCTAGCAAAGCACGTCCTGTGTTTTTGCATTTAAGGAAAATCAGTGGTTATGCCGGAACCAACCCGTGTGGGCTTGTCTATTCGCTCAATGCATAAAAGGTTGGAAAGGTTGCCGACAAAAAAGGAGAAAAATGATGAATCGGCAGTTTATGCTAACACCCGCAGCAGTGGCTATTGCGATGGTGCTAGTAACCCCTCAAGTGCTTGCTCAAGAAGATGAAAACATTGTTGTAATTGGTCTACAAGAAGACAGTGCCGTTGGTCCTGACTTTAGCTACCTTGGTGCGAAGAGTCGTACTGCAACGAAGATGGATTTAGCGATCAACGAAACGCCACGCGCTGTTTCCGTTGTGACTCGTGAGCAAATGGATGACCGCGCATCAATCAGTGTCTCAGATGCACTGCAATATACGCCAAGCATTCAAACCAATTACTTTGGTGAAGATAACAAGCAAGATTGGTTTATTATCCGTGGTTTTAAGCAGGCGAATAGTGGCTTATATCAAGATGGAACTCGTCTGTATTCATCTGGATTTTACAGTTGGCAGATTGACCCGTTTGCATTAGAGCGAGTGGAAGTGCTTCGTGGCGCGGCCTCTGTGCTTTATGGTCAAAACCCTCCAGGTGGTGTTATCAATTTGGTGAGCAAACGCCCTCAGTTTGATGGTGGCTCTGGTCAGGTGTCGGTGGAGTATGGTTCTGAAGATCGCAAACAGATTTCTCTGGATGTGAACTCAGAAGTGAATGAGAAGCTTGCTGTTCGTGTGCAAGGTTTGGCGCGAAAGAACGGCACACGTGTTGATGGCGTCGAGGCCGAGCGTTTCCTTATTGCTCCCTCACTGACTTACAAGTTCACTGATACGTCAGAAATTACTTTGCTGACCAGTTACCAAAAAGATGATTCTGACCCATACCTGCAGTTCTTACCTGTAGAGGGAACATTGAAGCCAAACAAAAACGGTAAGATAAGCGATAGTCTTGCGGTCGGGAACACGGATTGGGAAACGTTTGAACGCGAACAGCTTTCTGTTGGTTATGAGTTTGCACATATGTTCAATGACACGACTTCTTTTGTTCAGTCGACTCGTTATAGCCAAATGGACGTCAACCTTCGACAAATGTATTCGTACGTCTATGCTGCTGACGTCCCAGGATTAGGTCCGCTGCTTGATCCTTTGAATGAGCGCAAAAGCATCCTGCGTGCGGCCAGTACAGAAGAGGGCTCTTCTGATGCTTTCAATATTGATAACCGCTTGATGCACAACATGCAATGGGGAAGTGTTGAACATAACCTCATGGTTGGTATTGACTATCAGATGGTCAGTATTGATGGTAAAGACTTTGCAAGCGACCCATTGGTGGCTGATGGAAATTCACTCTTAACCACGCCTATTGGAATCTTGCCAGATCCGCGTTTTGATGTTTTCAACCCAAGTTATTCGAACAATGTTTGGTTGCTAGACCCAATAACGCTTCAGCCTTTGACTGACGCCGACAAGCAGCGAACAAAGGTTGATAACGAGCAGCTTGGTATCTATCTACAAGACCACATTCTGGTCAATGACAAGTGGGCGGTTCTTCTTGGCGCACGTTATGATGATACGAGCAATGAGGTTCACAATGTAACGACAGGCTCTCGAACTAAAGTTGATAATGAAGAGTGGACGTTTAGCGTAGGTACTGCATACATTTCAGAGGCTGGTTTTACGCCATACTTTAGTTATTCGCAGTATTTTGATCCTATTATTCAGCAAGACAGTGCAGGCAAGCCTGCGAAGCCTGAAAGTGGAGACCAGTTTGAAATCGGTGTGAAATACCAACCTCGTACGTTCGATGGCTACTTTAATATTGCAGCTTACCAAGCAACGAAAGAGAACCTTGCTCGAATCCACCTCAATCAGTTAACTCAAATTGGTAAAGTAGAAAATAAGGGTATTGAATTTGAAGCAGTAGCAAATGTGACCCCGTCACTGACATTACTTGGTAACATTGCTTATGTGGATTCTGAAATCAAAGAAGATGTGAACGCAGCATGGGTGGGCAATTCTCCATCTCAAGTGGCGAACACGGTATCATCCGCTTGGGCGCATTACCGTTTCCTAGAAGGGACACTTGATGGCTTAGCTGTTGGGCTTGGGGCGCGTTACACCGGTGAATCATACGGCGATAACACTGAAACAATTAAAGTGCCGGGCTACTTCTTGATGGATGCGACGGTGAGCTACCGTATTGGTGATTACAAGTTGCAAGTTGCAGCTAAGAACCTAGCAGATAAAGAGTATGTCGCGACATGTGATGGCTTTTGTTGGTACGGCGACCGTCGTAATGTCATCGCGAGCTTAACCTACGATTGGTAAATATTAGTGTGAAACAAAAATCCCCCGAATTATCGGGGGATTTTTTAGAAATCAGCTTTGCGCACGTAATGAGGGTTTTTGTACTTTTTCTCGGGACCAAAGGTAGAAACCACCAATTTATTCCATAACGCTTTATCGAACTCGCCTTTTGGGATTGAAGGGTAGAGCGTTTCTTCCTCTTCTCTTGCAAAGTTCATGTACTGTTTTTTCTTGATTTGGTTGTACTTTTTAGCAATCTGATTGTGCTTTCTTACCCACTCAAGCTTGTACTCGCGTAATACCTTCTCACCTTTGTCCGCATCCATTCGAGATAAGAATAGGCGTTTGTAAGAAACCTTTCTGTCCAGCATGGTACGCATGACGGTTTGAATGTATTTACCGTGATGAGTAATGGTGATGTCATTCTCATCGATAGGCGTGATGCACCAACTCTTTGGTAAAAAGCTTGGTTTCTTAAATTGCTTATTACGTTCCATTAGCACCTGATGAAGAACCAAATCAGATGTGCCGCGGAAGGTCTTTTGCCACTTAGCGATTCGAATTTGTAGCGAACCTGGCAAGCGATAGATGTTAGTAAACTTATCTTGGTCCATGGACTTCAGTCATGAAATTAACATGCAATAGGAAAATTGATAGACGCGAGTCCCGGCAAGCAGAATGAATCCACTTTGCTGAGGGAAAACGTGTCGGTAATTAGCGCGATTTTACAACGACATCGCTCAAAATAGCGAGGGGTTATGTCAATAATAGGTAAGAAATAAAAAAATTGTTTAGATTATGAATAGAATCAGGTGGTTTTATGGTGATTTTAACTTGAACACCTCCAAAGTAACCTTAGTGTACTTCCGACTTTGTAAAAGGAAAGGGACGTCAGTTTCGAGTCTTCATCAAAAGCTCAAAGCTAGGGCGTAAATCTCATTAGCCTTGCCTGTTCTGAACTTCAAATAGAGTTTTAAGCTCATGAACGCCCCCATTTCTGTTTTAATTGGTTGTTCAGAAACAGGGGAGTCACCATTGTCATCTACGATGTGTTTTTAACTTGCTCCAATATTTTCCTATTTAATGTTTATTTTTCTTGTCTTAACGTTTCTCGTAATTGAAAGAATAATCAACCCGAATGCGGTAAATAGCCCCAAACCCGCGCCATTACGTTTCGTTGGTGTTTTTTCAACATCCCTAGGTACAATATTCTTCGCTGTTTTTCCTTTAATTGGAATTAATTTAACCGCAACGACTTCTTCCTTATCTGAACACGTCGCATTATTGGCGGTGGTTTTATATCCAGAATGACACTTCAGCGCTGTTGCAGAAATAACGCCCGCATCATTAATGTCGCTCGCATCGATAATTCTGAATCGGTTATTTTCTTGGGAGTAAGAGGTGGACGAAGTATCGCTTGAATCTGAACCGTTTGTTAAATCATCCAAATACCACGCTTTTCCATCAAACAGCGTTTTTGCTCTTTCACTGACTTTACTATTTTTTGCATAAGGCAAGATAAACGCTCGTTGTCTACGTGGTTTGCCTTTCGATGCGCGTACCTTTTCTGCATCCACTCTGCCGACAATTTCATTGTATGTATTGATTGCACCCATTTTTCCACTCGCACCGTCAAAGAAGATCCCGGATTGCAAATAGTTGGCTCTCAATGTTTTTGCTCTTACATCATTGACGACGAATAAACGGTTGGGCGCGGAACCTGTTGGCATTAAATACTGCCCTGAACGTTTCGCTTCACCAATCGCAACGAAGTTAGAGTTAACGCCGGTTAACCTTGAATTGCTATGCAGTGTTTTGTTTTTAATTCGTTGCTGTGCCCCGTCCACGGGTTTGTTGACCCAATCTTCTTTTTTATTTAGGTCGCCAACAAAAACGGTGGCGTCCATGTAGTTGTCTTTCTGATACGAGTTGTAGCCGACGCCATAGACAGTACTACCATCAGTAACAAAGTCTCGCATGCTACCTTGGGCAAGTCTTTTGCCGCCTTTGAGTCGTTTGCTTTGCCATTCGAGTTCTAGCGCATTTCCTTTGTCATCCCATATTGCAGCTTTAGAACTGTGGTTCGATCCTGATTTTCTCGCCACGCTGCCAACAGTGATAGTGCCATCTGTCGCCCATGCACGGGTTGCGACTATGGCTGCTTGATCGCCTGCAGTAGTAAAGTTTGGTTTAACTGGTGAAATGGTGTCTTTAGAGTCTAATCCAGTCGCCACCGTCCCAATTGACTTTGCGTCTTTTGTTAAAGCATTAACCACGCTGTTTTTGGTATTTGGGTTAAAGAGAGGGAAGGCTGTGTTGTGGTCACCTTCTACGTATGCGGTTACTGTTGGCTCAGATGCTTCATTGTGACCCAATGACCATGCTTGCCAGAGTGTGCTCGCCCACGCTGAACAAATCTTGTATTTTTTTTCGTTGTCACAGTATCGTTTAAAACCAGATTCACTACCTCGATATGCAAAGCTAGAATCCATTGCAAAAGGTACTTCTTCTCTCAGTTCAGATACATCAATAGGTTTCCCCTCTAGCATAGCCGTTGAGCGAACATCGAGTGCTATTTTGAATTTACTGGCATCACAATTCGCTTCTTTTTCAAAGCAACCGAGTGAGTAAGGTTGTCCAGTAATTGGATCATTAATGTCTCCACTTTGAATCGCGGAACCAAATGAAGATAAATTAGTGTTATCGGGAACGACTTGCACTACTTGATATAGTGCAGCTTGTGAACTTATTGAAAAACCAGCAGTAGCAAGCGCTATAAACTTAATATTCGCTTTGAAACTCATCCATCCAATTCCTATCATTCTAAATAATGTTTTCGGTAATATGTGACCAAGGAATTTATAGATAATTCATTATTGAACGGTGTTTTTTTGTATGTGTTTACGTACAAATAAATACATAAAAATACAAAGTAAATAGTTTTAAAATAAGAATGGATAACGGGTTATATACCCAAGTGACTTCAAGATGTAGGATTCAGAGCGTTGTCATTGATTCGAGGTCAAGGAAAACAACGCAGCGAAATAGCCAGCTCTTTCCAAGTTGTTTGACACAGCCATTGGTTTAATTGAAAAAGCGGGGCAATGACACGCTCCCGAAGGGCGAGCTGTCTTGGCTTGTATACTTTGTTGCCGATTCTTGATTTAGAGTGACTAGATCTTTAAATCGTCGCCGCGTCTACAAACCAAGTCATTCTCGCTGAACCTAGCAACTCGAGGTTACTTGGGTATAGTCTAAGAATATTAGAAATGAAGGTGGTGGAAACCGGGGAACGAGACATCGAGTCGGTTCGCCGGTATTGGGGATAAACAAAAGCCCGCAGTATGACCAACGGGCTTAATGTCTGGGTCTGTAGACTGTTTAAACAGCTTCCTCAAACTGTTTGTCATCTTCCTCTTCAAGTTGCTGAATATGTCGATTTGCTTGCTGAAGCTGGTACATCTGCGCGTATCGTCCATTGTGTTTTAACAGCGCTTTGTGCGTGCCACTTTCAACCAAATCGCCATGATGCAAAACGATAATCTGATCGGCATCTAAAATAGTCGATAATCGGTGCGCAATGACGACAAGCGTCATATCTTGGCGCAGAACTTCTAAGCTTTTTTGAATCAGAGCTTCAGTACCCGAATCGATGTTCGCGGTTGCCTCATCCAAGATAAGGATTTTTGGTTTAGCCACCAAAACACGCGCCAGCGCAAGCAACTGCTTTTGACCTGCAGAAAGATTCGTTTCGCCTTGTCCAAGTTGTGTGTCTAGACCATTCGGATAACGACGAATTTGTTCTGCCAATCCTACCTTTTCTAGTGCATCCCAAACTTGAGTATCTTCGACCGCTCTACCTAAAGAAATATTTTCTTTTACGCTAGCAGGTAAGATATGCGGGTCTTGTTGAACCATGGCAACGTCTTTACGAAGTACGTCTTTTCCTAGGGACTTTAATGGGCGACCATCGATGCGTAACTCACCGATGTTCGTTGGATAAAAGCCCATCAGTAGTGATGCGAGAGTACTTTTACCACTGCCGGTATGACCAACAAGAGCGATAAAGTCTTGGTGAGCAGCTTTGAGAGAAATGTCTTTCAACACGTCTTGTTTGCCATCGTAGCTGAAAGTGAGGTTGCTCAATTCGATTGCACCCGTTTGGAGTGGGCGGTGATCGTCACCATAGGTTTGTTCTTTCGCATCCATCAACTCGAACACTCGCTCACTCGATACTAATGCTTGCTGAAGTAATGCCAACTGCTGAGTCATTTCAATCAAAGGTTCAGTTACGCGCGCTAAGTAGCTTATGAAGGCATAAAGAACGCCGACACCAATCATTTCTACGCCATTAAAACCAAAGATAGCAACGAGTGAGAGCAGTGCAAGACCCGCGAGTAAATCCATGAGCGGACGCAGTAGGAAGCCGTTCAAACGAATAACTTTCTTTGATGCGACTAAATGATCTGCGGTGAGCCCGTTGAATTGCTTGTTGAATCGTTCTTCTTGCTGCATCAACTGCACTACACTCATGCCTTGAATAGACTCACTCAAGTTGGCGTTAATGTCTGTCAGTAAATCACGCATGTTGCGGTAGCTTTCGGTACTTAGTTTTTTGAACAGGTACATGAAGCCGATAACGATAGGTAGGAGCACTAACACCACGATCGTCAGTTTCCAGCTCATGTAAAACATAACCCCAAGCATTACCAAGATCATCACCGCGTTCTTCACTACCGTCGCGATTAGCAGTTCGTAAAACTGTTGCAGCGATTCCGTGTCGTTGGTGATTCTTGAAACCAACTTACCAGCAGGAGTGTAATCAAACTCGGACAAGGGTTGCTTGATGACGCCAGCGAAAACTTGTTTGCGAATCGTTTTTATTGTGTTGGTCGCCACAATGCTGAACTGCAGCGATTGGAAATATTGAAACGTCGCTGAAATAAGCTGTAATGCGATGTAGCCCGCTGCCAATGAAATCAAAATATCTCGTGAATAATCACCTTTCGCGATGTGTTCATCAATAAAGTATTGAACGAGCCAAGGTCCACCCGCGCTGGCTAACGCGGCTATAAACAGCAGTGCTAAGCCTTTTAACATCGGCTTTGGTTGCGACAATGGGTAAGACAATAACCGTTTAAACGTTGTTGATTGCTTCATTATTCGTCCTCCATTGCTTGTTCTAGTTTTTGATATTGGTACATCTCTGCGTACCAACCTTGCCGCTCAAGAAGCGAGCGATGTTGACCACGTTCTGCGATGTGACCGTGGTTGAGTACGACAATCTCTTCGGCTGCCTCTAACGCAGTGAGGCGATGAGCGATGACGATTAACGCCTGTTCACGGTAATGCGTCTCTAGGTTCTTTAGTATTTGATGCTCTGTACGCCCATCAACGGCAGATAGAGCGTCATCTAAGACCAGCACTTGTGCATGGAGCAACATGGCGCGAGCAATAGCGATACGTTGTTTCTGACCTCCAGAGAGGGTAATGCCTTTTTCGCCCACTTCTGTTTGATAGCCTTCAGGAAACTTCTCAATATCGTCGTGGATACAAGCCAGTTTCGCTGCACGATAAACGTCTTCTTTTGATGCGTCAGGGTTACCTAGAGCGATGTTGTCGAAGATAGATTTAGAGAACAAGAACGGGCTTTGATTGACCACGGCAAAGCGGTTTCGCCATTCTGGTAAGAGTGCGTTTTTGATTTTGATATCACCAAATTGAATCGTACCGTTGTCCATGTCATGTTGACGAAGCAGTAGGGTTAGCAAGGTTGATTTGCCACTACCGACAGGACCTGCAATGCCGAGCATTTTTCCAGGCTCCAAAGTGATGTGAACATCGGTGAGCGCAGCGGGCAGATCTTTTGACCAGTGGAACTCATTAATCTTGATCTGCAAAGGTAATGGAGCCGTGCCTAATGCTGTATCGCCACTGATGATTTCTGGCTTCTCATCAAATATTTCTTGTAGGCGATTCCACGCAGCAGAGCCTCGTTCCAGAATATTGAACAAGAACGCGAATGCCAGCATCGGCCAAATCATAAGACCTAAGTACATGGTAAATGCGGTCAAATCCCCAAGTGTAATATCACCTTGGTCAACTAAATACGCACCTGATGCCACGCTTAGGAAGAAAGACATGCCAATGGTCAATTGGATTGCTGGGTCAAAACGTGCGTCAACGCGAGCTACCGCGATATTCTTCTCGCCAGTATCATCGACGACATCTTCAAAACGCTTTTGCTCTTGGTTTTCTAACCCAAAAGCACGCAGCATACGTACGCCATTCAATGATTCTTGAGTCATGTCTGACATTGTGGAGAAAGCTTCTTGTGCGATCTTAAAACGTTTATGCAGAATGCGAACAATGAAAAAGATGATGATCGCGAGGAATGGCATCGGTAAAAGAGCCATTAACGTCAGCTTCCAACTGATTTGTGTCACCATAATAATGAAAACAGCAATACCCGTAATCACCGAATCTGCCGCGGTTAATACGCCTTCACCGGCTGTCATCACGACGTTGCGCACGTCATTGGTACCACGAGCCATCAGGTCGCCAGTTTTGTATCTTTCGAAGAATCGAGGAGGTTGCGTGGATATATGGCGGTAGAGTCGGTTACGTAAAATAGTGCCTAATTCCCAACTCGCGCCAAATAACCAGATACGCCATAGAATTCGACAGCCATATATCGCAAAAAATAACGCAATAAGACCGGTTAACCACATCAGTAAGGTGCTGGTTTCTAGCGTGTTATCAACCACACCATCGACAATAATGCCGACTGCTTTAGGGGGAACAAGCTGAAGGGCTGAAATGACGGCAAACAATAGGATTGACCCCACATATTGTTTCCATTTGAGTTGGAAGTACCAACGCAGCTGCCAGAATATTCTCATTTCGCCTCCTGCTTAAATTATTGAATTTGTTATAGAACTATTATTGAGCGAATTAATGAGTTTACAAGCGGAATTTTTGAGCGAAATGAAAAACAATACAATGTGTCGATTTGGAAGGAACAGTGTGGTTTGCTGCCTTATGTATCGCTGAAAGGTGTGGATGTAACGAGATAATGTGAATTTATTGTTAAATTGGAGTTTTGAAGGGTTTTGGGTTGTTAGGGGATAAAAGCTTCAAAAGTGATACTCTTGAAGCTCATTCCGAGTGGTTTTAGCAGTCTCTAGTTTGAATTCCGTATTTTATTTGACCACCTGATGTTTTCGGGTAGTAAACCTCAACATAACAAAGATGAGAGATATCTACGGGCTTATTAGCAAAGCCAATCAAGAAGTAAGGTTCATTTTCATCATCCACGCCATACCATCGATTGATAGTCAATTGAGGGTCAAAACCAGCGAGTTCTTGTGCAGGTATTACGTTCTTTATGTATCCGTAATAGCCAATTAAATCCTTAACACCATCGCTATCCAAGTCAATATTCTTGACCTCTCCACCATCGACTTGTTCTTGAGATTGCATGACTGCTTTCGCATAAACTTGATTGTTTGCGGTCATCAAAGCTTCTCTTGCGCCATGCAAGACCGCAATACGGGCGTCTTTTTGGATGTCTAAAAATTTTGGAAACGCCACAACACTTACTATTCCCAGAATGACGATACAAATCACCAATTCTATCAGAGTAAAACCTTTGGAATTACGCACAGCCAACCTCCGAATTTGCTTTTATAGACTGCTATTCTGGAACAAAATTATGGCTGGAAAGGTATTGAAAAAGAATGAAGTTATGCGATGAGTAGTCATGTTCTTATATATAAAACAAATTGCTCATTTTTTTAACTTGAAGTGTGTTTGTTTTTACATAAAAAGTTATTGAGATATCAGTAAGAAAAAGCCCCATTTCAGCTAAAATGAGGCTCGGTAAATCAGGTCGTTATGATGGATTCGTTGCGGTCTGTGAGCCTTGTTTGAAAACAAAACGCCAAATGAAAAGAACTACGGCTATGTAAGCTAGACCAACGCCAAGCGCTTGCCAGTGCATGCCGTTATACATCGCGATTGGCATCAAAGATATGATGAAGATGTCAGTGATTGAGCCTGGGACATAAGCGATGGCGTAATCATCAAGTACCTTGCTACGCATCTTTGGATCGACAATACGCAGTAGGGCAATACCCATTGCAACCGTACCCGTCAGCCAACCCCAAGAGAAGATGCCTTTTTCAAACCAATCGTCTCCCATGATGCGTGGAGCCACCCAAAAGATTAACCAAAGTGTGAAACATACGCCGCCAAGAGCTAGTACTACCATAGGCATTAAGTATTGGGCCAAGACGGTAATTTTGATTGCAGAGATACCGAAGATAATCAAATAGTCGGTGCTGATGCCCGCTGCATGTTTGAACGCGCCATCACAAAGGTAACGTGACGCTTTGGTCTGCTTTGCGACAATTCGAACCAACATACCGCCAAGGAACCCGGTTACAAACGTTGGGATCTGCACCTTATCGTGGAAGGAAGATAAATAGTTAGCAGCAACATAGGAGAACGCCGTTACTACAACCACCAATGCGGCGTGAATCGCAAAAGAATCAACCGACAGGGAAGACATAGTGTCTTTCATTACCGGTTCTTGATCATCAGGTTTAACAAGGCCTTTGCGTTCGTGTTCGTCCATGCTATCGAATGTCGTAAAGCTACGAATCCAACCCATCTTCAATGCGAATTGCAGCATGAGCATGCCGACAGAAATCGAAATGAAGATACCCACGGTTGCGAAGGTTAAACCTAGTGTGAAGCCATCTTCCCAACCAAGCCCCGTGAATATTTCGCCAACAACAGAAGCTGAACCGTGACCGCCCATAAAGCCTGCAGACATTGTTACGCCAAAGGCTGGATTAATCTCTGGCCAGAAGAAGGTAGTGATCGCGAGACCAAACATTGCTGCAAATAACCACTGTGAAACAGAAGCGATTTGGTTGAATGCCCACAATGAGCCAGCGCGCTGTGCGACGGTCTTAGGTGATGGGACATCAGTTGCCAGACCTAACGCAGAAAAAAGTGCAGCAGTTAATAGGCTTGCGTTAGCGGTAAATGTATCGGTCCACGGCAGTATGTTTAGCAGGGCTGGTCCAAAAATCAGACCGAATAATCCCGCGAGAACCGCCGATGGAATGTACATACGTTGTAGTAGTGGCGTGTGAACGCGAATGACTTTTGCCAAAATCAATAGTAAGCCAGCAATGGCTAAGTCAGTCAGCATTAGACCTTTAGGCATTTTATCCTCCAGTAAATGCAGTCAAGGGGTAGCGTCCTTGTGACCAACCTTGATTGAAAAATCGCTCCCAACGAAAAAAGTCACATACGTGACCAAAAGTGTTGAGAAATCAATGTCGTTTTCATAAGCAAAGGAATGTGCTTATGCAGTTTGAAATGAGTGCAAATGTCGTGATTACGCACGAACTTGGAGAGAAATTAGATTAAATTCTCGATGTTATTTTGATAGTTCACTCAGGAAAGGCGGCAATCCTAGTCACTTTGTCAGGGCAATGCAATTGATGGGAATCAATAAATTATGTTCATCAAATGAGTGTTCTGTGCTAACAGTATGAAAAATAAAGATAATTAATGAGAAATAATATTTGTCATATCGACAATAAAAACTAATTGCTTGGTTAAATTACAGCCGTTTTGTCTGTTTGTATTATTGGCTCACATGAGAAAGAACAAAATCGACGAAGGTGCGATTTTTAAGGGAAAGCTGTTTTGAACGGTAAAGCAGGTGGATCGGCTTTGGCTTGGGAATGTGTGAATGGAGAATTTCTACCAACGCGCCAGACTGGATTTCTTGTTCAACTAAAATCTTTGGTTGTAGAAGAACACCAGAGCCTTTTAACGCGGCAAACTTAAGCACATCACCATTATTAGACGTTAATCGGGTGTTGCTGTTTCCAAAGGTATTAGATGGCATGTTCACCACCTGTTGGCTTTCCCCTTGGTGGTACTGAAATCCCAAACAATGATGATGTTCAAGGTCATCAAGCGATTGGATAGGGGCATGCAGCTTAAGATAAGAGGGTGAGGCGCAGTAAGTCATGTCGTATTCCCCGAGTTTTCTTGCAACTAACGATGAATCGACCAACTCACCAATACGAATAATCACGTCTGCTTCGCTTCGATATGGGTCAATCAAACTGTTATCCAACATTAACTCAACGTTCAGTTCGGGAAATTCAGCTAAGAAGTCAGCCACGATGGGCGCAATCACCTTTTTACCATAGGTAACTGGGCAGTTAACTTTTACTGTTCCAGTTGGGCGGTTGATCAGCGTCTGGATTAGGTTCTCTGCGTTGGTTATGTCTTCAATAATGCGGTGGCACTCTTGATAGTAGAGTCTGCCAGCTTCGGTCAAGGACTGTTTGCGCGTGGTGCGATGAATCAGCTGCGTACCTAAGCTTTGCTCAAGAAAGCTCATGTGTTTGCCAACCATGGTCGGTGAAATATCAAAGTGGTGTGCGGCGTTACGAAAGCTGCCATGTTCGACCACGTAAGCGAAAACCTTCATGCTTGTTAATTTATCCATTACACACCCAGAGTTGATAAAGAAATAACTAAAGCAGAGTTTATCAATCATATGAGGTTAATTACAGTGGACGTATGATTAAGAGTGGAGAAAGAGATCCATCATGAGCAAGACGATTTTTGTTACCGCCGAACTGAAAATGAATGCCGATAAGCCAAGACAACAAGTGGTTGAGACCATTGAACAATTTTGCCTTGATATGCAGAGCGAAGCTGGGTGTTTGCAAGCGAATGCGACCTACGATTCGAAAGACCCACTGCGTGTGATTCTTTGGGAGCGATATGAAAACCGCGCCGCGATTGAAGCGCATTTTGCTATGCCGCATACACAAGCGTTCATTGCAGCTGAAATGGCAGAGTTAGTCCAAGCATTCGAAACTCAAGCGCAATAGGAGACGTGAACATGAAATGGGGCATTTTAGGCACAAGCTTTATCTCAGGTGTCATGGCAGAGGCAATCCAAGGCGATGACAAGAGTAAGCTCTACGCAGTTGCTGGACGTTCGGAACGGAACTTGAATGCATTTGCTGAGCAATATGGCATCGAGAATACCTTCACCGATTACGATGCGTTGATTGCCGATGAACAAGTCGACATTATTTACATCGCACTGCCAAATCACCTTCATCATGACTTTATCGTCAAAGCGGCAGAGCAGGGTAAAGCGATTCTTTGTGAGAAGTCACTTTCGGTAGATATGGAAAAAACTGAGCTGGCTCTAAAGGCAGTCGAATCGCACAAGGTATTCTTTGCTGAAGGCTTGATGTACTTGCATCACCCGTTGATCAGCGAGTTACTTTCGGTGCTTAAATCGGGAGAGATCGGTGAACTTCGCTCCATCCATACTTCTTATATTGCGTCGATTGCGCAGTTTGTTAATCCAGACAGCAAAGGTGCTTTGTATAATTTAGGTTGCTACCCAATATCACTGGTGCACTTGGTGGTGAAAACCATGTTGGGTGAACAAGCCTTTGGAAACCGCTCTATGACGGCGATTGGTCGACGAGGTAACGATGGGAATATCTGTGAATCGAGCTTGATGATGCAATTCGGTGAGCAACAAACGGCGAGCGTGCATACCGCCGAAGATCACGGATTGAAACACCAATTCACCATTCTGGGTAGCAAAGGCTGTATTACGTTAGACTCGAACCCATGGCTACCAACGCAAGATAACCAGTTTAGTGTGGAAATTTACGAGACGTCGAAGCGTGAAGTGTTTGTACCGGCAGCTGGGGACGCTTTCTTCTATCAAGTGCGCACTATTCGCCAAGCGGTTGAGGAGGGGTGTACCTCGTTAGAAAACCCTTGTGCAACATGGGAAGACTCTCACCGCATTATGCAGCTACTGACTGAGTGGGAATCACTGGCTTCAAAGTAAGTCTGTACTTGAACCAATGAACATAAAAACGGCGCACTAAATCCAATGATCAGTGCGCCGTTTGTATTTTGGGTTTAATCTGGATTAAATGCGATTATCGCCGGTGCTGAACGCAATAACTTGGCTGATTTCAGACAGGCTTCTACCACTTTCTTGTTGCCATTGCACAAACGCTTTGTTGGTGGCGTCGAGCGACTTTTTAGTGTCTTTGCCACCTTCAATGATCTTGCAATTACGCAGGTAAGCCTCGACGTCGCTAGACAAGATAAAGGTATCAACGCCCATTTGGCGAAGTGTGTAAGGACCGGTATTTCCACCTAGGCGATTACCGTGTTTCTTCAAATATGCCCATAGGTCGGTGATGTTCTCTTGCGGCCAATCGGCAACCATTTTGCCAAACGAGCCGTATTCGATTTTTGCTTCGTGGATCATACGAGCATTAGCAGGGATCGACATGACTTTAGTGAGATGGCGAATGATGCGTTTGTCGGTTGCTTTGGTTTCCCATTGCTCGTCTGACAGCATTAACAAGGGCTCAATCTTAAATCCGAAGAATACTTCTTCGAAGTTCGGCCACTTGTTGCGAACCACGCTCCACGAAATCCCACTTTGGAATACCTTCATCGAAAAAGCGGCCAGCCAACGGTCATCGGGAATCGCTGCCAATTCTTCTTTGCTTAGTGGATGAGACAAAAGCGCTTCAAGTTGATCTTCACCACCTTTACGCTCAGCAGCGCGCTGATAAATCGCGTCAAATTTTTCGATACTCATAAAAGAAGTTAGTCCTAGTTTATGTCGATATTTGCGAAACATACTACGCTTAAGTGGCTGAATCGTAAATTGATGGAGTGTCACAAATGAAGAAGGTCACATTAACGTTTGTCGGAGAAGGTTCGGATCGTATTGCAGAAAAATTCTATGCGTGGATGACGGACGGTGGGTTAGAAGACAGCATGATTGAGAATTTATCTGACCGTGAAATCTCAGTTGTTGGCATCAGTGATATGGATAATGAAACGCGTGACGTGGTGATCAATACGGAAATGAACTAAGTCAGCAAGTAGAATCAGACAAAACAAAGCCCTTCTCATGAAGGGCTTTGTTGCGTTTATAAGCATGGGAGCTTAGTTGTTTACCAGCGTCAGACCGCTTGGGAGTGCATCACCAAAGATACGCTTCGATTCGCTCTCAGATAGCTCTTTGACTTCTTCAACCAGTGATACCCAAGATTCAGGCACCTTGCTTTGCTTCAGCTTGGTGAGAACTTGTTCACGGTAGTCGTCTGAGATATCAAATAGGCGGTCGCCCGTCTTACGACAAATCATTACGGCTGCGAAAGCGATCATTGGCTCTTTCTGCCAGTTCTGTTCCAACAGCTTAGGTAACCATTGTTCCGCTTGTTCACGAGGAATGACGTTATGCTGGCTGCCATACAAAGGCGTACGCGATGCCAAACGACCCATTGCCCACCAGTGCGCTTGTTCGAACTGGTTATGGTTGATGGCTTTGCTCAAGAACCACGTTGCCAATAGAACTTTGTCTTCGACTTCTAGGTGTTCAAGCGATGCCGCTAATCGAACCATGGATTCATAACCCATATCTTGCGCCGCTTTGGCAGATTGTGGGTTTTTCATCGCGCCAGGGTGTAGGTATTTCGCGATGTCCGCCAAGATAGTCTCTTGCTGCTCTTGGCTTAAACCACCTGCGATGCGACGCCAGAATACCCACCAGTCGGTCCAACCTTGATGGTTCTTGAATTGAATGTTTTGTTGGTAGAGACCCCAAACTTGCTCAATGCGCCATGTATCGGTTGGATCGCCAAAGCCCGGACGCAACGCAAAGCCCGCCAAACGAAGCCAGTTTTTCTCGTGCTGTTCAGAGCGGCGGCGACGCTTACGACCTTGAGCAAAGGTATCAAACAGTTGACGTAGGGTCGTGAAATCCCACTCGTCACGTTTGCCAAGTTTCTTCTCAAGATCTTTGGCTAAGGTTTTGATCTCTTTGCTTTCTGCGCTTTTCTTGTTACCGCTGTAAAGGCGAGCGATCAGCTCCTTACATTCGTTCAGTTTAGGGTGAAGCTTAACTTGCTCGCTGTCATCGGTTTGCTTGTTACGAACTTCGAATTCCAGCTCCCAACGTTTGCTGTCATCTTCTGCGCTGACACATTCCATCTTAAGCGTGCCGACTTCGGTCAACTGACACGCCAGTTGTACTTCTACGCGCTCTTTCTGATTGGCTTGCAGTTCGGCGCCTTCACCTTCAAGGGTGGTGATATAAGGTGGCAGAGGAGCAAACAAGTCGGGGTCAACGTCAACCATGACGCCGTTTTGAATAGCGGTGTTATTGGTTAAGGTGTCGTGGGTAGAAGTCAGCAGGTTAAAGCGAACAGGTTCACCTAGGGTAAGCGAGAAACGACGACCACTTAAGCGGATCTCGTGACCTTCTTCTTCCCCTTTTGCAAGCAAACAGAGCGCTTTGCCCATCTTGTTCTTCTCTTGAAGGTGCAAGAAGTAAGAACGCGCTGCACCACCACCAATTTTTAGCTGTGCACCACGACGTGCTTTACCAAACGCAACAGCACCTAATGCAACAGACCAATCTGGATGTGGGTTATCTAATACCGTAACCGGAGCGCCGCGCCAATCGGACAGTAGGGTAGTGACACGCTCAGTCACAAGCTCACTGTTGAACACACCACCGTTGAGTAGCAAACCGACTGGAATGGCATTTTGTTTGTCGTCTTCGATACCAAGAGCGGCACGAGACACTTGTTGATGCTGAGTTAAGAACTCGGCAACGTGTTTGCTCACTGCTGGGTCAGCGACGTATGGAAGACCAAACTCAACAACGGCGCTGCGGCGTTTGTCTGGCACTTCACTGAAATCAGAAAGCGGGAAGAAGCCATCTAAAGCTATTTGGTGCACTTCTTGTTTGCTAAGTCCAATACTCTTTGTTCCGCCAAGAAGCTTCGAGCCGCTGCCCAGCATGGTGATTTTTACTTCTTCAGGTGCACTCGCTGAAAGTAGGTTTTCTTTCGCCTTGCGAGTTTGCTGAATCAGCTTAGTCAGGCTTGCTGCAGTAAGCTTCTTACTTTGATTGAAGCGACTCTCTGCAAGGTGCGCTAATGCTAAGTCGAGGTTGTCACCACCAAGCATCAAGTGTTCGCCAACGCCAATACGATCAAGGGCTAGCTCATTTTGTGAAGAGAAACTTGCTTCAATCAAGCTTAAGTCGGTAGTACCACCGCCCACATCGCACACCAGAATCAGTGGCAGCTCTTTGAGCTCATCGGCTGCGGTTTGCTGGTGGCGAGCATACCAGTCGTAACATACCGCTTGTGGCTCTTCGAGCAGGACGATTTTTTTCAAACCTGCCAACTCAGCGGCTTCAAGCGTAAGCTTACGAGCGGTTTCATCGAACGATGCAGGAACGGTCACAACCACATCTTGGTCTTCTAGCTTATTGCTAGGGTGACGGTAGTTCCATGCTTGACGAATGTGGTTGAGGTAGCTTGCGCTGGCAATGACGGGAGAGACTTTGCCCACGTCATGCGCGCCAGCCCAAGGAAGAATGTCTGAACTGCGATCCACTGCTTGGTGTGATAGCCAGCTTTTAGCACTGGATACCTGACGTCCTTCTACCTTTGCGCCTAATTCACGAGCCCATTCACCCACGATCACATTACTAATGTCGCCAGATACAGGTTCGTTTTCCCAAGGAAGTGTCAGGTCAGAAGGGGATATTTGACCAATCGCAGGGTGGTAGCGGAAAGAGGGCAGCAGTGGCTTACGAACCACTTCACCCGGACCAATCAATTGGTCGATGTCGAATAGGGATACTTCGGATTGTTCAAGGTTGTCGGTGATTTCACAGTACGCCACCACAGTGTTTGTGGTGCCAAGGTCAATACCAACAAGAAAACGAGGAGATGCCATACAAACCTTCGTGTATTTAAAAACGGCACCCGATTGGATGCCGTTTGATTTCTATTTATTCTTCTTCGTTTGAGTTGCTTTTCGCGTCTTCGCGCACATCGAACTCAACATGCCATTTTTGACCGTTATCAGCGGCAATGGCTTCTAAGTAAAGCGTACCAAGCTCTGTCACGCGAGAGGCTAGGGTTACCGGAACCACTTCACCTTCACGGCGACCTTCAGATACTGGCAGCGTTACTTGGATTTCTGGAAGCTCTTCAAGCTCTTCTGGTGCCCAGTAGTCTAGGTGGGTACCCGCTAGGTCATCACGACGAACCGTTGAGCCGAAGAATTGGAAGTTAACTGGCTGACCGATGATCAAACCAAACTCTTGGCTTGGTACGTCAACGCTTGAACCTTCTTCCATACCAAATGGCGCAACACAAAGTGCTTCCATTGGAGGCGCCATACCCGGAATCGCTGGCATTGCACTTTCGATACCCACGTAGTACGCCGAAGCAATACCACCACGGATGCGAACGCCTTGACCACGACGTACAGAGCCGTAGTAAGCCGCACCGCTAGCAACCGCAAGGTCTAGATCCACACCTGTTAGGCGTTTTGCCATTTCTGCATCTGCTTCAATTAGCCATTCGTTGATCGTGTCTTCTAGACGAGTTGCTAGAAGTTTCGATTTCAGAACACCACCGTTGAATAGGATTGCGGTTGGCTTGATGAAGTCAGCCGATTGCGCGGCATCCGCACCTGGCATACCAGGCATGTTAGCGAATGGGTTGAAATCTTGAGCCGCTGCTTCGCCGCCATTTCCTGACGCAGAAAGAGCATTGGCTTGCTTAGACAAGAACGCTGCAATGTGACGAGTAATGCCTGCATCTTGTGCGTAAGGCAGACCCATTTGCGTTAGTGCACCACGGTTACGTTGAACAGGGTGGTCAGTAATCGCAACTTGAGGGAAGAAGCCGTCAACTAGTGTTTGTTGTACTTCTTCTTGAGTCAGTTCTGTTTTCAGCGTTGCGCCAAGCAGTTTAGAGCCACGGCTTGGTACTACGATTGGCACTGACTGAAGCTCGCTGTCGTTCAATAGCGCTTCTTTCGCGTCACGACATGCGTGCGTCATTGCCTGAACCTGCCATGGCTGTAGCTCTTTGCCTTCTTGCGCTAGCTTCATCTTCAAGCGGTACGCAAGTGCAAGGTCCATGTTGTCACCGCCAAGTAGGATATGTTCACCTACCGCGATGCGGTTCAGAGTTAGGTTGCCGTCGTCTTCAGTTACTTCAACCAAAGAAAGGTCAGTCGTACCACCACCGATATCTACTACAAGTACGATGTCGCCAACTTCAACTTCGTCGCGCCATTTGTCGTTGCTGTTATCGATCCAGTTGTAAAGTGCAGCTTGTGGCTCTTCTAGAAGCGTTAGGTGCACAAAACCAACGTTGCGAGCTGCTTCTGCTGTTAGATCGCGAGCAGCAGGATCGAAAGAAGCAGGAACCGTAATAGTCACGTCTTGATCAGCAAGGTTGTGATTTGGGTTGGTGTGATTCCAAGCGTCTTTTAGGTGCTCTAGGTAAAGCTCTGTCGCGCGAAGAGGGGATACTTTTTCCACTTCTTCTGGGCTACCTGCTGGCAGGAATGCATCACGACGGTTCACACCAGCGTGGCAAAGCCAAGATTTCGCACTTGCAACAAGACGAATTGGTGTTTTTGAACCTAGGTTACGTGCAATAGCACCAACCAGAGCTTTTGGCTCGCTAGACCACGGAAGAACGCGTGATTGCGGGTTCATTTCGTGCTCGTGTGGCTGGTAAAGGAAAGAGCCTAATTGGCTGCGAGTCTCTACCGTGCCAGGCGCAGTAAGCTGCGGGATAGGCATTACTTCAACGCGAGCGTTTTCATCGTGTGTATCAACAAAAGACATGACACAGTGTGTTGTACCTAAGTCGATACCAACACTGAATTTAGGCGTCTGTTGAGTTTCAACAGACGCTTCTTGAGAATGGTTTTCTTGGTTCATGTGTTCCATTACAGCTCAACCTCAGCTGGAGCGATCACAGATGCATCGTAGTTCTCCGCTAGTTTTGGCAACGTCATTGATGTTGCTTTCCAGCCTTTATGAACTAGCGTGCCGTTGAATGGCGCGCTGCCTGTAACGTTGCCAGTTAGGCGGATTTCTTGTGGGTTGAAGCCTTCTTCAACCGTAATGCGAGTTTCTTCGTCTTCGTTGCGAACGTGTGCTAGCGTCAAGTAGTCGTTCAGCACTTTCTGACCGCCAGTGTGGATTACGCGAGCAGCTGCGCCAACTTCTTCATCAGAGAATGACGTTAGGTCTTCTTTTAGGAAGTCAATCAGACGAGCTTCTTGCTGCATGATAGAAAGCAGCTGCATTGCAGAGTCCGTTGACGCTGTCGCAAGTTTTGATTCAACTTCTACAACACGCTCTACGACTTTCTCAACTTCCACTACTTTTTCTACTTCAACGATCTTCTCAACTGGTTTCTCAACCTCGACGATTTTCTCGACTGGTTTTTCTACCACTTTCTCAATCACTTTAGATTTACGAGATACTGCGATCAGAAGAAGCAAAACGCTCGAAGCCGCTAGACCTGCGTGAAGCATATCGAACGTTTGAGGAATTAGGTTCAAATCAATGTTCATGACATTTTTCTCTTTCTATTGATTTATTGGCGCTTAGTATTGGCTCACACATGTTTACTAAAGAGATCGGCTTTGCGACCTGCACCAAGTTTAGACATTAAAATGATGGTGGATGGTAGCATATTCAAGGCTTAAGACTGTAATAATTCGTGAATATACCGCATGATTAGCATGAAAAATCAACGATTAGATGGGGACTCAAACGTTGTTGCTTGATGTTTACCCACATGTGGCGCAGTATTTCCATCATTATCGAAGCATGACACGCAAAAAACGTGGAACAGTAAATGACATATAGCACGGCTCAACAGAGCATTTTCAAACGGTACTCTGCTTCTATTGTAGCTTTTATTGCAGTCGTTATTGTCACTGCGGGCATGGTTGGTGTCGCTTATAAAATACAACAGCGTTACACCATGACCATTTTCGATACCCTGGCAGATCGCCAAGCGTAATCTCTTAAACTGGCAGTAGAAAACGATCTTGAGTTCATCGGCGCTGGTGCAAACTTTTTCCATTCCGTTGATAAGTCATACTGGACACAATTTCCTTACTACGCAAAACAAGTCGTCGAAAGTTCACAGAGCTTGGTTGGCTTGCAATGGATGCAACGTGTTGAACCAAGTGAGCTCGACGTCTATTTGGCGAAAACTCGTCAAATTTTCCCTGATTTTGACATCTTTACAGTACCGAAAGATGGTGAGAAGACGTTTGGTTACATCTTGAAAGACCAAGCTCCTGCATACATAGCGACTGATATTTATCCAAGAACTGAAACTAACTTGTCTTTGCTTGGCTTTTATTCTTCACGTTTGCGTTTCGAACTGATCCTAGATGACATTATTACCCACGATCGAGCCAACATTTCAGACAAAGTCCGCTTGCTTCAAGACGGATACGACAAGTCATTGGAGAAAAGTGGTCTGTTGGTTTACCACCCGGTATTTAGCTATGACAAACACGAGCTACTTGGTGTCGTTGTTGGGGTAGTGCGCAGTACTGTCTATTTTGATCAATTGATTACCAAAACCGCGACGGAATTGGATATGTCTGTAAAAGTTGAAGACAAGGGCTTTGATGCTTACGACGACCCTCTATTGTTTAAAAGCTCAAACTGGGATGAGCTGCACGGCAAAGTTATTAGTCGCACGATTCAACTGCCAAATCGCGAATGGCGTGTTGAGTTTAAGCTGTCTGAATCTGTTTCGGCGTGGGAGCGTTCTGTCCTTTATGGAACCGGTATTGCGGGTTTAGTCATTGCTATCTTGATCAGCTATATCGTCAATCTTCAATCACGTGAAAAAGAACGTCTTGCGGTGATGCTTGATAACAAAACGGTTGAGCTAAAACGCATGGCAGAGTTGGATCCATTGACCCAATTGCTTAACCGACGCGTATTTAACGATAACTTACTGCACTACATTAATAGTGGCGTTGAGTTTTCTTTAGTGGGTTTCGATATTGACCGCTTTAAAGTGATTAACGATAAGTACGGTCATTTAGCCGGAGATGAAGCGTTATTGCACGTAACCAAGCTTGTGAATGCTAACTTGCTCGATGGTGATCGTTTCTACCGAGCAGGTGGCGATGAGTTCTGCATTTTATCTAGAGTGACGGACAAGGAAGAACTAGCCGCCTATCTGGAGAAGTTACGCGGTATTGTCGCAAGCTCGCCATTTGAATATGAAAGTACACCAATCATTTGTTCTTTGAGCATTGGCGCTGCGGTACATAACGACGAAGATCCTGAGAGCTTATTCCATAAAATGGACGTGCAACTTTACCAAAGTAAGAAAAATGGTCGAAACTCTGTATCGATCGGCGATTAATTCAGCGAGCAAATTCGAGTTTTGAGATTCGTTACGGTAGAATCTCACGCTTTCAAATTTACGTTAGGAATCAAGACAAACTATGAACCATAACCGTATCGTCTGCTTCGATTTAGAAATGTGCTGCTGGAATGAAAACGGCGTGGGTCGTACAGGCGAGATCATTGAAGTTGGTTTGGCGGAAATAGATTTGTCGAAAGGTGAAATCGTTAAGCGCGCGCAATACTACGTGAAACCTGAGCATGATGAAGTGTCCCTGTTTTGTGCAGAGTTAACTGGCATCACACCACGTAAGATTGAAAAGCAAGGTCGACCATTAGAAGAAGTGCTTAAGTCGATGCTAAAGAACTTTGGTGGTCGTAATAAGATCTATGCTTCATGGGGGCGCGATGATCTTATCTTGCTTGAAGAATGCCAACAAAAGGGCATTGACGCGCCATTTACCGAGTTCATCAACTTAGCGACGTTGTACCGAATCCAAAACCGTCTTAAAGATAAGCGCATTGGTCATAAAGCGGCGCAAGAAGCAAAAGGCATTGAGTGGGAAGGTCGCCAGCACTCGGGCTATGTTGACGCTTACAACTTGGCGAAACTAGCACTGACCATGCTATAAGTTTCTGTTTTCATAAATCTTTCATTGGATTTCAGTCTGCTCGTCATAAGCCAGTACTAAGTTAGTTTTAAATAACAACAATGTTGGCTAGTCTCTTGCGGAGATGACGATGTTTGATTCGACCTAATCCAGACTAGAGACACAAAAAACGCGCTCATGTAGCGCGTTTTTTATTGGTTCTTACTGTTTATGGAGACTGTGCTTCACTGAGATTGCAATTTCGCTCGAATAAAATCGCTGTGGTCTACATAGAGTAGCTCCGCTGTTTTGCGAATTACGGCATCTTCCAATGGGTCAATTTCACCGTCAGCGTACGCCACTTCCCACATACTCTTGATCAGTTCATAGCGGGTTTCTTGTGAAAGCTCACGCAGTTGAGACGTAAAGTCATAAAGGGAAGTCGACTCACTCGATCTGTTTTGAGCCTGATTCAGTAGTGTGTCGGTCTCTTCTTCTGTTAGGGAAAGCAATTTCATGATCAAAGAGCGTTTGGTTGCTTGTTCTCTTTCATCGATTTGATGGTCCGCACCAGCTACTTCACAAAGCAAACATGCTATCGCCATATTGGGTGACAGTGTGTTGGATTGGCTAAGGTCCGAGCCTTCTATAAGTTGTTTAAATAATGAAGTAAGCGAATTAAACATGTTGAGCACCAAGCTGTTATCTATTTATTTAAGATGGTAATGGTTTGAGCAAATCTCAAGGTCTTGATTGAATTTGATCAAGATCTCATACGATTGAGATGACATTTTTGATCAATACAGTATTTGACCGCCAAAAAGCGGATTTATTCCTCAACCTTTGTAGGCGGGAAATGTATTGAATCACCTTCACCAGTTAAAATACTGATATTGCATGGCTTTCCGTCGTCATCCAATCTCAGCTCGCCAATTGCACTTTGGTTCACTAATCGGTAAAAATTGTGGTTACTTGGCGCACGCTTAAAAATCTTCAAACGCTTACGTTTGGTGAAGAAGTTTAGCGGTGAACGGGGGCTATAAAGCAAACGGTCCATGGCATCACACGCTGTCAGCAGTTGCGCTGGGAACTGGTTCTTAATCCCACTACACGTGATTTGATAGATATTTGGACTATTGCGACGAAAACGCAATTTGATGTCATAAGCGAAAGAGTAGTGCACATCACCAGACAGAATGACAAAGTTAGTCGGGGTTTTGGTGTGAGTGAAAATACTTATCAAGGTATTCGCACTGCCTGGATGCGCCATCCAGTTTTCTGCGTCAATCAGCAACGGCTGACCAAAACTGGTCATGATGCGTTGCAATGTTTCAATAAACTTCACTCCAAACATGGGTGCGGCAGAGACGATGATCACTTTGTCTTGATGCATCAGCTCTTGTTGGAACTCAATCAAGGCTTCCCAATCCATCAAACCCGATGGTTTATTCATGCGTGATTCTGAACGCCAGCGGCGAGTACGTGTATCCAAAACAACTACTTTCGGTGACGTGTGGATGGTGTAATGCCAATCTTCGAATCGATATAGGTATTGGATGAAGTCATCTTGGTACTCTGAAGTCAGTTCTTCAAAGTAACGACGAGCGTGCTCCATAAAAGGGGCGTTAAATTTTTCTGGCGCGTTACCCCAACCTTGGCACAACCAATAAGCGATCAGACTGTTGCCGATGATTCGGCGCGAGAAGAGATTTTCAGTCGCTGCTTTTTCCCAGCCAACCGTTAGGTTCCAATCGTCGGTGACGTCATGGTCATCAAAGATCATGTAGGTCGGTACGTGAGCTAGCAAACGCTGAGCTTTATCTAACCCTGCGACAAATGCATCGATGTGAATCTTCTCATCGCGCCAATGTTGTTGCCATTTCGGCTCTAACGCTTTTCCGCCGGTCGTGAATTTTCTATCCAATAAACGTTCACGATTGACTAATGTCCAAGGTACTGGAGACCAAACGAGTAGGTACATCGCAAAAAGCTCGGCAAAGCTGATGAGGTGGTTTTCACATTCGCGTGAGCTAAAAATAGGTGTGCCACGATGCGGGAAGAGCTTGGTGAGTATGCTTCCATCGTCAACATAGTGGGGAAGAATGTTATCCCTGCCATAAAAACAATCTGGGCTTTGATAAAGCTCTTGCGTGTTTTTAATTGGCGCTTGGTCGAACTCTTCATCAGGCAAGCCTAATAATTTGACCAATTGTTCAATGGCATCAAGCATCGGACCTGCGACATGATCGGCATAGATTTGGTCGCCGCTCATGATGAGCATATCAGGGCGGTCTTCTATCGGTTGGCTAGCAACTTTTGCGTCAGCTTGGACCAGAGTGTCTTTACTAAAATGATGTGGGTTGCGACAAGAGCCATGCAGAACATAATCGGCTTTTTCACTGATTAGGAACTCGACACCTTGCACTGAATCTGTGTCTTCACCGTAGACCAAGTGGGGCATCAATTCGGTCAATAAACCGGATTGAGTATGGAGTTGATAACGCAATGCTTTATGGGTAGGAAATTCGCCTTGTAACGTCAGCATGCAAACCCAAGCACGTTTGCCTACTTGCAATAGATGTTCTACTGATACGGGCTTGGAATAGTATTGTTCACCAGTGTTCGCATCGCTGATTTTAACCAAACCTTCGAGAGGTTGCGTGGTCACCAACCAAATATTCACTTCCGTCGCGGTAACTTTTCTTAAAATTGGACCGGCAACAACCAGAGGAAGGGAGGAAAGTTCGTTGGTATTGAGCGATGTTGGCAAAGTGGTACCTTACTATTCTGGATCAGTGTTCTGAGTCTTCTTCGAGTATTTCGATAACTTGTGAGCTGCTAAGTTCATGTCCCATTAGAAATAAACCCAACATTGCGTCGGCTTTTGAAGCGTTGTCGCTGTCTTCATCGAGAATTTGTTGTAGGCGAGTTCGAATCAAGTCAATTTCGTGCTCAACGAAGCCGCGACCTTCTTCTTCACCCTGACCATCTTCCGGTGCATTATCGAAGTGTAAAAACAGCATATCACCATCGAGTGTGGTGTTTTCCAAGCGTTCTGGTAGCCATTCTTCACCCATCACGATATCGGGGTCGCTACCTTCCGGCAAGTTGTTGATAATGGAGATGAGTTCAGATGCTTTCACGATTAACTGCGGCTTTGATCATTGGTTTTCTATTGTATCGGCGAATCTGGCAAAAATCTAAATCTCATTGACGAGAGAAGAGAGAAATTTGACCGTTTCCCGTTTGATTGTGTGCAGAGTAATCAACTTAGCCAAAAGTGCAGTGTGTAGGAGGTTAACTTATTGCCAGTGTTAACTGGTAGGGCTTGCTCTTTGGTGTATAAAGCAAAATTTTCACAGATAGGCGGGTAAAGTCAGATATACTCTTTCTCATTCGAGACCTTCTCAAATAACAGTGACATAGAGGAACTATGAAACACGTATTAACAGTATCGCTGGCATGTTCTGGTTTATTGCTTAGTGGTGCTGCTTTAGCGGAGTCAAAAAACGCAGAGCAAGAGTGGGGGATTGCAGCGATGTACCGTACTGCTTCAATTCCATTTTATACTGCCAATGACGACTCAACAGTGAGCACGTTTGTGCCGATGATGTTCTTTGAAAACGAGCATCTCTACATTGACGGTATTGAAGGTGGGGTGTTCTTGTATGATGAGAGTGACTCCGATTGGCGTGCAAGTGCGATTATGCGCCTGCGCTTTGTAGATATCCCGAAGTCCATTCAAAATGCCTTCGAAGGGGATCGCGTCGATTTTGGTGGTCAGATTCGTTACAACTTTGACGAAAACTGGCGTGCTGAATTTGAAGTGATGGCGGATGACGAATTCCAGTTTCATTCTAACTACCGAATCGCTGCTAACTATGAGTTTGGCGATTGGGAATTAGAGCCCTCTTTTACAATTCGTTATAAAGACGCCGACTTCAATAGCTCGTACTACTCATTCAAAGACGCGACGGGAGAGAAAATTGGTGCGGGTATTGATGCTAACTTAGGTATCAAAGCACGTTACCACGTGATTTCTAACTTGTATCTCTTGGGGGAAACTAGCGTTACTCGCCTAGACAGTGAAGCATACCATAGCCAAATCGTAGAAGACCGTTACCAAGGTGAAGTCTTTGTTGGCTTTGGTTTCTTCAACGATAAAGGCAAAGAACGTAAGTCTGATTTACGAAATCGCCCATATCTAAGAGTCGCACACGGTTGGGCTACGCCTTCTAATATGGGTGACATCTTCAAACTTAATGCCGAGAAAGATGAGTACAATAACCAAATGACCTCTTTCTTCTACGGGCACCCATTGACGGATGAGTTGTTTGGCTTACCTTTGGATATTTACCTAACGCCGGGTCTTGTTCATCACTGGTCTTCTGATGTGCAATCCTCCAGTACCGAATATGTTGTTGCGATTAAGGCTTACTACACCTTCAATTGGCCGACGAAGTGGCGATTTGGTGTGGCAGAAGGTATGTCTTACATCGATAATATTACTTACATAGAAGCAACAGAAATGGAAGAGAAGGGTTATACGCCAAGTAACTTACTTAACTATTTAGATTTTTCAGTTGATGTGAACGTTGGCGACCTGTTCAACCAAAAAGATTGGGAGAACATGTGGGTCGGTTACTCGTTGCATCACCGCAGTGCGATCTTCGAGAACGCTTCCCAGTTTGGTCGCATTAAAGGCGGGAGTAACTACAATACGATCTACTTCCAGTACGATTTTTAATCTCAGCTCAAAATAAATACCAAAAGCCTCATATTGACATGAGGCTTTTTTAATTTTATCAATTGGTAACTATTCTTATTCCCATTCTTCTGTATTTGTATTTTTTATTTATTTAATTCAAAAATCATTTCTATATTTAATCGAATTGACACCCTTCTGACCTATTAATATTCCATTAATAAAAAAGCTCGAAATGAAATATAAGATTACGTTTAATCGTTTTTATAAATTGATGGGGGTCAAACTTATTAACCATTAAATCTACAAGGATATCGATAGTGGTAGCTCGTCATGCCTTAGTTGCTCAAGGCTTATGCGTTCTGGCTTAATTGATGGTTTTGTAGAAATGTTATTTTGATTTGCTTTGTGTATTAATCAAAATGAAATTAGATATTTTCAATGAATGCCTATTTTGAAAATACAATCTCTATGTCATTTATTTCTAATGAGTGTTCTTTCCCCACTTATAGCCATTAATTAAGCGCCACTACCAAATTCAAAAACGTAATTTAGGAAAAAACCATGAGTCAAAATGGTAAGTTTAATATTACTCGGCGTGATGCTTTAAAGGGTGGTTCTGCACTTGGCGCTTTAGCGTTAGCAGGAAACGCACTTTCTCTCCCGTTTGCAACTAAAGCAGTTGCCAAAGAAACGCCAGCAAAACCAAATGAAAAAATTGTCTGGTCGGCATGTACCGTAAACTGTGGTTCTCGTTGTCCGCTTCGTATGCACGTGGTCGACGGTGAAATCAAATGGGTAGAAACCGATAACACGGGCGATGATGTGTATAACCACAACCATCAAGTTCGTGCTTGTTTGCGTGGTCGCTCTATGCGTCGCCGTGTTTACTCGCCAGACCGTTTGAAATACCCACTTCTTCGCGTTGGTAAACGTGGTGAAGGTAAGTTTAAACGTATCACTTGGGACGAAGCCTTTGACCTCATTGGTGACAACCTGAAACGCATCATTAAAGACTACGGCAATGACGCGGTTTACCTAAACTACGGTACGGGTACCTTGGGTGGTACAGTAACTAAGAGTTGGGATCCAAGCGCGACGTTGGTTGCACGTATGATGAACCTGTGTGGTGGCTACCTGAACCACTATGGTGACTACTCAGCAGCGAACATTGAATGTATGTCTGAGTACTTCTACGGCACTTGGGTAGACAACAACTCGATTGACGACGTGCAAAACGCAGATCTTTGTCTGATGTTTGGTAACAACCCCGCAGAAACTCGTATGTCGGGCGGTGGTCAGGTTCACAACTACGTGGATGCAAAAAACATCAGCCACACACGTACGATCTGTATCGACCCTCGTTACACCGATACTGCCGCGGGTCGTGAAGACCAATGGGTACCAATCAAGCATGGTACTGACGCTGCACTGATTGCTGCTATCGCACATGTATTGATTAGCGAAGATAAAGTCGACCAAGACTTCCTTGACCGTTACTGTGTGGGTTACGACCGCAAAACACTGCCAGCGTCAGCGCCAGAAAACGGCAGCTACAAAGATTACATCATGGGCACAGGTCCAGATGGTATCGAGAAAACACCAGAGTGGGCACAGCCAATCACAGGTATTCCTGCTGATGTGATTTTGAAACTTGCGCGTGAAATCGGCGATGCAAAACGCATTTACATCACCCAAGGCTGGGGTCTACAACGCTCAGCAAATGGTGAGCAAGCGTGTAAAGCGATCATGATGCTGTCTCTGCTTCGTGGTCAGGTTGGTCTACAAGGTGGTGGTACTGGTGCTCGTGAGGGTAACCATTCTTACCCATTCCAACGCTTCCCGAAAGTGCCAAACCCGATCAGCGCTTCTATCCCAATGTTCCTTTGGACAGACGCGATTTTCCGTGGTACTGAGATGACCGATCTTACTGACGGCATTAAAGGTGTTCAAAAGCTCCAAAATAACATCAAGTTCATCTGGAACTATGCAGGTAACTGTCTGATTAACCAACACTCAGACATCAACCGCACACACGAAATTCTTCAAGATGAAAAAGCGTGTGAAATGATTGTGGTGATCGACAACCACATGACGTCTTCTGCGAAGTATGCCGATATCGTACTGCCAGACTGTACAACGTCAGAGCAATCGGATTTCTGTATGGATGGTGCCGCTGCATCAATGCCTTACTTCATCTTTGCAAGCCAAGCGATCAAGCCTCGTTTCGAATGCAAACCTATCTACGACATTATGTCTGGTGTGGCGAAGCGCATGGGCGTGTTTGATGAGTTTACTGAAGGTCGCACTCAAGAAGAGTGGCTGCAATGGATGTACGCTCAGACCGTTAAACAAAACAACGATCCAAACTTGCCGTCTTACGATGAGATGAGAAAGCAGGGCATCTACAAGAAGCAATTCGACCGCCCATATGTGGCGTTTGAAGACTTCCGTCGTGACCCAGAAGCGAACCCACTACCATCGCCATCGGGCAAGATTGAAATCTACTCAGAGACGTTAGCGAAGATCAACGAAGAATGGGAGTTGGATGAAGATGAGTCCATCAAGCCATTGCCTGAATACGTATCGACGTTCAACGGCTGGGATTCACCAGATCGTAAAGAGTACCCACTTCAGTTAACGGGTTTCCATTACAAAGCTCGTGCGCACTCTACGTACGGTAACGTGGACATCCTAAAAGCAGCGGCACCACAGGAACTTTGGATTAACCCGATTGATGCAGCGTCACGCAACATCGATAACGGTGACTTGGTTAGCGTGCGCAGCAAGTTCGGTGAAATGAACGTTCGCGTAAAAGTAACCCCACGCATCATGCCGCATGTGGTTGGCTTAGGTGAGGGCGCATGGTACGCACCAAACGCAAAAGGTGTTGACCAAGCGGGTTCAATCAACGTGCTGACAACACAACGTCCGAGCCCGTTGGCAAAATCGAACCCGAGCCATACCAACCTCGTTGAAGTGACGCTAATTAAGAAAATGGGGGCTAAATAATGAGCACAGCGAAGCAGTATGGCTTTTACATTGATTCAAGCAAATGTACTGGCTGCAAAACATGTCAGCTCTCTTGTAAAGACAACAAAGACCTGGGTATCGACCGTAACTTCCGTCGTGTTTACGAATACGTAGGCGGCAACTGGACGGAAGAAAACGGTGCGTTCCGTCAAAACGTGTTCGCGTACTACCTATCGATCTCTTGTAACCACTGTACTAACCCAGCGTGTACCAAGGTTTGTCCATCAGGTGCAATGCACAAGCGTGAAGAAGACGGCTTTGTTGTTGTCGATGAAAGCGTGTGTATCGGCTGTAAATCTTGTCACATGGCATGCCCATACGGCGCACCTCAATACAGCGAAGAAAAAGGTCACATGACTAAGTGTGATGGTTGTTACGAACGTGTCGCAGAAGGCTTAATGCCAGTGTGTGTGGACAGCTGTCCATTGCGTGCGATTGAGTTTGGTCCAATTGATGAACTACGCGCGAAATACGGTTCAAACGCGGATGTCGCACCATTGCCAGATTCTCGCATTACGAGCCCGAACCTGATCGTGAAGCTAAATCCAAATGGTCGTCCAACCAATGACCGCACTGGTTTCCTACAGAATCCAAGAGAGGTGAAATAATGTTATACGAAGCACCATTAGTTGCCTTTACGGTTCTTGCTCAAACAGCGGTTGGCGCGCACCTAACGGTTAATGCGTTCGAGAAATTCGGTAAGCCACCACGTGTGACAGAACCTCGTATGAACATCGCTCGTTTCGCAATTTTGGTTGTAATGGGATTGGGTTTCTTGTTCTCAACCACTCACTTGGGTAGCCCACTTCGTGCCTTCAACGCATTAAACCGTGTTGGTAGTGCGGCGCTATCTAACGAGATCTTAACGGGTGCAAGCTTTCTGTCTCTAGCGGGTTTGTACTGGTTGCTGACGATTCTAAAAATCGGTAGCGAAGGCGTTCGAAAAATCGTGAACTGGTTGTCTATCGCGGTCGGCGTGATTTTCATGTTCGCGATGGCAAATGTTTACCAAATCGAAACGGTTCCAGCATGGTACTCACCAATGACAACGGTTGCGTTTTGGTTCACGGTCGTGACTTCGGGTCTGATGTTTGGTTACACGCTGATCAACGTATTGGATGTGACGGCTGAGAAAACCAATCGTCGCCTAATGTGGGCTGGTGTAAGCCTGATTGCGCTGAACCTAGCGTTTTCAGTGATGCAGACGATTCACTTCGCAGGTATCTCAACGGCGATTCACAGTGGCTTGGATCAAATCACCATGCTGTCTGGCTATGTTGCCGGTCATGTGCTGTTGCTTGTGGTTGCTGCTGCTCTTTGGGTATTCGCTGAGTTGTTTACCGCAGAAGGTCGTCAGAAGAACTTGCTGGTTATCGTGGCATTCGTTGCCTTGTTCGTTGCAGAGATTCTGGGTCGCAACGTGTTCTACGGCATGCACTTTACATCTGGTTTGTACTAATAACCATTATTTGTACTGATAACAATTAGCAGAGTGGGGCGAGTGTTCGTCCCACCTCTTTTCCGTTTTACTTAATCGAAGAATAAAAACACCAGTCATCAAAGGTACTTCATGCAAATTTCTCAACTTGAACCACAAGATACCAGCATCGTTCTTAAGCTTTTTGGTGCACTGTTTTACTACCAGCCAAAAGATTACCCGGCGGCAAATCTCGATACGTTGCTGAGCAATACTGATACGCCAGTCGAAGCGCTCAATGACATGCTGCGCAGCTTTCAAAACGAGAGCGAAGAGGCTCTGCAAATGGAGCACGATCGCATGTTTGCCGGTATTGGTGAGATGCCAGCGCCACCTTGGGGTTCGGCTTATCTGGATAAAGAAGCGGTGTTGTTTGGTGAATCAACCATTGAATATCGTTACTTCTTGCAGCGTTGTGGTTTTGCTTTGGAGTCTGACCAACGTGAGCCAGAAGACCAGATCGGCTTGATGTTGATGGTGTTAGGCATGTTGATTGAAACTGACCAACAAAAACTGGCGGCTGAAATGCTGCGCGAGCACCTGATGACGTGGTTTGGTTTTTTCAACAAACGCTTCAAAAAAGCCGTGACACTGACGCCTTACTCAAAACTGTCGAACCTTACTGAAGAATTACTTCAGTCCTTGAGTGAGCAATACCAAGTCGTTGTGCCAGCAAAGAGAGATTACTCGGATGCGCCAGTCTGAATCGGTTGATCTAAGCAAGCGACGTCTGTTTTCGTTCCGTCGCGCAACAGTAGAGCAAGCTCAAGAGCCTCGTGTAAAAGCGAGACCCCCTTATGCGGTGGAAGAGTCGATGCTCACTCGGCTTTGTGATGGATGCGGAAAGTGCGCTTCTGCATGTCCAAGCCAAATCATAGAAATGGTCGATGGTGTTGCCGCGTTAGACATCAGTTACTCGGCATGCGATTTATGCGGTGAGTGTAAATCTGCGTGCCCTACATTGGCGCTTTCTAACCAAACAGAGTCTACAGGCTTGATCGCCACTATCTCGAACAGCTGCGAAAACTTATACGGTTATTGCGGCAGTTGCGAGGACAGTTGCCATTATGATGCCTTGCAATGGCAAGATGATGTCAAACCTAAAATTGACGCTGCCAAATGCAAAGGTTGCGGACAATGCGCGCAAAGTTGCTACAACAGCATCATTAGCTTTGACTTAAAACGATAAAAAAGGGATTGGCGCGAACCAATCCCTTTTTGTTTGTACTCAATTCTATTCAATCTTACGCCAAGGTTGCCAATTGGCTTTGCGCGTCTGAAATGCCTTTCGCTGCTGCGTCTTCGCCCATGTTTAGCGCTTCTGCGTAAACAAACTCCACATCTGTGATACCAACAAAGCCCAATACTGTGCGTAAGTATGGAGTCATGCTGTCGGTTGGGGAGTCTTTATGAAGACCGCCACGAGTGGTGACTACGATTGCTTTCTTACCTTCAATCAGACCTTGAACGCCATTTTCTGTGTATTTGAATGTCACGCCTGCACGAGCAATCAAATCAATCCAGTTTTTAAGCTGAGTTGGAATCGTAAAGTTGTACATTGGTGCTGCGATAACCAAAGTATCTGCTGCTTTGATTTCTTCAATTAGGGTATCAGATAGGTCAACCACCGCTTGTTGCTCTTGCGAAAGATCTTCTGTTGCACGTAGTGCTGTCGCAACGGAAAAGTCTAAAACTGGCAGTGGATTTGCAGCTAAGTCACGAACAGTTAGCTTATCTTGGTCTACATTTTTGATGAAGTCTTCAACCAGTTTGTTTGATTGAGAGTAATCGCCAAGGATGCTTGATTTAAGAGCTAGTACACGAGACATATGGATTTCCTTTAATAAGTGCTTTCGGCTATGTGATGCATTATAGGCAATGCCCAGCGACTCAAAACCCGATGGATTCGCTTAAGTTGTTCGAAAAAATTGAATGACTGCTTGAAGCTGCTTTCCGTTATCTTGTTCTAGCCCTTATGTGCTACAATCCGCGCAGTTTTATGTAATGAAAAGAATAGGAAACGCTTTGACTTCGTCACAGCCCCCAAAAAAGAATCCCGCTGAAGAGCAAGTGACACCGTCAAATGGTGCGCAAAATGCCAAAGCGAAGCAGGCTAACGCATCTCAAGCACAAGCTTCTCAGAATGCTGCGCCTCAGGCTCAAGTAAATAACGCGGCGTCACTACGCAAGGCACTTAACCAGTGCATGATGCGTGACCGCTTCCGCTTGAGTAAACGAATCTCTGGTGCAAGCAAAATCAAAAAAGACGCAGCACGTAACGCTGTGTTTGATGAAATCGCATTAGACATCGCCAAATCCATGATGGTTGTGGAGCAACGCAGTAGCTACAAACCAACGATTGAATACCCTGAAATCCTGCCTGTCAGCCAAAAACGCGACGATATTGCGAAAGCGATCGAAGAAAACCAAGTGGTTATCGTTGCGGGTGAAACTGGTTCAGGTAAAACCACTCAGCTACCAAAAATCTGTGCGGAGCTTGGTCGCGGTAAATTCGGTCTGATTGGTCATACTCAGCCTCGTCGTCTTGCGGCGCGTTCGGTTGCAAACCGTATTGCCGAAGAGATGGAAACCAAGCTTGGTGAGTTTGTTGGTTACAAGGTTCGATTCAACGATCAGATCTCTGAAAATACCCAAATCAAATTGATGACGGACGGTATCTTGCTGGCTGAAATTCAGCATGACCGTTTCTTGAACCAATACGACACTATCATTATCGATGAAGCGCACGAGCGCAGCCTGAACATCGATTTCATCTTGGGTTACTTGAAAGAGTTGCTACCACGTCGTCCTGATCTGAAAGTGATCATCACGTCGGCAACCATCGACCCTGAGCGTTTTTCAAAACACTTCAACAACGCACCAATCATTGAGGTGTCAGGTCGTACTTACCCAGTAGAAACGCGTTACCGCCCACTAAGTGGTGATGACGATAATGATCGTGACCAACTTGAAGGTATCTTCGAAGCGGTAGACGAACTGTGCGATGAAGGCTTAGGTGACATCCTGATCTTCATGAACGGTGAGCGTGAAATCCGTGATACCGCTGATGCACTGTCTAAACGCAATCTAAAGAGCACGGAGATTGTGCCGCTTTACGCGCGTTTGTCGGCGGGTGAACAGAACAAGATTTTCCAACCTCATGCTGGTCGCCGCATTGTACTGGCAACCAACGTAGCGGAAACCTCGTTGACGGTTCCGGGCATCAAGTACGTTATCGACCCAGGTACGGCGCGTATCAGCCGATACAGTTACCGTACTAAGGTTCAGCGTCTTCCAATCGAGCCAGTTTCTCAGGCGAGTGCGAACCAACGTAAAGGTCGTTGTGGTCGTGTGGAAGAGGGTATCTGTATCCGTCTGTACTCAGAGGAAGATTTTGAGTCACGTCCGGAGTTTACTGATCCTGAGATCCTGCGTACCAACCTAGCGTCGGTTATCTTGCAGATGACGGCACTTGGTCTGGGTGATATTCAAGCCTTCCCGTTTGTGGAAGCACCTGACAAACGCAACATTCAAGACGGTGTTCGCCTTCTAGAAGAGTTGGGTGCAATCAATTCTGATGCGAAAGAATCGAAGAAACGCCTAACCAGCATTGGTCGTCAACTTGCACGCCTTCCTATCGACCCACGTTTAGCACGTATGGTATTGGAATCACCAAAGCAAGGCGCATTGAAAGAAGTGATGATCATCGCAGCGGCATTGTCGATTCAAGACCCGCGCGAGCGTCCAAGTGACAAGCAGCAATCATCAGATGACAAACACAAACGTTTCTTCCATGAAGACTCAGATTTTCTGACGTTTGTGAACCTGTGGAACTACATCCAGAAGCAGCAAAAAGCGCTGACGGGCAACCAGTTCCGCAAGCAATGTAAACAAGATTACTTGAACTACTTGCGCGTGCGTGAGTGGCAAGATGTGTACTTCCAAATTCACCAGTCGATGCGTGAAATGGAATTCAAGCTGAACGATGAGCCTGCGTCATACCATGGCGTACACAGTTCAATCCTAGTCGGTTTATTGTCACACATTGGTATGAAAGACCAAGAGAAGAATGAATACCAAGGCGCGCGTAATGCTCGTTTCCATATCTTCCCTGCATCAGGTCTATTCAAGAAACAGCCTAAGTGGATCATGTCTGCTGAGTTGGTGGAAACCTCAAAACTTTGGGGGCGCATCATTGCTAAGATTCAGCCTGAGTGGATTGAACCATTAGCGAAGCACTTGATTAAGCGCAGTTACAGCGAGCCGCACTGGTCGAAGAAACGTGCTGCGGTTATGGCACACGAGAAAGTGATGCTTTACGGCGTGCCAATTGTGCCGAAGCGTTTGGTGAACTACGGCAGTATCGATCCAACCGTCAGTCGTGAGCTATTCATTCGTAGTGCGCTGGTGGAAGGTGAGTGGGAAACCAAACACGCGTTCTTCAAGCAAAACCGTAAGCTTCTTCAAGAAGTGGAAGAACTTGAACACAAATCTCGTCGTCGTGACATCTTGGTGGATGACGATGAACTGTTTGATTTCTACGACCAACGCATTGGCACTGAAGTGGTCTCTGGCAAACACTTCGATACGTGGTGGAAGAAAGCATCGAAAGACAACAAAGAACTGCTGAACTTTGAAAAAGAGATGCTGTTCAAGGGCGATGCAAGCCACGTTACCGATTTGGATTACCCGAACTTCTGGCATCAAAACAACCTGAAACTTAAGCTGAGCTACCAGTTTGAGCCGGGCGATGACAGCGACGGTGTGACAGTTCACTTGCCGTTGCCGATCTTGAACCAAGTCGAGCCTGCGGGTTTTGACTGGCAGATCCCAGGTTTACGCCATGAGCTTGTAGTGAGTTTGATTAAATCGTTGCCGAAGACAGTGCGTAAGAACTTTGTTCCTGCACCAAACTACGCCGATGCTTTCTTAGCTCGTGCAACGCCGATTGAAGCGCCACTGCTTGACTCATTAGAGAAAGAGCTGCGTCGAATGACGGGTGTGGAAGTTCTACGCGAAGATTGGAATATGGATCAAATTCCGGAGCACTTGAAGGTGACTTTCCGCGCGGTTGACCATAGAAATCGCAAGTTGAAGGAAAATAAAGACCTTCACGAATTGAAAGAGAGCTTGAAAGACAAAGTTCAAGAAACCCTTTCAAAAGTAGCGGATGACGACATCGAGCAACAAGGTCTGCATACGTGGAGCTTTGGTGAGCTGCCGAAGGTGTACCAACAAAAACGCGGTGGTTACGACGTTAAGGCGTACCCAGCGATTGTGGATGCCAAAGACAGTGTTGAAATCAAACTGTACGAGACCGAATACGAACAGGTCACGGCAATGCAAGCGGGTCAGCGTCGTCTGATCTTGTTGAACGTGCCGTCGCCAATTAAATACCTGCACTCTAACTTACCGAATAAGTCGAAGCTGGGTCTGTACTTTAACCCTTACGGTAAAGTATTGGATCTGATTGATGACTGTATCGCGTGTGGTGTCGATAAGCTTATCGAAGAGCAGGGCGGTTTGGTTTGGGAGCCAGAGAAGTTTGACGCACTGAAAGAACACGTTCGTGCTGAGCTGGGTGACACGGTGGTGGACATTGCACAGCAAGTGGAAACTATCCTGACGACGGCTTTCAACATCAATAAGAAGTTGAAAGGCAAGATCGATTTCACCATGGCGTTCGCGCTATCGGACATCAAAGCGCAAATCGAAGGATTGATCTTCAAAGGCTTCGCGACAGAGTGTGGCTGGAAACGCCTGCCAGATATTCTGCGTTACATGCGTGCGATTGAGCGTCGTATGGAGAAGCTGCCGATCGATCCAAACAAAGACCGTTTGCACATGCTGAAAGTGGAATCCGTTACGAGCGACTACAAAGAGCTGCTCAACAAAATTCCGAAAGGTATGGTGATTCCAGAGAACGTGAAAGAGATCCGTTGGATGATCGAAGAGCTTCGAGTGAGCTTCTTTGCTCAACAATTGGGCACGCCGTATCCGGTTTCTGATAAACGAGTCAAAAATGCGATTGATGCTTGCTGATCGATCAGTACAATAGCGGCAGTTTTTCTTGTGGGGTTTACTGACTAATCAATGGTTTGTCCAGTGACAGACGCGATTGGTACAGTAATTGCAGATATTTTCCCACAAGTGTTTTTAAGTCATAAGGGAGGCAATGGTTCGCCTCCTTTATGTTTGCAGTACCAACCTCTGCGTGACGCAGAAGTGGGTAATAATAAAGAGTAAAGGTTGATGATGAAGAAAACTCTATTGGCAGTAGCACTACTAAGTGCTTCTTCTGCAGCAATGGCAGATTCATGGATTTATGGTGGTGCTTCTGTAGGTCAGTCTGACTTCAAAGGTGAAACAGACACGTCTTACTCTGTGCACGTAGGTACAGGTATCCTGCCAATTATCGGTATCGAAGCGGGTATTACTCAGCACGGTGAATTCAAGATTGCAGGTCAAGAAACTAAGCTGACTTCATACTATGCAGCGCTTAAACCAAGCATCGACTTCGGTCCTCTGCACGTTTACGCGAAAGGCGGTATTCACCAGTGGGATAAGAAAGTATCTGGCGGCAAAGATGACGATGATCTAGATCTAATGTACGGTGTAGGTGCGGAATACTTCATTTTCGGTCCTATGTCTGTTGGCGCAAGCTACATGAACTACACAGCGGGCAAAGACGACATCGGTACGTTCTCTCTAAACGCGACACTGCACTTCCTATAATCGGCGAGTCTTTCGAAGGTTTGATAAACACCGGCAATATGCCGGTGTTTTTTTGTCTGTAAATCACACAAATAGACATTGAACAAAAATTATTCGTTTCTTGACCTTAAAACCATCAATCTTTCGCATATAGTAATTACCTGACTATGCATCACGTGATGTTCCGTTCTGGAATCGAACAGGAAAGGTATAACTATGAAAACAAAACTCTCGTTATTGGCTTTGGCGCTATGCTCATCTTCCGCGTTTGCTGACTCTTGGATTTATGCTGGTGGTCAAATCGGTCAGTCTGATATCGACAGCGAAAACGATACGACTTATGGCGTACATGTGGGTACTGGCATCTTGCCGCTCATTGGTCTCGAAGTGGGTTACTTCAACCATGGCAAGGTAGATTTAAATTTAGCGGGTAGCCGTGGTGATGTGGATCTCTCATCCTTCTATCTTGCGGCAAAACCAAGTATCGACTTTGGTCCTCTGCACGTTTACGCGAAAGGTGGCATCAACGCCTTTAACGTTGAATACAATGGCAACTTAAGCAACCTAGATAAAGACGATGGTGTGTCTTACATGTATGGTGTCGGCGCAGAGTACTTCTTGTTAGATAACATCTCTGTTGGGGCGAGCTATCAAGCTTTTGGTGTTGATATCAATGGTGACAGTGACACCGTAAGTAGTATCACGGGTAACGTGACTTTCCATTTCTTATAAGCGAAACAGTGGGAAGTGCTTCAACGTATTTGAAGGCTTAGAACGAAAAAAGCACGCTGGTACGTACATGAGGTAACAGCGTGCTTTTTACTTAGTCCTGAATCGGATTTGGTCGACACTGTATGTTGGTCAGAGGAATAAACTTATCGCTCTTCTCGTAATACACTCCGCAATCTTCACCTCGTAGTTGCAACGTATATTGATCAGGCAACTCGGTTTCAGCTCCGTTCAATGACACACCTTGCTCATCCATTAATTGTCCAGATACGATCAAAAGATGAGAGTTGGTTTCAAACGTATTTGACGCGATCTTGGGTGGAACTTGATTGCCTTGAATCGTAGTTATTGCGCGCTGAATCTCCGATACTGTGTCACCAGAAGTCTTGATGCTCAATGCGTTCACCATATCATCGTTGTTACTTGATGATGAGCAACCCAATAGCATCACACTCATACCCGCTCCGGTAAGCAAGGTCATTGTTTTAGTTAATGTTGACATGAATAGCCTCTTGTCGAAGTGGATCAATCCCTTGATTAAGTGGAGTACCACCTAGCATTGGCATTGCTCTAGGAGCAGGAGCCACTGAAGGCGCAGCAGGGCAGTTACCTGTCGCCATATAGTTGAGAGCAGCAGAAAGCATACCTTCAGAGATATCGCCTAACGGTGCATTCATGTCATCTGCCACAACACAGCCTTCCACTTTGTCATCTATACCAATATTAGACGATACAAGATTTTTTGCCGTAGGGATGAAGCCATCTGCAAAATCACCAAAGCCTTTTGCGTTGATCGATTTAAACTGAATAGTGTAGTAAACGCTGCCACAGTTTGCTTCAGGCGAAAACCCGTAAGGTTTACCAGTGGTCGTTGTTCCGATTTGAATTACGTCGACATCGATACCACGAAGTGCGTTGATCAGAAGCTCGCTGGAAGACGCTGTGTTGTCGGTGGTTAGGACATAAACACGTTTGGCGCTTAATGTCGGCAAAGATTTGCTTGTTAATCTGCCTGTCGCCCAGTTAATTTCTTTATCAACGAAATTGTAAACTTTACCGCCTTGACCTGACTTTGTGATTTTGTCGTTGTAAACCAATTGCCCAAAGACTTGATTCTGATTCGCCCCCGATAGCATGTAACCGACTTGTGCCGACTGCCAAATCAAACCGCCGCCGTTGTAACGTAAATCCATCACGACTTCGTCGACATTCGACGAAGACAGGCGATTAAACGCATTTATTAATGGTTGTTGAGCTGTTGCTTCGAATGCGTTGAACTGCATATAGCCAACCGTTTTATCTCCGTAGTTGAATACTTTAACGTTTTTAACCGGAGACGTTGCTACATCTTGCGCTTTGATGGTGACAACTTTCACAGCACCGTTCTTATCAAGAAACGTAAAGGTGTAGTCTTGATTGTTATTTGGAGAGAATAGGGTGTTGTTGATGTAATCAACGTCGGTTTGAAGTGGTGAATTAACCACGTCGACGTGATCAATCTTAATCAGTTTGTCGCCGCGCTCGACACCTTTTAGAGCGGCAGGAGAGTTGTCTTCGGTGTAGGCAATTCGAATATCTCGTGGCTCTGTCCCTTGAATGAACTTCCAATTAAAGCCAAACCCAGACACTAAACCAGATTGTTGAGATTTCATGAAAGCATCATAAGAACGAATGTAGTGAAAACGGTCTTTCTTTTGACCCGTTGCGGTTCTTGCTGGCGTTACTAGCGACTTAAAGTAATCGGAAACAGACGCATAGTTGCTTGGATTATTATCTGGAATTTCGTCATACCATAGATAGGTCTCGTGGCTGAAAGCGCGTAAGAACATTTTTTCGTACATGCTTGAGCCAGCTTGGTCCGGGTACGCTTTGCCTGTGTATGGATCAATCCCCGTCCTTACGTTATTACATTGATTGGCATAGCTACTTGCTGATTGAGAAAAATCGCCTGCTGTCCAAGCCGCGCTGCTGGCAGTTGTCGTGCCGTCTCCACCACCGCCACAACCCTGTAACAGTAAAATAGGGAGAGCTGCCAATACTGCTGTGTTTTTATACTTAAACATGGTTTCCCTTACATCTGTGTTAATTGTATACATAAGTCATTCGCGTTGAGCCAAGGATCTTGAGGTCGCTTGGATATAAACATTGACCTTGTATATAAATTCCTTTTACTGAGGCTTGAATGTATAAATAACTGGTTGCATACCGCAAATGGGAATCATCGCAATGTGGGGACGATCACACTCGTTTATGTTGGAAAATCAACGAGCTTCTGTGTGATACAGAAGCTGCTGAATGAAAGGGAGATCGTTATTCTGAGAGGCGGGTGGATGAATGACTCAGGGCGAAGTATAGAGTTCACTACCCATCAAGACATTCTGTCCAATTGGTACTGATATTTCTTTTCTAACGCTTCGTTTCCTGCTGCACGTTCGAGTTCTACCATGAGGCGAAGGGAAGGCTTTTTAACACCGTACATTTGGTTAAAGCGCATTAAGCGAATTCGCGCATCGGTGTAGTTGCCACTATCGATTTCAAGTTTAGCCAGTTGAAGAATAGACTTAGGACGGTGAGGGTCATGATCGATTGCGCGAGTGAAATAGTATTTCGCCTTTTCTACATCGTCTGATTTAAGCGCACAAAAACCGGCGTTCTCATAACTTGCAGGGATAAGGTAGTAATAAGGCTGCTCAATTGCACGATTAAACATTTTGTCGGCTTGTTTGTACTCCCCTTGTTTACAAAGGAATGTGCCGTAGTTATTGAGTACGTTTCCGTTCTTCGCGTTTTGGCGTAATGAGCGTTTGTACATTTGTTCCGCTTTGACATCTTCTCCGACAGTTTCGTAATAATGCGCCATCGAGAGTTGTGCACGGTAATAGCTAGGTGCATGGGTTAAAGCTTGTTGAAGGTTATCGTGAGCACGAATCATACTTCCGCTTTCAAGGTAACCTAGACCTAAAGCGATACGTGATTCAGCCATAGCGACAGGATCTGCTTTAACGACAGGGCTTTTACCGTCTTCATTTACGGTCACACATCCCATCAATCCCATCTGTATGACGAGAACTGCTGCACCAAGCTTTACGATTTTCATTTATTTTTCCTGCGTCCCTGTTCCACAGAGCATGATATGAATTACAGTGCAAAAGCCTAATGAGGAAAAATTACTATGCGATCAGGTTAGCAAACTGATACAAAAAAGCCGCCAGTTGGCGGCTTAGTTCACATTCTAATTCAGCGACTTAATCGTCTTTCGTAAATGCATCTTCACTGAAGTGGTCCAGATCGTAAGGCGTTTGTTGGTAAACGCAGTAGTTAAGCCAGTTAGAGAATAGTAAGTGACCATGACTACGCCAACTCGCGCATGGCGGATTATCTGGATTGTTATTTGGGTAGTAATTGATTGGAATTGCAGGTTCCATGCCTTCACCCAGATCGCGAATGTACTCGTTATGAAGAGTATGGGAATCGTATTCAGGATGACCGGTCACAAAGACATTACGTTTGTCTTTGGTTGTTGCCAGATAAACGCCAGCAACATCAGATGTCGCGAGAATATCAAGATCAGTGTGCTCTTCTAAAAACTCCGGTGAAAAATCTGCATAGCGAGAGTGCGGCGCTAAAAATGTATCATCGAAGCCTCGTAAAAGAGGATGGTACTGGTGGTGAATGTTATGGTGATATACACCAGACAGTTTTTCTTTACGTGTTTTCTTTGGCAAGTTGTAGAGAAGCTTCAAACCAGCTTGCGCTGCCCAACACACGTAAAGAGTCGAAGTGACGTGGTCTTTTGCCCACTCCATAATGGTTTTCAAGTGGTCCCAATAGATGACGTCCTCGAACTGAACCAAGCCTAGCGGCGCTCCCGTGATGATAAGACCATCGAAGTTTTTACCTTTTACCATCTCAAACTGGCGGTAGAAGGTATCAAGGTGTTCAGTCGGTGTATTCTTGCTTGGACGATTGTCGATTCGAAGTAGCTCAACATTAACTTGCAAAGGGCTATTGGAAAGTAGGCGAAGAAACTGCGTTTCGGTCTCAATCTTTTTTGGCATCAAATTGAGAATAAGCACTCGCAATGGACGGATTTCCTGACTCGCCGCTCGACTCTCGCTCATCACAAAGATGTTTTCTGTCCTTAATACATCACTAGCGGGTAATTGATCTGGAATTCTAATTGGCACGGCTTTCTCTCCCTAAGCTTAACTTTTTAGACGTCTATACTTCTAAAGCTAACGTAATTGCTTGCGGATGTCGACATGAAATGTGACTTTGAACGGGATTTCTTTTCATATGGCTCAATCTCAGCAGAAGCTTGCGTTGTAAACCCAAGTGACTCGTTGCCGATTCTTGATTTAGACCCACTAGACCTTTAAATCGCTGCCGCATCTACAAACCAAGTCATTCTCGCGAAACCTAGCATCTCGAGGTTACTTGGGTATACATCTGAGCGACGACAAGAAATCGATAACTCATCTTTATACATCTAGTGGCGAATAATAAGACACGCTATATTCCATGACAGCTGATGAAATTTAGCTCAGTGCTGTCAGGTCATGTCGATAAGAAAACACAAACTACCAACTGTGATTGCTGCAAGATTTCTGAATACATTTTTGTGAAACACAGAGCGTAGAGTTTGAAGGCAATTATGAGATCGAGTTAGTATAATTTTTGAACCCTAATACTAAAAACACGAAAGGGTTCACCAACTCGTGCTTATGTACACAGTTTGGATAATCATCGTCAGCGGAGGATATCATGTTCGGTATTTTTAAGAGAAAAGAGACCATTCAGAGCATCGCACATCAAGTTCCTAATGTTTTACTTAGAGAGTTTGGGGATAAGAACAGCTACTCACCAGATGAAGTTGATAAGGCGCTATTAGAGCTAGGTCATGAGAAACATCGAGATATGACGCGCTATCAATATGCGTATGGGATGTTTACTAGTCTCGCGAGTTACGAGCAGTTGGGCTTAACGCAAGAGCTCGGTAATTATGGGCACTTCCAACGCGAAGTCGGTAAAATGTTGTTGAATACACCAGAACCTATCGATATGCATATTTACTTTGAGCTTGCTCAACAACATCACTTAAGTGGCGGTCAAGCCAATGTTGGTAATGAAGCCAATGTCGTCGATAGTGTTGATGGCGGTTATTAGTGCGATCATTTCAAATTCATTCCCTTGCAGGCTTTCCAAACCATTTAGAGCAGATTTAATAGTGGTATTTCGATGAGCGGGCACAAAGTTCCGAGTGTTACGCTCACTCAAGTTCGTTAGAAGGTACCGTCAAAAGCCCTTAATCTCCTTTTTTAGCTAGCGTATTTTTAGTTTTTCATGCGTGTCTGTGTGCATATTTTGACGTTGGTCAAAAATGTGCCAGTTTCTCCCTCGCTTATATTCATCTTGTCCAATACTAATCTGAAGTTGGCTTTCTGTTTTGGAACAAAGATCATGGAGAGGGATATGCAAAGGTGGCTTAGCGCACTCACACTCGCGGGATTAGCGGGATGCAGTTTGTCTAATGAGATTTATATGGAAGGACGAACTCTTTACTTTAACGGTGAGATTACAGCAGAGAAAGTAACAGAGGCTATCGAGTTAGCAAATGTTCAACCAAATGGTGTGGTTGCCATGATGATTGACAGTGACTCTGGTGAATATCGTCCTGCTATGGAACTTGGACGCTGGGTTTATACCAACCAAGTCCATTTGATCGTCAATGGTACATGTGCGTCTGCCTGTGCGAATTATGTATTAACCGCAGCACCGAGCACCTTAGTGATGAAAGGCTCTGATGTACTTTGGTTTGGCGGTGCCATGCAAGATGAATGGGATGTCGATGGCTTTGATCAGAAAGAGCTTGAGCAATGGCAACAGTCGCTCAGCTTATGGCGTCAACATGAGGACGCGTTTTTTGCCTTGGTTGATGTTAACCCTAAGATCACCATGTTTGGTCATATGAATAAACGCGAGAAATTACACAAAGCAGGGTGTGATATCGACGATGCTGCGTGGATGTACCATATTGATGATATGCAAAAGCTTGGACTGAATAATATCGTTTATGCAGACCCAGACGCTTTGATCACAGCACGAAAAGATGCACCTGGTTGCGTCATCAATTTGGAAGATTCTGACTTTTGAGTGTGATTATTACACCCGCGTAAATGTGAGTTGCATCACTTTTTATAGCGCGCTGACGGATTTTGATTATAATGCGCCGCTCAGAGATTCGATATGTCATCGAGTTCAGGTTAATTGAGCGTTGATTGCCTTATGTTCAAAATGCTTGTTTCTATGCCTCCATTGGTTGCGTTGTCTATTGCTATCGTGTGTGAGGTGATTGCAACTTCTTCTATCCCTAAAACTGAACAATTTACCAAGTTGATGCCAAGTACCGTGGTTATTATCGGTTATGGCATCGCTTTCTTCCTATTGTCTGTCACTGTGAAAAGTATGCCTGTTGGTCTTGTGTACGCAATTTGGAGTGGGGCAGGGATTGTTCTTGTTGCTGCAGTTGGCTACTTCCTATACGGACAAAAGCTCGATCTTGCAGCTATCGTCGGTATTGGTTTCATTCTTACTGGCGTAATGATTGTGAACTTGCTGTCTAAGACGGTCGGTCACTAATCCAAAAGTTTATCAATAAAAAGCCGCGAATCATTCGCGGCTTTTTGTTATCTGAAGAAACACTTTTTTGCTATCTAAAGAAACATTGATCAGATTAATTCGCCATCGCTTCAATCAATTGACCTTGTTGGCGACGCTTACGGTTGCGGTACATCACCGCTGCAATTGCTGGCAAGCTGAAGGCGATAAAGCCAAGAATCAAAGCGTAAGCACCAGTTTGAGCGCTAATGCCTGCTGGTACATCGAATGAAACGAAGATAGTTACTAAGCAACTGACCAAGCCAAGTGTTGCGACTAACATCATACCGAACTTGCCGCCAGGCACGCGGAATGGACGTTCAATATCTGCATGTTTACGGCGTGATACCAAGAAGCTTACGAAGATACAGATGTACATCACCATGTAGAGCTGAGTCATTAGAATATTCAATAGCCACATGCCTTGGTTCACGTTTGGTACCAAGATAAACACCAAAGAAAGCACACTCACAATCGCACCTTGTAGCAAAAGAAGTGGAACCGGCGCTTGGTTCTTATTTTCTTTTGATAGCGTCAGTGGCATGAAGTGGTCTTTTGCGGCGACGTGCAGGCTCTTGGTTGGTGCAATGATCCAGTTGTTTAGGCTCGCTAAGCTGCCAAACACAATGGCAAGTGCGATAACTGGCAGCATGAATGACATGTTCAAATCATCAAAGAACGCTTTGAATGCCAGAATTACGCCCTCGCTCAAGCTGGAATGATCGCTGGATACTACGGAAGAGATGGAAAGTGAGCATGCAGTCAAAGAGACTAAAATCAACACAGTTGAAGCAATCAGCGCCTTAGGGTAAGTCTTTTGCGGATTGTCGACTTCACTTGCGTAAGACGTGGTTATCTCAAGTCCTGTTAGAGAAAGCACAACTGCCGTAAAGCCTGCACCAATACCATCTTGCGAGAAATCCGGTAGCCAGTCAGACGCATGACGAAGGGAGATATGCGATTCACTAGGGTTGGTATAAGCCCAGTAGCCGCCCAAGCCGATGATCAGTAGGATAGGGAAGATAAGCCCCAAAGTGCCAAACACATTGGTGATGAGCGAAGACAAACGCAAACCAAAGATGTTGACCAAGGTCAGAGCCCAGAAAATCACGTTAATCATGATCAACATAAAGATGTTGTTTTGTGCCAGTTCAGGGAAGAAAGGGTACGCACCAGTCGCGACGATGAATGAAATGAGCGGTGGGTAGTACACAATGTTCTCGGCATACTGATACCACACGGTCGCAAAACCAAAGTTTGGACCTAACGTCTCTTTACCCCATAAATACACACCGCCTTGTTGCGGATAAGTGGTACTCAATTCTGCACAAACTAATGCGGTTGGAACGAAGAAGCAAAGACCAGCCAATAGAAAGAAAGAGATGGCGTGACTACCAAATAAGGCGGCACCCGGAATGTTCCTAATACTGTCGACGGACGTAACCGTAATCATGATGACAGAAAAGACACTGAGTTTGACGGCGGATTTGGCGATATTGCTCATTCGATACCTTTAATGATTGAGCCACGAGTTCTGGATGCGAACCCGCGTGCTACAAGTAAGACCGGCGTATTGTAGGGCTGTAAGAATCTATGGGTATATAGCCAAAAATGGTATGTATTTACCCAAAAATGAACCGAAATCTCGGTGGCTTAATCGTAATCAATTTAAACGTTTGCTCTGGTCAAAAAACACATAATTGAGTTAAAAAATGCATATTAATAAATGTGTTTATAGCGAATTATTTATTACCGAAAATATGGAAATTTAGCGGATTTTTGCCAATGTTTGACTCTCACCTTGGGGGAAGGTCTAGATTGGATACGACCAACAAGTTGTAGAAGATGGAGAAAATGATGGGATGTTGTAATCAAGCACCAAAAGGTGGCACCGGAAAACTATCGTATTTATTAGGTTTAGTCGCAGCACTGTTTGTTGTGATCTTATTGTTGGCTGCGGTATTTGGCTAACATAAAAAGATACCGAATGTACGCTGTTGAACCAAGTCGTGCTCTTTAAATAAGCACTTCGAGGGGGCTTAGGTGTAAGTTAAAACGGTATAAAATAGAAAACACGCCAAAGAGCGTGTTTTTGTTCGTTTAGAAAAACTCGTTGTGTCTAAAACCGAGTATTTGCTAATCCTACGCCGAAAGAGATAAATAATGCACCGCTAACGTAGTTCAACCACTTGCTGGTTTTCGAAGAAGTAAGCAGCACTTTCAATTTCGTTGCGAAGAAAATTACGAATAAATACCAACTTGCCACGATACCTGCTTGTAGTGCTCCTAGAATCATACTCTGCTCAAGAATGTGTTCTGGTTGTACAAACTGTGGGAAAATCGACAGATAAAATAGCACGATCTTCGGGTTAAGAAGGTTAGTGAGTAATCCTTTCACAAAGGCTTGTTTAAGAGTTTGTTCTTCAACTTTACGATCGAGCTTTAACTTCTGGTCAGCCAGTTTAAGACCGCTTTTTAGGTTGTTGATCCCCAACCAAACCAAATACGCAACGCCCATCCATTTAAGAATGTTGAACGCCAATGCCGATTGAGAAAGCAGCAAGCTCAACCCTTTTGCGGATACAAACGCATGAATCATAAAGCCAAGTGCCACACCAAGGATGTTAGCAATGGCAAAGCGGCGGCTCTGCGTCAGTGCAGTAAACAGTATCAACAAGGCATTGGGACCTGGAATTATCGCTAGAAAGAAAACAATTCCGCCGAAAGCCAACAAGGTATCGAGGTTCATGGTTATTCCAATAGAAAGGTTACACGCTGTTTATACACCTGCTTGTGTTTAAAAACAAACGACTATACCCAAGTAACTTCAAGATGCAGGATTCAGAGCGTTGTCATTGATTCGAGAGTAAGGAAAACAACGCAGTGTAATAGCCAGCTCTTTCCAAGTTGTTTGACGCAGCAATCGGGTCAATGACACGCTCCCAAAGGGCGAGCTGCCTTGGCTTGTATACTTTGTTGCCGATTCTTGATTTAGACCCACTAAACCTTTAAATCGCCGCCGCGTCTACAAACCAAGTCAGTCTCGCTGAACCTAGCATATCGAGGTTACTTGGGTATATCAGAATTCTATTTGGCAGAAGGGGCAATGTAGATCAAGTAGGTTAACTGACTTAAGTAAAAGTGACTTTTCAAACATGCTTATCTTTTCTAAAGCATTATAATCAACAGAAAATTATCAAATAGGATTAGATAATATGTTGCTTGAAGATCTGCAAGTCGTGCTCAAAGTCGCTGAGTTTCGGAGTATCACTGGGGCTGCTACAGCCCTCGATATGAGAACAGCAACGGCCAGTGCAGCAGTGAAAAGGGTTGAAGCTTCTTTAGGTGCGGAGCTATTTGTTCGTACTACACGCCATTTACGTTTGTCCAGCGCCGGCGAACGTTACCTTCCTCAATGTGAAAAAGCGCTAGAGATGTTAGAACATGCAAAGCAGAACATGCGTGAGGATCTCGATATCATTGATGGAGAGGTGCGTATTGCGCTCTCTTCTGATTTAGGGCGCAATTTGGTTACGCCATGGTTGGATGAATTCATGGATAGCTACCCAAAAGTCACATTGCGAAGCAACATCAGTGACAGCAACATAGATTTTTACCGTGATTCGGTTGATATGGCGTTGCGTTATGGTGCGCCCACCGATTCCAGTATGTATGGTTTTAAAATCTGTAACGTACCTCGATTATTGTGCGCTACACCCGAGTATCTCAATCTCGCAGGAACACCGAAGCATCCGCAAGATTTAGCTGAGCACAATGGGTTGCTTTATCAGTTGCGCGATACGTTGCAAGATGTCTGGGGTTTCTCTGATGGCAGTGCTGAATACAAAGTGAAACTTAAAGGAAACCGAGCTTCGAATGACGGAGACTTAGTTCGACGTTGGTGTGTTTCAGGCAAAGGATTAGCCATTAAATCTTGTTTAGACATGTCGCAGGACTTACTGGATGGCAAGGTAATGAATGTCATGAGTGAATATAAACCGACGCCGACGGAGCTATGGTTAATTTGCCCAAGCCGACAGTCTATAACGCCAACGGTAAGGCTACTTAGAGATCTGTTTAGAGAGAAAACAAAAGCTATTCTGTCTGAATTAGTAAAAGAGAATGTATTAGATAGCGAAGTTTTAAAACTCTAGTCTTAACTCGTCGCCTTTTGTAACCACGAAAGGCGGCTTTTTTGTGTCCATTCGACGAAAATCACGACCTTTATGTTCAAGTTGATAGGTCTGACCGCAATATCGGAAAGTTCTTATTGTGTGTTGTGTTAAAGAGCCCTAGAATCCGCGCGCTTTAGTTTTTGTAATAAGCACAGCCAATGATTTTAATCTCTATCATTGTTTTTAGAACTTTATAGGCGAACTCGTCTGATGACACATTCATGAATAAGCATACTGCACCAAAATTCAAGGCAGAATTTCTGGCTCCTCGCTACTGGGGCACATTGATCATTATCGGCATCATGTACCTTTTTAGTCTCCTCCCATTTCGTGTTCAACTCGCGCTAGGAAGCGGAATTGGTCGTCTTGCTATGCGATTAATGAAAAAGCGACAAGTCACGATCAAACGTAATTTAGAACTATGTTTTCCAGCGATGAGTGAACAAGAGCGTGATGCGATTTTAAAAGATAACATCGACAACGCAGGTATTGCCTTATTCGAAACCGCGATGGCATGGTTCTGGTCGGATAAACGCGTGAACAAACACGTGACAATTGAAGGTATGGAGCACATCGAAGCGCTTGAGAAACAAGGGAAGGGCGTATTAATGCTAGCGGTTCACTCAATGAACCTAGAATTAGGTGCTCGTGCGTTTGGCATCAAAAAATCTGGTTCTGGTGTTTACCGACCAAACAACAACCCCTGTTTTGACTACTTTCAATACAAGGGACGCTCTCGTTCGAATCGTACATTGATCGATCGTAAAAATGTTAAGGGCATGCTCGAAGCACTCAATACTGGTCATCGCGTTTGGTACGCACCGGATCATGACTATGGTACGCGTCGCTCGACGTTTGCACCTTTGTTTGCAGTAAAGCGTGCATGCACTACGACAGGAACAAGCTTGCTCGTCGATTCAACAGACTGCGCAATAGTACCATTTACCATGGTTCGTGGTAGCGATGGTCATTATACATTGACCCTTCGTGCTCCTGTTGAAGGTTTTCCGAAAAATGCCCCAGACCAAGCGGCAGTGTTTGTAAACAAGATCGTAGAACAATCGATCATGGCATGCCCGAGTCAATATATGTGGTTGCACCGTCGTTTTAAGACACGCCCTGATGGTGAATGCTGTTTGTATAAACCTCAACTTGCACCCGCAATGTGAACACCAAGCCCAGACGTTTGTTCTGGGCTTTCTTTTATCTGTTGATTCATTTCCATAGGCTTGTTTGCCACAATATGGATATTCTGGCTTTAAGGACGTTTATGATGAGATTGTTTTTTGCAATGACGTTTGACGATGCAAGTAAGTCAAAGCTCAAACTGATTCAAGATAAGCTGAAGCAAAAGGGAATTGAAGGGCGTTATACCCGAAAAGACAACTTCCATATTACTTTGGCGTTTATTGGTGAATCGACCAACGAGGAAACTCAGCAACTCACAAAGATTCTCCACACAGTCACGCCTTCTTGCGATCAGATTGTCGTCGATCATCTCGGCACGTTCCATCAAAGTGGTAGACAGTTAGCTTGGCTAGGCATCAAGAACAATCCCGCCATAGCAGAACGACAAAATGCATTAATAGAAACTCTAGAGCACCATGGGTTTGTGACAGAGTCACGCACGTACGTCCCTCACATTACATTAGCTCGACATGTCGAAAAACAAGCCCCTTTGGATGAGGTCCTTATTTCACCGCTAACAATACCAATTTACTCCATCGCATTGATGGAAAGTAAAACGATAGAGGGGCAATTGAGCTATCAAGTTATCGAAGAAGTCGCTTGTTCATCTTCTTGATGATGTTTATGTTATTAAAACTGTCAGCAATGAAGTAAGGAGGTAAGTAATGGAAATACTCGACTATCAAATGGATGATGCTTCGATACACGCACTAAAGCGCATTGTAGGATTAGAATGCAAGTTAATGACAAGTTTTGATAATACGTGCCTTGAATCAGATCCGGTGACAAGCTTATCTCCATTGTTTTTTCAGATGCCTACTGGTTTTGTTGAGCTGACAAACGAATGGCACACAAGCCCCCAAGGTCATGACTTTCATTTGCCAGTAGCAAGGTTTGTCGATGAGCTGAATCCACAAGAGGTAAAGCTGACACAGCTTGAAGGCGTGAGGTTTTGCGAAGAAGCTAAAGTGATCGAGTGTATCGACGTCATTCGATTACGCAGCCGTAAAGCAGTAAAAGAAAATTTGGCTGATAAAGCGTTTGTCCCTTCTTCAGAAGTTGTTATCTACGACTATGGGCTCAACATTATGTTTGTTGATGGCACTTGTATTGCCGTAAAAACGGAAGATGATTCGATCTTGGGTGAGTGGCTTATTTCTAATGAAGCAATTGAGCCGTATCACCTTGAAGATGTTTACCAAGAAACATTAGAAATTCGTAGCCGGATAAGAGCTTAATTGGAGAGAGCAGCACGCGTTGCTCTCTTATTCAATCACGATCATGGAAAATAACCGCTAATACTCATAAAAGTTTGGAGGCTACGTGAGTTTACTTGCTGTCTTTTTTCGCTAAATTATCAGCTAACTTACCTGCAGTAATCTGAAATGCGGCAAGGTCGTCGTCCGACACATCTAGCGTCATCTTTTGAAAGATCTTGGCGTCGACCGTTTTGATCTTCGCTAACACATCATTGCCTTTCTCGGTGGTTAATAAACATTGGCTGCGCTTATCGTCTGGGTTTGGTGTTTTCTCAATAAAGCCTTCTTCAATCAATGTCTTAATTAAGCGTGTAACCTGCGCTTTATCTCTATTTAAGAAGTTCACTACATCCATTGCTGTGCAAGGTGACTGCTTGCTGATGATTTTTATAACGCGCACATGCATAGGTGCGATAGGGAGTTCTAGTTGCTCTATTTGCTCGTGCAGTTGACGCTTCAAAGCGTGTACGAGTTGGAATAGATTATCCAGCGATTTTGGATTCGACATGTAACACTCCAAGTGAAAGTGGTTGACATTATCAACTAAATAACTATAGTTGACATTATCAACTTAATTGAAAGCAACTTCAAGAGCTAGAATTGAATAACAGAATCCTTAGCAATGGTGTTGATGACCATAACATCCGTGACCATCAAACCAAAGATTGAACGCTTTTTAACAAGCTGATGAATTTTGATTGGAGAAATGAGATGAGAAAAGACAACTGCTACCGCATCACCATTGAAGAAGTAAATGTTGAAGAAGGGTGTGAAGCAAGAAGCTTGAGTTTTGAAGTTCAAGATCGTGAAGACATGCTAAACATTGTTGAGAAGCTTAATCAGGGCAGTGGATTAGAGCCAACTGATGCGACTCGTGTTGGTGTAGCGCTTCGCCTGCTGGGACCCGTGATGATGAAAGATCGTAAACATCCGTTGTTTATTGACTTTATGCCGCACTTTAGAAATTTCATGCAAAACTTGAAAAGCACAGTGAAGCGTCAACAGGCTCAATGATCGATTTAACTGTGTTTTATACCCAAGTCATTCTCGTTGAACCAAGCATCTCGAGGTTATTTGGGGATAAATTTAAAACTAATAAAAAGGCTGGTATTTCACCAGCCTTTTTGGTTTTTCAAAAGCAAATCTTACTTACCAAGATAACGGCTTTCTAAGTGTGCTTTAAAGTGTTTCGCGTTTAATACATCGCCTGTAGCTTGGCTTACCAAGTCGTCAGTAGACAACAAGCTACCTTTACTCCAGATGTTATCAGATAGCCAAGTGAAGATTGGGGATAGATCTCCAGAGCGAATCGCTCCATCTACATCAACCGTTTGCTTCATTGCAGCCATGAATTGAGCAGCATACATTGCACCGAGCGTGTAGGAAGGGAAGTAACCAAAGGCACCGTCCGTCCAGTGGATGTCTTGCATACAGCCATTCTTGAAGTTACCTTCTGTTGACAGACCTAAGTAAGCCTTCATCTTCTCATTCCACAGTTCTGGAACGTCAGTGTGCTTAATAACTCCATTCATGAGATCGCGTTCAATTTCGTAACGCAAGATAACGTGAGCAGGATAAGTCAGTTCATCAGCATCGACACGGATGAAACCTTTCTCCACGTGAGTGTAGATTTTCGACAAGTTGTCTTGAGCAAACTCAGGACCTTCGAAATGGTTAGAAGCCAGACGAGCAAGGTGTTCAACAAAGGCTTGGCTGCGACCCACTTGCATCTCGAAGAACAGAGATTGAGATTCGTGGATGCCCATTGAACGAGCTTCACCAGCCGTAGTGCCTGCTAATGATTTTGGCAGACCTTGCTCGTAACGCGCGTGACCTGTTTCATGTACGATGCCCATCAATGATTGCACGAACTCTTTTTCGTCATAGCGAGTGGTAATACGAACGTCAGTAGGAACGCCACCACAGAATGGGTGAACACTTTCATCAAGACGACCATGTTCGAAGTCAAATTGAAGCAGCTTCATGACTTCCAGCCCCAATGCTTTTTGTTTTTCAGCCGGGTAATGACCGTTCGGAAGCAGGATGTTGTTGGCTTTTTGCTTCTCGATGGCTTCATCAATCATTGATGGTAACCATGTTTTTACGTCCGTGAACAACACGTCTAGAGACGCGGACGTTGTGCCTGGTTCGTACAGTTCCAGCATGGCATCGTAAGGTGATGTGCCAGCAGCTTCTGCACGAATTTGAGCTTCTTCTTGAGACAGTTTAACGACTTCTGCCCAGTTTTTTTCGAAACCAGTCCAGTCATCATTCCCACGTTGGCTACGCCACGCATGTTCACACTTAGAACCTGCGAGAGATTGCGCTTGTACTAAAGATTCAGGCAGTAGATTCGCTTGCTGCCAATCGCGTTTCATTTCACGCAGTACGGCTTGATCTTGCGTTGATAATGACTCTTCTTCTGCTTGTGCAAATAGATCACCTAAATGAGGTTGAGTCATAAGAGAGTGAATGTGGACATTAAGTTCTGCCATTGCATTAGAACGGGCTTCCGCACCGCCTGATGGCATAACGGCAGCTTGGTCCCACCCTACGATGGAGGCTAAGTGACCAAAGTTAGAGACTTTTTTTGAATGTTCGACGAGTTTTTGAAATGCGCTCATGTGACTACTCTTTGTTATGTTCTTTCCTTAAACGCCCCAAGCGGGGTCCTTGAACGTACTGTTCGAATCTCTCAGCACCGATGCAGAAAAAGTGCCGCATCAAGAGAATGCCGATAGAGAAGTGTTGCTAATTTACTATTTATTAACAACCAATGCAGGTCTATTGTGCACAAATTCAGACACTTGTACACCTAACCAAAAGGAGCGTTGAGAAACAAAGCTAGAGTCAGCGATGGCTAATGTTCTTGAGTTTCTTGCCTAAGAGGGCGGCTGAATTTTTGAATGGCTTCCTTGCGACAGCTAACGTTGAGTTTTTTGTAAAGCTTGTAAACATGGGTTTTTACCGTGCTCTCCGCAACAAACAGGGCGTCAGCAATTTCTAAATTTGATTGTCCCTGAACAATACGATCGAGGATTTGTTTTTCTCTTTTCGTTAATGTGTTGCTGATTTCTTGAGAGCTGATGGCATAAGGTCTGAAATGAATCAGCATTTTTGCCATCAGTTTTCGAGGTAACCATAATTCGCCACTTAAGACGGCATCGATACAGCGAGTTAAATGCTCTATTGGCGAATCTTCATAAAGTACGCCTTTGAGATTGAGACAAGAAAAAAGCCGAAGATCAGAGCCCGTTTTCGGTACGTCATAAACCACTAAGTCGGTGTTTTTTGTTTTGAGTGAGATGTAGTCAGACAGTGGTCTTTCTTCCAATAAATAGTTAGAAATCAGAACAACGTTGTAGCTGGACAAGTTAATTTCGTCGTCTAAGCAATGGATGCTTTTACGGGTAAGTTTGTTTTGGGGGTTCTTTTCCAACTCTCGGCGAATAAACTGGTTTTGAATACAGTTTTCACCAATAAGAAGGATGTTAGATTCTAATTCATTCCTACGCGTCCCCATATTCATAACTAGCCCCTATATAATAGTTTTGTACTAATAATATTGATAATGTAATCACCTTAGTCTAGGGGTATAGTGCTCGCCACTTTTCTCTGTTTCAACTTTGCGACTGCCTAAGGTTGTTGCGAAAGCTTAGGTTCAATTGAGATCTGGAGCACATCGTTGTAGGTACCTCCCGGTTTATTTAGCGTATCGCCGATGATAAATTTCATGTTTTTGGCGTGTCCCTTAGATGGCGTATTTTCGCTGACTCTAGCACTCGCCTGATCTAGGTTAATTTGCTTAGAATCCAGATACATATCGTAGCTAATGTCCCATTGGGTGTCCGCAGATTTGTGTCGGAGCGCACCTCGGTTTGTTGATTCAAAAACCAAGTTATATCCGGCGTTACTTTGAATCCAAAGTTTGGGCGCGGATGTAACTACTTTATTGGATTGGAGTATCCCCATATCCAATTCGTAATGCTGTTGAGTCAAACCATAAAACTGTATTTTGGCCATCGGCAAAACAGTGACTGCGATATTTGTCACAGCTGGTAAAACATATTCGTTATTGAGCAGTTGTTCGGTTAATACTGTTGCTTCGAGCTTGCCTTGATAAATACCTGAGGCGAGCCATTGTTGAGCCGGATAACGTATTTGAAAGGTGATATCAGCGTTATTCTCTGTTAAGACGACATGCCATTGATTACCTTTTTGGTAACCGTTCCCGCCTTGCCATTCGAAAATTAGCTGGGCATTGGCTTCTCCTTTTAAAAAAGAGTCACCATCATCAATCTCTAACTTGACCGGAATTTGGCATTGTTCGCCTTCAATATTCGCGCGCAGTCGATATGTCGAAATGAGTGTGTATGCACCAGAGGCAAACACATCATAGCGTGCCTGCGTAGAAGCAGGTTCGACACTTAAGTTACTCATTGAGCAAAGAGAACCCGCTAATGCTGGGGGAGCAAGCAATATTAGAGTGATAAAAGGTTTAATCCACATAAAGCTCTCCTAATCTGATTAAAACATTGCTGCGTTCATCTAAAGTGATCACCACAGTCTGTTTTTCTTTTGTGTCGAGTGTGAGTTGGTATTGACCGGGGCGTAAGCCGGAGATTGCAAACAAGCCATTTCGATTAGTAAAGAATTCGATGGGCTGTTGGGTTTCGCTACCCAAATAAGTCGCCACGCCAGCAATGAGTGGGATAGGGCTGCCAGTATGTCGATCGAGTAATGTTCCCATTACGGTTAACACAGAATCTGAGCCAATCTTGAGTTGGTAACCGCGTTTGTAGCCAGGATTCAGCCAAAATGCCCCGTCACCTAAATCGTAACCGGGCGGTAGGTTCTCTACGTCATAACTGATCAATTGAGGGTTGTAGGCAACCAAGTCCGGTATCAATACATTGGATGCGCTATGGCTATATACGCGGGCGTTTTCACCGTCTAGAGTTGGATCGATATCAACATTGTTTTCTTCCAAGCTTGGGTGCTTAGACACCACTGCAAACGCTTCACGGACTGGGCGTCCAACTGTTATTGAGGAACCAGCAAAGGCAATCGCACTACTGACTTCTACACGCGTACTGTGGTTTCTTATATCTTCGTTCAAACTCTCCATACGCGTAGCGTGGTCAGCGATAACTTGAAAGCGGTTGGCAGAATAGTTAACGCCAAGGTCAATGTCAGCGTCGCTGTCTCGGCTGGTAACAACAGAAGCATAGCCTGACATGCCCCCAGTATTACCTACATTATTTTGATAAGTGAGGTCTAGTGCTGCTTGATCGACCTCACTGTTGTAGCGGCTGACTAATCGTGTGGAATCGCTTAATGGCCAGCTTAACGTGAGAGACGTATTCCATTCATCTGAACCGACGTCGTTGTTCTGATAGTTGACCCTTGCGCTCCATGTCGCAGGTGTCGAGAAGAACGAACCGGACAGGCTAGGGCTAACTGACCAATAATTCGCAGTATCTTCAGTGCCAGAGCGGTAATTGACCGTCATGGCTGCACGTAAATCGTCATTAATATAAAACGCACCAAACGCCGAGGCATAGTGAGTGGTTTGGTTGAGAGGAGAGTCGATAGTGTCGTAGCTTTCTACGCCCGCGAAGTTTTCCGATTGGTATTCATAGAAAACACTTAATTGTGGTTGCCAAGGGTTGTCATCATCAAATTCTGCATCGAAAGCGATGCGAAATGCTTGCCCAGAATCGAGAGTGGGATGATGGCTTTGAGAGGCGGACAATTCGGTGACACCTAGTGAGCTTGCAATTAAAGCCGTCCCACCATATTGGTACAGGTCTTCACGTTTTTGACCGTTTACGCCTAGCGTAAGCCATGGCAATACACCAACATCAAGATAACCATGTATCAATTTTTGATCGGTTTGATAATCGAGCTCGTTGTTATTGACCTCTGACGGCACGCCCGCCATTAAACTGTACTCAAACTCTCCGCTGTTAAGAAGGTCATTCCCCGTTGCGACAGAAAATTGAATTCTTTCGGTTTGCCCAGAAGAGTCGGTGATCACCAATTCGACATCGTTAGTACCTTGTGCGAGAGGGATATCACTCAAGTTATAGCTGCCTGCGCCCAGTGTCAGCCTCTGAACGACAATGCCATCGATAACAACGTCGACATTCGAGGTGCGTTGCAATGTAAAAGACTGATTGGCTTTAGGGCGCACGTTTCGAGTAGGAATTAAAGTAAAGTCACGTGTGATGCCGATTCCGAGGATGTCGGTACCATCTTGAAAGCTCTTGCCAGAGTTAAACATATCACCCAATACAAGGCGCGTTCCTTGTGAAGGAAAATCATAGTTTAAGCGCGTGCCTTGGCGGTAATAATCTGAGTCTTGAGACGAGCCATTTTCAAAGGTGGCTTCGTATTCAAGGTTTGCAGAACCTGCGTTTAAGCCCGATTCAAATCTTGTACTGTAAATACTTTGTCGGTCATTTTGCTCTGCTATGGTCTGAGTTTCATTCGCCGATGCGGTGACATTAACATAACCACTGAAAAAGCTGGGTTCAGAATAATTAAAATGTTCATTGTCTTCAGCTAACGATATTTGTCGCGTGACGCTCAATTCGTTAGGAACTGAAATGATGCATTCTAGGGTGGATAAATCAAAGGTAAGCCCAAGCCCGGCACGTCGAAAGTCTTCTTGAGATAAGGTCTCTGAATGGGCGTCTCGTAATTTCTCTAAGGCTGACTCGGCGACAGATGACGAAAGTAGGGCGATGGTACTGTCTTTCGGTAAGCGAATCTCGTCATCAGCGGTAATGGTGACTTGTGCCTGACCCAAGACGCTGTCACTGATTTTTAAAAGAGAGGATAGCTCGATATCTCGACCTGTTGGATTAAGCACAACCTCGCGTGCCCAACTGATGTTGATTTGAGCGATACATAAAATCGTTAATAAAATGAATAGGAGCCAAACAGCACTGCTCCGACGCTCATTGCTCTCTTCCATGATATTTTCCTACTGGGATTGCTTTCCGTGAACGCAGGGTGAAGGTAGAAAATGGTGGCAAAAATTGGTCACCGACTTGTTGTTGGAGCGAGTAATTTTCTGTCGCTGTTAACGGCTCAAAATACAGTAGTCGAGAGTAGGTAAAGCGTTCGCCAGTATTACGAATAACCAATTGTCCGGCATCAGAAACTTCCAAGGTGACGTCTGGTTGTTGGCTGTTGGAGTACACATGAAGCAGCGCGTTATAATGCACTTTAATTTTGACTCCGCTCTGCTGCATAGGCAAAGCTCTACTTTGTCCATTAGCACCCGTTAAATGAGCTTGCGTAAAGCGTATAAAGTAGCTAGAGGATGTTTTTTGTACAGAAGGATCAAGCCATTGAATACGAAATACTTGCTTTGAGTTCGGTGCTAACATTGCTGCTGGTGGAAAAACCAAAAGTGCGTCGCTATTTAATGCTTTGGTTTCATATTGACCATTTTTCTTAAATACTAGCTGATGAATACTTACTTCTAGCGGCATTTTTTCTGTTGAATTATTTGTCACTATGATCTGTGATGTTGTATTTCTATCTGTGTTCAATTCAAATACAGTCGGTGAAATAATGATTGCATTACAAAAAACACTAAATAATAACAAGATTAGACATGTTATAGATTGATAGAACATGTTATTTATCCTGTTCTATTTCTATCGACAAATCTGACACATCAAACCCTTTCAATGGTTTCATTTCAAAAAATCGTGTTGAATGAGGAAGTACAAGTGTGCCTGCGATTAACTTGCTGATATCTAATCCTTTTAGGTATTTAGAATTACTACCATCCGTTAAATGCCAATTAGTATTCGTTAGCCTGCCATAACTATTACCATTATTCTCTACTTCAACAATCCATTTGCTTCCTTTTTGTTTGACACTTTTTATATCTAAGTTTGCCGATGTATTTTTGGGCTTAACATTAATTAATGTATTGAATTGAAGTAATAACCCCATCTTAGCGCTTTGTTCTTCGCCACGGGCTACTTCCACCTGCTTAATGGAGACACGGTATGCTTTTGATTCAGAGATTGAAGGATCACCCAAATAACGAATCATGACCGATTGAGAGCGACCTGGCTCTATGATTGCGGTTACTGGAATAACGAGCAATTCATCGTCTGCGGGTTTTGTTGTTTCTACACCTTGCTCATCCATGGCCATTGAAAAAGGATAGAGCTCAACAGTTAGGGGTACTCGGGATGTATTGTCGATACGCATCGACATTTGGGCTCGATTGCCTATGGGTTCAATCTCAGCAACCATAGGTTCAACCTTGTATGCGTTAGCGTAAGAACAAAATAAAAATGTTGCGACTAGGATAATCCATCGAGTCATGTTGAGCTCCATCAATGTCAGCTTGGTATGGCTGTGTAGAAAGGGAGGCTATACGCTTAGCCTCCCGGAGGGGAACTTAGTTAGAAGTCACGTTAACGGTTAGCGTATCTGAGTAGCCACCCGCCCATGTTGCCACTTCTGTTGTTTGTACAGTCAATGTCGCATCAACACCAGATGCTAGACCCGAAGAACCTGGGTATGACAGCTCACTAGAGACATCGTTTAAACCCGGACCACCAGGTGCATTTAGATCAAATGATGGAAGACCTGTAGGCGCAAAAGTTGCGGTATAAGTTAGCGCGAAATCTTCGTCATCATCCGATTCAAGACCACCTTCAGAACTGGTCAAAGAAACGGTTGCACCATCGACATCGTTACATTTCATATCCAGATCGATAGAAACAGTTTGTTCTTGTGTTACATCACCAAAGTCGAGCAATTGAGTAGCAAGCCCTGATACTTCACATACTGGAGAAACATAACCCACTAATTGAACATCACCCGGACCTGCGTGAACTTGCGAACCGAAAATTGCTGTAACAGCCGCTGCACAAATCGTAAGTTTTTTCATAAAAAGATTCCTTTAACTTGAGAGATAACATACATGTTTAGCCCAAATCCCACCGAGCTAGCCTTTCTCTGTATCGAATACAGAACTCCTAGTTGATGACGCTGTTAATTGAGGGGAATACATCAATTTCAATCACGTCTTCGTAATAGCCTGCGTATAGCAAGCGGTCTTCTAGTGTTATTCTAATTTCTCCTAGTGCCGAGAAAGGAATAACACCTGAACTGTCAAAGCGTTTTTCAGAGAGCAAATCAATGCTTTTTACTTCTTCATGAATATTTGCTTTGTTAATGTTGATTTCAAATAAATACTCGAATGGTGGAATATCATCTCTTTTATCCAATTTTAGTCCGCCATTTTTTGAATATACGCTTACGCCGAGTGGTTGGTTGCAATATATGTCCAATGGTAGTGTTTTTATATTGCTGTCGGACAAGTCGATTTTCTGACCTGACGTGAAATTTATCTCACATCGGTCTTCTAATTTGCCAACAAGATTCATCGTTAAGGTATTTGCGTTACTAAAAAGTGGCGCAAATATAAATAACCAAATTGCGATCATCAGGCAGCAATGAAAAAGAAGCATATATCCCATTTGCACACCAACTTTCGTTTATTTTGTGTTGTTGAAATAAACTATAATTCCTGATGGAAATAGAAGAGTAGTAAAGGAGGTTGATCGTTTTTATAAAAGTTGTAGAAATAGTAGTAACTCTCTTTATATAAGAAAGACCTTATGCTCAAGTAACCTCGAGATGCTTTGTTTAGCGAGAATGACTTGGTTTGTAGACGCTACGTTGTTTTCCTTGACCTCGAATCAATGACAACGTTTTGAGCTCTGCATCTTAAAATCATTTGTGTGTATGCTTATTAAGTGCTTTTATGCGTATGGCTTTGTACGTTATGTGATTTTCAACGATGTTGATCACAAAAGTTGCTTGCGAATTGCGTGGATTGACGGTATTGATGGGTAATGCACAATCACTCACTACAAGAATATGGATATTTTGAATTTTGAGGCGTTCCTCATTGCCATCACTATTTTGACGCTTACACCGGGATTGGACACAGCTTTGGTGATTCGTAACACCAGTCGTGCAGGTCTTAAAGATGGTTGTACGACAAGTTTAGGTATTTGTTTCGGTCTGTTTGTTCATGCATTTTTCTCTGCTGTAGGCATCTCTGCTGTTTTAGCTCAATCCGCTGAACTATTTCAAATGGTGAAAATGGTGGGTGCTGCTTATTTGATCTGGCTTGGATTAAGTAGTTTGAGAGCGTTAATGAAATCGAATGGTGGCATTGCTGTCTCTGAACAGACTCACCAAGCGTATAGCGGTAAACGCTCTTTTCGTGAAGGCTTCTTATCTAATGTGCTTAATCCAAAAACGGCAGTGTTCTATTTGGCGTTTTTACCTCAGTTTGTTAACCCAGAAGGTTCTCCATTAATGCAATCTATGCTTATGGCGTCTATTCACTTTATGATTGCGATGGTTTGGCAATGTGGTCTGGCTGGTGCATTAAATTCCGCGAAAAGCTTGTTAAAAAATGCAAGTTTTATGAAATGGATGGAAGGAGCAACTGGAGCGGTACTGGTTGCACTTGGTGTTAAATTACTTGTAGAAAAACCAGTCTAATGCATTCACTTGTTCGAATTCTAATCATCCTGATCGCTTTTATTGCGGCGCTTGCTGGTATTGTGGCTTGGAAAACCATACCTCAACTTCACTTTGTTGAAAGAGGCATGCAATGGAACTGGCATTGGTCTTACTTCGAACCATTTTCTAATGGTATTCAAACCACACGTACTCAAGATACTAAACAGCTTTTATTAAGGCGCGTCTATTTGCAAGATTCCACCGTCGTCTTTGTCGGTACGACCTTAGACAACAAGTTCGAAATTGATGTAGTAAATCAAGCGTCTTGTGAGCCAAAGAGTAGTAAATGGGTGTCAGTTTCCGTCAATGGTCAGCCGATGTCGCATGTACCAATGGTGTGCGAGAAGACCGGTGAAACGTACATCTATCGATTTATCGGCAATAAGCTAAGAACGCTTGAGTTTGGTATTGACGATAGCTTTATTCGTGAAGATTTTACATTGTGGCCGATTTCAGAGATAAAAGCAGATCAGTTCAAACAGCAGCACTCTGCATTTTTCAATAAGAAAGATGGTGGTGAAGATCATCAATGGCTCAGAGATTGATGCGCTATACCTAAGTATCTAGGAGTTGCCTTGGTTCGCATGCTTCGTTAACAATTTTCGATTTAGAACCACTAGATCTTCAAATTGTTGCCTCGCCTTCAAACCAAGTCATTCTCGCTGAACCAAGCATCTCGAGGTTACTTGGGTATATATCAAATCATGGTTAGTTTCTCTCGACAGAACTGCAACGGTTTTGATTGAACGAAGTACTAACAAATCAGAAAGGACTCCCTCGATTTAAGTAGTTAAACGCTTCATTCAGGACTCACTTTTTTTCCACACCTCCACTGATAATTTATATATCAAGCATCAATAAATAAGAGCGTTAATCGTTTGCTGTACTTCTGGTTAATGCCTTAGTAAACACTAAAGGCTTGTGTGTTCCTGTCAGTGGTGACTTGTCGGAGGAACGGTTACACAAGTCATTTGGTTCATCGGAAATGAGATAACTAAATGAAAAAAAGATCCGTACTAATTCCTTTATTTCTTTTATCAAGCGCTGCTCATGCAGCGAGCGATTACGTTGTTGGTCAACTGATTCCTGAAAAAAGTGTTGTGGTAAAAAGTGAAGTCGTCGGCGTGGTGGATTCTTATCGTTACGATAACGGTGACTCTGTGACTCAAGGGCAGGAGCTATTGTCTCTGTCCTCAGAAGATTATGCATTGAGTTTGGACTTAGCCCGTAACGAGTTAGAGGTGAGTCGTGCCGAGTTAGATATTCAAGAAAAGCAATTAAAGCGTTATCAATCCTTGCTGACCAGTAATGGCGTCTCGGCAAGTGACGTGGACAACCAAATTCGTGTAACCAACATTGGTCGAGCTCAATTCAACGTAAGTAATACACACTACAAAATCGCCGCACGAACGCTGGATAAAGCCTCTCCGAATGCACCTTTTGATGGGGTGATTACTAATCGCTCTGTTGAGTTAGGGCAGTTTGTTTCGGTGGGTGATGCGCTCTTTACCATTGCAGATATGGAACGATTGAAAGTACGTTTTCACCTGTTAGAGATTGATTTCAACAAGTTCAGTAAAGGCGAGAAGGTTAAGGTCGAAGTGCCTTCTGTTGAGCAGACGTTGGACGGCACCATCACTTTACTTTCTCCTGCTTTCCAAAACAGTGAGCCGGGCTTCCTTGTTGAAGTGACGGTAGATAACGCCAACGGCACGCTTAATCCGGGCATGGAATCGTACGTGTATTTCAATGATCAGGAGGCAATGTGAATTTCTTCTTAGATTTGCTCTCTCACCGAAAGTTTGCGTCTAAAATCCTGACCATTTTGATCATCAGCATTGGTGCCCTTACTGCCTACAATCTTCCCCTTGCTGAGAAGCCTCGATTTGACTTAGGAAAAGGCGATATCGTCACGGTTTATCCTGGTGCCAGTGCGAAAGATATTGAAAGCAACATCACCAGTAAAATTGAGAAAGAATTGCTGTCTATTTCTGGATTGAAAGAGTTTACCTCTACGTCGGAAACGGGCGTGTCAAACATCAGTGTGGTGTTGGATAGCAATGTCTCTGATCCGAATACGGTTTACCAAGACATTCGAGATGCACTGGCAAGGGTGACGGATTTACCCGCTGGTGTGACCGAAGCGCCAACGCTGTCGATCAAAAAATCGTACAGCTTGGATTTCATGGTGGTCGGTATTTCTGGTGATGTTGGTTATAAAGCACTGCGAGATAAAGCCAAAGACCTAGAGTTGGCTTTGCGGCGTGTTGAGGGGATTGGTGAAGTTTACACCGTCGATTTGCGTGCGCCAGAGTTCTTAATCCAACTCGAACCGATTTCTTTGAGACGTTATGGCTTAACGTTGGATCAAGTGGCGGCATTGATTGCAGAGCGTAATACGCTGATCAGCGGTGGTCGTCTGGAAACGTTAAAGAACAACCCAGAACTGATGACCTCTGCCGAGCTGGATAGCATTGAAGAGCTACGTGAAATGTTCATCTCATTCAGCCCGAATATTCAACTTAAAGACGTTGCAGGTCTCATTGAGGATGGGTTTGAAAAAGGCGAGGTTTATGGCTCAATCAACGGTAATAAGAGTATTCTTTTTGACTTAAGAACTAATGAAAGCGCGGACGTTATTAGCACTTCTAACGCGGTGAAAGCTCTGATTGCAAATCAGCAAAAACTGCTCGGTGACAAATACACTATCGCCATCGGTTCTGATTTGTCTGAAGACATCCAAGAGAAAGCGCGCATAGTGCAAGACAACGGCTTGGTTGGACTTGGCTTGGTGCTGATCACGTTGGCGCTTTTCCTTGATAGACGCATTGCATTTTGGGTCGCGGTTTCTATTCCCGTATGTATCTTCGGCACGCTGGCTTTGCTGCCTCCTTTCGGGCAGATTCTGGATGTGTTCACTATGTCCGCCTTAATTTTGATTGTCGGAATTATTGTCGATGATGCCGTGGTGGTGAGCGATAAAATCGTGGCACTAGTTGAAGAAGGTTATCCAGTTGATAAGGCGGTCTCGCAAGGTGTGAAGAGTGTATTCCCAGCGGTCCTAGCGAGCATTTTATCGACCATGATTGCCTTCATACCTTTGCTCTTCTTACCGGGAAACAGCGGTAAATTGGTTTATGTAATTCCGCTTACGGTCATTATTGCGTTGTGCTTTTCGTTTATCGACGCGCTGTTCTTTATTCCTGCTCATTTAAAAGGCATTTTGAGTAAGAAGAGTCAGGTAAAGAAAAAGCCATTTTTAGATTTAAGCGCACTGAATCGTTTAATTGAACTTGTCATTCGAAACAGCAAAGTAGCGCTACCATGTATTACCGTAGTGATTCTGACTTTAGGAGCGATTTCATATAAGAGTTTGAGCTTCTTGTTCTTCCCAACAGACGGCGCGTATTTGATAGAAATCAGTGCTGAATCGAATCCAGAGTTAGATTTGGATGACGTCTGGAAAGAAACACAACAACTCGAAGCGCTGATCAAAAGCACTGAAGAGGTGAATTATTGGTACGGCGAAGTGAGCTCACCAAATAGCTATTGGGTGATTTCATTAACACCACCAAACAGCCGAACAAGAACCGCAGAGCAAATCGTCGAAGAGTGGGAAGAGAAAGCAACGCAAATTACAGGGTTGGCTCAAATTGAGTTCGATATTGATGGCGGCGGTCCTCCGGTAGGACGTCCAGTGGACTTGCGTGTCGTTGGCGGTACGGATGAAGGGCGAGAAAAGCTTGCTAATGATCTGACGGCGTACATTGAATCATTGGAAGGGACGAGCCGAGTACGACGTGATTTAAATGCACCAGCACCACAGATTCAAGCTGAGCTGCAACATCACTGGCTCAAGTACTACGGCATCAGTGCCAACAAAGTTGGGGATATCATTAAGTTTGCGATTGACGGTCAACGCGTGACGCGGATCTTTAATGGTGAAGAAGAAGTGTACTTCCGAGTCGCTTTAGAAGAAGACGACAAATCCTTAAAAGAACTGGATAACATTTTGGTTCGCGCCAGCAATAACAAGCTGGTGCCATTAAGTGAGCTGGTTCGATGGAGAAATGCCGATGCAGAAGCACAAATCAAACACTTTAATGGAGAGCGAGTGATTCGTGTCTCGTCAGGTGTCGATTCGACCGTGACTGATCCGGTTGCCGTTTTTGCTGCGGTTCAAGAAGCCTTTGCCAATAAAGAATACGGCGGTGCCTCTATTATTGCGACAGGGCAGATCTTAGAAACACAAGAAGCGCAGCAAGGCTTTGTCATCGCGATTAGTGTGGCGTTTATTGGCATTGCGTTGCTTCTGATTCTTCTTTTTGACCGAATGCGCGAAACCTTAATTGTGTTGACGGTGATTCCTTTTGGCATCGCTGGTGCGCTGTTTATTCTGTTCTTACATAATCAGGTGCTGAGCTTTTTCTCCATCATCGGGATAATTGCCTTGATTGGTATTATGGTGAACAACAGCTTGGTGCTGATTTGGCACTTCAAAGAACACGAAGCGGAATGTAACGATACCAACTTGCTGGAGTTTGTAATTCGTGGAACGCAAAGCCGAGTAAGACCAATCACCTTAACCACAATCACAACCGTTGCAGGTCTTATCCCGCTTGCGTACGGCTTGGGTGGCTACGATAACTACATGTCGCCGATGGCGTTGGTGGTTGGTTGGGGCTGCGTGATCTCAATGATCGTCACGCTTACCGTGATCCCATCCATTTACCTATGGACACACAGGAAAGGGAATGAAAGTGCATCCGCAGTCAATGACAACAGCGAGGAGAGAACCCTAGCGACCGACTAAGTACTATTGAAATACCGGACAGCCCGCAGTTAAATTCTGCGGGCTTTTTGGTTGGGCTAAAACTAAAGTCGAACACGGTTCATAATTGCTTACCGATCAATGCCTTTTGCTGCGCGGTGATAATTCTCAGGATGTGATCTTAAACGTTATCAGTTTGTTAACGATTGCTATACTTACCAAGCCATAAACAAAGGAAAAATAAGGACGTTCAATGTTAAAGCTCAAGCAAATTGCTGTCGCGGCTTCTCTGGCTGCACTAAGTACAAGTTTTTCAGTTTCTGCTAAAGATACGTTCGTAACCATTGGTACGGGCGGTGTAACTGGCGTGTACTACCCGACGGGTGGTGCAATTTGTCGTTTGGTGAACAAATCACGTGCTGATCATGGCATCCGTTGTTCAGTAGAAAGTACCGGTGGTTCTATCTACAACATCAATACCATTCGCGCAGGTGAGTTGGATTTAGGTATCGCGCAGTCGGACTGGCAATACCATGCTTATAACGGTACGAGCAAGTTTGAAGATAAAGGACCATTCAAAGAGCTTCGTGCGGTGTTCTCTGTACACCCAGAACCGTTCACCGTTGTGGCTCGTAAAGACGCTAACATCAACACGTTTGATGACCTAAAAGGCAAACGAGTGAACATAGGTAACCCAGGTTCTGGTCAGCGCGGCACCATGGAAGTGCTAATGAAAGAGTACGGTTGGACGAATGATGATTTCAAGCTGGTATCTGAGCTAAAAGCATCAGAACAGTCAAAAGCACTGTGTGATAACAAGATCGACGCGATGGTTTACACAGTCGGTCACCCAAGTGGTGCGATTAAAGAAGCAACGACCTCGTGTGACAGCAATATCGTAACGGTAGCCGGTCCACAAGTTGAGAAGTTGGTTTCTGATAACAGCTTCTACCGTATCGCAAACGTACCGGGTGGCATGTACCGCGGTTCAGAAAGTGATGTACAAACCTTTGGTGTAGGTGCGACGTTTGTTTCTTCAACGGCCGTGCCAGACGAAGTAGTTTACAACGTAGTGAAAGCGGTATTCGAAAACTTTGATGATTTCCGCCGTCTACACCCAGCATTCGCCAACTTGAAGAAAGAAGAAATGGTGAAAGATGGTCTATCTGCGCCGCTTCATCCAGGTGCTGAGAAGTACTACAAAGAAGTGGGTTTGATTAAGTAATTTCACTTAGAACTAATAAAAACGCCATCGTAGTTTGCGATGGCGTTTTTGTTTGTGAGCAATGAGTGCTTGGCTTTGGTTATATCGTGGTATTGAGTTAGGCATAGACATCTACGAAGAAGTAAATGGTAATCGCGATAGAAGAGAGGGCAACGAAGCCTTTTACATGACTAGGATTCAACTGGCGAGATACTCGCGCTGCCAAGTAGCCGCCAACTAATGTGCCAACCATTACAACGCTGCCTTTGGTCCAATCGATCGAACCGTTAGCAACAAAAATTACGATGGCAATCAGAGAAACACAGGTCGAAACCAGCAGCTTAAGCCCGTTCATTAAGTTGATGTCTTGGTGCCCTGCAACCACTAAATAACTTAATACGATCACGCCTAGTCCCGCATTGAAGAAGCCGCCATAAGCAGAGACGCCAATCAAAAGAAGACTTAGTGCAATCACACCCAGAATGCCAGCGTGTTTGATCTCTTTGGTCATAGACTTAATCAACGCAGTCATGCGTGAGCCAGTTAAAAAGAGCACGGTTGCGAATAAAAGTAGCCATGGAATCGCTTCAAGAAAAACAGATTCTGGCGTATTCAGCAGAAGGTAAGCACCGACTGCGCCACCAATCAAACTGAAAGAGATAGTGAAAGCGAGTTCTTGCTTGTTCTTCATGATTTCTTCGCGAAAACCGATTGCACCACTGATGTAACCTGCGCAAGAAGCATAAGTATTCGTCGCGTTCGCCATGATGGGAGGCACGCCAACCGCCATTAATGCAGGGAAGGTAATGAAGCTACCACCACCGGCGACGGAGTTCATGATCCCACCAACGACGCCCGCAGCAAACAAGAGAGCAAATTCCAGCAGCATAAAAAGTCCTTTTTTGTTCTTATAGTTTTTGTTTCTGAACGATTAACACTACGCAACTCACCCAAAGAAATAAAGTAGCGATTAGTCCAAGAAAAAAGCCACCGCAGAGGGTGGCTTGGTTTCAAAGGTCTATCTTGAGGGAGAGATAGAATGCTTATTGCTCAACTTTCACTGGTTGCGCTTTAAGCTTTTGAAAGAGTTTTACAAACAGTGGGCTGCCAAGTACCAATACTGCAAGCACTGTGAATGTCAGTGTGATTGGGCGTTCCCATAAGAAGCTCAGTTCACCGTCGGAAATCATCAATGCACGACGCAGGTTCTCTTCCATTAATCCACCAAGGATAAAGCCAAGCAACAGCGGTGCGAGAGGGAAGTTTGCTAACCTTAGTGCGATGGCAGCCATTGCCACAAGTAGCATCACAAACACGTCCATGGTGTTGAAAGAAACCAGATAAACACCCGTGATGGAGAAGAACAGAATCATCGGCAACAACACGGTTCTTGGTACTGCCAACAACTTCGAGATGTATGGGATCAGTGGTAGGTTAAGAATCACCAACACAATGTTGCCGAAGTACATGGAGATAATTACCGACCAGAACACATCTGGATGTTCAACAAACAGACGAGGACCTGGTTGAATACCGTAAGCGATCAACGCTCCTAGCATGATTGCGGTTGTACCAGAGCCCGGAATACCAAGGGTCAAAAGAGGAACGAAAGAACCACTTGATGCTGCGTTGTTCGCTGACTCCGGAGCCACCAAACCTCGGATGCTGCCTTTACCAAACTGCTCTTTTTTATCCTTTGGAGCAAGGTTACGTTCCATGCCGTAGCTTAAGAAGGCGGCGATGGTTGCACCTGCGCCCGGAAGAACACCTGTAAAGAAGCCAAGGATTGAAGAGCGAATAGAAACAGGCGCTACTTCTTTGATTTCTTCCTTGGTGACTTTCATCGAGCCAATGTTGCTCAGCTTATCTTGTTCCTCATCACGCGTATCTTCAGAAGGCTTCAAAATACCCATCAAAGTTTCACCAAGCGCAAAGGTCGCCATCGCCAACAATAGGAAGCTAAAGCCATCCATCAAATCCGTTAGACCAAAGGTGAAGCGTTCGACACCGACGCCTTTATCAATGCCGACTGTAGACAACATCAAGCCTAGAATGGTCATCATCCATGCTTTTATTACTTGTCCTTTGCCAGCGAACGCAGCCACTGCGGATAAGCCAAGAAGCATTAGCGCAAAGTAGTCAGAAGATTGGAAGCTTAACGAGACGTTAGCCAATGCAGGTGCCGCCACAAGCAGCATTATTGCTGAAAGCGTGCCACCAGTGAAAGAAGAGTAAGCCGCCAGTGCAAGTGCTTTACCTGCTTGTCCTTTCTGCGCCATTGGGTAGCCATCAAACGCGGTAACTACGGTTGAAGAACAACCCGGTGCGTTGATAAGAATAGAGGAAGTTGAACCACCAAATACCGCACCATAGTAAACACCTGCCATCAGAATCAGACCCGAAGATGGATCCAAACCATAGGTGATAGGAATCATCAGAGCGATGGCAGAAATAGGACCAAGCCCCGGTAGCATGCCGATAAACGTACCAACAAAACAGCCAACAATCACCATCATGATGTTCATTGGCATCACGGCGGTGGATAAACCTTGTAGAATTCCATCTAACATAATTCAGTCCTTTCTTTTGACTACCAGATGGTGAAAATCAGACCAGGCTCAAGGTAGATATCCAGACCTTGAGTGAGCAACAAGTAAAACGCGATAACGAACGGGAATGAGGCTCCAAACAACACCGATTTACGTCGTTCGCCAAGAAGGTAAAAGCCCGCAAGCAGGAAGAATCCTGTCGCTAATACAAAGCCGATGTAAGTCAAACCCAGACCATAAAGCGCCATCAAAACTAAAAAGGCGATAAGCAATTCCCAGTTGAATGACATCACAGCGCCGCTTTGTTTATCGGGCTGACCAGTGACCAATAGCATTAGCGCTAAACCAATCCCGACGTAGGTCAGAATGGTCGGTAAAGTGCGAGCCGTGAAGGGTTCGTATTCATCTCCGGGAAAGAGAGGGATTTGCGTAGTTTGGTAGCCATAGCATAGGCAAAACAACAAAAAGATCATCGCGCCAACACGATCGCGGCACAGCAAGTTCTCTTTGGTAAAAATATTGGTTGAATGAGACATATCCAACTCCTAGAACAACAGGAAAAGACCGTATATGGGCGTTAATGAAGAAGGGCCAAGTCATTAACAATTAAGCGCATCGCTGCTAGTCGAGTTACTTAGTGTTTACCAATCAATAAACAAAGGAGTTTTTACTTGTCGAATATCGACAATGCCCATATACGGTGAAATTAGAGTGCAAATACAGGGGGGCTAGGGATAGCTAACCCCACAAACTCGGATGGGAGTTATTACTTTTTAAGGAAACCTAATTCGCGCATTAGATCGCCCATTTGCTGCTCTTGCTCTTCTAGGAACGCGAAGAACTCTTTATCCGCTTTGTAGTTGTCAATCCAACCATTGCGGTCACGAACAACTTGCCATTCGTCCGTTTTGTACATCTTGGTCAGAGCTGCGTTCCATTCATCGAGTTTGGCTTGGCTCGTGCCAGGAGCGGCAAAGAAACCACGCCAGTTCGCGAACACAGTCTCATTGCCGTATTCTTTCAGGGTAGGGATGTTTGGTGCAGCGTCTAGACGTTTTGGTGCCGTAATCGCCAGTACTTTTACCTGACCAGATTTCGACATCTCTAATACTTCGCCAAGACCGGTTGAAAGCAATTGTGTTTCGCCAGACAGAAGCGCTGCCATTGCTTTGCCGCCAGCGTCATACGCGATGTAGCGAACTTTACGCGCGTCAAAACCTTCGCCTTTAAATGCAGCTGCGACGACAAGGTGATCCATCGAGCCACGAGCAGAACCGCCGGCGATTTTTACTTTACGTGGGTTAGATTCGAAATCTTTGACCACATCTTCCCATGTGTTGTACTTCGAATCCGCGGAGGTCACGATAGCGCCGTAATCAGCAATCGTTGCGGCTACTGGTGTGAGATCTCGGAAAGATTGCGGGAAGATACCCGTCAGTGAACGAACAACGATTGGGGTTGAGTTCACCATCAACGTATCAGGTTGGCGCTCAGCGGTTTCGATGAGGTGTGCAATGGCTTTACCACCACCGCCACCAGAGAGGTTTTGGAAAGAGACATTTTCAACGATGTCGGATTTAACCAGTACATCACCTGTACCACGAGCCGTCATATCCCAGCCACCACCAGCACCACCTGGGATTAGAAAGTGGATTTTTTCAACATCAGCAGCAAAAGCGTGGAAAGAAAATGAGGCTGCAATGATGGATGCGGCGAGCGTTGGTTTGAATACCTTTAACATGTTTCACGTTCCTTATGTTGGTGACTCTCTTGTTTTGAAGAGTCTTATTATTTGTTCTTCTAGCAAGGTAGGGTGACTCGCTAGTGATGAGTTAAAGGTTAATAAGGTGTTAACGTGATGTCTCTAATGCGTAGATAAAGAGAATATTGAGCATAAACGACGTTTTGTTCATAAAGTTCACACAAATATACTCATCAAAGAATGTGGTGAAAGACTAGGTTGGTCACATCAATGGAGTGTCTAAAGCCGCCATAATGATGGAGGTTGAATAGGGAGGAATAGAGATGAAAGGAACATGTTTATGTGGCGCTATTGAAGTGACCGCACCTCAACACAATGAAGTGAGCTTTTGTCATTGCGATATGTGTCGAAAGTGGTCAAGTGGACCTCTGCATGCGGTGCATTGAGGTCCTGGTGTGACATTTAACGGTGCTGAGCCTAAACGCTATCAATCATCCCAATGGGCAGTACGAGGTTTTTGTGGTGAATGCGGCACGAATATCTATTACCACTTGTTGGCAACAGATGAATATATTCTTTCTGCGGGATTATTTAATGAGCCAGATTTCAAATTAAGCTTAGAGATCTTCACTGATGAGAAGCCCGCATACTATGATCTGCAACCACACAGCAAGAAAATGACAGCTCAAGAAGTTTTTGACCAATACGCGCCAGAAGAGTAGATAAAATGAAGTTTCTCTGGTTAAAGGTTTTACTGACAGTAGCGGTATTTGCAGGTTTATTTTTGATTGTCTATCAGCAAGTACAAAGTGGTGTAAGTTGATCATTAAAAGCCGAGTATTAACTCGGCTTTTCGCTCTTTGCTCATGTGCTCGTTTGATTACTTAAGCATGTGAACATAGTTATAAAACTCGACATCTCGTACGTAACCGTGTTTCTCATACACGGATTGTGCGGTTTTATTATCAATACCAGTGCTTAACATAACAAAGGCAGAGTCGGTCTCTTTTGCCAGTTGGTCCGCTTGTTCCAATAAGCGTTCACCAATCCCTCGTTTTCTCTGTGATGAATCCACATACAAATCGTACAGAAGCCAAATCTTACGCATTTCTAGCGAACAGAAGAGTGGATAAAGCTGCGCAAAACCGAGCGTCCGCCCACTTTCATCCGTTGCGTAGTACACGACTGATTCTTCATTCTCAATACGAGCTTTGATAAAAGACTCTGGGTCTTTACCTGAAACATCGACTTGATAAAACTCAAGATATTTTAGGTAAAGAGGAGAGACCTTTTTGACATCAGAGACACCTGCTTTTTTCACGACGATCATAATAAAACCTTAAGGGTATATAAGACATTAGCTAGCATACGCCGATTGAAGAATAAGGTTTCGTAGTAATCTAATCTCTCTAAAATGGAGCTCTAGCAATAGTCGTAAAACTTTGTGATGGTTAACTTATTCGTAGTTGCAGTTAGACTCGTAGCGCCGTGAGATGGGCGGCTGATACTGAGGAAACAACCTGACTCTTTTATCTGTTCAGGTGACTTTTCCTTGCCTAAGTAAATAAGTAATGACGGTTTCTCGGTCGGTCCGATATTGGCAAGGTTCAACCCTTGCACGCCCATCGCTTTCTCTACATTGAAATCATCCAACGCTAGCGTTCCCAATCTGACATAAATGTTCAGTTCTGACAGTTTTGCTAACGGCATTTCTGCAACACCTTGACTCTTAGCGTGTGTCATCATCTCCTGGTTGATGTCATGAAATTTGTCGATAAAAGATTCCAAGCTGTTGAGTCGATCTTGACGTTGCTTCTGCATGATTTGTGGTGCTGAAAACAAACTTATTATGGCTAAGAGAATAAGCGCTACAGTAACTTCGGTTAAGGAGAATCCTTTTTGCTTCATAGATATTTCTTACAGATAGAGGGGGCATACAAAAGAAGCGTAATGTTAGCGAGCTAGGTGCTTAGGATAAATTTGAGATGACCGATTATTTCAACAGTCGAAACCTATGAAAGAACTGAGCCTGTGGTTGCGATAGTGGTACTTGCCGATTAATAACCTTTTGGTCGCTCCTTGTGCAAGTCTATGAAAAATATGTACTAGACTTGATATTAATATGCCTCAAGTTGCCAACATAGGTAGCGAATTTTCTTGTCGTCAATGCCATTGGAGGGCGTTATCGCGTGAAAACTAAATCAGGTTCTCCTCGTAAGTTTTCGATTAAGTTCACCGTCGGAAGTCTCTTCATATTTGCTACTGCAGTGACTGCGTTACTCGGGGTTGGTATGCAATACTACTTTGGTAAGCAGATGTCAGAGGAACATATTTTGACGCGCTTAACCATGACGGCTAAAGACGTCAGTAACCATATCCATCAAATTGATGCGAGTGCAACAAGTAGTGCGGGGATACTGCGGAGTGTAGCTGATTACAGTGATACACAATTTAGTGAAGATGAAATTCAGCACGTATTTACCCAAACCTTGATTGATAATCCTGTCTTTTACAGTATTTACTTTGCGAATCAGGAAGAGTTCTTCTTTCAAGTAGTTAACTTGGAATCTTCTTCAATTGTTAGAGGAAAAATAGGAGCGGCACCTGATGAGCGTTGGGCGGTTATCAAAATTGTGGGAGAAGGCGAAGAGCGAACAAGATATTCCTTATTTTATTCAGAGTCGCTTGAGCTGGTTCGTACTACAAAACAAACTAGTAACTTCTATCCATCTCGGAGACCTTGGTTCGACAATGCCTCAAAAAACAGTGTCTACAAGACCGATCCCTACTTATTTCAGCATTTAAAAATCACCGGTCAATCCTATTCTGTTCGCAGTAATAAAGGCGCCGTGATCGGTGTCGATACCGTGCTCTCGTCTCTGAGTGAGAAAATCACAGCGACTGAACTCGGAATGAAAAAAGATGATGGCGTAGAGTCGTTCATTTTTAACAATCGAGGTGAAGTGATCGCTTCAAGCATCAACGTATTTCAAGAGGTTGAAATTCCGACATCGCCACCGTTAACTTTAACAAAAGAACAGCAAGCATTATTGAATGATAAAGAGTTTGTTGTGTCCAACCAGAATGATTGGGGACCATACGATTATACCGAGAGTGGTGAGCCTGGTGGCTATGCTATCGATGTTTTAAAACTCATCGCTGAGAAAACGGGCATGGCAGTGGAGTTCGTAAATGGCTTCAGTTCTGCAGAATTGGTGAAGAAGTATCGCAATGGCGAAATAGATATACTTCAGCCCGTGCTTGGTGCTCCCTCTGAATTTGGTCTCAAGAGCCATCCGATATTTTACGGACAACTGGCTATCGCAGCCAAAATCGATATTCCGATGCCAGTTTCTCTAACTGAACTCACGAACCAAAAAGTGGGCGTCGTCGCTGGCTTTGGAATGAAGGAGTGGTTACTCGAACGTTATCCGACACTCAATATTGTTGAACAACCTAATCTCGATTTAGCAAAACGAGCGCTGCACATGGGGGATATTGAATACCTTGTAGACAGTTACCTAACCATGGTCGAGATGAAGCGACTAGTGAAAATTACCAATATCCATGTGACAAAATTGACGGAATCACCTCTGGAATTTTCTGTGTTCATGCAAGATGAAAACAGTGGATTGATGCAAGTTGTCAATCAGGCAATCGACAGTATTACACCAGAACAACAATCCGCGTTGGAAGATAAGTGGTTTAAACCCCATCAATGGCGAGGCAGTTTTGCGCCTTATCCAGAAGTCTATGAGCTAGCAACCCAAAAAGATAAACACGACACGATGAACAAAGTGACCATTGAGGGAGAGCATCGATTTCTCTATATCACTAAGTTGCAATCTACTCGTGGAACAAGTGACTACTTTGCGGTGTTAGTTTCCGAGCAAGTCGTGACTGATGCTGTCACCAGTCGATTATCCAAGGCTATTGCGTTTACCTCTATCGTGATGGTTATCTTGTTTCCATTAGCATGGAAGGTTGGATCACCTATTGTGCATCCGATTCTGGCGCTTCGAAAAGAAACCATCAAAATCAAAAATCGTGAATTTGACCAATTAGCTCCGGTAGAAACGCGTATCAAAGAAGTTTCTGACTTGTCTGACTCAGTTACCGAAATGACGCAAGAGATTCAGCATCACGAGCAACAGCAAGAAGAGTTTGTTGAGGCCTTTATTCGCCTTATCGCGCAAGCGATCGATGACAAGTCTCCTTATACTGCGGGGCACTGTAATCGTGTTCCAGAAATTGGCTTGATGCTGGCAGAGGCAGTAGAGAAGTGCGACACCGGTAAGTTCAAAGACTTTAAGTTCAACAATGACGATGAACGACGTGAATTCCGTATCGCGGCTTGGTTACATGACTGCGGTAAGATCACCACGCCAGAACACATCGTTGATAAAGGCACTAAGTTAGAAGCCAACTACAATCGCATCAATGAGATTCGCACTCGTTTCGAAGTACTAAGGCGAGACGCTGAGGTGGAAATGTGGAAGTCGATATCTACTGGTGAACTGTCAAAAGAAGAGGCGCAAGCCAAGTTCGACCAACGAGTTGCTCAGTTGGACGAAGACTTCCGGTTTGTTGCCAACGCCAACGTGGGTGGCGAGTTTATGAGCGACGATAAGATTGAGCGCATTAAACAAATCGCCAAACAAACTTGGTTGCGTCACTATGATGATCATCTTGGTCTTTCTCCGTTTGAAGAAATGATTAAGCCAAAATCTGACGTTACGCTACCCGTGGTTGAAAACCTTTTAGCGGATAAGCCTGACCATATTATTGAACGTGTTCGCCCGTTAGAATTTGACCCGGAATATGGCATTAAAGTGCAAGTACCAGAGCATCAATATAACTTGGGTGAAGTGTACAACCTGACGATTTCCCGCGGGACGTTAACACCAGAAGACCGTTTCAAAATTAACGAGCACATGATCAGCGGCATCAAAATGCTGGGGGCACTGCCATTCCCTCCGGAGTTAAGCAACGTGCCGCGTTACGCTTCGACCCACCATGAGACGTTGAAAGGCACAGGCTATCCGCGTCGGTTGAGTGCAGAAGATTTATCAACCCCAGAACGCATCTTAGTGATTGCGGATATTTTTGAAGCATTAACTGCAGGGGATCGACCTTACAAGAAAGCCAAGCCAGTAAGTGTTGCGGTCGACATCATGTACAAGATGGCGTTGGATGAGCATTTGGATATGGACTTGTTCTTGTTGTTCTTAGAAAGCGGTGTTTACCGTGACTATGCCAACAAGTTTATGCCAGCCGAACAGGTTGATGAGGTGGATATTGAGAAGTATCTGAAGTCGAAATCATCAGACGCGTAAGCCAGAGAGCTTAGAGCGTTGAATCCCTATAACTTCAAAGAGTGGCGCATTCGTTGCCACTCTTTTTGTATCAGAACTTGGTAGCGCGTTGGTAAATCAATGTTGCTTGGGGTAGGTAGCAGTTCTGCCGCTTCTTGTAATGAGAGACCTGCAAAAGGATGTTGATCGTGACAGCTTAGCAAGGTCATTGCCAAAGCATAGAAATCATCGTTCTTACTTGCCTGACCGATACGCAGAGAAGGGTGTGTCGCACTATAGGCTCGGCTAACGGTTGTATGTGAATGCTCTCGATATTTAGCATCAACTCGAATCACACTGCCAAAGTCGATAAGCCGAACTTGGTTATTCGGCGTCACGATGACGTTGTGTGGTTTGATATCGCCATGCAGATAACCCGTTTTATGCAGGTTTAGCAAAGCGAATTCAAGCTTGGTTATTATGTCTTGAGGTAATAAATTAGGTTCTATCGCGTTAAGTGTTTTGCCTTCCAGATATTGGCTCATTAACCAGTCAGCATGGTTTTGCGAGCCGTAACCATGGAAATTCGCCCAGTAATCCGATACGTATTTGGATAGAAAGTCCGCTTCCGCCATCAAAGCCCGTTTCTCAGCTAAGCTGCGCGCTACTTTGATGACCACAGTGCCATAAAGCTTGTGCTCGCACTGAAACACGTTTTCGCTCAAAGGCGCTACATAAGTAACGCCACAGGCTCTAAATAGGGTTTGATTGGCGAACGTGTTCATCACTAAATGCTCGCCGGTAACACAAAGCCCGCAAAGAAGTTCGGTACGAACGGATTGTTCTGACCTTGAGTTTTAATCGTTAAGCGAACCTTCTCGCCATTGTAATCAAACTCAAGTTGAGTACTTTGCGAAGAGGTTGAAGTGACGCGTGGCTCAATCAAGCGGAACCATGCCCAACTGCCTTTAAACTGCTCATTGGCAATCGGTGTTGCTTGTTTTTGTAGACGCACTGTTAGTGCATCTTGCGCGACAGAATCGCCTTTCCAGCTTTGTTGAGTCCACAGCATCGGACCGTGTTGATAGGTGAAAATCGGTTTTTCAGCCCGAATGGAAAACTCAGTCAGTGCCGAGCTCATCTCTGTTGGTTTCATCTGGAATTGAATCGCGACGTTTTTCGGGTCAGCTAAAAACAGGGCAGAGCGAATGTCTTTGGCTTTATCAAACATCAGCCAAATCGCAGGATCCAACGCAAAGCCAGTATTTGGCAGCAAGCCGGACATAAACGGTGCACGTTGCTCTGTCGAGAAGCCTTTCAACATGGTTTGATAGAAGGTGTCCAATGTGCCATCGGTTTTAAAGAAGGCTGCAACATCTGCTGTGCTTGCGTCGCTGTTGGCACTTTTCTTAAACGGGTAGAAAGCCGCGATGGTGTTTTCATAAGGCTGGTAGACTTCGCTGTTCCACATACTATTAAGGTATTGGTGAGCTAAGTTCATTACCAACTCATTAGTTTGCACTGTCACATAGTCAATCACTTCACCGGATAGCGGTGGCTGGGAATCGGTCAGTGACGCCAACTGTGCGACAGGGTTTTGCGCTTTTAAACCTGCAGATAACGTTTCGTAAGCCACTTTGTCTGGCGTATTGGATTTGTAGAACTGATCGAGCCATTTTGCCGTGTTAGCGAAACCTTCAAGAACGGAATCTATCGGTTTCTTACCCTGATCGTCTGGCGTCACTTGTTTGTGGAAATCATTAAACGTCAGTGTGATTTGGCGAGCGGATTCCTTTTTCTCATTGTCTTGCGCAGCATCGGCAATCTCCTCATCGGTTTTCTTCTTCGCATTTTTTGGCTCAGGTAGAAGAACCGAAGTATAGTTGCTGATGGTGGTAAACAGCTTAGACATTGGATTGTTTGAAGCATTGTTGAGTACGTTCAAGCTGGCGTTCAACTGCTCAGAACCAGAAATGTTTTTCACCTCGATGCTATTAATAAAATCGCGCCAGTAATTGATGTAATCGTTCTGGTACATGCGTTTCAAATCGTGGCTGATTCGGTGCATCTCTAGTGCGCTTGGGGCTTGTCCTGCGATGCCTTCATAAGCGGATAACGCTTCGATAAGAAGAGGAGATTCCACAGAAAGATCCAACTCGTTAAAGCCAGTTGGTGTGTACAAGTAAGGCACGAAATAACCCACGTAGCCAGGTTTGAATTGGTATATTTGGTTAAAGTTGGAACCAAGTTCTTTACGCACATCGATGCGCTTCTCGTACGCATGATCATTCAAGATGTGTTGGTAGAGTAGCGTCTCGATGTTGGATTGATTGATGACTTGCTTCGCCAGTCCTTCAAGCTCTTGATTGGCAGTTGTCGCCACTAAGTGCTGGTTAAACACATCGTCGAGCAGCACTTTAAGCTGAGCAACGTTGGTTTTGTCCGCTTCGCCTTGATGCTCTAAGTTCGCTAAAAAGTAACTCTTCAACTCTTCAATGTTGGTGCGATTTTTATCAAACAACAGTCGATAGTCGTTCAACAGTTCGAGCGTTCTGGCTTGGTCTTCCAAGTTCACATACACATAAAGGTCATTCTCAATGGTGTGCACCATAGAAGGGAGCAAAACTTGTTGCAGCTCTTTGGTGTAAGCCGCTTCAACTTCTGGCTTGATGGTCGCATTCGGTAGGAATGGCAATGTATACCAAGGTTCAGGCTCCTGATACAGCGCGTAAATGCGATGCATGGTGTACAGGTTCGGAATGTTGCCCACCAAATCTTCTTTGCTGTATGGCTGTGCTGCGATCGCTTCTTTGTAACGCTCTAACATGCCATCGGCTTTGGCTTCACGATTGGTTTGATAATCGAAGTCGAGCTTGAGAATCGTCAGTGTACCAATCAATAAACCGAGCCAAATTAGGGTGTAGGTGGTTTGGCTGAACCACAACCAATTCTCTTTATGGCGGTTAACTCCGACTAAAGTGTTTTCATTTAACACGACATGAGACATCAAATGCTGAGCAAACAAGGTTTGTTGAACAGGCATTTGTTGGTGTTGCTGATATTGCTCATTGCCTAGGGACTGATTGACCACGTTCGCCAGTAAATCATGCTGTGCGAAATCACTGCCACTGTGGGTAAAGTAGAAGCCGCGGAAGTTGAGCCCATCTGCGTATTGGTCACCTCGATGCAAGCGTTGTAAGAAGTGCCACAAATTCTGTTTGAACAGACCAAATTGGTAAGGCGCACCACAAATGGCATTGCGGAAATCTTGGTTAAGCTGCGCTCCCAACGCATTGCTCATGTTCGAGATTAACTGACCAATGAGGTGGTCGTATTCGTCATTGAACCAATCGGCATCAATGCCACCATGTTTTTGCACTGGGCTGGTGGCGCCGAACACTTCATTGCGTCTCGCTTCATCAAACGCAGAAAAAAACTGACAGAAATCGCTCACTTGACCCATGTTAGTTAGGACATTGTAGACAGGTAGGTTCAAACCAAATGAACGATTGAATGCTTTGATTTGCGATTTCAATTGGTCGGCTTTTTGTGAAAGGGTTTCACTATTGCCAACTAACTGTTCAATTTCTGTGGTGAGCAACAAGCCGTTAATCGCTTGTCTCGGACGCCATTTATTTAGGCACTGGCACAGCGTTTTTAAGTAAAGCGGTTGTTGATCGTCGCCCATGCTGATGGAAATCAGAACTGAGTGTTCACTGAGCCAAAATAGAATCGGAAACTCAATGTCGTTACCAAAGTCATCCACCTTATAAGCTTCGTAACCCATCTGCGTGATGATGCTTTTGTCTTTGCTTGGGTTATCACTGAGTAACAGGTAAATCGGCTGATCGTAACGGCTGGTTAAGCGCTTTTTACGTTTTTGTACGCCGAGCATTTTCTTGAAGTGGAAGGCGAGTAACTTGGAGCGTTTGATAATTAGTGCACGTTCTTGGTCTTGCTCAAGACTCTTTTTCACCTTGCGGTTGATTAACCAAAAGCAAAGCCCAGCAGAGAGCAGTGCCACAATGGTTGTCGTGATGACGCCTGTCCATAAGAAATCAGGATACGCAACAAACCAAGTCAGTAAGCCGCCTAAGATTGCCAGAAGCAGAAGGGTAACAAGGCTCCAAATGATTGCCTTTTTTCTTGTTGGTGTGTTTGGGTTGTCTTGCGTCATTGTGACTCAACCTCGCTTTGTTTGTTTTTGTTATGCACCACTAAGCCGTTGACGTTGGCATTCTCTCGATACCAGTTATTGATGGTTTTCGCTTGTTCTGAGCTGTCACATCGAACAATGACGCGAACGTATGAATTGATGTTATCCGCGACAGGTTGATAGTTGGATGTCGGCAGTTGGGCGATAAAATTCTCGGCGTTTTTAAGGTTAGAGAAGGTCGCAAGTTGCACCAGCCAATCAGTGTCCGCTGCAGGGTTTGTCGTTGGATTGCTCGTTGTTTCTGGCGTCAAAGTTTTCGCTTGTGGCGTCACGGCTTTTGATTGGCTCGGAACTGGACGAGGTGGTTGGGTGGTATTTACCGCGACTTTATTGCCTTTTAAATCGTCGTCAGTGCTGACATACACGATGTCTTCCGCACGACCAGATTCAATATAGCGCTGGCTGTACTCACCGAGCTGAACAAAATCACGTGCCCGCTGTGGTTTGGTTTTGTTGTACCAGAAATAGGTGAGCGCAACACTCAAACCAATGATAGTTAGGAAAAATAGCGTGGTGACAAGGTAACGTTTTTTGCGCGTTGGCTTACGTGTTTTAGGTACCGAAACCTTGGTATGACAATAGATTCCACCGGCTTGTCGGTACTGACTTAAAATCTGTTCTAGACGGTAGGTAAAACTCTTTAGCTGTTCGCTGCCCGTTTCGCGGTACTGACCTTTAAACCCGATATTGAGAAACAGGTAAACCACTTCTAATAAGTCGATCAGCTTGTGCGGTTGGCGCGCTGCTTTCTCTGCCACAGTAAAGAAAAGCTCACCGCCGTTGCGCATGCCAAACAGTTCACTGAGTAGGGTTTTGTTCTCCCATCCGCGTTTTTCACCCCAATCGGTGTAGACAATCAACTCATCCAAAACCACGGCATACAGGAAGCAGAGCTTGTCGATCACGGCGACTGGATAGGTGAGCTCCGCGCCTTTGGTTTTGATCTCATTAATAGAAGCCACTAGTTGATGCCTGAGCGTAGTGATATCTTCGGGCTCCGGCAAGGTGTTGATCTTGAGCGTGACTGCCAACAACTCAGAACTGATGTTGATCAGCTGATTCTCGGCTTTGTCGAAATGATGTAAGAACCCTATGTTGGCTTGTGCAGCGTTGACCGAATGCCACTTTACGTCTGGCATGTCGGTCTCTTTACTCACGAAGTCGTTTTCGCTGCTGTCCCAAACTAAGGTGTCTTCATCCAAATAGTTCATAACTTACTACCTCAGTGCGTACAGCATCACTTCTAGGTCGCCAACACGTGTATCGACGTGCAGCGCCAGTGCATCGCGGTTTTCAATCATTTCTAACCAATTGCGGTCTGACGTATCCACTTCAAAATACGCTGTACCTTGCATTGGTTTTAGTTCACTTGGAGCAACAGGAAGCGGCGTCAGCTGAACGCCAGAAAGGGCATTACGCACAATCTCGACAATCTTGTTATTGCTGCTCAGTTTGGCTGCCGCAGGGAACAACTCGTTGAGCTCGGTGCTGCTGATGTTGGAGCGGACACTGAGAACGAATCGGCGATCGGACAGGTTGTGACCATCTTTTACCAACGTGCGAAGCAAGCGGCGTCGTTCAAACAACGAAGTGTCGAACGCAAACTCAATCACAGAGTCTTGTTGAACCAGCGTGAGCATATTGCGCAGATTCGAAAAAAGCGGATTAAAGCAATCGTACAGACGATGGAAATCTAACGGCTGACACGGCTCTGGAATTGCGGGTGTGGATGCCATGACTTGCGCTTCAAACTTACGTAGCTCCAAATAAAGTTGATGGGTTTGAAACTTTGGATTCGACAAAGACAAATCAAACCACGGAAGCCAAGTGTTGAGTGTTTGCAGCCATAGGTAATCCTGCATCATCGATTGTGGACTCTTTTGCCCTTGTCCGGCTTGTATACGTTTGAGCAAGCTGGTGGCACGGTTGGAGGTGAGAGCATGAATCTCTTTCAAACGCTCAACCAATAACTGTGATGCACCGTAATGCAAACACGCAGGAATAAAGGAGCGGTCTAGCATCACTTCGCCCGTTTCACTGCATTCCAACACCTTGGCGAAAGGAATGAGGGTAAAGCCAGAAGTGTCTTCACCTTCGAGTTTAATCGCTATATTGAGCTGTGCGACGTCCACCTCAACGCTGGCGTTTTCAGAGGTTGAAGTATCAAACACATTGATGGTGCGTGTGAGATAGCGGCTTTGTTCCGATTCATCATTGGCGTAATCATTATTGCCTTGCAGAGAGACGGGCAGTGCTAAGTAAGCCATTTTCTCAATCGTACCGTGCGGCACATCTCTGGCGACTTCGCGTTTCAGTTCGAAATGCGTGCCATCTGGGAACAAACCCGCGCTAGAAGAGACGGAAAGCTTGCCAATTTTAAGTAGATCGTGATTGATCACCAAGTCGGTCACACCATAGTAAGGGGCATAACCAGCAAGCGTTTCGACGTTTTGTCTGACGTAGTTTTGTGTGTATCTGTCTTGTTGTTGAAAGTGTTGTGGGGCAATGAACATGCCTTCTTGCCAAACGACTTTTTTGTATGCGTCCACGAGATTTCCCTATCTACTGAATCGAGTTAAAAGACATCCCACCAAGGTGAATCTGGTGTCACGGTTTGCAATGCTGCTTTGTTACCGCTGATCTTTAACTGGATATATTGTTCTTCTTCCTGAGGCGTGGTTGTCACTACCGTCGCCGTGCTTGCATCATATTCGGCAAACTCCACCAATACGCCGATGTATTGAGTGGTCTTGTTGATGTCTAAGGTTTGTTTGCTGTTACTGTCTGGCATTACCACGGGCAGCACTTGCTTCGACACCAAGTTTGCGCCCAAAAGGCTTACGTCATCGTTGTACAAATCGATAAACGGCAATTGCTTAAACTGCTGGGCATCGGTTAGTTGATACAAGCGCACCACCACGGGATTGGTACTGTTGTTGACACTTGGGTTGATCGTCTTCTCGGCGCTCACCGCCAATTGATATTGCGTGACAACCGGTGTTGGGTCAGATGAACATCCCACCAAAGCGAAAGCGAGTAAACTAAGCCAAATCTTCATCAGCTTTCCTCGCTTTGCTTTTGCATGTTTTCCATAAACATCGCTTTAAATTGACGACGAAAATCACCGTTATCTTGTCGATGTTGGAAGTGCTTGCGGTAGATTTTCCAATACTTCTTGTCTTTGCTGCTGAACAGTCCGCCAGACACAAATTCGCTAAATTGATTCTCTAGTTGGTTCGGCGCGAATTCGTTGAGGAACTGATCGAGCGTTTTGTCCAACGCATCAAACAAAGCATCATGTGCAAGCGGTGGGTTGCGAAGGTATTGTTGATTCTTCTCGGTAATCGTAATCAGCTTTTCGATGGAGGCTTCCAGCTCAGACGTTGGAAGGTGGTCTCCCGGAAGATACTCAATCTCCGTAGAACGCTCCATTGCTTGCTGCTGTTTCGACACCTCATCCACTTCAAAGTGATCCGCTAGTTCGTCATCGTCGATGTCTTCAAACGGGTCGGAGGAGAAGGGGTCATCGCTCATTACATTTTGGTGAGAGTAATGAACTTCCGATTTCACGGGTTCGACGATATCTCCTTCATCGAGAAAATCGACATTGTCTTCCAGTTGCAGGTCGAACTTGGTCGCAAAGAGGTCATCGGATTGCTCTTCGACAGGCGCTTTGCTCGACGTGAGTGTTGATACCAACATTGAATAGCTTTCGATCTTTAAAATGTCGCCATCGTTGAGTGGGTAATCTTTGTCTCTCACCATGGTTTTATCGTTGAGGCGAGCCGGGTTCTTACCGGTACTCTTCACCAAATAACCTGTTTCAGTGAGACGAATTTGTCCGTGAATACGCGAGATGCGTTTTGATTGATCGGGCAATGCCACTTCACAAGAAGCAGAACGCCCAAACTGCCCGCCAGACTCGGGCAGATAGATGACTCTTGAAGTCACCACCTCTTCAGAGGGTACAGAAATCAAATGTATGCTGATCGCCACTTGTTATCCCTCGCATTTAGCCAACGCTGTGTTGAAAGCGGTTAAGAAACCAGAATATTTGTCCAAAAAGCGGTTAGAGAAATACACGCCCATCGGCTTGGTTTCGAATACTTGAGAATAGAAGTAATCCCTTGGAAGAGAGGCTTGGCTGATTTCCGTGTGAAACACCCGTTCATCTTCCAGTGCGACGTCAATTTCTCTTTGTTTTAAAAGCCTTAGTAAAACCTTAGCATCTCGTGGCTGCTTAACGACGTTGTATCCATTACGTTTCAGCCAAAACCATGTGCTTGAGCCAAATTCTGCCGAGAACTTAAGGTTCAACTTTGACAAATCATCAAGCTTAGGCTCTACGCCCGGACCAAAATACCAACGCAACTTTTGCTCGGTAATAGGAGCTGACAACGTTGCGTAGCTGTCATGTTCTCTGGTTTTCGGCGAGACGAAAAAGCCGTGCTGTTGACCACTGTGCACGTGAAGTTGTGCGTCAGACCATTCCGTCATGGTCAGTTGGTAAGGTTGTCCCATTTCGCCCAGCGCGCATTTGACGCGATTAAGCGCAAACCCATCCATGTTTTGATTCTGGTGAGTTTGGTACGGTGCCCATTTGTGGGTCGCAAGCAGTAATCGGTCGGGACCAATCCAAACTTGCGCCCAAGCTTCGAACGAGAAAAGGGCACCAAGCAAAATAAACAGTGATGAAACCAGCTTGGTTATTTTGCGGAAAAGACTCATCCCACAGCTGACCGCCGCCTCTTGAACAAGAATCGAGGTGGTGACGAGGTGGGGTGAATGTACGCTTCTAAACATCATGATTCGTTACTACTGAATATCCAGTTCAAAGCCCTGTGGCGTCGACGCTGCGGTGACCGTCACTTGGCTAATCGGTTGTTGTGTGCTCAGGCGCGCGATGCATTCTTCTGCCAACTTCGGCATTAAAGAGCGGTTAATGATTTGCTCAACCGCACGACCACCTGTCGTAGGGTCGGTGTTTTTGCTGACAACCAAATCCACAAAACCTGCATCCCACGTAAAGCTCGCTTGATACTGTTCTGCCAGTTTTTTGCGAATGCGGTTTAGCGCGATTTCGGTGATCTTCGCCAACTCATCATCGTTGAGTGGGTAATAAGGCACGATGGTAGTACGTCCTAAGAACGCAGGTTTGAAGTAACGTTGTAGATCGGGACGAATTGCTTCGAGCAGTTCATCGTTGCTGATGCGTTCGGCGTTTTCATCACACACATCGCAAATCGCTTGGTCAGCGGCGTTAGAAGTCATGATGATTAAGGTGTTTTTGAAATCCACCGTGCGACCTTCGCTGTCTTTGATGTGTCCTTTATCGAAGATTTGATAGAAGAGGTCATGAACGCCCGGATGCGCTTTTTCCATCTCATCCAAAAGCAAGACAGAGTAGGGATTGCGGCGAATCGCCTCGGTTAACACGCCACCTTCACCAAAGCCAACATAGCCGGCAGGCGAGCCAAGTAACATTGAGATTTTGTGTTCTTCTTTAAACTCGGTCATGTTGATAACCGTGAGATCGTTGCTGCCTCCGTAAAGCTGTTCAGCGAGCGCCATGGCGGTTTCAGTTTTACCGACACCACTTGGACCACACATCAAGAACACACCGATCGGCTTACGGTTGTCGGTTAAGCCAGCGCGCGAGATTCGAATCGCTTTTGCTAGTTCTTGCTTAGCCACGTTTTGACCGATAACGCGCTTATCTAGCTCTGATTCTAGTGACAATAGGCGAGCGATTTCATCACTCATCATGTTACCGACGGGAATGCCTGTCCAACCGGAAATGACTTGAGCGATGGTCGAATCATCCACCATCGCATTAACTAACGGTTCTTCACCTTGAAGCTCACGTAATTGGTCGAGAAGGGCATTCAATTGGGTTTGTTGAGCTTCGTCCGGCGTTTCGCTTTCTGTGATGCTTTGTTGAAGCGCTTTAATCTCATCAACCAATGTAATCTCTTGTTCCCAACGCGTCTGATAGTCCGCTAATTGAGATTGGTTGGTGGTGATTTCTTGCTTCAATTCGGCAATTTCTTCTGCGCCTGTGCCGAACAAATCAAACTCTTTCTCCAAAGCAGACTGCTCGTTTTGTTGATAACGAATGGTTTGCTCCAGCGCTTCAATCACTTCTGGTTTTGCACCTTGAGTTAATGCAATACGCGCACTAGCGGTATCGAGCAGGCTGATCGCTTTATCTGGCAATTGGCGAGAAGGTAAGTAGCGAATGGACAGGTTGACAGCGGCATCGATCGCGGATTCTGTGATAAACGCGCCGTGGTGCTTTTGCAATGAAGCCGCAATGCCTCGCAGCATCTGTTTGGCATCTTCTGCATTTGGCTCTTCTACCGTGACGACTTGGAAACGGCGAGTCAGGGCAGGATCTTTCTCAAAGTACTTTTTGTACTCTGCCCATGTTGTTGCGGCAATGGTTTTGAACTCACCACGCGCAAGAGCAGGTTTCAATAGGTTGGCAGCATCATTTTGTCCTGCTGCACCCCCAGCGCCGATAAGCGTATGTGCTTCATCAATAAATACAATGATTGGCACATCGCTGTTTTTTACTTCATTGATGACATCTTTAAGGCGGTTTTCAAATTCGCCTTTTACGCTGGCACCTGCTTGTAACAAACCTAAATCAAGTGAATGGAGTTGAACGCCTTGCAACGCACTTGGTACTTCATCTGCTGCGATTCTCAGTGCTAAGCCTTCAACGACAGCGGTTTTACCCACGCCCGGCTCACCAACAAAAATAGGGTTGTTCTGGCGTTTGCGACAAAGAATGTCGATGGCTTTTCTCACTTCAGAATTACGCCCAGAAATCGGGTCGATATTGCCTTCAATCGCTTGTTGAGTCAGGTTGATGGTGTACTTGCTTAATGCGTCGTTCGCGCTTGCTGTATTTGCGGCTGAACTTGCTTCACCTGTGCTTTGTTGTGTTGCTCGCTTAACCGGCGTTTTGTTGATTAAACCTTGCAGGGACTCAGTCGACACGTTCTGTAGTGATTCGAGATTGTTGCTCGATACGCCCATGACGTTCTGCTGCAACAGTGCTTGAACGAGATGCAGGCTGATGATTTCACCATGCCCATAGTTAACGGAGGCAATCATCCAAGCGTCTTTGAGAAGTTCAGTCAGTGCATGGCTGAGCGTTGGCTGGCTGTCTTGTACTTTTGGTAAGCGCTCGATGCGATTTGCCAGTTCACTAGCAAGTTGATCTTGGTTGATCTTCTGACTTTCAATCAAAGTTTTTAAGTGCGCGTCTTGCTGATTCAATAGCGTGAGCAACCAATGTTCTGGCTCAATGGCAGCAACGCCTTGGTTCATAGCTGCCCCCGCAGAAGCTTCCAATGCGCGTTTTAATTCTGGCGATAACTTGGCGACTAAATTTGTCAGCGTTACTTGTGTCATAACCTTATCCTTGTCTTTTGCGCGATAACCTTCTTTGTCGTCGCGATGTCTACCTAGCTATTTCAGAAGAATCCGAATCCGCTCTGTAGGTTTACGTTCAGGGGCGAGGCAATCCACTTCACCCAATTTCGCGGCTTGATCTGGTTGAGCAGACAGCCTTGGTTTTTCGAGATACGCACGCTTAACGTTGAGATAAATAGAAATCGGCGTGGCGTCTCGTAAATAATGTTGAATGAGCTGGCGCATGTGGCTCGCCAACTGAGTATCTCTATGAATTTGATGCAGCTCTTTGCGGTTGGCTGGCTGGATGCTCACTACAAGATGTTGGTTGTAAGTCATGCACGTTTTGCCAATGAGGAAGCCTTGTCCGATTCCGCTGTTGTAGTCGTCTTTTTGTCCCAAACGGGTAAGAGAACTTGCTGGTAACTGACGACGTTCATGGCTCTTAGTCGACACATCGATTTGGTAAGGGAAGTAGTCGTTAAGGATCTGCTCTAACGTTTCTAAGTTGCGATGCCCTTGAGCGAACAACAGCGAATATTGGAACAGCGCGCCGTGTTCGTGTTTCAGGTTCGCCAGTTGTTTGAGTAGATCGGTTTTTTCTTTTGCCAGCTCTTTCTGCACCAAGAGATGAGGAGCGAGTTCTAGCTGAGCGGCAAGTTCAAAATGGCGCTGATTGAATACGTCTAAAAAGTCTTTCAGTGCGTGATCATCGTTATGCAGTGCAAACAACAATTCTTCATAGATGTAGTTTGGGATAACCCCTTGTGCGCCAGATAGTGCTTGCTGAGCAATGCGAACCTTGGCGCTGTGGTCACTGAACGAGAAGTATTGAATATCGTCGGCATCACCATGAGGCATGGCTTCCGCTTTAAGCTCTAACTTCAGCTTGTGCCCAGACTGTTTTGCCATTTGCATCAGCAATCGCATTGCTAGAGCAAAGTCATACTCATGTGGGTTCGCTTTTAAATCGTTAATCAGTGACATCGACATCATCTATCTTCCACGCTACATCGAGCGTTGGCTCCCGTGGATTTTTGGGTAACGCCTCGCAATGCCATCTTTGCCATAAAGACGAATTGTGAGCTGAATGTAGCGATCAAAACTACAGAACTGTTGGAAGAAGCGATTCAATACATCGGTGAAAGTCAGATAGTTACCAGAGGTATCGAGAGTGATTTCAATCTCTGTGCCCGGAGAGAAGACGTTCTTGCCAAGAATACGCATCGATGAAACTTGCGAGCGCACTTTTACTGACTGAATCATCTGAATTTCATCGCTTACCAACTGATTGCGGCTACACAATTGCAGCATTTGCTTAAGCTGCTGAGTCGGATCTTCAGAGTGTAAAAGTGACGAGAAGTTACTGTTCAGTAGCCCAATAAATTGCCAGTGCATATTAGCGTCAGATTCACGCTCTATTGGAGCTGACGGTGGGTAGAGCGAATGAAAATCGCCGGGTAAATCTATCGGCTCTAAACATGTCATCTCACCATTGATGGTGCATGCTTGTTTGCCATTGGTACAAAGAAGGCGAGTACCGTAGAGTTTGTTGAATTCGAGTTCTTGGTTGGCGTTTAGGCTGATCGCCAATCGCAGTTCACCTGTGGACTCCTTTCGGCTTTGCCAGTAATCGCAATGTGGGTCGCTTTGGTAACTGTCTTTAAACAGTGGCGTCAGCAGTTTTTGACCGCTCGACGTAATCTCAAACACATCCAAAATGTCGACCACTTGAATCTCATTATCGGTATGCGCATCGGCATTAACGGGAATGGTCAGGCTACGTTGGTCATAGCTGGTTGGTTCGCCCGTTTGCTCGAAGAGGTTCACCGCAGGCACTACATTGAGCTTAAACACTTGGTTGTCGAAAAGACGGATAAACTCCATCGGTAAAGAGTGCATGAACAGGTTTAATACCACAGTGGAGCAATCATGTTGCTGACAGGCTTCACCAAAGCCTTTAAGACGGAAGAACTGACGTTTCTCTTTGAAGAAGAAAAATTCATTCATCAAATGGTAGCCAGAAAATTGATTGCCTTTTTGTGGCAGAAACTGAAACTGCTTATCGCTGATTCGGCTCTTGAGCTGATTGGCAGCCAAGACAGCGTGATTCTCACCATTGATGTCGGAAATCGATATTGCACGCGCTTCACTGAGCAGCAGTTCAACCAAGGAGTCCGCATTGTTCTCGAAACCTTGAACAAAGAAGTCGAGATCTTCTAACGCTAATTGACTGAAGTGCACATCATCATCTCCAGTAGATAGAGTGAGCTGAATAACGGCGGTAGTTTGTTCACTGCCTTGTGGGCGATTGAAGTCAAAGGGCGCACTGCTTGCCTTGGTGTCAATCAGTGCAAATGGTGTAGTTTTGAGTTCATCCGTAGTGGTGAACAAACATGTTTTGCCGTGCGATTCGGAAGAAAAGCGTGTGCCTTTGGGAAGCGTCGTGCTGTCGGTGGAAGGCGCGTCTGTGCTCATTTCTAGATACGCCACACTCGGTACCGTTTGAATGTAACTTGGGTAGAGTACGCCAAGTAGTCCTTCGACAACTTCAGGGACTTGCTCAGATAGACGTTTTTCAACGTTGGCATTCAATAGTGCCACGCCATCCAATAAGCGAGCCAAACTTGGGTCTTCGATTTGTCCCTGATGGATGTTTAGGCGTTGTGCGTGTTCTGGATGTTCAGAACCAAATTGACCGAGAGCACGGCGAACAAAAGTCAGCTCTTGCTCGTAATAACGCAGTAGAGGATCACTCATACAAATCCTCCTTCATATCGGTGGTCATGTCGCTTAATGAAATCTTGGAATCAAAAATCAGCTCTTTTTCGCCCTGTGCCGTTTTGGCTTTGGCGACAATATTGAACGCGATGGTGTTTTCTCCCGCTTTACGTTCAACAAGTTCAACCATGACTTGGCTAAGACGAGGCTCGAAATGTCGAATGTAGTTTTCTAGTTTGAGGGCTAATTGCTGGTGGTCGAGACTGGCACTCAACAGGTGCACATCCTCGATGCCAAAACGGTAGTTAGAGCGCTGCACTTCGGTTAACCGATCATCAATGCTCATCAGTGACGCTTCCGAATCGAACAGACGAGTGAGGTGATATTTGATGTCCTCGATATCATCTCGACGAGTGGTAGGGGCAGTTTGCACAAAGGTACGCCAAAAACTCATTACGCCACCTCATCCAATTCTGTTGTCAGCACCACTTCGCCGCTGAAATGGTCGTATTGATACTGCGGTACGATGCGCAAAGTACAGACGAAATTGCCCGGATGATGGTCAGAGTCGCACACGCTGATCTTTGCAAAACTCAATGGGTATTTTGATAGGGTTTCTTCGTTGGCGTACGCGACGTTACTAGAGAATTTTTCAACCCACTGAGAGAGGAACAACTCACACTCAGCAGCTGTTTTGAAGCTGCCAATCATCTCTCGCACTTGTACTTTGAGATAATGTGCAATACGGCAAGACATCAACGAGGTTTGGATTTGAGTGAGGACTTTCTCATTATCAGATTCACTGTTGTGCCAAATCGAATTGTTACCATTGAAGTAAAACTTGTCGCTCAAAGGACTCTTAGTAAGAGGGATAAAACCACTGCGACTGTAGAAGGTCGACAGTTGCCCAAACAAGGTCACTTTGGTTTGAGGTTGAACCAGAAAATGACTATCGCTTTGGCTTTGATTGACCACAGCACCTTGGTTGTTGTCGTTCCAACGAGATTTCAAGAAGCCAAACCAACTTACACGTTGATGCTCTCGCATAATGGTGGATACAAATGCAAAGCCCGCATTGCCCCAAAGTCCGTTTTGTTTCTCGTTGTATATGAAACCCACTTTGGCGTTTTGATAACGTGTACGCATGCACATTTCTGGCATCACTAAACCGACAAAACGCGCAGAGGACTTACTGCGTAAAGACTGCCACGATTGGTAATCAGGACTAGCAAGGATCTTCTCGATTCGGTTGATATCAGACAGCCAGTCTGCGCCGGATTCGACAAAGAAATCGCGATTAGGAGCAAATAGCATTGGGCATAACGTTGCTTCACCTAAGCGGCTCAATAGTTCTACGGTGAACAAATCATCGTAGTCGGATTCGAAATCCATATCTGCCGCGATAGGTTGTGTGAACAGCAAGCAACCGAATGGATGTCCGCCTAAGGTGTTTAACTCTTGGTTGCCGATCTTATTGTACAGCTCAGACGTTTTGGTGCTGTAGGCTTGATTGACGTCGGAAGACACTTCTTCCCAACTCATATTGAGAAGCTTGAGTTGAGTGCGTTGGTAATTAACGGGCAGGGTGGCTAAGCCTTGAAGCCCTAGCCAATTGGTTTGCAGTGCCTCAAATTCTGGATGATGCAATAACTCATCCATCTGTTTCGAGAGCTTATTGTCAATCTCTGCAATCAAGCGCGAAACATGTGTGATAAGCGCATCGGGATTGTCTAGCGCGGAGCGAGACACTTGAGACAGTAAAGAGAGCGCCTCTTGTAAAAAGTCGCTGTCTTTATCGTCTAGCTGTATAAATTGGGTCTGCCAACCTGAGTGATAAATCTTACTCATACTATCCTTGTGACCTAAATCGAATTGGCTTGGTCGAAGCATCCTACTTCGACCAAGCTTTATCATGCTTAACCTGGGATCTTCGCTACCATGCGAACCGACGTAGTCAGTTCTTCAAGTTGTAGCCAAGGTCTTAGGTGAGCAACGGCTGAATACGCGCCCGGTTTGCCCGGTTGTTCAACCACTTCAATGCGAGACTCCGCCAATGGCGTTTTCGCTCGTTGATCGTTACCAATTGCACCTGCGTTGGTGTATTGATCGATCCACAGTTGAAGTTCACGTTGAATGTCTGGCGCTTCTAGGTTTGAACCTAGCTTGTCGCGGCCCATGACTTTCAAGTAGTGAGCGATGCGACCACTTGCCATGATGTAAGGAAGACGCGCTGAAATCGCTGCGTTTGCTGTTGCATCTGGATCTGTGTAAGTCTTAGGTTGCTGCGTTGTTTGACCGCCGATGAACACGCCGTAGTTTGAGTTCTTGTAGTGAACCAGTGGCAAGAAGCCTAGGTCACTTAACTCTTTCTCGCGTTCGTCGGTTAGGTTCACTTCTGTTGGACATTGCTGAACCAAGTCGCCAGCTTCGGTCTTGTACGTTAGGTTTGGTAGGTTTTCCACTTTACCACCGTTATCCAGACCGCGAATCGCTGTACACCAACCGTACGCAGTGAACGCTTGCGTCATTTTCAGACCCAACTCGTAAGCCGCATTTGACCAAACCAACTCATCATTGCTTGATGGGTTCGGGTTGCCATCTTGGTCTGTGTTTAACTCTTCGTAGCTAAACAGCTTGGTGCCAAGACCTTTCTCACCGTAAGGAAGGCGAGCCAGTGTGCGAGGTAGTGTTAGAGTTACGTAACGCGCGTCGTCACTTTCACGGAACGAGTTCCATGCAGCATAAGCCGGAGAATCAAAACCAGCCGCGACCGGTTTGCCTTCTTCGAAGGTAGTGAAGTCATTGAACTCAAACATTTCTGCGTTTGCTGCGGCAATGAACGGAGCGTGACACGCAGCGGCTACTTCGCCCATGTAGCGTAGTAGGGCGACGTCTTCATCTTTTGCGCTGAACTCGTAGTCACCGATGAAGGTGCCATACGGTTCACCACCTGCTGTGCCGTATTCGCCTTGGTATACCGCGTTAAACAGTGGGCTACGGTCGATGGCTGGCGCATCTTCAAACTGATCAAGTAGTTCGTCTTTGGTGTAGTCGACCATTTTGATTTTCAGTGAACGTCCTAGGTCGCTCTCTTTAACCAGTTTTTGCAGACCACGCCATGAACCTTCTAGCTTTTGGAAGTCATTTTCTTGCATGACTTTTGATAGCTGTTTAGAAAGCTTTTTGTCGATCTCTACGATGGCGTTTTCAATTGTTTTGGTGACGTTCTTGTCCCAGGTTACCGTGCCGCTTAGCGCTTGCTCTGCTAATACTGAGAACAGTTCTTTCGTTGTGTCCGCTGGCGTTTGTGTGGTCGCTTCGATTGCACGATCCAGAAAGCTCAGCGAAGCTTCAGCCGCTTCTGCTTGTGGTTGGTTTTCAACTTCCGTCGTCATTATTCTGCTCCTTCTTTCTGGATGCCTAGCTCATCGGAAAGGGCGTTGATAGTGTCTGCGCTTTGCAGAACTTCCTTGAGTAGCTTCTCTAGATCACGAGAACGGTCCGCTTTTGAAAGCAGTACTTTGAGTTGGTTACGAGTTTCAACAAGCTTCTTGAGCGGTTCAACTTGCTCAACGATGGCTTCAGGCTCGAAATCTTTCATTGATGAGAATTTCAGACTCGCTTCGATTTGGCTGTCGTCATCAACCAAAACGTTGTCCACTTTGAGTGATAACTCAGGGCCAACCCGCTTCATAACAGTATCGAAGTTGTCTTTGTCGACGTTATAGAAGGTGCGATCTTCCACGTCCTCTTTGTCTTGCTTGTGACCTGAGTAATCACCGACGACTCCCACCACAAAAGGGAGTTCTTTGGTTTCTACTGCGCCATTCGTCTCGACATCGTAAGTAATACTTACACGGTTTTTGCTAACTCGCTTGTGTTGGGAGTTCAGTGCCATAATGGTATCTCCTTATTCCATTAAGAAGCTGTCGAAGTAACTTTCGCTGTCGTTGCGTCAAAGCCCACTTCAGGACCTTTCTCGATTTTGCCGCCTTCGCCTTCGATGTAGTACGCTTTAGAAATCTCGGTGTAAGTGAGGCTGAATGATTCATTTGGTAGGTGACCATCCGACGCGCCCATGTTGTAGCTCGACATACGCGCAGCACTTAGTGTCAGGATTAGGTATGGATCTGCACCAGAACCTTCACGGTTTGGCTTAGTCATCACGATCTCGATGGTTTTGCCTTCGCCACCTGGTGCGTAAAGGAAAGTCGTTAAGTACGGTGTCGCACCATCACAGCCACGAGAGATGTTCACTTCACCTAGCGCGACCATGCCTTGGTCTGCGTTGTTCGCATTACCGACGTCGATGCCAACGCCACGAACGGCACTCCAGTTCACTGTATCAATAGCAAAAAATCCATCCTTGCCACCGATCTTTTCTACCGTTGCAGCACCTTTTGGTGTGGTGCCATCAATTCTCATGTAAATAGAAGCCATTTGGTTCTCCTTTGCTTTTTAGCATTTTTTGCTTCACCACTCGAAATCGGTAATACCGCTCGACGATTGAGTAGTTTTTACTTCTGGTTGGTTGGTTGTATTTGGAGTGTCGCTTTGCTCTGACGTTGTTGTTTCAATTGACGTTGCACTTTGAGACTCCTCATTAGAGGCTGTTTGAACCTCAGTCGCAGGTGGTACGGTCGGAACCGACTCTGACACTGATTGTGGTTCAGGAATTTTCTTCAGAATGGTTTGTTCTAAGTTGTCCATTCCTGTGAGTTGATTGATATGGTCGAGCACTTGGTTGTTGCCACCAGTCATTTCTTGGAGTAGTTCTGGTAAGCTCAGATAACCCCAACGAATTGCGCGCTCTAGCAAGAACGGAACAGGGCTGTGTGGCTCGGTTTGTTTGAAGTAGTCGGCGAGCTTTCTAAGTTCATGAAAGGCGTGGTCGCGATTGTGTACTTGAACATCGATGCTAACGGAAGGCGCTTGGATAAGGGGTTGAGTCTGTGTGGTTGAAGTGGGGGGCACAGAATCGATTTGCTGAGTAGAAGACGTTTGGCTCGTTTCTTTACTCGCTTGACCCGTTGTTTGAGCAACTGATTCCAATATGTTATCAGTCGGCTCAACAGCACTTACGCTTGGTAGTTCTATCTCAGCGGCTTGTGGTTCATCTTTTAATAGCCTAAATTTTTCGTCTAACGGCCACTTGGAAAAATTATCTTCGGTGAGGTAACGAATCGCATTTATAAGTTCAGCGATGTTTTCTTTGATGAATTTGAAACTTACTGGCGTGGCGTTAATTGGTTGGCAATGCTTCGCGATGGCTTGTTCTGTAGTATCAAGATTCTTATACGTTTGCGCCAGATCCATTAAGATGTCTTGCGTGTCTGCGCTGAAAAGGTTTTGCGCTTTAGTTTTGATTTCGCCAAGCGAACCGTTGCGCTCTGCACGTAGGTAATCTGCAAAAGTGATGTCATCAATCAAGCCGATTAACTGCAAAGGCATATACACGGCAGTTGTATCATGAGTTTCGCCAACAAGCTGTAGCAAAGGCTTCATACGGAACTCAGCACGTTCTCTCGCTATGCCAGACTCCTCAGCGCTTTTTAGTTTGTCTTCAGGAAGGAATGGATTGAGAGAGTCCCAAAACTGCTCCACGGTGCTTAGAAGAACTTGCGTTGCGTCGGCAAGGTTTCGATAGGGTGCGTCGGTGAACAACTGACTGGTGATATACCAACCTAGTAACTCCAAGTCTTTGCTTGACTGGGTGAGAGCGTGAAATGTCGCGGTACGCAGCTGCGTCCAGTTTTCATCATTACTCTCAAGTAAGGATTCATCACTGGATGCTTCGGGCGTTTCCACCAACTGGCGAAATGACGATTGCGCCGCATTGTAACTGTTTCTCAGTGCTCGATAGGCACTTCTATCGAGTTTTAGATAGACGCCGCTCGGCGATCCATCTGTGATCGGTGCCAAAAGACTATCAATGTCAACCATATTCAATCCATGAATTATTGTTTTATTAAGCCAGAGATAATTCCCTTCCTCTGGTTTCATAGTTTGTAAACTTCAGTCTAGTGAGGATTTTCCTAAATAGCCGATAAAAATTAACTATTTAATAAAAACTAAGATGTCGATCCAAAAAATTGGTCGGATGAATGCTTCTATCAATATAATATCCTGATTTATAAAGAGGTTTTATCCCCCTATAAGTACTGTGGGCATACCAGCAACAATACTGCCGCCATGAGAAGTGGTGTCTCCCATTCGGGCGGCAGGTTTATTGCTTAATAGCACGGTCGTGCTTCCCATCGCGATAGAATCTGGGGTTCCAACGCACACGCAAACGTCACTTACTGTCGCGGCCGGTAAGCTACCGATCAACACAGTAGGTGCCCCAGGGCCGGTGACCGGACCACCCACATGAGGAATTGGTGGCGTTGCAGGTGTCTGCATTGGGCAAACATGCATGTCAGTGATACGAGCAGCAGGTAATGTCATCGTACTTCTCCTTGTACTGCAGTTTGTGATTGGCTAACTGAAGTGCCTTGACCGCCTGCAGCGATATCCAACGCCATGGCGATTGCGGCTTGATAGTAAGGTTTCGTCTTGTCCCATTCAGGAAGGGCCGCTGCGTGATTGATAGCTCCCGCAGTCGCTTTGGCATACAAAAATGGATCAGGCATGACGGGTGGAATATCTGGTGCAACGATGCTGCCCGAACCATTCCAAAATACCGCTTGAGCAAGCCAAGATGGACCGCAATTCAGTTCCAATCGATGAGAGAGATGTTCGGCTTTGCGGCGCAATTCTTCGGAGGGTGAACGCACCCAAGCCATACACGTTTCGACACTTTGTTTTTGAAGGGGTGACCATTCCTCATTGCGTTGATTTAAACACAACGCTCCCCACCAGATTGCCTCCCGGACGGGTAGAGCGTGCGTCAAAAACTGAACGAGATCGTTGTAGAGCTCTTTGTCTGTGAGTGATTGAATTGCATCGTTGATGCTGGTTTCTTCGTTGAGTAGCGCTTTAGCCTCGTCACTGGCTTTGAATCTCGGTAGTATTTGCTCTGCCGTTTGGTATGGAATCTTCTTATATTTCATTAGTTAACCTTTACAATTGCGCCTTTTACTTCACCCATTACACCGCCATCAAATGTCGCTTTGAGACCCGATTTGAACTCGGCACTCAAAGAGCCTTCAGCAGAAAGCGTGGTGTCCGCTTTGATGGAAATACTCAAGCCAGAAATACTGTTTGAACTGGTTGCTTCAAGAGCGGTCGTGGTGCCAGAAACTTTGTTGGCTGAAGTGGCTTTGCTGGTGACATTGGTCCCTTCCAAATTCAGTGCGCTGCTCGCTTTGATGTCGATATTGGTTGCTTCAATGGCAATGGATGATGAGGACAGGGTTATTTTGCTTGAGCCAACTTTGAGCTCGATAGAATCGTCAGCTTCAATCGAAATCGACTTGGCTTTTTCGCTCAGTGCTTTGGTTACGCTCAGCGAGTAGTTGTCTTCTGTCGACACTGATACCGCTTTGGTGACCGCCTGGCTCAATTCGCCCTTGATGGTTTCGGTTTGGTTGTTTTCAACTTCTTGCGTCAGGTCTTTGGCTGCATGAAGGTAAAGCAGTTCATTGTCTTTTTTATCATCGAAGTAGAGCTCGTTACTCTGTCCAGAAAGTTGAGTTTTGATGCCAGACTTTGTTGTATTGGCTTCTGCGTATGGCGGGGCATTTTTGCTGTTGTAAACGCTGCCCGTGATGATAGGTCTATCTGGATCGCCATCGATGAAAGAGACCAGCACTTCTTGCCCGACTCGTGGCACAAATTGAGCACCGTAACCACTTCCCGCAAGCATTTGTGCGACACGAACATAACAACTGGTTTTGTCGCCAGTTGCATCTGTATCCCATTGGAACTGAATACGCACGCGACCTTGTTCGTCCTGATTAATATCACCCGCGGTTGAGCCAGCAACGACTGCGCTTTGTAAGCCCTGAACCACTTGTTTTGAGCGAGGTTGAGGGTAGTGAGGGGTATCTTTTGGGATCACTTTTAGTCTGGTGCTGCTCTCTGCATTTTCGGTGTATTCCACTTCCATACTGACGACCGAAAAGTCACCAAGTTGCTCTTTGTCTAGATGGCTTGAGAGCGAGAAGTAAGTACCGAGCTCGAAGAGATCATGTTTTGCGCTGGCAATGACACTTTGGTAATCCTGCTCAACATACTCGATTCGACGTTTGGCAAGATTGCTAGAGAGATCTGTCATATCACCGCTGATACCCAAAGTTGGGTAACGCGTGTTGGCGAGTTTAGTGTTGTTGGCAATGGTATTACTGGAGGTTTTACTGCCGCTGGAGATGAGTTTTGTCTGCGAATAATCGTAGCTTGAAAGCTCTACGCTCGCGCCATGAAAGGCAACGGTCGGGCACCAATCTTCAATCAGAGGGAGTGAGCCAGTCGGTGTTTCTTTCATGTCGAACTTTGCTGTGCTGGCTTTATCAAATGGGGTTTGAGCATCTTGCAAAATCATAGTGTGTGAACCACTCGTATGCTCGAAATAATAATGAACACCTTCCTCAGCGAGCAGGCGAGAAACGAAATCAAAATCTGATTCGTTATATTGCAAACAATATTCACGCTTGGTTGAAGGCATGCTGGATATTTTATAGTTTCCTTTGAAACCAGCGTTGTCGAAAATATCACTGACGATTTCTTGTGTGGATTGATTTTGATAAACCCGGAAGGAATGTGTGTGTTTTAATAACCAAAACCACGGTTTAAGCGTTATTTCGTATTGGTGGTTTTGTAAATTTGAATCCATTCCTAAATGTTGGATCAATGTCACAATTCCGTTGTAGGAACGATTAAGTGTATTACTGCCAGATTCGTTGAAATAACGGTTTATTGTAAGAAATTGCCCCAACTGATCTTGCATGTCAAAGCCACTGGATACCAGCATCGCTTTGATTTCAAAGGGCTCTGATAAGGCTTGCTTTACTGTTGCATTGCTTATGATATGTTCTTGATTACTTGAGTCTTTTGCAGACATTAAACTAGCCGAACTGCTGTATTTATCAGCCATTGCATATCCTTATGCTTGAACTTTTCAATAATAAAAATTTGAAATATAAATACTATTATTAATCAAATTACTCAAAAAATAGCAGTATTAGATCTTATTCGCTATTCGATTTATTAAAAGAAAAGGAGTTCTTTATGGCGAGTCAAAATGCAAAAAAGATGGCGAAAGAATTTTTGCAAAATGTAGAAAAGGACAGTAAGTCATATCACAAAAGTTGGGCGAGAAAATTCGGTAATAAATACCAATCTGCAAAGAACTGGGTGAAACGTGACAAGAAAATGGTCGCGATGGATATTGCACAAAAAGGGGTAAGGACTGGTATCGGGATGATTCCATTTCCCGGCTCGAAAGAGGGGGCAGCCCTGTTGGAAGTCGCAGGTGGGGCAGCGTTAAAAGCCGCTTCTCGCAAAGCGTGGGAAGAGGGCTCAAAGAAAGGGGTTAAATCTCTTCTTAACAAAAAAATTGAATCTGCTCGCAAGCAACTTAAAACTAACTCGGTAGGAAAAGTCGATCACGAGTTCTTGGCGCTTTCTGCTCGTAAGCGTGATGAACACATTCATGCGATTCGTAAGCTAGTGAAGTACGAGGTGAAGTTGTTACCAAAGCGTTCTGATGAGCTCAGTTTGCGTTTATTCAAGCTTAAAGAGGCGATCAATGAATCCCGTGTGAAGCTCAACAAAACCACCATGTCTTCCACGTCCGCTATCGACAACATGCAAGCATGGACGGAGTTCTTTTCTGCCATCAAAGAGGTCGAGCATTACCAAGCGAAATTGCGTGAAAGCCTGATTCAAGTGCAAGAGATCACCAAGGATGTAGAGTGGTTCTTAGCGGCTTCTGAAGCGACTACTGACCAGATGAATGCACAAAACCTACCGCAACTGGAAGAAGCATTTGACCAGATCCGCCGCAGTTACGGTAACATCAATTCGCTGAAACAACTGCAAGACATGATGTTGGAGAGAAACCTCGTTGAATCCGGGTTGTTGGATGAAAAAGACTTAACCTACAAACTGGTCAACTAGACAAAACTTACCGCTAGCTACCAAATTGAACCCAAATAGGGAGCTGTTGTGCTCCCTAATTTTGTTTACTTACTGAATTTATTTAACTTTTATTGTCGACAATCTCGAATTGTTCTCATTAAATTGCCTATTTATCCATTCATAAATCACTCAATAGCACTATACCTTAGTCTAAATTGTCGACAATTTGCTTGATTGTCGACAATCTGATCGTCTATTTTATATTCAAGTTAACCAATTGTTGAAACTTTGATTTCTAAATACGAGTGCCTTGAATATGAATACAGAATTGAAAACTCGTCATAAAGTGATTGTCTCTGAAAAAGAGCACACTAAATCTGAATCGCTGACCGAATCGTTAGTGGAAGCGATTGTGAGTGGTGAAATTGAACCGGGCAGTAAAATCTCAGAGCCTGAATTAGCCAAGAAATATCAAGTGAGTAGAGGTCCTTTACGTGAAGCCATGATGCGCCTTGAAGGACTTGGTTTGATTGAGCGCATTCCGCATGTTGGTGCTCGTGTTATTACTTTCTCCCCAGAAAAACTCATCGAATTGTATTCAGTCCGCGAAGCGTTAGAAGGCATGGCGGCAAGGCTCGCGGCTCGCTATATCACTCAAGAAGAATTGTTGAGTTTGGAAATGCTATTGTCGACACATTCCAAACATATTGACGAAGTCGAAGGATCGTCTTACTTCCACCAGCATGGTGACTTCGACTTCCATTATCGAATCATTCAAGCGAGCCGAAACAGCAAGCTTATCTCTTTGCTTTGCGATGAGCTGTATCACTTGTTGCGCATGTATCGTTACCAATCGCCACGTGCGCAATCTCGTCCTAACGAAGCACTCAACGAGCACAAATTCATTCTGCAAGCGATTCGCAACCGTGATGAAGAACTGGCAGAAATGCTGATGAGAAGGCACATCTCAGGCAGCCGAAAACTTATCGAATTACAGATTTCAGATTCCAAAACTTTACCCAAAATAATTGGAGTTGCGGCGCGGCAACAAGACAATTCAGCCCTATGAGCATAGGTGCGCTATGTAATTTTGGCGGCCGGCGATCCGGTGAATTGGCGCAGTTAACAAAGCTGCAGCTTCAAGTATGAAGGGTAAAACAAGACTAGAAGGAAATTGTCATGAGCTTATCTCCGGGGGCGAAGTTCAGACTCGCCATTGAGCAAAACAACCCACTGCAGATCGTCGGCACCATTAACCCATACTGCGCCATGATGGCGAAAAACTTGAGTCACCAAGCTATCTATTTGTCGGGTGGCGGCATCGCTAACGCGTCTTACGGCTTGCCAGATCTTGGCATTACGACATTGAACGACGTTTTGGTGGACGTAGACCGCATCACCAATGCGTGTGATTTGCCATTACTGGTTGATATCGATACCGGCTTTGGTGGAGCTTTTAACATCGCACGCACTATCAAAGCGATGGAAAAAGCCGGTGCGGCGGCAGTGCACATGGAAGACCAAGTGGCGCAGAAGCGTTGTGGTCATCGCCCAAACAAAGCGATTGTTAGCCAACAAGAAATGGTCGACCGAGTGAAAGCGGCGGTGGATGCACGTACTGACGAGAGCTTTGTCATTATGGCTCGCACTGATGCGTTGGCGGTGGAAGGCATGGACAGTGCGATTGAACGTGCGATTGCATGTGTGGAAGCTGGCGCAGACATGATCTTCCCAGAAGCCATGAACCAGCTAGACCAATATCAGCAGTTCTCAACAGCGCTCGAAGACGCAACAGGGAAGCATGTGCCGATTCTTGCCAACATTACTGAGTTTGGACAAACGCCACTGTATGGCTGTGAAGAGTTAGCGCAATCCAAAGTGGACATGGTTTTGTACCCATTGAGCGCATTCCGTGCGATGAACAAAGCTGCCGAGATGGTTTACAAACACTTGCTTGAAGTTGGCAACCAAGAAGCGCTGCTTGATTCAATGCAGACACGAAAAGAGCTGTATGAGCACCTTAATTACCACGACTACGAGAATAAGTTAGACAAGCTGTTTTCGGAGGGTAAATAAGGTCAACAAAGAAACAAACGGAAGCCCAAGAAAAAGATAGATAAACGGAATCTCTAATCCAATAACGTGAAAATTGTCTGATTCAAAAGAGCCCATTAAGAGAGCCAAATCAGACAGAAAAGGAGTTCAACAATGCCTCATTCTGTAGAAAAGAAAGCTGAGATAGGTGGCGCAGGTCTACGCGGTCAAAGCGCTGGAAGCACAGCTTTATGCACTGTCGGTAAAACGGGGACGGGTCTAACGTATCGTGGTTACGATATTACGGACTTGGCAAATCATGCTCAATTTGAAGAAGTCGCGCATTTGCTGTTACGCGGTCACTTACCTAATCAACAAGAGCTAGACGCCTACAAGACACATCTATTGAGCTTGCGTGGCTTACCAGCGGAGCTTAAGCAAGCGTTAGAGCTGATCCCTTCTGATGCTCACCCGATGGACGTTATGCGCACAGGTTGCTCTATGCTGGGTAACTTAGAGCAAGAAATGGACTTTGAGCAACAGCTCCATGCTACTGAGCGAATGCTGGCGCTTTTCCCTGCCATCATTTGTTACTGGTATCGCTTCAGCCACGATGGCGTACGAATCAAAACGCACGATAACAGCGAAGACTGCATAGGCGGCTACTTCCTAAAACTTCTTACTGATAAAGCACCAAGCGAAACGCACAAAAAGGTGATGCACTGTTCTTTGATTCTTTATGCAGAGCATGAGTTTAATGCCTCAACATTTGCGGCGCGCGTGTGTGCTTCTACGCTTTCTGATCTTCATTCTTGTATCACAGCTGCTATCGGCACGCTACGTGGTCCACTTCATGGCGGTGCAAACGAAGCGGCGATGGAGATGATTCAAGATTGGCAAACGCCAGATGAAGCAGAAGCCAACATTCTTCAGATGTTAAAGAACAAAGACAAAATTATGGGCTTTGGGCATGCGATTTATCGCGAAAGTGACCCTCGTAATGCACTGATTAAGCGTTGGTCAGAAGCATTATCGAAAGAGGTGGGTGACACGCATCTTTACGCGGTTTCTGAGCGCGTGGAATCCGTAATGAAGCGCGAGAAAGGTCTGTTCTGTAATGCCGACTTCTTCCATGCTTCGGCTTACCACTTCATGGATATTCCGACCAAATTGTTTACGCCAATCTTTGTGATGAGCCGACTGACAGGTTGGGCGGCGCACGTGTATGAACAACGAGCGAACAACCGAATTATTCGCCCAAGTGCGGATTATACAGGACCGGATCATCAAGACTGGGTGCCAATCGAACAACGCTAGCGCGTGACGCCTCTTTGTGAGTTTTGTCTTGATGGCATTCACAAGGGGCGTCTTTTTCACCGCGATTCCATTTCAAAAACAGTATCGCGGTGCGTTCAGGCACAAGATGTACACTAAAGCGGAAGCAAGCCCATGAGCATCACCACAAATATAAATACTCAATATCGTAAGCCGCTCCCGGGAACCCAACTCGATTATTTTGATACCCGAGAAGCTGTTAACGATATTTCTCCAGGAGCCTATGAAAAGCTCCCATACACCTCACGCGTTTTAGCAGAGCAGTTGGTTCGTCGCTGTGACCCAAATACGCTCACTGATAGCTTAAAACAGTTGATTGAACGCAAGCGTGACCTCGATTTTCCTTGGTATCCGGCGCGCGTGGTTTGTCATGACATCCTTGGACAAACCGCATTAGTCGACCTCGCTGGTCTACGTGATGCGATTGCCGAACAAGGCGGTGACCCAGCGAAAGTAAACCCTGTGGTTGAAACGCAATTGATCGTTGACCATTCACTGGCAGTTGAACATGCAGGCTTTGACCCAGAGGCGTTTGAGAAAAACCGCGCGATAGAAGAGCGCAGAAACGAAGACCGATTCCACTTTATCGAGTGGTGTAAAACGGCGTTCGAGAACGTTAGCGTTATTCCTGCAGGTAATGGCATCATGCACCAAATCAACTTGGAGAAGATGTCTCCGGTTGTGCAAGCCAAGCAAGGCATTGCTTACCCAGATACCTGTGTCGGCACAGACAGTCATACACCTCACGTTGATTCTCTTGGCGTGATTGCGATTGGTGTCGGCGGTTTAGAGGCGGAGACGGTTATGCTTGGTCGCCCGTCGATGATGCGTCTACCAGACATTGTTGGCGTGAAGCTGACTGGTAAGCGTCAACCGGGTATTACCGCTACCGATATCGTGTTGGCGATTACCGAGTTCCTGCGCAATGAACGTGTGGTTTCATCCTATCTCGAGTTCTTTGGCGAAGGGGCGCGAGACCTAACCATCGGCGACCGCGCGACCATCTCAAACATGACGCCAGAATACGGCGCAACCGCTGGGATGTTCTACATTGATGAGCAGACCATTAATTACCTCAAACTGACAGGGCGCGATGATCAACAGGTCGACTTGGTTGAGAAGTACGCCAAGCAAACCGGTCTGTGGGCAGATGATTTAGACACTGCCGTTTACGAACGCGTACTTGAGTTTGATTTGTCCCAAGTCGGGCGTAATTTGGCAGGTCCATCTAATCCTCATCGTCGTTTACCTACCTCAGAGCTTGCTGAGCGTGGTGTTTCTGGAGAGTGGCAAGAGAAAGAAGGCGAGCTTCCAGATGGCGCGGTGATCATCGCGGCGATTACTTCTTGTACCAATACCAGTAACCCAAGAAACGTTGTGGCAGCAGGTCTGGTCGCTAAGAAAGCGAATGAGCTTGGATTGGTGCGCAAACCTTGGGTGAAGTCTTCATTTGCTCCGGGTTCTAAAGTTGCTCGACTCTACCTTGAAGAATCTGGCTTACTCCCTGAACTAGAGAAACTTGGTTTTGGTATCGTGGCTTATGCGTGTACAACCTGTAACGGTATGAGTGGTGCACTTGACCCGAAAATCCAACAAGAGATCATCGACCGAGATCTGTATTCAACGGCAGTACTTTCTGGGAACCGAAACTTTGATGGTCGAATTCATCCTTATGCAAAACAAGCATTCTTAGCATCGCCACCTTTGGTCGTTGCATACGCGTTAGCCGGTACGATTCGCTTTGATATCGAACGTGATTCTTTAGGCACAGACAAAGACGGCAAGCCGGTTTACCTCAATGACTTGTGGCCAACGGATGAAGAAATTGATGCTGTGGTGGGTGAGTACGTTAAGCCAGAGCAATTTAATCAAGTCTACATTCAAATGTTTAAACTGAATGATGAGGCTCGTAACCCGAATCCGCTCTACGATTGGCGTCCGATGAGTACGTATATCCGTCGACCTCCCTACTGGCAAAAAGAGGGGGAGGGAGCACTGGCTGGTGAGCGAACTCTGTCTTCAATGCGTCCTCTTGCCGTTTTAGGCGATAACATTACGACCGACCATTTGTCGCCATCAAACGCAATTTTGGCAAGCAGCGCCGCAGGCGAATACCTCGCGAAGATGGGCGTGCCAGAAGAAGACTTTAACTCATACGCGACTCACCGAGGCGATCACTTAACCGCGCAGCGCGCTACTTTCGCTAACCCGAAACTGTTCAACGAAATGGTCAAGGAAAACGACGAAGTAGTGCAAGGATCGTTAGCGAGAGTCGAACCTGAAGGCAAAGTGACACGCATGTGGGAGGCGATTGAGACTTACATGAATCGCAAGCAGCCGCTTATTGTGGTCGCGGGTGCGGATTATGGTCAAGGATCGTCGCGAGATTGGGCGGCGAAAGGCGTTCGCTTGGCGGGTGTAGAAGCGATTGTCGCGGAAGGTTTTGAGCGCATTCACCGTACCAATTTAGTTGGCATGGGCGTACTTCCTCTGCAATTTAAAGATGGCGTGAACCGAAAGACGCTCGAATTAGATGGCACTGAACTTTATGACGTTATCGGCGATATCACTCCAGGTGCGGATTTGGCGTTGGTGATTACCCGAACTAATGGCGACAAGGTTGATGTGCCGGTGACTTGTCGACTAGATACCGAAGATGAAGTTCACGTGTACAAAGCGGGTGGTGTGTTACAACGCTTTGCTAAAGATTTCCTCTCGCAATAGATAGCGCAATAACGGAGCAAGATATGGATAGCAAGATGCAAAGCCAAATCAAAGTCCCGGCGACTTACATGCGCGGCGGTACGAGCAAAGGTGTTTTCTTCAACCTTGAAGATTTGCCACAGCCAGCGCAAGTCGCAGGTAAGGCAAGAGACAAACTGTTACTTCGTGTGATTGGCAGTCCGGATCCGTATGCCAAACAAATTGATGGCATGGGCGGCGCGACTTCCAGCACCAGTAAAACTGTGATTGTGTCGCGCAGTCAGCGAGTCGATCACGACGTTGATTACCTGTTCGGGCAAGTATCGATAGATAAGCCGTTTGTCGATTGGAGTGGTAACTGTGGCAATCTTTCTGCTGCAGTCGGACCTTTCGCCATTCATGCAGGGTTGATCGACGAAGATCAAATTCCTCAAAACGGCATCGTTACCGTTCGTGTATGGCAGGTAAATATTGGCAAAACCATATTGATTCATGTGCCAATCGTAAATGGTTTCGTTCAAGAAACAGGGGCGTTTGAGCTTGATGGTGTGACGTTTCCAGCGGCTGAAATCCAAGTTGATTTCGTCGACCCTGCTGATGGCGAAAGTAGCATGTTTCCAACCGGCAATCTAGTAGACGATTTGGTCGTGCCAGATGTTGGGACATTCAACGCAACCTTCATTAACGCAGGCATACCGACGATCTTCATTGACGCAGAAGCGCTCGGCTACCAAGGCACTGAGCTTCAAGATGACATCAATAACGATGAGTTTGCGCTCGCGAGGTTTGAGTCCATTCGTGCTCATGGCGCGCTAAAAATGGGGCTGATTGATTCGCTCGAAGAGGCTCAAACACGTCAACACACGCCTAAGATTGCGTTTGTTTCCCAGCCTAAATCCTATTTATCGTCGAGTGGTAACACCGTAGAAGTAGGTGAGGTCGATATTCTCGTCCGAGCTTTATCTATGGGCAAACTTCACCACGCCATGATGGGAACCGCAGCGGTCGCCATTGCCTCGGCGGCATGCGTCCCGGGTACTCTAGTCAACCTAGCGGCTGGCGGCGGAGAGAAAGAATCTGTGACGTTTGGGCATCCATCAGGAACACTTAAGGTGGGGGCAAAAGCCAAACAAACAGAACAAGGTTGGGTGGTTGAGAAAGCCATCATGAGCCGCAGCGCAAGAATACTGATGGAGGGCTTTGTGCGTGTTCCCTCCAATGTCTTTGAATAACACAATTGCATGGTAGTGATACTTAAGAGAAGCAATGTCAGGACATACTGGAGGAAGCAATATGTCTGCATATCAAAAAGAATACCTTTGGGCACAGAACGAACCGGAAAACTTTTGGCGTGCTCAAGCTGAAAACATCGATTGGTTTGAAGCGCCAAATACCATCTTACAAGCTGACGAACATGGGATTGAACGTTGGTTTCCTGATGGCGTAATGAACACATCATGGCTCGCGTTGGATTATCATTGCGAGCATGGAAGGGGGGATAAAACCGCACTGATTTATGATTCGCCAGTGACGGGTCAAAAACAAACTTACAGTTATCAAGCTTTGCGCGACCAAGTAGCAAAAATCGCGGGTATGCTTTCCAACCAAGGCGTAACCAAAGGCGATCGTGTGGTCATCTACATGCCGATGATCCCAGAAGCAGCAATGGCGATGTTAGCGTGTGCTCGATTGGGCGCGATTCATTCGGTGGTGTTTGGCGGTTTTGCCCCGAATGAGCTTGCTGTTCGAATTGAAGATGCGGAACCTAAAGTCATCATGACGGCGTCTTGTGGCATCGAAATTAACAAGGTGATCCCGTACAAACCAATGGTTGATAAAGCCATTATGGACAGCCGTTGGAAGCCTGAGAAAGTCTTTGTTCTTCAACGCCCGCAGTGCGAAGCCGAACTTAACCTTGAACGTGATTTAGATTGGCAGCAAGAATACGCGCAAGCTTTGCCTCATGCGTGTGTCCCTGTGCTAGCGACAGATCCTCTTTATATTCTGTATACCTCTGGCACAACAGGGAAACCAAAAGGCGTGGTGCGTGACAATGGTGGTCATGCCGTGGCGATGAAATATTCGATGACGTCGATTTATAACATCCCCCAAGATGGCGTGTTCTGGGCTGCATCGGATGTAGGATGGGTCGTTGGTCACTCTTATATTGTGTACGCACCGTTGATTCATGGCTGTACAACTATTCTATTTGAAGGCAAACCAGTGAGAACACCGGATCCGGGTGCATTCTGGCGTGTTTGTGACGAATACAAAGTGGATGTGCTTTTTTCCGCGCCAACCGCTTTTCGTGCAATTAAGAAAGAAGACCCAGAAGGCGAGTTCATTAAGCAATACGACTTGTCCAATCTCGACTCTATCTTTATGGCAGGCGAACGCCTTGATCCACCAACGCTAGAATGGGTCGAAAGCAAAGCAGATAAGCCGGTCATTGACCACTGGTGGCAAACGGAGACCGGATGGGCGATCGCGGGCAATCCGACCGGTATCGAGATGATGTCGGTAAAAGCAGGCTCCGCTACCAAGCCGATTCCTGGCTATCAGGTCGAGATTCTCAACGAAATGGGTATGCCAGTGGGTGCAAATCAGCAAGGTTTTGTAGCTTTGAAGCGCCCATTACCACCAAGCTGTTTACCGACTGTCTGGCGCAACCATGACCGCTTTGAAACTGGTTATCTAAGTCAATTTCCGGGTTACTACGTATCGGGAGATGGCGGTTACCTAGATGAAGATGGCTACCTGTTTATCATGGGGCGTATTGATGACGTAATTAACGTCGCAGGTCACCGTCTGTCTACCGGCGAGATGGAAGAAATCGTTGGTGGTCACCCAGCGATTGCGGAATGCGCAGTAGTCGGTATCCATGATGAGTTAAAAGGACAGCTACCACTTGGCTTCGTGGTTCTTAAAGATGGTGTGAAGATTGATGATCTAACGCTAGAGGGTGAGTTGGTGGGTAAAGTGCGCAACGAGATTGGTGCTGTGGCTTGCTTTAAACATGCGCTGGTTGTCGATCGTTTACCAAAGACACGCTCAGGCAAAATTTTGCGAAGAACCATTCGTCAAATAGCCGATGGTGAGCAATACGTGGTGCCATCAACCATTGATGATCCATCCAGTTTAGGCGAAATCGAACGAGTGCTTAAACGTGGCTAGTTAAGTACGATTTTAATTAAGCACGATCTTAGATTAGCTGCGACCAATCGTAAATATCGAAGCCTCTTGCTTTGTCGGCAAGAGGCTTTTGCATTCCTGCTTGCCTAATCTCGTGTTTAAACACACACTATATGGATTCCTGTTTTTGGCTTCTTTTCCTATGTCTACTTTTGTAATCAAACCAGCGCTTTTTGACGATCTTGAACAACTCAATGATTTGATGTTCGAACTGCATGATGAGCACCACATCCAATCTCCAGAGCTGTTTAAAACCGCAGAAGAAATCGAACAAGAAAAGAGTATTGCTCGCTATCTCGATAATCCTGAATGTTTGGTGTATGTCGCTAGAGTAGAGGGTGAGATCGTCGGCTTTGTATCTGGGCATTTCTGCGAGCTTATTTCTACGGTTAGTAAACCTGTCATGATGGGAAGCGTTGATGAGCTATACGTCTTACCCGAATATCGTAAGCAAGGTACCGCAAAGGCTTTGATTGAAAAGATAGAGGCGACATTCGTTGATTACGGAGTGAAACAGATGTTTGTTGAGGTTTGGGACTTTAACCAGACAGCGATTTCTCTCTATGAGAACCAAGGTTTTGGGCATCATATTCATTGGTTAAGAAAGTCGTTATCTGAACGTTAATTAATGCGTAGTTAAGACGGTAACTTAGTGACTTATGTAATCTGATGGTGCAAAAGTTGAGTCTAATGGTCAGTATTTACTATTAGTCTCGTCGCAATGTGCGGCGACTCATTCTCATCCAAATTGGTGATGTTGTTTTTGTTTGCTTGTTTTGTAAGTGGCACATGAATAGTGCCTCATAAAACAGAGGAAAATAACATTGAATCTATCAAAAACCTTACTTGCAACGGCGTTATTGCCAATGTTGGCAAGTGCAGAACAAGTCACGCAAACACAAAACAATGAAATTCAGCCGGATATCGTGGGTGGTATCACGGCAAACCCCAATGGCTGGAAATTTTATACGCAGATAGTCAGCCGCAATGGTAATCGTTCTTTCTGCGGGGCGAGTTATATTGGGGATGGCTATGTTCTCACGGCTGCTCACTGTGTTGATGGCGATGCTCCTAATCAAATTGCCGTCAAAATTGGTGGTGTGATTTATAATGGTACTGATGGCGTTCGCTCTAATGTCAGCCAAATCTACGTACATCCTTCCTATAATCGTTCTACTTTGTCTCATGATATCGCTCTGTTAAAACTCTCTTCAAAGCCTCAAGGTGTTACGAAAGTGGATATCGCATCAGGAGTGTCTCGCAATATGCAGGCGTCTGTGATTGGTTAACTGTCGCTGGACTAGGCTATGCATGGTTGAAGCTGTAATCGTTTAAGAGAGTTTATTTCTCACTGATAATAAACTCTCTTCTATTGTTTCAATTCTGAGAACGCGTAAAATCCACATAAATTACCCTGACGTTAAATTAATATAACTGGCAAAATTGCAGCCAATGTTTCGAGTTATGTCTGATTTCTGTCAGAATTATTTTGAAAAGTATCATTAAGTCTTTTTTTGACATGTTCGCCAAATGTACAACTGGTTACTTAATTTATGTCGAAAAATATTGGCAACCCTGCCATCATGACGGTGTGATTCTTCTCTCTTTTAAAGGTTGTATTTTGTGCTGAGACAGTTGTTTTTTCTCATCCTGTATTCCATTTCACTGTTTGTTTCTCCTTTGTCTGCCGCGAATCCTCTTCCAGAAGATGTGAAAGGGGCGCTTTGTGTTGTTCGCGCAGATAACAAATTAGTATTAATCCACGAGATATTAACGAATAAAATTTCCCTTCCTGGTGGCACCATTATTCAAGGTGAATCGCCTAAACTTGCTGCGCAGAGAGAAACGTGGGAAGAAACCGGTTTAGTTGTTACTGTTGGTGAAGAGTTAGGTAGAACAGATACTGCTGTTTTCTTTGATTGTGTATCGGATTCAGACGTAATTGCGTTTTCGATGACCAATAAAATTGATGGTAATGAGTTACCTATCTGGTTTGCTCCTCATTATGGCGTTGAAGTCGCTTCTGCGATGCTAGTGAGCCCGAGTAACATGTCAGCCTCTTTGTACCGTTATCCTGAGCAGTGGAAAGATGTAGGCGAGTTCTACACTAGAGCGACTGAACAACCTGTCGTTTATGTTGAACAGTTAATTGAGTCAGCGCCCAATTTCCGTCAACTGGAGTTGTCTTGGATGATGGATCTACAGAGTTGGGTAGGTTCGTTTTCATCGAGTAGTCGTAATACGGCGTGTGAAATAGCAGACCTAATTACGAGTTTGAGCAATCCAACATTTTTGTTGTTCTTGTTTCCATTCGTGATGATGCGTTTCGATAGTCGTTTTGTATATCGGCTGTTCTTTGCTGTTACCGCAACTTCGTTGATGACTCTCGTTGCTCAACAGGGGTTCTCACTACCAAGACCGCATGTATATGTACCAATGGCAGAGTTAACTCAAAGCTTTGGCTTTAGTTTTCCAAGTTTGCCGGTAGCGGTGTGGTTTTGTGTGATGACGTTTATGTTCCAAAGAACAAATACCTTTGGTCTAAACCGAATCACGTTGCTTGTTGCCCTTGTGACTTTGACCGTACTGGCTTGTAAGTTCTTCCTTGGTACTGCATTTATCCTAGATATGTTGATTGGTGCTTTGTTGGGTTCTTTGGTTGCATGGCATGTGCTCCGACTCGAAGGCAACCCCGATGTGGACGTAGACAAGTTACTGAGTTCAAAAAGTGTTTGGTTTACGATGACTGCGATTACCGCAGTGATTTCTGTCATTTGGTCGTTGCCCGTATTTACTAGCTGGTTAGCGATTCTGATTACTGCGTCAGCGCTGGTGATGACCTTCAAAGAGTCAGAAATACGTTTTGACCGTCAACAGATGTTGTTTGTGATTCTGGCGTTATTGCTGGTTGAGCAATTGTATCTTTACTTGAGCACAACGGTTTCATTTAGCGGATTTTGGTCTTTGGTGTTTAGCACCTTCCATTACCCTCTATTGATGCTGACATTTATTGTGTTAGCGAGAAAACTAACGTGTAAAAACAAGCACGCAGAGTAATAAAAAACCTCGCTTAATAGCGAGGTTTTTTAATTGGCGTTTACTTCAGATTTGTTAAGCGTTCAAAACGAATTTCTCAATAGACTTTGCTACGCCGTGTTCATCGTTGCTCTCAGCGATGTAGTCTGCGATTTCTTTTGTCTCTTCCATCGCGTTTGCCATTGCAATACCAAGACCCGCATATTGAAGCATGTGATGGTCGTTCTCGGCATCGCCCATACAAATCACTTCTTCAGCTTTGATGCCTAAGTATTCTGCGATTGCTGAAACACCGATGCCTTTATTACTTGATGGATTCAAAAACTCTAAGAAGAACGGTGCGCTTTGTACTACGGTGAATTCTTCTCTTAGATCTGACGGTAGCGCTGCTATCACTTCGGTAAGTTTGCTTGGCTCTGCAACCATCATCGCTTTGATGATGGCGTGATCATCAGAAAGTGACTCGAAGTTCATTTCAGTGACATCAAGACCATTAATTTTTGCCTCGATATCAGTGTATGGGTTGTTTTCTTCAGTAATTAAACCGTGTTCTTGACTGAATGCATGAACGTACGCCCCAAGTTCTTTTGCTTTGCGAGCGATTTTCTTTGCTGCTTTGCCATCGATGATTTGCTGGTGGATGATTTCATTGGTGCTAATGTTCTTCACCATAGAACCGTTGTAATACAGTACAAAGTCTTTATCAGAGTTGATGTTCAACTCATCCAATTTGTCTTGCATACCCTCAAGAGGACGACCTGAAGCAAGTACAACGGTCACACCAGCTTCACGAGCCTTAGTGATGGCTTGCTTGTTCTCTTCTGAAATTACTTTGTCGCTGTTTAGCAACGTACCGTCCATATCTAGGGCGATCAGTTTGTACATCTTTACTTACCTTAAAAATTGGGAACTCGTGTATGAAACTACAAAAAGACCTATTTTAACAATTTATTTTTGGTTTAAATTGACCTGAGTGCGCCTCTCCATTAAGGTCTTCGCCTCGAAGTATTATGAGTTGAGTGAGTTCTACGTTGTATAAGCTAAATGAGATGTTTGAAACCATCCAAGGGGAAGGGGTTTTCACTGGTGTGCCAGCTGTTTTCGTGCGTTTGCAAGAATGTCCGGTAGGATGCTCTTGGTGCGATACAAAGCAAACTTGGTACGCAGAAGAGAAAGACCAACGCCAGATTGGCGATATCTTGGTGAAAACAGAGGACTCCCCAACATGGTGTTTCGCATCTGCACAAGACATCGTAGCAGAATACAAAAAGCAAGGCTTCAATGCTCAGCACATTGTGATCACTGGCGGTGAACCCTGCATTTATGATTTGCGTGATTTAACCGCAGCATTTGAAGATATGGGTTGCCAGTGCCAAATTGAAACCAGCGGCACTTCAGAAGTCGTTACTTCAGAAAATACTTGGGTGACCGTGTCACCTAAAGTCGCGATGAAAGGTAAATTGCCTGTACTTAAAAGTGCGTTGGAGCGCGCAAATGAAATTAAGCATCCAGTTGGCACACAAAAAGATATCGATCATCTTGATGACTTGCTTACGATGGCCGATATAGACTCAAAAACCATCATCGCTCTGCAACCAATTAGCCAAAAGCCAAGAGCAACACAGCTTTGTATTGATACTTGCGTGGCACGTAACTGGCGCTTGTCAGTTCAAACTCATAAATACTTAAGTATTGCTTAAGCTCGGAGAAAAAGATGAAAAAAGCAGTTGTTGTTTTCAGTGGTGGACAGGACTCTACAACATGTCTGGTTCAAGCGTTAAAAGAGTTTGATGAAGTACATGCAATCACATTTGATTATGGTCAACGTCATAAGTTAGAGATCGAAGTTGCGGAAAAAGTAGCAAAAGATCTTGGTGTTGCTGCTCATAAAGTCATGGATGTAGGTCTTCTGAACGAACTAGCAATCAGCTCTTTGACTCGTGATGACATTCCAGTTTCTCATGAACTTCAAGAGAACGGTTTGCCGAATTCATTCGTTCCGGGTCGCAATATTTTGTTCCTAACGCTAGCTGGCATTTATGCATACCAAATTGGTGCTGAAACCGTTATTACTGGCGTGTGTGAAACCGACTTTAGTGGTTACCCTGATTGCCGTGATGACTTTGTGAAAGCGATGAACAGTGCTTTAGTAAAAGGCATGGATCGTCAGTTCGACATCAAAACACCGCTGATGTGGCTAAATAAAGCGGAAACATGGGCGTTGGCAGATCAGTACGATGCGTTGCAACTGGTCCGTGAAAGTACTCTAACTTGCTACAACGGCATCATTGGTGATGGCTGTGGTGATTGCCCGTCTTGCGATCTGCGCAAAGCGGGCTTAGATGATTACCTGAATAACAAAGACACTGTTATGCAGTCGTTGATTCAAAAGCAGAAAGCGGAAGATCAATAGGCTCGTTATAAGCATCAATCACGGCATCATGCCCATTTCTTTTTGATTGATACAAAGCTTGGTCTAATATCGAATACAGCTCATCAAAATTACTAAGTGGTTTTGATGTAGAGAGATAGGCCAAGCTTGCTGTGACATTGACCGAATGACCGTCGTCTGTTTTTATCTGCTTTTCTGAGATGGTTTTGTGAAGGCTTTGAACACGAAATGGCACATCAATTTCATCCACATTCTTTAGTAACAAGATAAACTCTTCTCCTCCAATACGTCCCAAATATTCTCCTTTATTTAGTTTAGATTGAAGTGACTTACAGACTTGAGTTAGGACTAAGTCGCCTACTGGATGCCCGTATTTATCGTTAATCAGTTTAAAGTTGTCTAGGTCGAATAGTGCAAGTACGTAGCGCATATCATCTGGCGCGCTGATCGATTGAGAACGGATTTTCTCGATGATTGAACTCCGATTCAGGGAGCCTGTTAACTTGTCTAAACGAGATTCCATCTTTATTTTTCGTAGAGCAAAGAGTGCGACCAACAAAACAGCGAGTAACACAAATACTACAAAGTTGTACGCTCGCTGTTGCTCGGCAAGCTTTTTAAGCTCAAGCAGTTTTAAGTTACGTTCGTTGTCAATTTTTACGAGTTGCAACTCATATTCATATTCACTTTTCGTTAGGTCTAGCGCTTCGATTGCTTTTACATTGTTGGCATCTCGGTTTGCTAACTCCAATGTTGCGTACTCGCGGTAGTGGGATAGAGCTGTTTCATACTCGTTCTGTTCTTGGAAGATTTGCGAGAGTAACAATTGAGATTTTGATTGCAACGCGGTCGTTGAGTTCTTGTTTGCTAACTCTAACGCGGCATTCGCGTGTTCCAGTGCTTCTTTCAACATGCGGTGTTTTAGGTAAGCGAAGCCTGCCGCCAAGTGACTTTCAGTTTGTAAGCGTTCGTTTTCGTACTCTTTGCCCAACTCTAAAGCGTTTTTAATATGGGGAACGGCGCTTTTTAAGTCACCAGAATCGACGTAGGCAGAACCAAGCCCAAGATAAGTTAGTCCCTTGCCGTATGGGTAATTCAGTTCTTCGAGTAGTGTTAGCGCATTCTTATAGTGACTGATGGACTTCTCGTAATCTTTAGATTTGTAATACATGGATGCCAAGCTATGTTCCACTTGAGCTACTTCAAGAGGTGTGGCTTCTAATTGTCGAGCAAGTAGTGCTTGAATTAGGTACTGTTCAGATTGTTCGAATTGACCTAGTTCACTCAGCAAATTACCTACATCGTTGTAAACACCTGTGGGGTCGCTTTGTGCTGGCATTTCATTAATGAGTCGGCGGTACAAGCTAAGTGCAATATCGTATTCGCCACGGAAGTCGAAGTTGTTTGCGATTACACGCAGCGCAAGATCTGCAGGAATACTCTCTTTGTGGTCGTTAGTTAAGTGGTTATTAAGCGATGAGCAGAAAAAGTTAGCCTTGTGGTACTGACCCTGTTGATTGAGGGTGTAGCAAAGCTGGTAGTTCATTAACGCTTTTGTTTCTATATCTGCGCGCTGTTTAGCACTTTGCAGTAATGAGGTGAACAAGTTTACTGCAGCGTCGTAGTCACCCTGTTTGCGTTCTAACAGTGCTTGAATGTACTTTGATTCCAACTTTGCAAAGTGATTTTCCAGAAACTGACTGCTACCAAAGTAAGGCTGGTTGATATTCGACATGTATTCGTAAATCAAACCACTGACGTAAAGCTTCTCACTATTAGAGTCGGCAGTGTGGTATCTGTCTTGAAGCATGTGGAGCGCAGATTTGGAATTTGTTTTCATTGTAGCTAGATAAACAGAATGCCATTGAGTGATGCTTTGAGTGTCACTTGCGTTTGCTTGACTGCCTAATAGGAGAGACGCAAGCAAAGTAAGCAGCGTACGCATAGTGATGTAACCTTATGTTATTGCTATGTTGTTTGTTCAGTATGATATACCAATTGGGAGTGAGTCATTGTGACAAAAGCCGAAGGGTATAGATAGTGGGGTGATGAAAACTATGCGCTCGGTCGAGCTTTACATCGAAAAGGTAAGTAATAGAAAAGAAGACCCCAGCACGGTGCTGAGGTCCTAGGGAATTAGCCTACGTATAGTTTCGCTAGATCTTGAGGTTCAACCTCTTTACCTTCTAGCTGTGCATTCCAGTTTGTGCCAACAAGAACGCCGTCTTCTGCAAGAGTTAGTAGCCAATCTTCAACAAAGATATCTAGTGGGATTTCTAGTACTTCGAAATCTGCCCATTCTTCAACGTTGTGTGCCTGCGCATCTTCTTTAGATGACCAGAAAGGCATGACTTCGCTGTTTTCGAATTCAGTTGAATCGCAAGATAGCCAACCTTCTTCATTGCGTAACCCCCAAACTAGTTGGTTTTCTTTAGTTTCAGCAACGAAAAGGTCAAGGTTTGCTTGGATATCTGATGTAAGTTTGCTCATTTCAAAACTCTCATTGTTATGACGCGAGTAGGTTAACACTAAAGTGCCGATTCCAAAAGCATAATACGGTTTAACAAGGTTGAAAAACAAAAGGAGCCGAAGCTCCTTAAAGTGTGTTCTCTGGAAGGGTGGTAAATATTGTCCACTCTTTTTTAATTTCACCTTTGTAGCCTACAACAGAGGCCGTTACACGACGGTTAAGTGCGTGGCTCACTTCGTCTGTTCCTTGTTGAGCAAGGTGAGTATCGCCATAGCCAACAATTCGAACGCGATCTGGTTTGATACCGTAACCTAATAACGCAGAGCGCACTTTATTTGCTCGACGTTTTGATAGGTCTAAGTTATGAGAAGCGCCGCCTACCTTACTCGCATAGCCATGTAGCTCGATAGAGGTTGTCGGGTATTCTTTGAGAAACTCAGACAATTGGCGAATCTGGCGATGGAATACAGGGTTAATTTCATCAGAGTCGTTGGCGAACAATACACGGACTTGCATTTGTTCAGACGACTTTATGTACTCACCGCAACCATCATTGTCGATCTCTGACGTTGCCGGCGTATCAGGGCAAAGGTCCCTTGCGTTAATCACACCATCATCATCGTCATCTTGTAGGTCTGCAATTTGCTGAGCATTTGGTGTTTGCATGTATTCATACTCGTCTTCCGCAAATGCTTGGTTTGCTGCGACGATAAGACCCAACGAGAAAAGAATCTTTACTGCTTGCATAATTAGTACTCCACCTTCTGATTCCACTCAGTCGGAACATCAACGCGAAGCGCATTCAATAGTTGACCAGTCGCATTCATCACACGGTATTTGGCGTATTGTTCTGCGTACTTCGCATCCAAGTAGTCTTTGCGAGCTTCAAACAATTCGTTTTCTGTGTTCAACAAGTCAAGTAGGGTACGTTTACCAATACGGTATTGTTTTTCGTACGCAATAACTGTCTCAGAAGCTGAATCTACGTGATCGGACAAAAATTGTTTCTGTTGTTGTGTCAGATCCAGTGCGCTCCAAGAAAGGCGTAAACCTTCTTCTACATTTCGATATGCGCGTTCACGTAAGTCTTTTGCTTTGTTCAACTGGTAGGCGAAACTTTCGGCATTTGCAGAGTCACTGCCACCATTGTATAGGTTGTAACGCATACGCAGCATCGCTGTTGTTTCATCACTGTTTCCTTCGACACCAGCTGCGTCATCACGCCATGTTTGCGAAGCTTCTACAGAAACTGTTGGGTAGTAGTTACCTTTAGACTGTTTGTACTGGAACTTAGCCGAATCAACATCCGCTTTTGAAATCTTAATCACTGGGTGAGAATTAAATGCCAAATCAATCGCATCATCTACTGTGTAAGGAATGAAGTTTTGATCTGCGCGAGGGAAGATAAGTCCTTGCGGAGCTTGACCTACAAGACGTGTGAAGATCGTGTGCGTATCAAACAAATTGTTCTGAGCAGCTACCAAGTTACCGTGTGCTTTAGCTAAACGAGCTTCTACTTGCGTTAAGTCCGCTGTTGAACCAATACCTGAATCTACACGTTTCTTGATATCTTGATAGATTTTCTTATGCACTTTCAGGTTATTTTCAGAAAGCGTCAGTACTTCATAGGCTTTAACGGCATCCAGGTAGACTTTAGCTACCTCTAATGCTTTATCTTGAGCATCTGCTAATAATTGGTAACGAACGGATTCAGCATCCGCTGCAGTACGGTCAATGTCGTTAAGCGTCGCTGAACCATCCCAAATAAGCTGGGTTAGCGTAATTGTCGCTTCTTTTCGCGTTAAATCAGTAGACTTACGATTACTCTCTGCTGGGTTTATCCCTTCATATCCGACGCCTGCATCTAGGTCGACAGAAGGAAGATAAGCACCGCTCGAGGCTTCATTCACATACCGCTTACTTACGAATTCATTAAACGCACTTTTGATGTCTGGGTTGCTAATAAGTGTATTTTCAACCGCTTGCTCAAGTGTTTGTCCGAAAGCAGGGCTAACGGCAAGCACACCAAAGCATATGGCGTTGGCACGAGTCCACTTCACTTTGTTTCTCCTAGATTTAGTCATGTCTGAAGGCGAGAAATTGTTCTTATAAATAGGGACAACTCTATAGGCGTCAATAATCTAACGCACAATGCTATTAACAATCAACTATGTGACTAGTTGCTATAATTAATGTTGGATAATTAGTTTTACACTTTATGAGCTGTTGTTCTAATTATTTTCTGGATAAAGATCATGTTTTCAATGGTTTAAACAGAATTGGTGTCCGTATGTTTGTGATCTAGTCCCAAATAGGTCCTATATACACTTTTATAAGTAATATGTGACTCAAAAGTTGAAATTAAGTGTTAATGCGCTGTTATTGCGGAATATATTCGGGCAATATATAGCTAATAAGTATCATTGGTCAAAATGTTGACAGTATTTTTATGTCAGAGGTTTATATGGATCGTACTTCCTTAGTTCCAGTTGGTGAGCAGTTAGTCGTAATAGATTTGAATGGGCAATTGAAGGTTCTTGCCGAGAATGAGCGACCATTACCGGGCGAACTGATTGTTGCAGTCATCGAAGATGAACCACAAAAACTTCAAGTTAAAGTTGCAACAGAAGAAGACGAGCAAGACATCACTCAAGATGTTGCTCAAATTATTGACGCTCTTAGAGACGGGCAAGACCCGACATTACTGAATGAAGAGTTTGCCCCAGCTGCGGGTGAGAATGCCGGCTCCAGTTTGCAAGAAAGTGGGACTGTTGAGCGTACAGGGGCAGAAATACTTGCTAGCACTTTGTTTGAAACGACGGGTATCGCAGCACTAGGTTTGTCTGAAACTCAAAACCTATCGCTCGCGGATCTTATTTTGAACGCAGCAAATTCAGATAATACATCGCCAGCAATCAACCCTCGTCCTCCGGTTGCTGAAGATGACAGCGTTTTGACCGATGAAGACGCTTCGGTTTCTATCGATGTATTGGCTAACGACCAAGACGCAGATAGTGATTCACTAAGTATTGAATCGGCAACTGTTCCGGCAGAACAAGGCACAGTAGAGATTATTGATGGTAAGTTGATATTCACACCTGCAGAAGACTTTAACGGTGAAGCGACGGTTACTTATGTAGTAACGGATGGCGCACTAACTGATGAAGCCACGGTTACTGTAACGGTAAACCCGATCAACGACGCACCAGTGGCAGTCAACGACACTGTTGCAACAGACGAAGACACCGCGGTTACTATCGATGTATTGGCGAACGACAGCGATCCAGAGAATGATACGCTGACTATCACAGCGGCGTCAGTACCAACAGAGCAAGGTACGGTGGCGATTGTTGACGGCAAGTTGGTGTTTACACCTGCTGAAAACTTCAATGGCGACGCAACGATTAGCTACACCATCTCAGATGGTCAGCTAACAGACGATGCAACGGTTGCGGTGACAGTTAACCCAGTCAACGACGCACCAGTGGCGGTGAACGATACTGTGTCAACGGATGAAGACACTGCAGTTACTATCGATGT